>CANPVZ010000001.1 GCA_947581855.1 uncultured Phocaeicola sp.
AAATTCCCGTAAATGTTCCCATATATCCCGAAGAAACCTGCAACGGATTAAGACAAATTAAAAAGTCGTTCCCGAATCTGATACCGCATAAAATGCAGTATATCAACTGTTATATTTGCACTTGTTTAGCTCTTTTTTTCATTTTGGCCTTTATTCGACTTCCCTAATATCATATATTGCAGTTCCACGCTTCGTGTTCGGGATAAAAGCTTTAGGGACAAAGCTGTATTGATATGAACAAATATGATAATAAAAAACAAACCGGCGTTATTGATAGCTGAAGACGATGATAGTTCTTTTTTGCTATTACAACTACTATTGAAAAACGATTATCAGATAATGCGGGCTATCAATGGCTTGGAAGCTTTGCAAATGGTTAGAGAGGGAACTTATGATGTTGTGTTAATGGATATTCGTATGCCTGAGATGGACGGACTGGAGGCTTTGCGGCAGATTCGTTTGTTTAATCCGAGGATTCCTGTAGTCATGCAGACTGCTAATGCTTTTGAGTCCGACAAACAGAGTTCGTTAGAAGCCGGATGTTCTGGTTTTATCACTAAACCTATAGTCGTTTCCCAATTGAAGGAAGTTTTAAAAAGTGTACTGGGGGGGGGTAAAAAAAGAGTACAAGAAGATGGCTTGTGAACTTGTACCCTTTCTTTTCAGGGAGGATACCCTGTATTGCTATGTCTTTTCTTAAAATCTATAATTCAAACCTACTCCGAATACTTTGTTGGTACGTGTAAAAACATCTTTTCCTGCTGACGTTGTACCATTATAGTTATCCGTTTCTTTCGTATATTTGTCATAATTTGTCCAAAAATAGGCAATATTCAGTTTCATATCCTCAGACAAGTTGATACCGGCGCCCAGTCCGATGGAGTAAGAGCTGGTTACAAAACTCAGGTCTGTCATGTATTTGTCGGTGATACCGTAATTTGTACTTTGAATGCCGGCGCTTACCTGAATCATCTTGTTGATATCATACTCTATGCCACCTAAATATTCTAGAGTACCTCGGCTTAAATATTTTTGTCTTCCTGTAGTTGTGCCCGTTTCCAAATCCAATAAATCGGCCATCTTGGCATCTTTATCGAAGAAATAGTGAAAGCCACCGGAAACGCGTAATGACGACAATATTTCGTAAGAAGCTCCGATGGAAAACATTGCCGGGATATCGTGTGGAGTATTCACTCCGTCTCCATAAGCCTCTTTTAGCATATCCGAACATTTATTGGTTTCGTTTTCTACATTCAGGTTTGTGTTGAACTCCATTTTAGCGCCAATATTCAGCTTGTTATATTTAAAGTCTACGCCAATAATAGGTGTCAGTCCCCATCCGGTTTGGTCACAATCCAGTTCCAATTCCGCAAGGCGGGTCGGCGTTGTGGTACCGTTAGGCATGTCGGCATACAGATAACCCGAGTAAGAATCGAATACATAATTCATTCTGAAACCGGCATAAGCAGCCCAGTGTTCGCTTATTTTATAAGTAGCTCCCAATTGAGCTCCATAGATGAATTGTTTCCCGGTCATAGCGGAATTGATACCATATTTATCCGGGGTTAACGCGTTTTCCGGTCCGTAGGCGGCAGCAGTTTGTTTATAGATAAGAGCCATAACCTGAGAATCGAACGAGCCTAATCCATTATCGAATGTTGCTTTGCCGCCCCCGCCCGTAATGGCGAAACTTCCGGAAATGGTCCAGTCTCCTTTTTTGTAAGCTGCTTGGAAAGATGGAATAATCGGAGCCGAAGCTTTTCCTTCATACTTTTTTGTACCATCTTGGTGACCTTGATATTGGAACATGCCAAAAGTAGACCAAATAGTTCTGGTTTGGTATGCACTTTGGATATTGAGTGACAAATGGAATCCGTCTTTTAGAAAAGCCAGACCCGCCGGATTGGAATAAACAGCGTCAATTTCTAACGAAGCATCCCGAGCTGGATTGCGAAGAAATGCAATGTGTTGGTTTGTGTTGGTGAGAATGCCCCCTGCAAAAGTTGAGGCCGAAACGAATAGCAACGCTGTGCTAATCAGAAGTTTTGATTTTTTCATTCAATTATTTTTTGTTGTTTGCGGCGGCAAAGGTACAGAAAAGTTTCATACGAAACGGTTTCTTTTGAATCTTTTTTTTGTGGAGGGCTATAGGCGGATTAAAAAAATGTATCGCTCAAAAGGAGCTATCTCAAAGCTTTTTTGTATTTTTGCACCTTATAATAATTGTGATATAGAAATAATAAGCAAAAATAATTATGTTCGATAATTTAAGTGAAAGACTTGAGAGATCGTTTAAGATTTTAAAAGGTGAAGGAAAAATCACCGAAATCAATGTGGCTGAAACGCTGAAAGATGTGCGTAAAGCATTGTTGGATGCCGATGTGAATTATAAGGTAGCCAAGAACTTTACAGATACCGTAAAAGAAAAAGCGTTGGGACAAAATGTGCTTACCGCCGTAAAACCCAGCCAATTATTGGTAAAGATCGTACATGATGAGTTGACGGCTCTGATGGGAGGCGAAACGGCCGAATTGGAATTAACCGGTCGTCCGGCTGTTGTTTTGATGTCGGGTTTGCAAGGTTCGGGTAAAACGACCTTTTCCGGTAAGCTGGCTCAAATGCTTAAGAATAAGAAGCATCGTAATCCTCTATTGGTAGCTTGTGATGTGTACCGTCCGGCAGCTGTAGAACAGTTGAAAGTGTTGGGCCAACAAATAAATGTACCGGTGTATAGCGAACCGGATAGCAAGAATCCGGTAGAGATAGCTCTGAATGCCATTAAAGAAGCTAAAGCAAAAGGATATGATTTGGTTATTGTCGATACGGCTGGACGTTTGGCTGTTGACGAGCAGATGATGAACGAAATAGAGGCCATCAAGAATGCGATCAATCCGGATGAAACTTTATTTGTTGTTGATGCCATGACTGGTCAGGATGCGGTAAATACGGCAAAGGAATTCAACGATCGTCTTGATTTCAACGGTGTGGTATTAACTAAGCTTGACGGCGACACCCGTGGCGGTGCGGCTTTATCAATTCGTACGATAGTGAATAAACCTATCAAGTTTATCGGTACAGGCGAGAAACTCGAAGCACTCGATGTATTTCACCCCTCTCGTATGGCCGATCGTATTCTTGGTATGGGTGATATCGTATCGTTGGTAGAGCGTGCACAAGAACAATATGATGAAGCAGAGGCGAAACGTTTGCAAAAGAGAATTGCGAAGAATCAGTTCGACTTCAATGATTTCCTTTCACAAATTGCCCAAATTAAAAAGATGGGTAACTTAAAAGAATTAGCTTCTATGATTCCGGGAGTAGGCAAGGCTTTAAAGGATATTGATATTGACGATAACGCATTCAAGAGTATTGAAGCCATTATTTATTCTATGACACCGAAAGAACGTACCAATCCGGAAATTTTAAATGGCTCGCGCCGTGCCCGTATTGCGAAAGGTAGCGGAACGAATATTCAGGAGGTAAACCGTTTATTGAAACAATTCGATCAGACTCGTAAAATGATGAAGATGGTGACAGGCAGCAAAATGGGTAGATTAATGCCCAAAATGAAATCTTGAGGCTAAATTGCAGACTGTTTGTAATGTGTATATATAAAAGAGGAGAAAATGAAACTTTCTCCTCTTTTTCTTATGTAGCCTGCTCGATTTCTTTTATATTTGCCAAACGGATTATATAGAGGAGGAATCTGATTCGGACAATAGATAAAATAATGAGTAATAAATAGTAGAGTATGCAATTAATAGATGGAAAAGCTATTTCGGAACAAGTAAAGCAGGAAATTGCTGCAGAGGTAGCTGAAATTGTGGCTAAGGGAGGAAAACGTCCTCATCTGGCTGCTATCTTAGTGGGACATGATGGCGGAAGTGAAACTTATGTAGCTGCTAAGGTTAAAGCCTGTGAAGTTTGTGGATTTAAATCTTCGTTGATTCGTTATGAAGCGGATGTGACGGAAGAGGAACTGCTTGCCAAAGTTGAGGAATTAAATGGAGACGATGATGTGGACGGATTTATCGTACAATTACCGTTACCTAAACATATTTCGGAACAAAAGGTGATTGAAACCATTGATTACCGGAAAGATGTAGACGGCTTTCATCCTATAAATGTGGGGCGCATGTCTATAGGTTTGCCTTGTTATGTATCGGCAACACCAAATGGAATCCTTGAGTTGCTGAAACGCTACAAAATAGAGACTTCCGGTAAGAAATGCGTCGTTTTGGGACGCAGCAATATTGTGGGAAAGCCTATGGCTTCATTGATGATGCAGAAATCATATCCCGGAGACGCTACGGTAACAGTGTGCCATAGTCGTAGCCGCGACTTGGTAAAAGAATGTCGGGAAGCAGATATTATTATTGCCGCATTGGGTCAACCTAATTTCGTGAAAGCCGAAATGGTGAAAGAAGGAGCGGTAGTAATTGATGTAGGTACTACTCGTGTGCCGGATGCTACCAAGAAGTCTGGCTTTAAGCTGACGGGTGATGTGAAGTTTGACGAAGTAGCTCCGAAATGTTCCTTTATTACTCCGGTTCCGGGAGGCGTAGGTCCCATGACGATTGTTTCGTTAATGAAGAATACTTTGTTGGCGGGTAAAAAAGCTATTTATAAATAATGAACGTTATATCGAATAAAAATGAAGATACTGAAAATTAAAGATTTTGTTTCCTATTCTGTATAAACTTAATTAAATGATTTTTTATGAAAAAGTTAGGTATAACATCTTTAATGTTTCTCATAGTAGTGACAGTGAATGCTCAGAAGGCGGAACTGAAGGTAGGAGATAAGTTACCCGACTTCCAATTGAAGTCTTCTGTTTATGGAGATATATCAACGGCTGATTTAAAAGGAAAGGTCGTACTCATAAGTTTGTTTGCTACTTGGTGCGGTCCGTGTCAATCGGAATTAGCAGATGTACAGGAAAAGTTATGGCCAACATATAAGGATAATAAAGATTTTGTGATGTTGGTAATTGGTAGGGAACATACGGATGAGCAATTGAGAACATATAATGAGAAGAAGAAATTTACTTTCCCCTTGTATCCTGATCCTAAGCGGGAGGTCTTTTCTTTGTTTGCAGAACAATTTATTCCGCGCGCTTATTTGGTAGATAAGAATGGAACGATAGTCTATGCTTCTATGGGGTATAGCAAAGATGAGTTCAATCATTTGATGACGGCTATAGAAAAAGCATTGAACTAATATATATCAGATATTTTCGTTATACAGGTACAAGTCGGAACAAAGTTATTTCTTTCCGGTTTGTACCTGTATTGTTATTATTTTATTTATATTTGGCCATTATTTAACTAATTGAAAAATGAAGCATTTATTAATTTGTGGCTTGGTGCTGATGGGTTGTTTATGGCCTGGCTTGGCTTCGGCCTTGGATCGTGAGGTGGAATACCCAACCTATGGGAAACGCACTTCCGAATCGTTGGAAATCGAAAAGATAGTAGTAAACGATACGGCAACCGTCATATCGGTGGATGTTTATTCCCGTCCCGGTTATTGGATTGCCCTTTCCTCCCAAACTGTATTGAAAGGAAAAGAAACAGGACGTGTTTACCGTTTGTTGAAGGCGGATGGATGGACTTTGGATACCAAAGTAACCATGCCGGAATCAGGTAATGTGTTTTTTACTTTACAATTTGAACCTCTGGATGACCGGGATAAACATATCGATTTTGTTGAAGGCGAGTTTCCAGATGCCTTTCGCGTAGAAAACCTGTCTTTTGTTTCTCCTTCTCAAGGACATAAGATACATACTCATTTAAGAGGAGTTGTTAAAAATCGTCCGCAGACTAGTCGTTTGATCGTTGTTCGTTCCGGAAAAAATCCTCGGGTCTCTTCCTACATTTCCATTCCGGTTCGGAACGGCAAATTTGATTATCATTTTTATACAGACGAAGAGAATGCTTATAATTTAGTTTGCTGGGATGATTATTTAAATGGTTCTATGCCTATTTGTGTTTTCTTCTCAGAACCCGGAACAATTGATTTTACTATATATCCATCGGAGCACAAACCGTTTTGCGATATAAGGACTACTAATTTTATAACGCAGGAACACCTTGATTTTGAGCAGAAGAAAAAGAATATATTTCTTTCGGATAAAGAGGAATTAAACAAAAAGCGTGAGCAACTCGAAGCTGACAGTTGCTTTTATACACAAATTTATTATGATTTCTGGAACCATTTTGAAAAAGAGGAGGACTCCTTTATGAGGGATAAGTTATATGCAAAGCGGGACAGTATGGAACGGAATAATGCATTTTACACTCCTCAGGCAATTCAATGGAACGAAGACAGGAAGAAAATAAGCCGTCGGATAAATGCATGGGAGTGTGATTATTGGGATAAGCAGCCTTCCATTGCGGGACTTTATTGGATACAGGAAAATATTTGTTATGGGATGGACAGGGAAGAAGCGGAGAAATTATTTGTGTCCCGTTATGAATCTTTGTTTCCCCATCACTCTTCTACCAAAGAAATACGGATGATGTTGGATGGGCTGAAATTAGTCCCCGGCGCTAAATATTTGGAAGTATCGGCTCCCGATTTACAGGGAAAGAATGTAAGTGTGAATGAATATATTCAAGGTAAAATCGCTTTAGTGGATTTGTGGGCTTCTTGGTGTGGCCCGTGTCGGCGTGGGGCGATAAGTATGATTCCTATATATAAAAAGTATAAAGACAAAGGTTTTACGATTATAGGCATAGCGCGAGAACAAGGTTCTACCACAGAAATGGAAAATGCTATCCGCAAAGATGGTTATCCGTGGCTGAACTTGGTAGAGTTGGATGATCGTAACTATATATGGATGCGTCATCATTTGAGTAATGCTGCCGGAGGTACATTTTTGATTGATCGGGATGGAACCATTTTGGCGGTAAATCCTACATCGGAGGAAGTGGAACGTATATTGCAAAATAAATTATAATGTTGCCGTCTTATGAGGGATATAGTGTTAAATAGGAAACCGCTACTTGTTTTATGCTTATGCCTCTCTTGTATGGCTGTTTGGGGACAATGGTCGGGTGACACGGTCTTATTTCCAAGGCAAGAAGTGACATTGCTTTTTGTCGGCGATTTAATGCAACATCAGGCACAGATTGATGCTGCGCGTATTTCAAATGGATATGATTATTCCGATTGTTTTCTTCAAGTGAAAAAGGAAATAGAAAAAGCAAATTTGGCAATAGGAAATTTGGAGGTGACTTTGGCGGGAAAGCCTTACCGAGGCTATCCTCAGTTCAGTGCTCCTGATGAATATCTTACGGCCATCAAAGATGCTGGTTTCGATGTCTTGCTTACTGCCAATAACCATTGTCTTGACCGTCGGAAGAAAGGATTGGAACGGACAATCTTTATGCTGGATTCTTTAAAGATACCTTATGTTGGAACCTATCTTAATAAAGAAGAGCGAGAACGTCGTTATCCTTTATTAGTTGAGAAAAACGGTTTCCGAATCGCATTACTTAATTATACTTATGGCACGAACGGTATTCCTGTGGATACGCCCAATGTTGTAAATTATATAAATAAAAAGGTTATAGAGGAGGATATATCGAAAGCACGAGCAATGAATCCTGATGTGTTGATAGCTTGTGTGCATTGGGGGATAGAGTATAAATCTTTACCGGAAAAAACAGATAAGGAATTGGCCGGATGGTTACTGGAGAAAGGCGTGAGCCATATTATCGGCTCGCATCCTCACGTAGTGCAACCTATAGAAGTAATTTGCGATTCAGTAGGAGAGAAGCATCTTGTTGTTTATTCTTTAGGTAATTACTTGTCTAATATGTCAAAACGTGCGACGGATGGAGGTTTAATGGTGAAATTGACTTTAGAAAAAAGTAATAATAAGGTCAGTCTATCAGATTGCGGTTATAGTTTGCTGTGGGTTTCCCGTCCGGCTGTAAGCGGGAGGAAAAATTTTCGCATATATCCATCCGGCGTCTCAACAGATAGTCTTAACAACGTAGAAAAGAATAAGTTAAATTTATTTTTGGAAGATTCCCGAAAACTTTTTGGGAAATACAATAAAGGAATAAACGAATATATTTTTAAATAATTTCTTTTGAAAATTTGTAGATTCAAAGAAAATACCTATCTTTGCATCGCTTTTGAAAAATAAGCCAACATGGTGACTATAGTTCAGTTGGTTAGAGCGTCAGATTGTGGTTCTGAATGTCGTGGGTTCGAATCCCACTAGTCACCCAACGGAAAAGAGGAATTTCAGTAATGATTTTCCTCTTTTTTTGTTGAGTATCAATGACTTTTGATTGATCTTACGTTAAAGATGTCATAAGGAACTATTTTACAAGTAGCATTTTAAATCTACAAGTAGCACGAATTGTTTAAACACGATTATATGGCAACATTCAAATATACGATATTCAAAGACAGACTGCGCGAAGATAAAACATGGAATGTCGTTATCCGGTTTACTCATGAAAGGAAGGTGAGATACATATCAACCACAATGTATATATCCAAGAAAGATCTTACCGCCAGCTTCAAGATAAAAAATCAGCAAATTATTGACAAATGCGAAGAACTAATGAAGGCATACCGGAACAAAGTGAATGCACTCAACCTCGAACTGAATTCGATGGATATAGGTTCCATTGTTGATTACTTAAAGAGAGAAGAAGACAAGAATGGGATAGACTTTATTTCTTTCGCAAGAAATTGGTGCCGTTCACATACAGAAATCAAAGGGATTAAAAACTATCTGACAGCATTGAACTCGTTCTGTACTTTCTTCGGTAGGGAAAAAATCATGTGTAGTGAAATAACCGTCTAAAAGATGAAAGAATACGAGGAATACCTTTCCCACAAGAAGAGGTTATTAAAAGCAACTATATAAGACAGTTGAATTTGAAAGAACACCACAAGTGGAGCAATACAGAAAATCTGTAAGAATATTAGAGAGTATAAATATGAATTAAAAAACAAACTAAATATTTAAACATAATGAAAAAGATTTTATTTTTAATGGTAATGCTGCCTATGTTGCTGTTTACAGCATGTTCATCAGATGACGGAGAAGAAGGTATTAAAGCACAAAAACTACCCCCAATAAATAATATAAGTTTAAATTACCATCCATCAGAAGAAACAGTATCATTGCCGAGAGATGTAGAATCGGAAGGGTGTATTATTAATTTAAAAGATAATTCTTATTGGATAACCAAACTGAAATTAAGCGGAAAAACTATTTCATTCAATGTTTTAGAAAATAGCGACATAGAAACAGGACATAGGTTTGATACCATTGTTATTAGCTATAAAAATGAAAGAATAGGCACTATATGTGTTACCCAAGCAAGACAACCTATAAGTACAAAAAGACTTGTTTGGGCAATGTCTTCTGCAATGTACAGATATTTGCCGTTAAGCGTATTTGATATGTCAGGAATAGAAATGACTAAAGCTATATATAATCTCTCTAAGACTACAAACGGGAAGGATAACTACAAAAATTATCCTGCATTTGCATTTTGCATTGAAATGAATCATGACCCAGAAAATAATATGGAGTGGCATCTACCATCTTTATACGAAATGAAAGCGTACTCCAATGCCCAATCTTACAAAGGTACACCATTTTATCAACATAACTATTGGTGGAGTTCCACAGAAAACAAACTAAATGGTAACGCATTCTGTTTATATTCAGAAAGTACAGCTACAATAGGAGCAGTAAGCAAAGGTGGAGATTGGTGGGTTATGGCATTTAAAAATGGAAAAATGGAAAAATAATATCTAAGATTATGATTGACTTTTTAACCATCGTACCCTTCGTTTTCGGAGTATTGCAAATCATCATCTTCTTCAAAGTCTGGGGAATGACAAATGAATCAAAGAAATAAGAAACAAGTACCTCAAAGATGAAGAAGAAAAGAAGTAGAGCATGACCCAACGCCAAAAATCAGCGGAGTAAGGAAACCTATAATTTAATCATTTTGCAAATTGTTTTAGCAATGTTTTAGCAAACAGTTATAAATGATTTAATAACATATTTTAAATCAAATAATTAATTAGAATTTCACTTTAGATTGTCGTATTAATACCCTTCCTGATAGCATGAAGAAGCATCTTGTATTATTGGAAAATGATAATCAGAGATAAAAAGCCGGAAGACGGGCATTAATAGACATGCCCGCCTTCCTCCAATTCTTTTGTATCGATTTGTTTGTTGTCGATTGCCCGCCATGCATAAATAATGTAAGCTATGATAAATGGTACTAACATAGATACGTAGGCCATCGTTTTTAAAGTGAATTCGCTTGAGGAACTGTTTGCCAAAGTCAGGGAACTTTGTAAATCGGCCGTTGACGGATAATAAGCGGTATAGTTATAACCGGCGGTCAGTAAAAGAGCTACTATTGTAAAGACAGTGCCTGTCCCGGTGAACCAGATTCCTTTTATGTAGGTAATACTGAAAATGGTTTTCCCTATTCCCCATAAGACAAGTATTACTCCTAAGAGAAATAAAACCCCTACAATGGGCATATCTAAGAAATTATTCAAATATTTATAAGGTTCCATATAAATAATTTGTGTCTCCGGGTTTACGGCGAAACCTTTACTTAACAGTGTACGAATGACAAATGCTAGAAATAAGATAAGAAAGGCAATGGCGTTCATTCGTAAGCTTCTTCGACAACGCAGAATTAATGGCGCATTGTTGATACGGTTGATGTAATAAAGAATGCCCAATACCCTTGTTAGGAAAAATACAGCAACACCGAGTATAACATTCCAAATATTCAGCAGGGCATCCAATCCGTACGAACCATTTGCCCAACTGCTTATCACAGGCATCAATTCATTACCTATATTAGCTTTGTCCACTATAAAATTGGACCCGGTAAAGAAGGTAGCCACGGCGGCGCCCAATAGTATCGGGCCTACATATCCGTTGATAACCAAAAATATCAGATACGTTCTCCTTCCCAATAAATTCCCTAGTTTAGCTTGGAATTCATAAGAAACCGCTTGTAGAACGAAACTGAAAAGTATCAGCATCCAGAGCCAATAAGCACCTCCGAAGCTGGTACTATAAAATAAAGGGAAAGAGGCAAAAAAGGCTCCTCCGAAAGTGACTAGTGTTGTAAATGTGACTTCCCATCTGCGTCCGGTAACGTTGAGTAGTAATGAACGTTCTTCTTCAGTTTTTCCTAATTGAAATAACAGGGAATTACCTCCTTGAACAAACATAAGAAATACCAGAAAGGCACATAGCAGTGATATGATGAACCACCAATAATGTTGTAAAAATAAATAGGTTTCCATGAGTTCTGTTTTTTAGATGTTAGTTGATGCTTCTCCTTCCGGACCTTTTTTAATGGCTTTCAACATGATGTTGATCTCTGCAATCAGCAGGATGGTGAAAAGAATAAGGAATAAGAAGAAGGTTAATTGTACGGAACTTGTTTGCAATCGCGACACAGCGGCGTTGGTCGGTAACATATTTTGGATGGCCCATGGTTGACGCCCGGTTTCGGTTACCACCCATCCGGCTTGACTGGCAATATAAGCGAGCGGTATAGAAAGCAGGCAAAGCCATTGTATCCATTTGATACGAGTCAGGTCTTTTTTATATATAAGAAATAAAAGTACGGCAAACAACAGAATGAAATAGAATCCAAGTCCTACCATGATGCGAAATGCGTAAAAGTTGAGTGGAACATTGGGTATTAATTGGTTTACGTCTTGGATATAGCCATATCCGAAATGTGCCATGTTATCTTGAAGCATTTTCCGGGCCTTCGTTTCAGCTTCTTTATTTCCGTCTTTCTGTGCTTGCCGGAAAGCGTCTAAAGCGGCGATGGCTTTTTTTCCGGAAGCTATTTTTTCTTCGGCGGACAGGGCTATGCCACCATCGGGAAGCGGGTAACCTCCTTCTATCAAATTTCGTATGCCGGGTACGTAACCGTTCGCTTCACGAGTGGCAAGGAAAGAAAGGTATTTAGGTATTTTTACTTCATATAGAATAGGTTTTACCCCGTCGTCATATGCTTTTTTATCAGGATTAACGAAGCCGATAACAGTCAGCCCCAGTCCGTAACCTCCCTCATAAAGTCCTTCCATCGCAGCTAGTTTCATAGGTTGCGTCTTGGCTGCCTGATAGCCCGATTGATCACCCGTCCAGGCCGTAATTAGTGATGCGCATAGTCCTACGAAGGCTGCTACTTTGATACTGGCAAGAGCCATTTTCTGATTCCGTTTCTTGATAAGATACCAGCAACTGATGCCAATAACAAAAACAGCTCCTATTATCCAACTACTTAAAACCGTATGAAAAAATTTCATTACAGCAACGGGAGAGAAAGCTACCGCTATAAAGTTATCCATTTCGTTACGTACCGTTTCCGGATTAAATACCATGCCTACCGGATACTGCATCCAGGCATTAGCTACTAAAATCCACCAAGCCGACAGCGTTGCCCCGATACCTGTCAGCCAGGTAGCGGTTAAATGGAACCGTTTGCTGACTTTATTCCAGCCGAAAAACATGACGGCAATAAAGGTGGCTTCCAAGAAAAAAGCTACTATCGCTTCAATGGCCAGAGGAGCTCCGAAGATATCTCCTACAAACCAGGAATAGTTGCTCCAATTAGTGCCGAATTCAAACTCCAGAATCAATCCGGTTGCTACACCTACGGCGAAGTTGATACCGAAAAGTTTCATCCAGAACTTTGTAGTATATTTCCAGAACTCTTTTCCGGTTTTGATATACAGGCTTTCCGTAATGCCCATTATTATGGCAAGCCCTAAAGTTAAGGGTACAAATAACCAATGATAAATGGCTGTTAGTGCAAATTGTGCTCTCGACCAATCAACCAAGGAAGTGTCAATGCTTTCAATCATATCGATTAGTTTTTAATATTTATGTTTTTATAGGCGGCGGAACGTTGGATAAGTTCGTTTCCTACATATTCCGGTTTGTTTTCTTTATCTTTCAAGAAAGATGGAAAGAAAAATAGTCTCAAAATAAAGAACATAATAAAGAGTTTGATTAATATAAGTAACCAAAGTGTCCTGCCCCATGTCATATTACGGAAACCGTTGAGGTAGAAATACCACACTTTAACGAACGATATCTTTCCCATGTTCATTTATAAAATAGGTTATATAAATAATTCTTTATAACTCAATGATAATATAACTGGAAGTTTGTATTCCGGTGTCTAATGCTACTATCGGAAATGTACTCGTGACAACGGATAAATAACTTCTTCATTTGTTTTAAATATATGATAACTTATTTCGAATCCTCTTTAAAGAAATAATGTTCCTTTTTCTATAAACAAGTTTAAAGGTACTTTTTCTTTTGATATCTACGCTTTTTTACTAGAAATATTTCAGAAACCCACAAGAAAACGTTATTTTTGCAGCCTCAATTATAGAGTAATTGCCTTTCCGCTTCGGTGGACGAGTGCTTGACTTAACCTCGTAAAAAACAAGAAAGATGAAAAATAATACAGTATCCGTCTCCTTCATGATGTTGGGGATTCTTTTCTGTGTATGCCTAGTGGCATCTAATTTATTGGAAACAAAAGTGGTTTTGTTGGGGAACATACCTATTACTGCCGGTTTCCTTGTTTTTCCCATTTCATATATTATCAATGATTGTATAGCCGAAGTTTGGGGCTATAAAAAAGCTCGCCTGATTATTTGGATGGGATTTCTGATGAACTTTTTGGTTGTTTGCTTGTCGCAAATAGCTGTATGGCTCCCTGCCGCACCTTTTTGGAAAGGTGAAGAAGCTTTTAATTTTGTTTTCGGCTTGGCTCCACGTATTGCCGTTGCCAGTTTGATAGCTTTTTTAGTAGGGTCATTCCTGAATGCATATGTAATGAGCCGGATGAAACTGGCTTCGAGAGGGAAACATTTTTCCACTCGTGCGATTCTGTCTACACTGGCCGGTGAGAGTGCCGATTCATTGATCTTTTTCCCTATTGCTTTCGGTGGTTTGATTCCTGTAACCGATTTATTGAAAATGATGCTGATACAGGCTGTTGCTAAGACCCTATACGAGATACTGGTGTTGCCGGTAACTGTTCGGGTGGTGAATTTCATTAAAAAGGAAGAAGGAAGCGATGTCTTTGATGAAGATATCTCTTATAATATTCTGAAGGTGAAAGATTTTTAATTTTTTTGTGTTACTTGAAAGCATAAAAAAGTAGTATTCCCGTTGTCTTTTCGGAGTAGGTTATACTCTGAAATGAAGTATCGGTATTTTTTGAAATAAATAAAGAGGTTATTCAATAGCCTTGTCAAGTTAAGATGTGATATAATTTTTATGATGAATAAAGAAGCTGTATTAGTGGTATTTAGCGGTGGGCAAGATTCTACCACCTGTCTGTTTTGGGCAAAGAAAAATTTTAAAAAGGTGTATGCTTTAAGTTTTCTATACGGGCAAAAGCATCGGAAAGAAGTGGAACTGGCGCGTGATATAGCCAAAGAAGCCGAGGTGGAGTTTGAGATAATGGATGTTTCGTTTATAGCTCATTTAGGGAAGAATTCTTTAACGGATACTTCTATTGAGATGGATCAAGTTAAACCTGATGGCAGTTTTCCTAATACTTTCGTTCCCGGTAGGAATCTTTTTTTTCTGAGTATTGCGGCTGTTTATGCCCGTGAAAAAGGAATTAACCATATCGTTACGGGAGTGTCTCAAACTGATTTTAGCGGATACCCTGATTGTCGGGATGCTTTTATCAAGTCGTTGAACGTGACTTTAAATCTGGCTATGGACGAACAATTTGTTATTCACACCCCTTTGATGTGGATTGATAAAGCGGAGACATGGGCGTTAGCGGATGAATTAGGGGTGTTGGAGCTGGTGCGAAACAAAACATTGACTTGTTATAACGGTGTGATGGGTGACGGATGTGGGCATTGTCCGGCTTGTCGTTTACGTGGAGAAGGACTCAAGAAATATTTTGCGAGTGATATTTATCGGTTACGCCATAATAATAAGTAATTAAAAACAAAAAAAATGGTTTTCGGATAACAACGAATTGCAAAAAGTATTACTTTTGTCACGGAAAGATGCCAGAGTGACCGAATGGGCCGGACTCGAAATCCGGTGAACGGCTTGTCCGTTCCGTGGGTTTGAATCCCACTCTTTCCGCTTGAAATAGTATTACTAACTATCCCTAAGGTACTTAGCCGTAATAACCGGATAATTTTCAGTTAACGCACACCAATGGAAAATAATGAGAGAACAATTCTTTTGCCCGATTGAGTTGTTCGGGCGTGTTTTCTTTTACATCCTTCAGCAAATAAGGTTTTCCCAAAGCTTCGTATTTATGTACGCCCAGTGTATGATAGGGGAGTATTTCGACTCGCTGAATCATGTGGTAATTTTTAAAATGCTCTCCTAATGCCTTGATATCTTCTTCAAAATCCGAATATCCCGGTACAAGAACATAACGCAACCAAAAAGGTTTTTCATGTTTTTCAAGCCATTCGGCTGTAGCTAATGTTTGGTTGTTTGTTTTTCCGGTAAGGTGTTGATGACGGAGAGGATTAAATTGCTTGACATCCAGTAAGACAAGATCTGTTAAAGTGAGAAGTTCTTCTACTGCTTCATTCCATAATCCTCCGTTACTGTCCAGGCAAATGTGGATACCGTTTTCTTTTAATTGTCTGAATAAGGGGATGAGGGCTTTTGCCTGAAAAGTGGGTTCTCCTCCGCTGAAGGTAATTCCTCCTCTTTTACCGAAAAATGGTTTCTGACTCATGGCCATCCGTACTATTTCTTCAATAGGTGTTTCTTTTCCTCCTTTAGCGGTAATTGTATCCGGGTTGGCACAATAAAGACAACGGAAGTTGCACCCTTGCAGAAATACAACTAATCGTAAGCCGGGACCGTCAAAAGTACCCATCGATTCATAAGAATGGACTTTGATAGATTGAGAGTTGGAAGTTGAAATTTGAAAGTTCATTTTAGTAGTGAGTTTTTGGTTGATTTTACAATACTTGCCCATAAACAGGTTTGTTCATTGCTATCCGATTAATTAGGATGGGAAGACTTTGTTTAAAGAACCATATCAAACCCTATCATAGGGGAATGATATGGTTCTTTCCAACTATTCACTCTTCTCCACTTAATTAAAGTTTTTCGTGGAAGGAACGGCTGATAACTTCCAGCTGGTGTTCTCGGCTCAGTTTAACAAAATTGACGGCGTATCCTGATACCCGAATGGTCAGTTGAGGATACTTTTCCGGGTGTTCCATGGCATCTTCCAGCATTTCACGGTTCAACACATTTACATTCAAATGGTGAGCACCTTTAGTGAAATAGCCGTCCATCATGGTTACCAGATTCTCAATTCTGTCTTCTGTTGTTGCTCCTAATGATTTGGGAACGATGGAGAATGTATTACTGATACCATCCTGTGAATCACGATAACGCAATTTAGCTACCGAACTGAGAGAGGCAATTGCGCCGTTCTTGTCCCGTCCGTGCATAGGGTTGGCTCCCGGTGCGAATGCAACGCCCTTGGCACGTCCGTCCGGAGTAGCGCCGGTTTTCTTTCCATACATTACATTCGAAGTAATGGTTAACAGGGAAAGAGTAGGACGAGCGTTTTTGTAAACAGGAAGTTTCTTAAGCTCTTCGCTGAAGAAATAAACCAAATCTACTCCTAAATGGTCGACCCGGTCGTCATCATTGCCGAAACACGGGAACTCCCCTTCAATTTTGAAACTTTCCGTCAATCCGATATCATTACGGCAAGCTGTGACTTTAGCATATTTAATAGCCGAAAGGGAATCGATAGCAATCGAAAGTCCTGCCACGCCATAAGCCAGATTAATGCGCGGGTCCGTATCTACAAATGCCATTTGTGCTTTCTCATAATAATATTTATCGTGCATATAATGAATGATATTCATTGCTTCGTTATACACGCGCGCTATCTGAATCAATACTTTCTTATAGTTAGACAACACTTCCTCGAAGTTCAGCAGTTCACCCGTCAGTACCGGAATATCCTTCACCATCACTGTACCGGTATTTTCGCAGCGTCCGCCGTTAATGGCAAGTAGCAAAGCTTTGGCCAGGTTGCAACGTGCGCCGAAGAACTGTATCTGGCGGCCGATGTCTTGATATGACACACAACAGGCAATACCGTAATCATCCGAATGGCGTACTTCACGCATCAGTTCGTCGTTCTCATATTGGATGGAAGAAGTATCGATAGAGACTTTTGCGCAGAATTCTTTGAAACCTTCGGGCAAATCGGGACTCCAGAGAACCGTCATGTTCGGTTCGGGAGAAGGGCCGAGGTTATACAATGTTTGCAAAAAGCGGAACGAAGTTTTCGTTACTTTCGTGCGTCCGTCGTTGAAACGTCCTCCGATAGCTTCGGTCACCCATGTAGGGTCTCCTGCAAAGATGTCATTGTATGACTGCATGCGAAGATGGCGTACCATACGCAATTTGATAACAAACTGATCGATAAGTTCCTGAGCGAAACTTTCATCTATATTTCCTTTCGCCAGATCGTACTCGATATAGATATCAAGGAAAGAAGATACGTTTCCTAATGACATGGCAGCACCGTCTTGCTCTTTTACAGCAGCCAGATAAGCCATGTAAACCCATTGAACGGCTTCCTGGGCAGTATAAGCCGGACGGCTGGGGTCCAGACCATAATAGTCGCCCATCGTTTTAATTTCTTTCAGCGCTTTGATTTGCTCGGCAACTTCTTCGCGCAGGCGGATTCTTGCGTCCGTCATCGGTCCGGTTAGAGCCTTCAGGTCAGCAAGTTTGGCTTCTATCAGACGGTCTGTTCCGTAAAGGGCCAGGCGGCGATAGTCACCGATAATACGTCCGCGTGCATAATTGTCGGGCAGTCCGGTAAGGAATCCCAATGAGCGGAACGAACGGATTTCTTCCGTATAGACATCAAACACGCCATCGTTGTGAGTCTTACGGTAATGAGTGAAAATGTCCATTACTTTATCATCCACTTCCAGCCCATTCTCTTTGCAGGCTTTGCTTACTACTTTGATGCCGCCGTAAGGCTTAATGGCACGTTTTAGCAACTCATCGGTTTGCAGGCCTACAATAAGTTCGTTTTCTTTATCGATATAGCCGGCTTTATGTGAGGTAATGGTAGAAACTGTATGATTGTCAATTGAACGTACGCCGTTATTTGTTCTTTCTTCTTCAAGGGCTTGAAGACATAATGACCAAATACGTTTTGTTCGCTCTGTCGGGCCTGCCAGAAAAGAGGCATCGCCCTCGTAGGGTGTGATGTTTGTCTTTACAAAATCTGTAACATTGATTTCTTTGCTCCAAAGACCATCTTTAAAGGTTTTGTTCAATTCCATATTTTTTATTGCATTAAGGTTTGGTATTTTATCTTAGAGTATGCAAAGATACGATTATAATTTGTATTGCTACTATATTTGCTAGTATAAATATGTTATAAAACACAAAATATTACATTTGTGCATTTGGAATTCCTTTAAGGGAATAAGTATTATCCTAGATTTTAAATTAGAATTAAAATGGTGGAAACTTTTCCATCTTCCTAATTGAAAAGTATAACAATTTATAAGTTATAAGACGAATTCCGGCACTTGTTTCTGAAGGTGAACCTACATCCGTTCGTTCTAAAATGTTGGGAACTAGCTAATTATTAGTTATATATGAAGGAATTCTCATTTTTTAATAGGGCGGTAATAAAGTATATATTTATATTGAATTCTGAAAGAGGCGTGGTGATTGGTTAAAAAAGATGCTTGATATCGTTTTAAATGCGGGTTGTAGACTATAGTAACTTAACGCTTTTCGGGATGGATGCTTTCAGTTTCGGGGCGATTTGAAACAAAAAAGTTTAGGGTTGGATGAATTGGTGCACTTTATTTACTTCTTTAGGAGGGAAGTTTATAAAGTATAATGGTATGTTTTTGCCTTATTTATCTTCTTTCTCTGTTCTATCTCTTTCCGTGCTTGAAAAAGAAACTTAAATCGTCCCCATTCATGGTGTATTTCAAATAAAGTAGTACTTTCGCATTCTCGTCTCTTAAGATGTTACGCGGGTTTCAACGTATGTTTCCCTGTAAGCATATAGATATATGGTTTTAGGGGACTTCGTTACTGGGGGAAACTATTATTTGGGGAACATAAATTAAAGATTTTAATATATCAAAGAGTAAAAAAGAAAGTATGATGAGTGAAAGAGAAAACGAACCATTACAGGCTTTAGGAAAAAAAACAGAATATAAGCAAGACTATGCACCGGAGGTACTGGAAGCTTTTATGAATAAGCATCCGGAGAATGATTATTGGGTACGTTTTAATTGTCCTGAATTTACAAGCCTTTGTCCCATTACCGGTCAGCCGGATTTTGCGGAGATATGCATCAGTTATCTGCCGGATAAAAAAATGGTGGAGAGCAAGAGTCTGAAATTGTACTTATTTAGTTTTCGTAATCATGGAGATTTTCATGAAGATTGCGTCAATAAAATAATGAAAGACTTGATTGCTTTAATGGATCCTAAATATATTGAAGTAACAGGAATCTTTACTCCTCGTGGCGGTATATCCATTTATCCTTATGCGAACTACGGGCGTCCCGGGACAAAGTATGAGGAGCTGGCTTATTACCGTTTGATGAACCATGACTTGAAGAGGTGAGGGGTATTGAGAATATTTCAGCCACATGATGAGCCTTAGGAATTGCTATATAGCATCTTCCTGAGGCCTTTCATTTATTGCGGCGCATTGCGGCTGTAATGAGGAGTTTAAACTTGATTCCTTATAAGACAAACATCAGCAAAGCCATCGGTTTTTAATTCCTTCACTTGCCCAGTATCTTCTTTATCTCCCGATGTATTCTTTACTTTTATGCCTTCTCTATTTTCGTTACATTCTTCATCTCCTGGTAACACTTTAGACTGGGCACTAGGAGAATTCCAGCCCGAACACTTCTTTTAATTTTTGTAAGTGCGGGTTTTTTTGTGCCATTATTTGGTATTGTTCTACACGACTATAGGCACGTACGTTTTCTTGCGGAGCGCTGATTCTTACCTGCATGGTAACGCGGCAGTTATGTAGGCTTGCGCGCATATGCTGTTCTATTTTGGGAACCATGCCTAGCATGTATTTTTGCACCATTTCGTTATCGACGGCTACTTCAAACGTATTTTCATTGAGCAACTTTAATTTCATGTTTTTCATACGGCCCGCTGTTGCCGCTTCTTCTATAGGCAGCAAATTGGCAAACTCAAACCAATGGAATCTTAAATCAGCTTCCGAGAAAGGGCGTTCCTCTTGCGAAGCCGGCTTGGGAGCTTCTGTCTGAACCGTAGCCGGATTATTGTTGCGCAGATCGGCTTCGGAGGTAGTATTCTTTATGGGATGTTTAATAGAGAAACTAATCGAGTTCAAATCAACTTTTGGAATCTTTCTTCCTTCCTGTTGATCCGGTATCGGATTCTTGCGCCAAGCCGGAGGCTCGTTGGTAGGGTTGACTGGGGTGGCGGCTTGAGCGGGATTTGTTGTCGGCGTAGCCGGTGCAACAGAAGCTTTGGCCTGAGGCGCGGGCTTCGTGGCTGCAACCGTTGTCGGAGCAGCTTGTTGCTTAAATAGGGGTTTTAATATGTTCGTAGGGCTTTGCCCACACGAGGCAGAGTCTTCATCCGAACTTAACTGAGCTACTTGTATAAGAGTCAACTCTACTAAAAAACGTTTATTCTTGCTGGCACGATAATTCAAATCGCAGTCATTGCAAAGCTTCATGGCCTGGAATAAGAATTGCGTTTTGCACTTTTGTGCCTGTTGTTGGTAACGGTCTCTCACGCTTGCACCCACTTCCAATAAGGGGAGTGTCGCCGCATCCCGACTTACCAGAAGATCGCGGAAATGAGAAGCCAGCCCCGTGATGAAATGGTTTCCGTCAAATCCTTTGTTCAAAATATCATTGAACAGGAGCAGGACTTCCGATACCTTATTTTCGAGTAAACAATCCGTAATTTTGAAATAATACTCATAATCGAGTACATTCAGGTTTTCAATGGCACTTTTGTAAGTAACATGGCCGTTTGTGAAACTCACCACTTGGTCGAAAATGGAAAGGGCGTCACGCATGCCTCCATCGGCTTTTTGGGCGATAACGTTCAGCGCTTCCGGTTCGGCTTCAATTCCTTCTTTCTGTGCCACATATTGCAAATGTTCCACCGTATCGTTAACACCGATACGATTGAAATCATAAATCTGGCATCGGGAAAGAATGGTAGGAAGTATTTTATGCTTCTCGGTAGTCGCCAAAATGAATATGGCATGATGGGGCGGTTCTTCCAGTGTTTTTAAAAAAGCATTGAAAGCAGCTTGCGAAAGCATATGCACCTCATCGATAATGTATACTTTATAATGTCCTATCTGTGGTGGAATGCGCACTTGTTCAATCAGCGAACGGATATCTTCTACCGAGTTGTTGGAGGCGGCATCCAGTTCGTGAATGTTATAAGAACGTTGTTCGTTGAAAGCGCGGCAAGACTCGCATTCGTTGCAAGCTTCGCCGTTTTCGGTGGGATGCTGGCAATTAATAGTCTTGGCAAAGATGCGTGCACAAGTTGTTTTGCCGACTCCCCTGGGTCCGCAAAAAAGATAAGCGTGAGCCAGTTTTTGGGTGGCTATGGCATTTTTCAGAGTGGTGGTAAGTGCCCGTTGTCCTACCACCGAATCGAAGGTGGAGGGGCGATACTTTCTGGCTGAAACAATATAATTTTCCATACAGGGATACGAATTTTTTCTCAGTTTGTTGCAAATGTACATTAAAATATCGGTTTTATAGGTGCATGCAAGAGAAATATTTCTATCTTTGCAAAGAGCTAATTGGTAAGATATGGGCAAATTTCTAACGTTTCTACAATCTGCTTTTTGTTATATCTGTCGGCATAAATACCTGATAACGATTTCTGCCTTCCTGATTATCATTGTGTTTCTCGACGAGAATAATCTGATTCGCCGTTTCGAACACAAGCGCGAAATTCATGCGCTGAACGAGGAGATTGCCAAATACAGAAAGATGTATGAGGAGGATACGAAACGTTTGAATGAGTTGAGTACCAATCCGGAGGCGATAGAGAAAATAGCCCGCGAAAAGTATCTGATGAAGAATCCCGATGAGGACATTTATATATTTGAAGAAGATAACTGATTATGAAAATACGCTCACTTATATCCATAGTTGGAGGATTGCTTATATTGATAGGCGCCGGTTCATTCATAACGGGCTGGTTTGGTTCGCCCATACTTTATTCGATAGGAGCCGTGCTTTTCGGCGTTCCTCAATTGATGGAACGTTATGAAGGAGGCAATGTGGTCATCCGTCGTCTTCGCAGGCAACAGATATTTGGTGCGTTGCTTCTGTTGATGACTTCGTTTTTTATGTTTACAAGCAAACACAACGAATGGGTTATTTGTCTGGCAATCGCTGCTTTTCTGGAACTTTATACTTCGTTCCGTCTTTCTCAGGAAGAAGAGAAAGAAAAGAAGAAATAACCATGTACGAATTGTAGATACTAGGGATGCCGGAGCTTGGATATAGCGAACCGGAACCGTTTTTAATGCAGGTGGTAAACCAAAGTAGATACTTCACTATCGTTTCCGACATTTTTATTCAATCTGCGTTGTCAAACTGATCAAAAATTGGAATGAATTATTTAAACAGTATAAGGGGCTCGCAAACGTAGCTTATATTGTTTGAGAATCCTTTCGGTTCGTTTGTAAGGAAATGAACGTTCAATTAAGGGGAAACGAACGTTCGTTTGACCGATAACGAACGTTCGTTTCTTATCCTCCTCTAATAAAGGAAGAACGGCATGATTTCCCATTTATTTTATAGAAAGGAATAATCCTTACATACAAACGACTTGCAATTAGGCTCGGAAACCTATTTTGGTTTGTCGGCCTGGAGAAGAGAGTATGTGAAGACGGCATTTTTGGTAAGCTACTTCAATATCGTCGGCTTCAATCAACCGGTAGGCAGTTCGGTTCAAGGCGGAACCGCTCCCGAGAAGCCGGTCGGCCATGGCCGGAATGATTCCGTTGGAAACATATTTTTCCGCCCAACGGGCATTGCTGAAGTAGGGTATCTTCAAACCCACGGTTTCTGTAATGGTTTCCCGCAGACGTTTTTCCGCGGCATCGGATAATTCGTATTCTTCTTTTTCCAAGAGATTACGGGCTATTTGTATGAGTTCCTCCGTAGAATAATCTTCGAAATGGAATGTGTAGGGGAATCTGCCTTTCAATCCTTGGTTTGTCTGCATCATCCGTTCCATCTCTTTTTCGTATCCGGCAAGAATAACCAGTATGTCGGGATTCTTTTGCGCCAACACGGTAAGCAGACTCTCGATAACCCGATAACCGAAGTCCTTGCGGTCTTCGGAAGTGTCGCACAGCGTGTATGCTTCATCAATGAACAATACATTGCCCCGAGCTTGTGCAAGCAACGATTGCATGTTCTTTTCCGTCTCTCCGATGTAGCGTCCCACTATTCGGCTGCGTTCCGTCACAATAACGTCTCCTTTGGAAAGTATCCCCATCGAATGAAAGATTTTTCCTATCATTTTGGCAACAGTGGTTTTTCCCGTGCCCGGATTACCGGTGAATATCATGTGGTGGCATTCATCTTCGTAGGCGGGAAAACCCATGTTACGACGGATTTGACTGAATTTTACCTTATTAAAAGTAGTCGTGAGGCTTTGCTTTATCAGTTTCAGTCCGACCATTTCGTTCAACTGCTTCATGCTCTCTTCAAAAGCATTTTCGTCCTGACTTATTTTTTCCCATTTCAGGTCCTCAATCTCTAAAGTAGAGAGATAGCTGTCTATATGCTCTTTATGAGAGGAAATGTTTTCCACTATGCGGCGTCGGTAAGAAGGGAGTATTTCTTTGTAGATGAAATCATCGATATATTGTTCGTTCCATTGGCGCAAAAGTCCCTTACGTTCTAAATGGATGAAGCCGGAGGTCATGGCTTTCTCTGCCTCGGAAGAGAATGTAAGAGCTTGCTTGGAAAGTTTCTTTTGCAAGCAGTGTACTATTTCCTTGGCTCTATAATGATCGGGCATTAGCTTGTTCTTTTCGTCGAAGAAATGTTTCAAACCGGGATGTGTCTCGAATAATAGGGAAAGCTCTGCTTCTGTGCCAATTAAACAAAGAGACCATTCTTTACGGGATTGCAATTCTTTTTCGATGCGTTGTATAACTATATTCCCGTTGCCGGATATTAAAGCCTGAAGGCGGGTGATACAAATCATGCTCCGCTCGCAATCAGCCAGTAAATTGGTGGTTTCCTCAAACGGGTCGGCCGTATTCTTAAGCTCCGTCAGTTGCGAAGCATCCACATATTTAAAACGGTAAGAGGGGTATAAGATACCGGTAAAGTCTTGTAATATCTGTTGGGTGGCAGCTTCCTCATTACCCACATATAAGTAATGTGTATCCTGTTCTATCGGCGGTAATCCGAATTGTTCGCGAAGCCTGTCGACCTTGTTATATCGGCAATACTCCAACAATCTTTGTTTAAAGGATGTAAAGCCGGGTGTTTCCCGTATCCTTATCCAATACGGGCTGACGCTTCTTTCTTTCTCTAAAAAGCGGGCAAGGATGAAATCCGGTGTATGGTCGCCGACGAGCTCTTTCGATGTAATGTCCACACCGCTTTCCGTTATTTTGAAACCTATTTTATAGAAAGGTTCTCCGTTATGTTCGATAAGGCAGAAATAATTGTCCGGCATCCAGCAATAAGGAGAGGTTATCCGGCAGGTCATATTCCGTTGCCGGGCAGGAGAAGCATTTTCCGTAATGCATCCTTTGCCCATCAGGAATAATGACTGGTTGTAGCAGGAAAGGGTATATTCTTCCATCTCTTCCAACGTGCGGTCTTGCCGGAAAGTGACGGTTATTTCTCCCGATGTATAGTCTGCGCCCGTAGTTTCTTCCAAGGGATGAAGCCGGACACCTGCTTCTTCGATAGTAGGATGAGACAATGTCCTTCCATTCGGAAGAATGGTAAAAGGAATGCGTATATGGTTTCCTGTCGTATCGAATAATCCGTTATCTTTCTCGGGAAGAATATGGGAGATTTGGATGAAGTAGTGTCCGGCTTTCAGTTTATTCGATTCGGACGAAAAATCAAATATGATTTCTCCATAGCATGGAGATTGAGACATGTCCATGACGGGTTTTTCTTCTCCCACTCGGTAGAGTAATAAGTGTGCTTCATTTTCTCTTGCTTTGCCTTCTTCGGGCAAAACCTTTTTGAATGCGATATAAAAAAGACGGTACTCCGAGTCGTCGAGAAGATAAGTCCTGCAATCGGCAGGTTTCTTCAGCAAATCCTGTTCACCGAGGATTAGTTCGCAGGAACCGAATGTAAATACTGTTTCAGACTCCGTTAATGATTCATTCGTGAATTCATTGAGTAATGTATCCCATTCATTTGTTGTATAATCTGAGTTTTGGCTTTGTTCAATCATAGCTGTGTAATTTTGGAAATAAATAAATAGATATTTTCAAGGTAGGCAGAAAACAGCTTTCCTTGAAAGGGTAAGAACCTTTTTCCCAAATAGGTATTGATATTTAGGTTAGGGTTTAATGCTGTAAAAGTAAATGTTTCAGAGGGCTTGTATGGCGAACGATTCGGACACAGTGATGCGGAAATGTGCCGAACTTGCCTTAGCATTCTCTTTTTGTAAAAACGAAAGGGTGAGGAATAGCTTCATCAAGGGGTTTGTTCCGGCCCCATTTTTTGCAACGACATGCGTATACAAACTGCCGGAGGGTGTCCAATAAACAAAGAACACGATACGAAACATCATCTACAAGCCCCGTGTAAGCGGACCTGTGTCGACATTTACATTCGTTTTCTTTGAATTGGAATATTTGAAGCTATGATTGAACATGTTAACTTCTTTTGAGTTCATCGGCAAATATAAAGGCTTTTGGTTTATCCTCCAAATAAATGCCGGCGTTTTTATGTAAAAAGGAAAAGTCCCCATAAACCTTTCGGGTTATGAGGACTTTATTATCGTGGTTAAATATAATTACCGATTACTTGCCTAAAGCCAATGCCACATTAACGGCGCAAGCTACGGTACAACCTACCATCGGGTTGTTTCCTATGCCGAGGAATCCCATCATCTCCACGTGAGCGGGAACAGATGAAGAACCGGCAAACTGAGCGTCGGAGTGCATACGGCCGAGTGTATCCGTCATACCGTATGAAGCAGGGCCGGCAGCCATGTTGTCCGGATGAAGCGTACGTCCCGTACCACCACCAGATGCTACCGAGAAATAGGGTTTACCTGCCAATACACGCTCTTTCTTGTAAGTTCCGGCTACCGGGTGTTGGAAGCGGGTCGGGTTGGTAGAGTTACCCGTAATGGATACGTCTACATTTTCTTTCCAAAGGATAGCTACACCTTCGCGGACATCGTCGGCGCCATAGCATTTTACTTTAGCACGCGGACCGTCGGAATATGCGATTTCTTTTACCACTTTCAATTCGCCGCTGTAATAGTCGAACTGGGTTTGCACGTAAGTAAATCCGTTGATACGTGAAATAATCATGGCTGCATCTTTACCCAAACCGTTCAGGATACAGCGCAACGGATTTGTACGTACTTTATTTGCCATTTCGGCAATTTTAATAGCCCCTTCAGCGGCAGCAAAAGACTCGTGGCCTGCAAGAAAAGCGAAGCATTGAGTTTCTTCGCGAAGCAGACGGGCAGCCAAGTTACCGTGTCCGATACCCACTTTACGGTCATCGGCTACAGAACCCGGGATACAGAATGCCTGCAAACCGATGCCGATAGCTTCGGCAGCGTCAGCAGCGTTTTTGCAACCTTTCTTCAAGGCAATAGCCGTACCTACCACGTAAGCCCACTTTGCATTCTCGAAACAAATCATTTGCGTCTCTTCGCATGTTTTGTAAGGATCCAAACCAGCAGCGTCGCAGATTGCGTTAGCCTCTTCAATATCTTTGATACCATTTTCGTTCAAGGCAGCGAGAATCTGCTTCATACGACGGTCTTGACTTTCAAATTTTACTTCTCTAATCATATTCTGGTTCCTCCTTTTTATTCTTTACGTGGGTCAATAGATTTAACAATTCCCTGTTCCGGTTTCGTACGTCCGTACGTTCCGGTAACGCTCTTCAATGCTTCATCGGCAGGAACGCCTTTTTTGATAGCATCCATAAATTTGCCCATGTGAACAAATTCGTATCCGCAAACCTGATCGTCTTTATCGAGGAACATCTTGGTGATGTAACCTTCTGTCAGTTGCAAGTACCGTGTCCCTTTCAGTTTGGTTCCGTAAAGAGTACCCATCTGGCTGATAAGCCCCTTACCCAAATCTTCCAGTCCGGCACCGATAATCAAACCACCTTCAGAAAAGGCCGATTGGGTACGCCCGTAAACGATTTGAAGGAACAATTCGCGCATAGCTGTATTGATAGCATCACATACAAGGTCGGTATTCAACGCTTCGAGAATGGTTTTACCCGGAAGGATTTCAGAAGCCATGGCAGCAGAGTGGGTCATACCTGAGCAACCAATAGTTTCTACCAAACATTCTTCGATAACTCCTTCTTTCACATTCAGTGTCAGTTTGCAAGCGCCTTGTTGAGGAGCGCACCAACCAATACCGTGAGTTAAACCTGAGATGTCTTTAATTTCCTTTGCCTGAATCCATTTACCTTCTTCTGGAATGGGAGCCGGTCCGTGATTCGGACCTTTTTTCACAACACACATGTGTTCTACTTCGTGAGAATAAGTCATATTCTATTCGTTTTTGGTAATAAAATTAGTTATTTTGTAACCACCTGAAAAAGAGTTTTTCCCCTCTCTTCCGAATTCGTCCACAAAGTTACGCTTTTTGTTCGGGCATACAAGCGCAGGGAGGAGGGTTTTTTCTGTTTTTTCATAAAAAATAATAAAGTCTTGAACAATTTATTCTAATGGAAACGGAAATGTAATGTGTGGGTTGCAATCCTTCGTTTTTATTCATATCTTTGTAGAAAAATGTGGGAAAATGAAAGAGAATGCAATCGTACAGATTTCGGATGCAGCATTGAAACAAGCGGCTTCAGAGGGAATCGATGCCTTTTTAAAAGTGTTTACGGATAAATATCTGGATGTAATCCACGGAAAGTTGGATGCGGAAACCATGCATTTGCTCAACGGTTACCAACATTCGTTGTTAGGGTATCACTTCTTTCGGCAAGAGGTGATGGAAGGCGGGTTTGTCCAATTGATACAAAACGGATACGGACCTTATATTTTTGAGAATCCGTTTGCCAAGGCCATGCGTATGTTCGGGGCGGGTGAGTTGTCGAAGCTGGTGTATAAGGCCAAAGAAATTTACGACGAACATAAGGCTGATTTGACAAGAGAGTGTACGGATGATGAGTTTATGGCACGATATGAGCAATATGAAGCCTTTGATGATTTGGAAGGGGCATACATTGAAATGGAAGAAGAAGTAACGGAACAGATAGCCACCTATGTGGACGAGCATATCGAAGAATTTGCTTTGATTGTGAACTCCTAAAAAAAAAGCGCTTCCCCATATTCCTTTCTGTTAAGAAAGAATATGCATTAGTTCTTATTCTTTGTTTCTATTATAAGGTGGAATGTGCAAAAGTCGTGCGAAAATCCTGTTCAATGAATCAAGTATTAAGCTGTGGCACAGTGCGTTAATTGTGCGAAAATTGTGTCAGATATTGTGCAGGCGCTGATTTATAGCGAGTTAAGTGGTAGAGTCTTCTGGCAAGGGGCTTGCCGGAGGGGCATCCGATAAGGAGGTTTAGTTTTTGTCGGGAGGGTAATTTTCCGACGAATAAATCGTTGCGTAATGCGGTTAAGCCTCGAAACTTTTAAAGGTTTCGGAAGGCTATATTTAGGCTATTCTAAGAGTTTTTCGATAATTTTTAGGGAAGCCGTGCAGTATTCCGGCCAAACGGCCGTTTATTGTGTGAATCTGTTTCGGGAAGAAACAGAGAGAGATAAACAGTTAAATTTAAGAGAATAGCGAAAGAAATGATAAAAAATTGAAATCTATGAGCTCCGCTTCAATTCTTTTTATACATTTGCATCTGCTAACTCTAACAACAAGAAAAACGAAAAATAAATTATGAAAAACTTCAAGTTATCAATGCTTGTAATGCTATCGGCGATAGCGATGACTTTTACTTCATGTTTGGGGGATGGAGACAATACACAGTATGTGATGGGGACCGGTACCGTATCTTCTTCTTCGGCAACATTATTGGATAATGGCTTGACCATCAAATCAAGTGTTTGGGGTAATACAGCTGTGGGTGACCGTATTTATGTTTATGCATCTGTTCCGGGTGACGAGTATGAAGCTGCTATAGCCAATTTGCAAGCAGGAAAAAGTGCTTCGGTAAATTTGGCAAATCTCTATCAGGCTGGTGTTTGTATTGAAGGTGATTTGGAAGAACCTACTGATTTTGATCAGACTTTGGCCGATGAAACCGTATCGGAAATGGAATCGCTCAGTTGGTTATCGTACGGATCTTTCGGGAATGGTTACATGAACTTTAGTATAAAAGCGGAGTGGTATGCTAAAACCGCAGATAATACCACTACGAATGTGAAGCCTAATATTACTTTGATGGTGAAAAACTTTGATGCAACTGCCAAGAAATTGGAGTTGGTCGTAGTCTATGACAATCGCAAAGCCGAATGTGTGGATGCGGAAGGAAAAGTGGACGAAACAAAGGGATATAAAATTGTTTCGGGTGGTGAGCTTCCTGTAAGCGTGGATGTGACAGATTTATATTATGAGATGAAATCAGCAAACTTGGCTGATGAAGACAAAATTGATTTGTCGATAAAGTATGTTGAGAATGAAGATCGTAATATAAGTGTGGATGAATTGACCGGTACATTGGGTACAGGTACTAACTATTGCACTGTAGGCATGTTTAAGAGAACTGTTTAATTAATTCATGATATAGCTTTGAATTATAAAGAGCTTTTTAATAGATTATTGTTGTTGATTTCCTCCCCGGCGAAAGCCTGGGAGGAAATTCTTATTGAGGAGGATAAACGGAAGGTTTTAGGTGGTTTTGTTTATCCTTTAATCGGTCTATGTGGCTTGTCGGTCTTTTTGGGAAGCATCTCCTTTGATTTTGAAGTTTTCACTTTACAGGCTGCCATGACGAAAGCATGTTCCATATTGGTCTCTTTATTCGGTGGCTATTTTTTGGCTGCTTATTTGGTAAACCTTTATGGCATAAAAGCGTTGAAAAGAGAACCGGAGCTTATATTGTGCCAACAGTTTGTAGGCTATTCCATGTCGGTGCTATTTGTACTGGATATTGTTTTGGGATTATTCCCCAGTTTTTTTATTCTTCGCTGGATATTGCAGTTTTACATTGTATGGGTAGTATGGGAAGGTGCGCAAAAACTTATGGAGGTGAAAGAAGAGAAATTATTATCCTACACCTTGGTGGTGTCGGCCATTATCATTCTGTCGCCCATCGTATTAAAAATGTTGTTTGATTATTTATCGGTAACATTAAGGTAAGAGGAAATGAAGACCACAGCTCAAATAAATATAAAAAATAAGCGTGCCTCGTTCGATTACGAGTTTGTTGATACCTATACGGCAGGAATCGTGTTGACGGGTACGGAAATTAAATCTATCCGATTGGGTAAGGCTAGTCTGGTAGATACTTTTTGTTTTTTCTCACAGGGAGAGCTGTGGGTGAAGAACATGCATATAGCGGAATATTTTTATGGCTCTTATAACAATCATACCGCGCGCAGAGACCGTAAATTGCTATTGAACCGGAAAGAATTGCTTAAACTACAGCGCGCGACTAAAGAAAATGGCTTTACAATAGTCCCCACCCGTCTGTATATCAACGAAAAAGGATTGGCAAAAGTAGTCATTGCCTTGGCGAAGGGTAAGAAACAATACGATAAGCGCGAGGCTTTGAAAGAGAAAGACGATCGTCGGGAGATGGACCGGATGTTTAAAAAGTAAGGCCGTTTATCTCGTATCTCTCCATAAATTTATTGTAAATAGGGCTATGGCATAAGATGGCTTTGTTGCCTGTTACGAACAGTTGTTTTTGCGCACGGGTAAGCGCTACATTCAACTTTCGGTCTATCCAGATTCCGTTGTCTTCTATCGGAGTAGAAAGAATATCCAACTGATAAGGTTGGCTGATAGTGGTCGAGTATAGAATAATTTCCCTTTGGCTTCCTTGGTAGCGTTCTACCGTGTCTATGGTAATATCGTCCGTACCGGGAAGGTGCAAATCTCTTATTGCTTTGCTGATTAGTGCTATCTGGTTACGAAAAGGAACAATAATGCCTATGCGTTTAGCTGCGTTAAAAGGCTGTCCGTTCAATGAACAAAGCTCGTAAATGCTGCGTACCAACAAAGCTATGATTCGGGCTTCATTCCGGTTTATTTTGTTAGAATCTTCGAGCGGAGGGAAGTTTGAAGGAATGAAACCTACCCGCGTAGTAGCGACCATCTTCAGATACGGATAGAGTTCTCCGGCGGATGAAAATGCTTTCTTCGATATTTCTTCTTTAAACGGATTATTCTTTTCTTTGTCCGGATTCTTTTTTTCCGTTTGGGAAGAATGAATGTCTTCGGAATCTGTATGGAGGAGAGAATGCTCATAGTCTGTTTCTGTCCGGGGATACATCTTGAATTCCAACCCTTCGACCTGATGTTTTACGGGAACAATGTCGAGAACTCCTCCATAGAAATATTGGTTGGCAAATTCGTTGACGTCAGGGTGCATTCGCCCCTGTCGGTTGAGCATGGCAAGGATTCCTTCTTGCGGACAAGTATGTTGCCTGTGGTAAAATCGTTCGAATAGAGAATTACGGCGGTCTTTTACGCCGATTTCTCTTAATGACTTGTCTTTTACAGTAGATTCCGACGGGTTTTGTTGCACAACAGCGGGTAACTGTTTGGGGTCGCCTATCAGGATAAACTTGTCGATGGCACATTGCCCGGCATTATTATGGGCGCATAAGATACCGACAATCTGTGGTTCAAGAATCTGTGAGGCTTCATCGATGATAGCTACTTGGAAGTGTTTTAAGTTGAATAATTCAGGTTTACCGGATATGGAAGCCGTTGTGCCCACAACGATGCGTATGTCATTCATCGTACGGATAATTTCATTTCGGTCACGGCATGGCCCGGTTATATTCTGTAGTAAGCGGGGGCGGAATCGCTCTTCGCATGAAAGTTCGCTTCCTATGCGCAGATAGGCGGGACGACTTTCGATATTTTCGAGCATATCACAGATTTCATCGACAGCGCGGTTGGTAAAAGATAGCAGTAGGATCTGGTTTTGGGCATCGGCATAAAACTCTTCTACCATACTTTTTAAAGCGACAGATGTTTTGCCGGTTCCCGGAGGACCTACCAGCAGGAAATAGTCTTCCGCTTGCTTGGCTTGCAACACGATCTGTTCTATCTGTTCGTTAAGATAATGTCCCGTCAATGTCCGGGAGAGATCTATTCGAGGGAGACGTTGGCTGAGAAGTAAGTCTCTTCGTTCTGCCGGAGCTGTGAGAAAAGTATAAAGTCCTTTGTATAGCGTATTATACGAACCATCCATAAAGTCATGTTCCATCGCATACCGGCTTTGGGTATTGAAAACTTGCGGGTTTCTTTGTTTGTACCGTAGTTTGATGATAAGTTCCCTGTCAGATACTTTTTCCACGTTCCCCCTGAATACTTGCCGGTTGGTAACATCCTCTGTTTCGTTGTTGCGTTCATAAAATAGAACAATATCTCCTTTTCGGAAGTTCGGCAGGAAACTTTCGTCATAAAAGGGGACATTCAGTACAATGTGTTCGATGCCGTCATTCCCTTCAAATTGCCTGATATGGAGATCTGTTAAGATATTTCCACCATTTTGTTTGGTTGTTAAATCCGCGTTCCATATATCGGAAAATCCTCTTGACGAATCCAATTGAGAGTCGCCGGTCTTGGATAGAAACTGTTCCTTCTCTATGAATGAAAGGAACTGAAAGAAATAAGCTTTTTCTAAAGAAGAAGCTTGGTGGAAAGGAAGAAGGAATTTTTCTATTTGCGGGCATTGGTAGTCACGCCATAATTTACTTTGATCGTTCCGTTCATTAAAAGAAGCGGGACTGAGCGTCTGAAACAACGCTTCGCCTTCCCCGTTTTTTAATCGTATCTCATTGGCCACTATCCGATTCCTCAAAGAAATTGCTCTTTGAATCTGTCCTTTGGCGCTTCGCTCCGCATAAAGTTTGGGATAAACGGAATAAAACAAATAAGAATGGATTTCTTGCCGGGGGATGTCCAGATTATAATACAATATCTCTTTATAGAGTGCCATTTGCAGCGCATGGGCTGCTTTCGAACGTATGGTTCCGTTCCATCCGTCCGCCTTTCCGGATTTGAGTTCTATCAAGTTTTTCCCATCGATTTGCAATAAGTCCATACGCCCTTGCAATCCCATACATTCACATAGGAAAGAAGGTTCCAGCATGACTTTGTTGCGGTCGAAGTGGTACGATGGTTGGTGAAATAGGAGTGCCAGAGTCTGTTGGATATGACCGAACTGCTCTTTGGCCTTTTGGAAATAGTTCCGGTCTATTTGAGGTGTAGTACAATACGCCAGTAAGTCCGTACGGAAAGCCTTTTGGATGGAGCTTTCGAAAGAGGCGGGCATATCATCCGATTCGTTGACGCAGTCGTCCAGAAACTGGTTGGCAGCGTTTCCCAATAGAATATAAGATGTACTTTCTTGCGGACGGAATTTGTTCATCAGATAATTGAGCGGAGTATCTCCATAGTTGGTGTAACATGCCGAAAGCGAACTGATGTCTATTAGATAATCGGGCTCAAAGACTATGAGTTCCGCATGCAGGATTCCGCCTTCGTCTGAAGTGACGGATAATAAGTTGAGCTGGGCGCCTTTGAAAAGAATGTCGCGTAAAGTAGCAAAATCCTCTTTATAATAGACTTGCAGGGGAGCATTATCAGGATATGCTTCATCAAATCCATAGATGAATTCCTCATCCCAATTATCTACTACCATACGAAGACGTTTTCTCCTTTCACTTGTATAAGGATGCTGTGGCAGAGGACGCCAATGAGTGGGCAACGCTTTCTGTAACCGAACAGATATTGGTGTATGAAGAAATTGGCTGATGGTTTCGCATAAGGCTTTTACATCATATTGGAAATCTTCATCCGTATAGGGAAAAAGGTTACTTTGCAAGACCTGCCGGGCATGGATACGGAAAATCTCTATGGCTTGTGGTTTCACTTTCCGTTGTGCGCATAAGAAGTAAAGCCGGGAGAAAAGATTGGAAAAATCCATAGACTCGTCGGTGGTAAGTTGTTTACATACCCGTTCGAGCAAACTATATAGACGGCTATATTTTTCTTTGTAGGTTAGTTTGGAAAAATAATATGATTCTATTTCGTTAAATATCTCGTTCACTTCTAATCTTTTTATTCAATGTAGGTTATTTGTTAATTTCAAGGAAAAAAAGATGCTATCATTTCAATTCCAAGCCATTTCGCTCTCTTTTTACTTAATTTTCTGTTGGTAAATTTTATACCGCTCTTTTATTTCCCTGACAAAGTTATACGTTTCCGCACCCCGGAAATAGCCGTTCTTACAGACCGGATCATTAAAGTAGTGTTCGTGGCTCTTTAGCAGAAGATATTTTTCTACGTTATCTTTCCATACGGAGGGATTGGCTCCATATTTTTCGGTTAAAGCTATGGCGTCTTTCACATGGCCTAGTCCGGCATTATAGGCCGCCAATACGAAATAACTGCGTTCGTCGGGGTCTTTTATAGCGGTGAAACTCTTTTCCATTGCCGCAATATATTTTACGGCAGCTTTTATATTCTCCTCCGGATTCTGTTCTTTACCGGGCGGCAGTCCCATAGCGCGGGCAGTGCGAGGCATAAGTTGCATCAAACCTTTGGCTCCCGCCCATGAAACGGCTGTTGTGTCGAAGTTTGATTCTGTATAAGCCAGTGATGCCAGCAGTTTCCAGTCCCAGTTAATCTCTTTGGCGTAAGTCTTGAATAGATTATCGTAATGAGATATTTTTCCATCCTTGACCGACAGAATAGAACCATGTGTAATCCGTTTGCTTATTTCGAAATACCTTTTTGTGCTTGCTTGGTAAGCCCGTGACTTCACATTGGCTTTATACCACTGGTTGGCAGCTTCGGCCAATAACGGTTCATCCTTACGAACCGCCCAGGATGAACGTTGTACGAAACTGATCTGTAAATCGATATTCAGATTAGGATAATACGTACGGTTTAAACGGGCAATATCGTTGTCGCATAGGGCATAATCAATCTTTCCTTGGGCGACTTTGGTTATCAGGTCTTCTGTTGTGATGCTGTCTTCCGGCACTTCATGTATAAGGATGCCTCCACCCAGTTCTTTGTCCAGATTTACCAAGCGGTCGAGATGCTTTCCCGGTTTAGCATAGATTTCTTTTCCGATTAATTCCGTTACATCTTTTAGACACTTCTTTCCATTTCGCTGTACGATAACCTGATAAGTAATCATTTCTTCGCCACAATATAGCACGCTGTCTTTCCATTCGTTAGTTATGGCCAGATTGTATGCAATTAAATCTCCTTCTTTATGAAGAAGTTTTCTTACCAGGTCGGCAGGATTATTAGCAACCTCTATGCGTAACCGTAGTCCTAAAGATTGAGCAAACTGTTCGCAAAGTTCATATTGAAATCCCATCGGTTCACCCCGATATAAAAAATAAGAAGTAGAACTGTATAAGGTCAGCGCTACCAATTCTCCGCTGTCTTTCATTTGCGGCAAGTCATACGTCTCCTCTTCGTTCGGGATGGGGGAACGATTTCCTACAACACATGCGGACAAGAAGAGAAGGAACAGGATGAAAGAGAGCAGGTGTTTCATTTTTTTGCGTGAAGCATATTCTCAATATAAGTTGTCATGATTTCTACTGCCTTTTTATTGTGTCCTCCTTGCGGTATAATCAAATCGGCATATCGTTTGGTTGGTTCTATAAATTCCATATGCATGGGTTTTAGAACGCGGACATATCGTTCCATGACCGCTTCGGCTGTGCGTCCTCTTTCTAACATGTCGCGTTGAATTACCCGGATGAGACGTTCGTCCGAATCGGCATCTACAAAAATCTTTAAATCCATCAAATCTCGAAGTGTCGGATCGCATAAAGCCAGAATTCCTTCGATGATAATCACTTCGCAGGGTTCCACATGAATGGTTTCGGGCTGCCGGGTGCATGTAAGGTATGAGTATATGGGTTGCTCTATGCTTTTACCTTCTCGTAACCTGCTGATATGTTCGGATAATAATTCCCAGTCAAATGCGTTAGGATGATCGAAATTGATACTTTGACGTTTCTCTACCGGTACATTACTACTATCTTTATAGTAAGAATCTTGTGGAATAAGTACTACCTCATTTTTGGGTAGACTCTCTATTATTTTCTTTACAACCGTTGTTTTTCCGGAACCGGTTCCTCCGGCTATACCAATGATAATCATAATTATGAATGTATGTTTTAAAGCTTTATAATTAGTCCTAGATAGTCGACCTTTTTTATTTGCTTTTTAATTTTGTTATTTTTTATTTGGATCGATAGGAATGGTAAAATAGAAATGACTTCCCTTCCCCAGAGTCGATGTCACGCCGATCTCTCCGCCTAGTTTGCTTACGATGGTCTTGCAGATAGCCAAGCCTAATCCTGTGCCGTTTATTTCGGGATGCAATTTGACAAATCGATCAAATAAGTGGGGTAACTTTTCTTCTGGGATACCTATTCCCGTATCTGTAACATAGATATAAACTTCGTTGCGCCCTGTTTTATGGAAACCGAGATGGATTTCTCCTTTATTGGTAAATTTCGTGGCATTGGTAAGAAAGTTGTTTATTACTTGCATAATGCGGTTGGCATCTCCGATCATAGGAAAACTTTGTCCTTTGTTTTCATATATGAGCTTGACATCATGAAATAAAGTAATCGACTGGTGCATCTCATAAATGTTTGAACAGATTGATCCCAAATCAATTTCTTTATGGATGAATTCGAGTGTGCCGGCTTCAATTTTAGACAAGTCGAGAATATCGGATATAAGCTGTAAGAGCAAATTGGAATTTAATTTGATTACGTCCAGACATTGTTTTTGTTCTTCCGGAGTTTCTACGTTTGCCAATACATCGGCAAATCCTACGATAGCATTGACCGGAGTCCGGATTTCGTGTCCCATATTGGAAAGAAAGACCGATTTGAGTTTATCGTTTTCTTCTGCTTTTTGTTTGGCATGCAATAATTCTTTTTCTATTTTTTTTATTTCGGAAATGTCAATGCTTACTCCAATAATCACTTCTTTGTTTTCGGATAATCTACAAAGTACTTTGCGTGTGTTTACGGTTTTGATTTCTCCGTTTGTTGTTGTGTATTCTTCTTCATAAGAGATAGGCGTTTTGTGGAGTATAAGTTCCGAGTCATCACGCCGGAATTTATTTGCGTCGGTTATATTGGGAAAAATCTCGTAATCGGTTCGTCCTATTGCCCGCGATGCCGGGATGCCTGAAGCTTCGGCAAATGCGTTGTTCCAATAAATGTATTTCATATCATCCTGTATGTCTTTGACAAATAAGTATACAGGGAGATTGTTTAGTATATTATCCAGCAAGTCTTTCAAATCTCTGTTTCGCTTAGCTTGTTGTACCTGATTGGTTATGTCCCGGCAATAAATGATAACATATTTATCGTCTAATGGAACAATGCGGTGTTCATAATGATTAACCACTCCGTTCAGTTCAATAGTATGATGTCCGGTATAAGGATGTTTGCGCAGTTTTACTTTCTGGATGTTTTCATGAACGATACGTGCGTTTTCAGGAGAGAGGATATCAATTAAAGGCTTATCCAAAATAGTATCGATTGGCGCTCCTGCATGATTGCTCTCTTCATTTGAAATAAGATGTCGCAGAACCCCATCATAAGTGAAAATAGTAACCATATCGGGAAGCGAATTGAATATCTTATCTGCATATTCTTTTTTAAATAGTTCTTCCGAAGAATTGGCATTATCCAGAATAGATAATTGTTTTTTTAGCTTTTCATTTTCTATTTGCAAGGCTTCAATCTGTTGTTGCAAATTTTTAAGGGCCTGTTCATCCATAGTGGCTTTGTATTACTATTTTTGCAAATATAAATCTTTTATTTTTATAATCCCAGAAAACTTCTTATTTTTGTTTCCTGTTAAATAGTTTAGTTAGTATGAGAAAAATAAAGAATCCATGGATAGGAAAAGAAGGGTACAACTGTTTTGCCTGTGCACCCCATAATGAAAGTGGTTTGAAAATGGAGTTTTTTGAAGATGGCGAGGATGTAGTGAGTATTTGGAAGCCTCAGCCTCAGTTTCAAGGTTGGGTGGATACGTTGCATGGAGGTATTCAGGCTGTGTTGCTGGATGAAATCTGTGCTTGGGTTATCTTACGGAAGTTGCAGACAACCGGAGTTACATCAAAAATGGAAATCCGATATTTACATGCGATATCTACCAATGGCTCTTATTTGACTTTGAGGGCACATATAGTGGAACAGAAACGGAATATTATTATTCTGGAAGCCGGTATTTATGATTCACAGGAGAAGCTATGTACTAAGGCTGTATGTACTTATTTTACTTTTTCTAGAGAAAAGGCAAAAGAAGAGATGGGATTTCACTCGTGCGAGGTGGAAGAGGAGCAGCGTTTGTTTTAAAGGAACTTTTGCTTTACCGGATCGTGTTTAAAAGTTGAATCTCTTATTGGCGTATAAAAAACGCAGCTTCGTTTTGCATGGCAAAAAGGAAGAAGAAATGTAAATTACATAGTGGAGTGTTCGAGTAACTGTCTATGTGGAATGAATTTGCGTTGTGTTTGGTGGCAATAAAGTTTTGCTTGATTGTTTGGCCTTAAAAAGTTGTGGATATGTTCTTGATTTATTCTACAGAGGTGAAACGTAGTTTGATGAATTGTATGAATAAAATAAGGAATTCTCTTTTAAATTTAGAAATTTGAAAATAAAAATAAGAAAATGCTTGCAGTTTTAAATCGAAGTGTATATTTTTGCAACGAATTATAAAATAGTATATGAATAAATCAGCTTTACATCACCATCATCATCCTGACGAATAAATTCGGTAGGCTATGAGGTTATGTGAATAATTGAAGGATATAGAGAGGCTTGCCGATGAGGTAAGCCTTTTTTATTCCTTTGGTTTGGAAAGTAGATAACTGAAGTTTTGCAAAGGAAGACTTCAAGGAGAGGGGGATAAAAGGGCTTTCGGAAGTGAAAGTAATGGAAATCAAGAGTGTAGTCGATGTGTATAAAAATAGTAAGCTTGAACTCTTGACGAAACGGAATGGAATGCCAACCTCTGAGCGAAATTATGACTTTTGTTGTTTGGAGCAAAGAGAATCTACGAAATTTGAATAAGAAATTTGTAAAATTATAATAGAATAGAGTATGTTAAGAATTGCAGTACAATCGAAAGGCCGCTTGTTTGAAGAAACAATGGCTTTGTTACAAGAGGCGGATATCAAGTTGAGTTCTTCTAAAAGAACTTTATTGGTGCAGTCGTCTAATTTTCCGGTAGAAGTTTTATTTTTAAGAGATGATGATATACCCCAATCGGTTGCAGGCGGAGTAGCGGATCTGGGAATTGTCGGAGAGAATGAATTTGTGGAAAAGAATGAGGATGCCGAGTTGATTCGTCGGTTGGGATTCAGCAAATGTCGTTTGTCTTTGGCTATTCCCAAGTCGGAAGAATATTCAGGTTTGAATTGGTTTGCCGGCAAGAAGATTGCTACTTCTTATCCGGGTATTTTGAAAACCTTTATGGCAAAACATGGTGTAAAGGCGGATATTCATGTCATAACCGGTTCGGTGGAAATTGCTCCCGGTATAGGTTTGGCGCAAGCTATTTTTGACATTGTCAGTTCGGGTTCTACTTTGGTGAGCAACAATCTGAAAGAGGTAGAGGTGGTAATGCAGTCGGAAGCCTTATTGATAGGTAATAGAAATTTGAACACAGAGAAAAAAGCTGTTCTTCAAGAATTATTGTTCCGTATTGAAGCCGTGAAAAGCGCAGAAGACAAGAAATATGTTTTAATGAATGCTCCGACGGACAAGTTAAAAGATATCATTGCAGTGTTGCCTGGTGTAAAGAGTCCTACGGTAATGCCGCTTGCACAGGAGGGTTGGAGTTCCGTACATACTGTGCTCGACCAAAAATGTTTCTGGGAAATTATCGGTAAACTGAAATCATTTGGTGCTCAAGGTATTTTGGTACTTCCCATAGAGAAAATGATTCTTTAATTTAAGTTTATGAATTCAAGTTTCGTACGCTTTACTTGGCAGGAGTAACGAAAAAGCGGAGAAGCTAAAGAAGATAAAAGAGTGGTGGGAGTTATTGCTTTACTCTGGAGCTATCATTCGGTTTAGCCTTGTGAGGAGTTAAAGTTTGGTGCCTCTAAAAATGAATATAAGGGTATTGATATTAACTACTTAAACTTTAGCTAAGCTTTTTACTTCTGAAAGTTCTTGTTTAGGAAGCTTTTGTTAAGAATTAAAGGTGGAGAACTTAAGGTGTTGTTTAGATTCTATATGGTGATAAAGCTCTTTTTGATTCTTGAGTATGAACTTTTAATAAAATGAAATATGAAAATAATAAAATATCCCAAACGCTCGGAGTGGACTGATATTATCAAACGTCCTATTTTAAATGTGGATGCTTTGCGTGAAACGGTGAAAACTGTACTTGATAGAGTGAAAGAAGACGGTGATGAAGCTGTCATGGAATATGAGCTACTTTTCGATAAGGTGAAACTCTCTTCGTTGAAAGTAAGCGAAGGGGAGATGCAAGAAGCGGAGAGTCTGGTATCTGCCGAACTGAAAACAGCCTTGAAATTGGCCATGAGTAATATTGAGACGTTTCATGCTTCCCAATCTTTTGAAGGGAAAAAAGTACAAACATGCCCGGGTGTGGTTTGCTGGCAAAAGGCGGTAGGTATTGAGAAAGTCGGATTATATATTCCCGGGGGAACGGCGCCTTTATTCTCTACAGTACTGATGTTGGCTGTACCTGCACGATTGGCTGGATGCAAAGAGATCATCCTTTGTACTCCACCTAATAAAGAAGGTAAAGTGCATCCTGCTATCCTGTATGCGGCAAAATTAGCCGGTGTACATCAGATATTCAAGGCGGGTGGGGTACAGGCTATCGGTGCGATGGCCTATGGAACGGAAAGTATACCGAAAGTGTATAAAATATTCGGACCCGGTAATCAATACGTGATGGCGGCCAAACAACAAGTTTCCTTACACGATGTAGCTATTGATATGCCTGCAGGACCTTCCGAAGTAGAGGTATTGGCTGATGATACGGCTAATCCGGTTTTTGTGGCGGCTGATTTGTTATCCCAAGCGGAACATGGAACAGACAGTCAGGCCATGTTAATTACAACTTCTGAAGAATTAATCGTTAAGGTGCAGGCCGAAGTTGAACGCCAATTGGCTATGTTATCTCGTAGGGAAATTGCTTCCAAGTCTTTGGAAAACAGCAAACTTATATTGGTAAATAATATGGAGGAGGCCATTGAACTGACAAACGAGTATGCACCGGAACACTTGATTATAGAAACAGACGATTATAGGGATTTGTCAGAACGTATAGTCAATGCCGGTTCAGTATTTTTAGGAGCTTATGCTCCGGAAAGTGCCGGTGACTATGCTTCGGGAACGAACCATACATTGCCTACTAATGGCTATGCAAAAGCATACAGCGGGGTGAGTCTGGACAGTTTTATCCGTAAAATTACCTTCCAGGAGATACAGCCGGAAGGGATCAAGAAGATTGGTCCTGCTATAGAGCAAATGGCGGCGAACGAAGAACTGGACGCTCATAAAAATGCAGTAACAGTAAGATTGGAATCATTAAGAGAAAGTAGTATATGAAAACACTGAAGGAACTTACACGGCCGAATATCTGGAACTTAAAGCCATATTCTTCGGCAAGAGATGAGTATAAGGGAGTGACGGCTTCTGTTTTTCTGGATGCTAATGAAAATCCGTATAACGACCCTTACAATCGCTATCCGGACCCGTTGCAATGCAATCTGAAAAGTAAGTTGTCGCATATAAAAAAGGTGGCTCCCCAAAATATTTTTTTGGGAAATGGAAGTGACGAAGCCATTGATATTGTATATCGTGCTTTTTGTGAACCGGGGATTGATAATGTAGTGGCTATCGACCCTACATACGGCATGTACGAAGTTTGTGCCGATGTAAATAATGTGTCCTACCGGAAAGTTCGTTTGGACGAACAGTTTCGATTCTCAGCAGAGGCAATGTTAGCAGCAGCCGATGAGCATACTAAACTTATGTTTCTATGTTCGCCGAATAATCCGACCGGCAACAACTTATGCCGAAAAGAAATTGTAAAATTGCTGACAGCTTTCGAGGGGCTGGTTATTATCGATGAAGCTTACTGTGATTTTTCCGATGAACCCTCTTTCTTGCAAGAGCTGTCCGATTATCCGAACCTCATTGTCCTGCAAACTTTTTCCAAAGCATGGGGATGTGCGGCTATCCGTCTGGGAATGGCTTTTGCCTCGGAAGAGATTGTTGCTATATTCAATAAAATCAAATATCCTTATAATGTAAATCTTCTTACCCAACAACAAGCCATGGATGCATTGCAACGTTGCTACGAAGTAGAACGCTGGGTGTCTGTCTTGCGTGAGGAACGTGGCCGTTTGATGGATGCATTCAGAAAATTGCCTTGTTGCATTATGGTTTATCCCACAGATGCTAATTTCTTTCTGGCCAAAGTGACGGACGCCAAACGTATTTATCAGTATCTTGTGCAGGAGGGAATTATTGTGCGTAATCGTTCGCACATTACTTTATGTAACGATTGTTTGCGTATTACGATTGGTACTCAAGCGGAAGACGATACTTTGCTGGAGGCATTAAAGAAATATAAACCTTAAGGGAGAAAAATAAGAAGTATGAAGAAAGCATTATTTATTGATCGGGACGGAACATTAGTGATAGAACCACCTGTAGATTACCAATTGGATTCATTGGATAAACTGGAGTTTTATCCGGGTGTTTTCCGTAATTTAGGGTTTATTCGAAGTAAGCTTGATTTTGAGTTTGTAATGGTTACCAATCAGGATGGACTAGGAACTTCTTCTTTTCCGGAGGAAACTTTCTGGCCGTCGCAGAATCTGATACTGAAGACTTTAGAGGGAGAAGGAATTACTTTCGATGATATCTTGATTGACCGTAGTTTTCCGGAGGATAATGCACCGACTCGGAAACCTCGTACAGGCATGTTAAAGGCGTATATGAGCGGTGAGTATGATTTAGCAAACAGTTATGTCATAGGAGACCGTGCTACGGATGTTGAACTGGCTAAGAATCTTGGTTGCAAAGCTATCCTGTTACAGGAAGACAAGGAGATGTTGCCCGAATCTTTGCAGGAGGTTTGTATATTGGCAACTCGCAATTGGGAGAGGATTGCGGAGTTCCTTTTTGCAGGAGAACGTACGGCATCGGTTCAACGCACCACTAAAGAGACGGATATTTATGTATGGCTGAATTTGGATGGAAGCGGAGCTTGCGACATTCAGACCGGTTTAGGATTTTTCGACCACATGCTGGAACAAATAGGGAAGCATGGAGGGATGGATTTAGTTATTAAAGTAAAAGGTGATTTATACGTTGACGAGCATCATACCATTGAAGACACCGCTTTGGCTTTGGGCGAATGCCTATATAAAGCATTAGGAAGTAAGCGTGGAATAGAGCGTTACGGTTACTGTTTGCCGATGGATGATTGTTTGTGTCGAGTGGCGCTTGACTTTGGCGGACGTCCTTGGTTAGTTTGGGATGTGGAATTTAAACGTGAAAAGATAGGAGAAATGCCCACGGAAATGTTTTTGCATTTCTTCAAGTCGTTGAGTGACGCCGCCAAGATGAATCTGAACATTCAAGCAGAAGGTCAAAACGAACATCATAAGATAGAAGGAATCTTTAAAGCCTTGGCACGTGCTCTGAAAATGGCGGTCAAGCGGGATATTTATCATTATGAATTGCCTTCTACGAAAGGTGTCATCTAATGATTAGTTCCGGTTTATTTGTGGAAGTGACACACGGAAGTTATGCCGGAGGCATTTAAGAGATAGAGGAGTTGTTGCTTCGTTCAAGAGCGGGATTTGGTTATATCACTATAAGAAGTTAAAGTCCGATACCCTGTATATGTTTGGATATCGGACTTTAACTTCTTGTCCCGTTTTGGCAGGTAACAGCTCTTTTCTGGTTGCTTCTATTCCTTAAAATCCCTGTTTGCCAAACTTAATTTATTTGCAGTAAAAAGCATCTTCGATTAAAGAGCCTCACACTCTTTCAGCCAGAGTTCAGCACTAGCATCGCTTGGCATCCGCCAGTCGCCCCGTGGGGTAAGCACAACGGAACCGACTTTCGGACCGTCGGGAAGACACGAACGTTTGAATTGCTGGGAAAAGAAACGGCGGAAGAATGTTTTTAGCCATTTTTTTATGGTTTCATCGTCGTATTTATCGGCAAAGGCTATCTTTGCTAGATAATAGATCTTAGCCGGACGTGAGCCGAAGCGGAAGAAGTGGCAAAGGGAGAAATCATGTAATTCATATGGTCCTACTAAATCCTCCGTCTTTTGTTTGATATTGCCTTGTTCGTCAGCCGGAATAAGTTCCGGACTGATGGGAGTGTCGACAATATCCAATAATGTGAGACGGGAAGTTTCGTCTACATCGTGTTGGGCTACCCACGTTACCAAATGTTTTACCAATGTTTTAGGAATGCTGGTGTTGACGGCATACATTGACATATGATCTCCATTATAAGTAGCCCAACCTAAAGCTAGTTCCGATAAATCGCCTGTGCCTACAACCAAACCGTTTTCTTGATTGGCTATATCCATCAGAATTTGTGTGCGTTCACGTGCCTGACTGTTTTCGTAAGTTACATCGTGCACGTCGATATCGTGATTTATATCTTTAAAGTGTTGGATACAAGCTTCTCTGATGGAAATTTCTTTCATAGTAATGCCTAATGAACTCATCAGTTGCAAAGCATTGTGATAAGTACGGTCGGTAGTTCCGAATCCCGGCATCGTTACTCCAATAATGCCTTTACGGTCTAATCCCAATTTATCGAAAGTACGGGTACAGACGAGTAGTGCCAAAGTCGAATCCAAACCGCCGGAGATACCTACTATAACTGTGTTACAATGAGTATGTATTAATCGTTTCGCTAATCCACATACTTGAATGGCAAAAATTTCCTCGCAACGTTCGTCTAGTTCTTTACCTGTCGGTACGAAAGGATAAGCGTCGATTTTTCGAGTGAGCGTGAATTCTTGTTGCATCACCTTTTCCGTACGAATGCGTAGGGCTTTCTCTTTTATAAGGTGGGATATACTGGCAGCAAACGTTGTGTTTATCCGTCGTTGCATACGAAGGCTTTCTACATCTATTTCACTAATGATTAATTGAGGTTCAAATGAAAAGCGTTGGGATGCCGCTAACAATGTTCCGTTTTCATAAATTAACCCGTTGCCGGCAAATACGACATCAGTAGTGGATTCTCCGAAACCACAGGACGAAAACACATACCCTGCCAGGCAACGGGAAGACTGTTGGCTCAGCAATGAACATAGATAATTATGTTTCCCGATGCCTTCGTTGTCTGCTGACATATTGAACAGTATCTCTGCGCCATTCAAAGCCAGCGAACAACTGGGGGGAACAGGAGCCCACACGTCTTCGCATATTTCTACTCCGAAGCAACAGGTAGGGGTGTCGAATACCATATTGGTACTGACCGGTACTTTCTGTCCAAATAACTCTAGGGTTGTTTCTTTCCCGATACCCGAAGCGAACCAGCGCTGTTCATAGAATTCCCTGTAATTGGGCAGATATGTTTTGGGTATGATACCTTGTATGGTTCCATTTTGCAATACGACAGCACAATTCAATAGAACTGATTCCGCTTCTATGGGCATTCCTACAATAGCGATACACTGCTTTCCTTTTGTCGAGTCCAGTATTTGTTGTAAAGCATCCAAACTTCTTTTTAATAAGAGCTCATGCGCAAATAAATCGGCACATGTATATCCTGTTATACATAATTCAGGGAATATAATTATCTCTGCATGCTGTGCTTCAGCTTCGTTTATTTGCTCAATAATGTTGGAGGCATTATACTGGCAATCAGCTACTTTTACGCGGGGTATGGCGGCCGCAACCTTTACAAATCCGTAATTCATTGTTTTATATCTTTTGCATAAAGATAAAACCGGTCAACTATAAGAAGAGAACAATTAAATTATAGGCGAACGACATTTATCTCTGTTTTTGAAGCAAAGATACAATTATAAAATGTTTGAAATATGTAATTGATTGCTAAAATTTATAAAAAAGGAACTAAAGAGTTTGTACAATAAAATAATCCGTCTATATTTGCAAACGAATCGAATTTGAAATGATTACAAATTTAGATCTATGAAAGTAAATGTTGTATATGAGAATCTGTTGAAATACGATATAAAACCATCTGTCCAGAGAATGGCTGTTATGGAGTATTTGATGACGCACTTTACTCATCCGTCGGTTGATGAAATCTATACGGCTCTGAGTCCAAAGTACCCGACGCTTTCCCGTACAACGGTCTACAATACATTAAAACTATTTGTAGAGCAGGGCGCGGCGCAGATGTTGACGATTGATGAAAAGATGACATGCTTTGACGGAGACGTGAGTCATCATGCTCATTTTTTATGTAAAAGGTGTGGGAAGATTTATGATTTGCCTCTGTCGGATTCTGCAAAAGAAGTACTCAGGATGGATATGGATGGAAACGCGATAACAGAGGTCCATCAGTATTATAAAGGCGTATGTAAAAAATGTTTGGAAAAAGATAACATGACTAACTAATTATTAAAATTAAATTATTATGGCAAAGAAATTTATTTGTACAGTTTGTGGTTACATTCATGAAGGTGATGCAGCTCCAGAGAGATGTCCTCAATGTAAAGTTCCCGCTTCGAAGTTTAAAGAATTGGAAGAAAACGGCAAAATTGAATTTGTATCGGAACACATTATCGGTGTAGCAAAAGATTGTGATGAGGAAATGATTAAAGACCTTAACGCACATTTCAACGGTGAATGTACTGAGGTAGGTATGTACTTGGCTATGAGCCGTCAGGCTGATCGTGAAGGTTATCCTGAAATTGCTGAAGCATTTAAACGTTACGCATGGGAAGAGGCTGAGCATGCAGCTAAGTTTGCCGAATTATTGGGTGATGTAGTATGGGATACGAAAACCAACCTGGATAAGAGAATGAATGCAGAATCTGGGGCATGCGCTGATAAGTTCCGTATTGCAAAACGTGCAAAAGAATTGAATCTCGATGCTATTCATGATACGGTTCACGAAATGGCTAAAGACGAAGCACGTCATGGAAAAGGCTTTGAAGGTTTGTATAACAGATACTTTAAAAAGTAATAGTTTTCATTAGAGATTAAATAAAAGATAGTCCCGCCGGTAAGCCTGCGGGACTCTTTTTGTCTTTGGAGTCGGCTTCTTGTTTTTAGCGTTAATTTGAGTTCTCTGCATCAGGTTGAGAGATTTTATCGCTTGTCCGACTATTTGTACCCTCCGTTCATCAGGGATGAAGTGACCCTTAAAAGTTGGACAGGTTAGACACTATCCAGTTAAAAGGAAAGAGTTCCGTATGGCAGCGGGATTTTTTATTTTATTAGGTCCGAAAAGATATCTTATTCGTACTTCTCGATAATCTTTTTAAGTTCTTTAGGCTGCATCAAACCGCTATGTCGCCAAAGCAATTCTCCGTTTTTGAATACCATAAGAGTCGGGATAGACTGAATTTGGTAATACGCAGCCAGTTCTTTGTGTTTCTCGATATTAACTTTGGCTACACGTATTTTTTCGCCTTTCATTTTTTTTAATTCTTCGAGAATAGGTTTCATTCTTCTGCACGGCTCACACCATTCCGCATAAAAATCTATTAAAACGGGATTAGGAGAGGTGATTAATTCTTCAAATCGTTCCATATGTTTCGAATTTATTTATTATTGTACTAAACAAATCCTCTTGAATATAGTTCGTAAAAAAAGAAAATGGGCGGTGCCTCACGGTACCACCCATTTATGGAAAATTCATATTTTTATAAAACAAAAAATGTGCTGATGATTATTTATTAGTTGCCGGTTTATAACGTTTGTTTAAACCGTCTACAATTTCCTGAGTAATGTTGTATGCTTTATCTGCATACAATAAATTATCGAAACCTGTATTGCTAATGATAAGGCTATATCCTTTGTCTTTATTGTATATTTTCAGGAATGAGTTGATTGAATCACGCAATTGTAAGCTATTTTTCTGAGTCTCTTGTTGAATTTCGTTTTCCAATCTATTTTGTAAAGCTTGCAACTCTTGTTGTTTTTTGGTTAAACGAGCTTCCTCCTGTGCTGCCCTTTCACGAGTGAAAGCGTTGTTTTCTAATTTACGTTGGAACTCATTCACTTCTGTTTGGAAAGCTTTGCCTCTTTCATTTAAAGTGGCACGGGCATTTTCTTCTTTTCTCATCATCATTTCGTTTAAGTCGTTCCAAAAGTCGTATTTGGTCAATAACGTATCTACATCGACATAAGCAATTTTCATGGTCGCACCGCCCGCAGTTCCTATTTCTTCGTTACCGGTAGATTTTGTTTCTGTTTTATTTCCGTCACATTGCGTGAACAGGCCGACTGTAGCTAAAGCCATCAATCCGTTCAGGACCCAATTTTGTTTTTTCATAAGTTTTTTGTTTGGTGTGATATTATAAGTTATTATTTTCTTTTTTACTCGTTTCCGAAACACTCCATTTCTTTGTTTTACGTGCTTCCCGGTCTTGCGATTGAACGCATCCTATACCTTTTTTTCTCATAGCTTTGTTTCCGCTTACATGGGTATTAGGAAACTTACCATTTTTTTTTATAAGTATACCTATTGCCAATAGGACCATACAAATAGCAACAATTAACACTGATATAAGAATTGTTTCAAGCATTTCCATTACTTTTGTGATTGCAAAGATAAGCGATTGTGAGTTTGGCTTTTGTAAAAGAGAATCGATTTAACCTAATTTAGCAAACTGAAAGCTAAAAAGACATTAAAAATAAGGAGGAAAATAAATGAGTAAACCTGTAGAACTGAAGCCTGCGTGCGTGTTCGATTTTTTTAAAGAAATCTGTGCTGTGCCACGTCCTTCCAAGAGGGAAGAAAGGATTATTGAGTATTTGAAAGAGTTTGGTAAGAAACATCAGTTGGAAACTCTGGTAGACGAAGTGGGGAATGTACTGATTAAAAAACCAGCGACGAAAGGGTATGAACATTGTAAAACTGTAGTGTTACAGTCGCACATAGATATGGTATGTGAGAAAAATAATGATGTGGAGCACGATTTTCTAAACGATCCGATAGAGACGGTCATTGATGGAGAGTGGCTCAGGGCTAAAGGTACTACGCTGGGTGCCGATAATGGGATTGGTGTAGCAACCGAATTGGCTGTTTTGGCGGCTGACGACATAGAACATGGACCTATCGAATGTTTGTTTACCGTGGATGAAGAAACCGGTTTGACAGGAGCTTTTGCTTTGAAAAGCGGTTTTATGAATGGAGATATATTGTTGAATCTGGATTCGGAGGATGAAGGAGAATTGTTTATAGGTTGTGCGGGTGGAGTACGTACTTCCGCTACCCTAACTTATGAGCCGATACCCGCTCCCCAGGATTATTTTTTCTTTAAAGTGGGTGTGGAAAAATTGACCGGTGGACATTCGGGGGATGATATTAATAAGGGAAGAGCGAATGCCAATAAAGTATTAAATCGATTTTTGTATCAGACGGCAGAAAAATATGATATGTATCTTTGCTCGATAGAGGGTGGAAACCTGCATAATGCCATACCGCGTGAAGCATACGCCCTGTGTGCGGTGCCGATGGAATATAAAGAAGCTGTTCGGGTAGATTTGAATATCTTTGCATCTGAAGTGGAAACGGAATATTCCGTAACAGAAAGGAATGTGAAGTTTGTGTTGGAATCGGAAGCTCCATGCAAAGAGGCGATTGACCGGAATACTACAACACGTCTTCTGAATGCTGTTCATGCTGTTTACAATGGTGTTTTTGCCATGAGCCAGGACATTCCGGGTTTGGTGGAGACTTCCTCAAATCTGGCTTCTATAAAGATGGCGGATAGAAAAATTCTGATTAACAGTAGTCAGCGTAGTTCTGTCTTGTCGGCTCGGAAAGATATGTCGGATACGATAAAAGCCGCTTTCGAACTGGCAGGTGCCGAAGTGGAAGTGGGCGAAGGGTATCCGGGTTGGAAACCGAATACGGATTCTGAAATATTGAAGATTGCAGTGGAGACCTATAAAAAGCTATTTGGCGTAGAACCGAAAGTGAAAGCTATTCATGCCGGACTGGAGTGCGGATTGTTCCTTGAAAAATATCCTTTGTTGGATATGGTTTCGTTCGGTCCTACACTTCGTGGAGTACATTCTCCCGATGAACGCATGTTGATTCCTACCGTGGAGAAATTCTGGAATCATTTGCTGGAGATATTGAAGAATATTCCAGCTAAGGAATAACCTCTTTCTGTAATATTCTGGAGAGGAGAGAAACGAAAGGTATGCTTTTGTCCGAAGATTTAAAGGATGCAAACCTTTCGTTTTTTGTATGCTATAAAATAAGGTAATAAGCCGGATGACGGATGATTGTCAGATTAAAGTCCTTAAAAATTCTCTCGGTGCGTTTTTGGGAAATGAACGTTCAATAGAGGGGAAACGAATGTTCGTTTAGCCCATAACGAACGTTCGTTTTCAAAAGTACCTTTCATAGGAGTCCGGGGCCTTAGTCGCTTTTCATACCTTCTGAATGGTCTTACAAGATACTTATAATTTGAAGTAATAATGAATATTTAGGTTAGTGAAGAGGAGAGTTTTTTATACTTGCCGAAGGATTGTTTTCTGTCGGCAACGATTATTTTTACGGTTGCTGCTAGGGTGGGTTGTTTTCTTGCCGGGCATTATCTCCGTTCCGGCTCAAAACCGTTTCCGAGTAATGGAATATAATGTAGAAAATCTGTTCGACTGCGAGCACGATACGTTAAAAAACGACAGGGAGTTTATGCCTGAATCCGTAAAGAAATGGACTTATTTTCGTTATCGGGATAAATTACTGAAAATCGCTAAAGTGATTGTGGCGGCAGGAGAGGAATATGTGCCCGATTTGGTAGCTTTATGTGAAGTGGAGAATGAACACGTTATCCGTGACCTTACTCGTTATTCTCCTTTAAAAGAAGCCGGTTATCGTTATGTCATGACTACCTCTCCCGATCAACGGGGCATTGATGTCGCTTTACTATACCAGCCCGGTACCTTCAGGTTGTTGAATTGGCGGAGTATACGTATTCCTTCAAAAAATATCAACCGTCCCCCGACGCGTGATATATTGCATGTAACCGGTAAAGTAATAACGGGTGATACGTTGGATGTGTTTGTTTGTCATATGCCCTCTCGGTCGGGAGGACAAAAGGAAAGTGAACCGTACCGCCTTTTTACGGCTTCTATTCTGAAAATCCAGACGGATTCCGTAATATGCAAACGCACCCATCCTCATCTATTGATTACCGGTGATTTTAACGATTATCCTGCGGATGCCTCTATTGCGGAAGTTCTAGATGCGCGTGCTCCTTCGGATGATATAAAAACCAAACGATTGTATAACCTGATGGATGGACGTAAACAGGAAGGTACGTACCGTTATCGGGGCGAATGGGGTATTCTAGACCAGATGATTGTCTCCGGTCGTTTGTTGTCGAATGATGCTGCGTTTCATACCAGTTATGAAAAAGCCCGAATACTCAAGTTGCCTTTTCTACTGACGGAAGACGAGCGTTACGGAGGGACAACTCCTTTCCGTACTTATTGGGGAGCCCGCTATCAGGGCGGGTACAGCGATCATCTTCCGGTTGTTCTCGATTTGGATATTGGAAAGAAGAAAATATCCTTTCCGTCCGAATAAAAATTGCGGATGAACAATACATATTATTCATGGTGATACGGTCCGCCATGAAGGATACTCATGGCACGATAAAGTTGTTCTACAAAGATGAGACGTACCATTTGATGAGAGAAAGTCATTTTGGATAATGATATTTTTTCTTGCGCCGTATCATAAACTTTTTGTGCGAATCCGTATGGACCGCCGATGACGAATACTAACCGTTTGTTTACGTTTGCCAGTTTCTTTTCCATCCATCGGGCAAACTCTATGGAACGGAATTCTTTTCCGAATTCATCGAGCAATACTACTACGTCGCCGCTTTGTAACGACTTTAAAATCAGTTCCCCTTCTTTCTCTTTCTGTTGTTCTTCCGAAAGGTTTTTCGTGTTTTTCAACTCCGGAATGACTTCTAAATCGAAAGAGATAAAATGTTTGGTACGTTCCACATAATCGTTTATAGCGGAAATGTAATGCGCTTCTACGGTTCGTCCTACGACAAGCAATACGGTTTTCATTTCTTGAGTGGTTAGTTGTTTACCTTTGTTTCTGCTGCAAAATAAAATAGATTCTTTGAGTTATCCAATGAAAGGACGTCAATAAATCGGTAGGCGCTTTAAGCAATTCCCAAAAAGCATATTGGAAGACGGAAATAATTATTTTAAGCGATTTTAAAAGGATGGAATGTAATTCTTTTAACAATGCCGGATGAAAAATCATCTTAATAGTTTTACTAAGACGAAAATACTTATAAAACAACTTTTGGTTATCTATTTATCGGTGGTTAGTAATGGCGTTAATAAGTCGCGTTTCCCGCTTTTATGCAGTAAGAAAAATAGGTGGAAAAGCAAGGAAATCTCGGATTAATCTTTTACTTTTGTCCGGCAAACTTGATTAAAGAATAATATTATAAAAAATGGAAACTGTAAATCAATTAATTGACAGACTGATAGACCTCGCTTTTGCAGAGGATATAGGGGATGGTGACCACACCACATTATCGTGTATTCCGGCGGATGCTATGGGCAAATCCAGATTATTGATAAAAGAGGCTGGAGTGCTTGCCGGAGTGGAAATTGCCAAAGAGATATTCCATCGTTTCGACCCCGCCATGAAGGTGGAAGTGTTGATTCAGGATGGCACGGAAGTGAAACCCGGAGATGTGGCAATGGTGGTGGAAGGAAAGGTGCAATCGCTTTTGCAGACCGAACGCTTGATGTTGAATGTAATGCAGCGGATGAGTGGTATTGCTACCATGACACGTAAGTATGTGAAAAAATTGGAAGGTACGAAAACGAGAGTGCTCGATACGCGTAAGACAACGCCGGGTATGCGCATGCTCGAGAAACAGGCGGTTAAGATTGGCGGCGGTGTAAACCATCGTATCGGATTATTCGATATGATTTTGTTAAAAGATAATCATGTGGATTTTGCAGGAGGTATCGATAAAGCGATTGAACGTGCCAAGACTTATTGTAAAGAGAAAGGCAAAGATCTGAAAATAGAAATAGAAGTGCGCAACTTTGATGAATTGCAACAGGTGTTGAACATCGGAGGCGTAGACCGTATTATGCTTGATAATTTTTCTCCTGAGAATACGAAAAAGGCAGTGGAAATGATTGCCGGAAAGTATGAAACAGAGTCTTCGGGAGGCATCACTTTTGACACCTTACGCGATTATGCCGAATGTGGCGTAGATTTTATTTCAGTAGGTGCGCTTACCCATTCGGTGAAGGGATTAGATATGAGCTTTAAAGCTTGTTAAGGAATGGGAAAGAAATTTCTTGTTTCTCTGTTTTTGGGTTGTTGTGTCTGGGCACAGGCTCAGGATGTTTCCCGTTCGTTTTTCAGAGTTCCTCTCGATATCCCTTTGTATTTAAGTGGCAATTTCGGTGAGTTGCGTCCGAACCATTTTCACGGCGGACTTGATTTTAAGACGCAAGGCGTGGAAGGGAAGCCGGTACATAGTATAGAAGAAGGCTACATCTCCCGTATATCCGTCATGCCGGGCGGCTATGGTAACGCTTTATATGTCACGCACCCGAATGGATATACTTCTGTATACGGACATTTAAAAGAGTTTGCTTCCGCTATAGCAAAATATGTGGAAGACGAGCAATATGCGAAAGAAAGTTTTGAAGTGAACTTGTTTCCGGATGCCTCCCTGTTTCCTGTAAAGAAAGGGGAGGTGATAGCTTTAAGCGGCAATACGGGTAGCTCGGGCGGGCCTCATTTGCATCTGGAGATCCGGAATACGGAAGAGAATGAACCGGTTAACCCGTTACCTTTTTATTTATCGGAGATAAAAGATACAAAACCGCCGAGAGCTTATTCCGTCATGTTTTATCCGCAAGCAGGAAAAGGAGTCGTCAACGGAAGTAAGCAAAAACGTTCCATTGCATTCGTAAACCGTTCGGGGCGGACGGTATTGGCGCAACCGGTGGATGCTTGGGGTGAAATCGGTTTGGGACTTCGAGCCTACGATTATATGAACGAAACCAACAATACGTATGGAGTGTTCTCCGTAACGCTTTATGTCGACAGTGTGAAAGTGTTTAATAGTATGGTCGACCGTTTTTTATTTGATGAAAACCGGGCTATAAACGGATGGACAGATTACGATGTATATAAGCAAAAGCGAAGTTGGTACATGAAATCTTTTCTTCCTGCCGGAAACCGTCTACGTATGTTGCATGCAGGAGACAACAGGGGTTTTGTCCGCATAAATGAAGAAAGAGATTATCACATCATGTATGTGCTGGAAGATGCACATGGGAATGTTTCCCGTTATCGTTTCACGATAAGGGGAAAACGTCGGCAGATTCCGTCGCATGTGCCACAAGGCAAATATCTTTTACGTTGGGATCAAGCGAATATCATTCAAGAACCCGGTATGGAGTTGGCTATTCCTAAAGGCATGTTGTATGATGATGTGGAGGCCGATACAAAAATCATTCGTGATTCTTCGGCTGTAGCTTTTGTATATCAGTTGCATAATTCACCTGTTCCGCTGCACACTTATTGTCCGTTGACTATTGGAATACGTAACTTTCCGGTGGCGGATACCACTAAATATTATATTGCCGGTAAATGGGGAAATGCATTGCATTATGTAGGCGGTACGTATGAAAACGGATGGATGAAAGCTTCCATTCGTGAACTGGCTACTTATACGGTAGCGATTGATACCGTTCCGCCTAAAGTGGAGCCTTTGAATAAAGGAATGTGGGAACGTTCGAAAGAGATCGCTTTCCGCCTCTCGGATAAACATACGGGTATTCGTTCTTATAAAGGAATGATCGACGGAAAATTTGTATTGTTTACATACAACTTGAAACGACGTTTGGCATGTAAACTAGCCAAAGCCCGAATAGAGCGGGGTAAACGTCATGCTTTAGAGTTGGAAGTAACTGATTTTTGCGGAAATGTGACCCGTGTGAAAGAGGAATTTTATTATTAAATGGAAAATCAATAATGAAAAAAGAATACGTATGAAGACAAAACTAATGTGGATGGTTGCCTTGTTTGCTGCTTGGGTGACTGAGACTTCGGCCTGTACCAATTTGATTGTAGGAAAAGCTGCTTCTACCGATGGTTCGGTTATTGTATCTTATTCTGCCGATTCGTTCGGTATGTTCGGACATCTGTATCATTCTCCGGCGGCAACGCATGAGCAGGGCGAGATGTTGGATATTTATGATTGGGATACAGCCAAATATCTGGGACAAATAAAGCAGGTACCGAAAACTTATAATGTAATAGGAAATATCAATGAATTTCAGGTAACCATTGGCGAGACGACATTTGGAGGACGTCCCGAATTAGCTGATAGTACAGGTATTATTGATTACGGAAGTTTGATATATATAGCCTTGCAGCGTGCATCCACAGCCCGTGAAGCTATTCAAGTAATGACGGAACTGGTAAAAGAGTATGGTTATTACAGTGAAGGAGAAAGTTTTACTGTGGCCGATCCGAATGAAGCATGGATACTGGAGATGATTGGAAAAGGACCTGGTGTACGAGGAGCCGTATGGGTGGCAGTTCGTATACCGGACGACTGCATTGCTGCCCATGCTAATCAGTCGCGTATTCATAAATTTGATATGGACGATAAGGAGAATTGTATGTATTCTCCGGATGTGATATCTTTTGCACGGGAGAAAGGGTATTTTAACGGCATGAACAAAGATTTCAGCTTTGCAGATGCGTACAATCCTTTAGATTTCGGAGGCTTGCGCTATTGCGAGGCACGGGTGTGGAGCTTCTATCGTCGTCATAATGCCGAAATGGATAAATACCTTTCTTATATAAAGGGAGAGAGCGACGAACCCATGCCTCTTTATATCAAACCTGCCCACAAAGTTTCGGTACAAGATGTGCAGCAAGATATGCGCGATCATTATGAAGGCACTCCGTTAGATATGACTAAAGATTTGGGTGCCGGAGCATATAATAGTCCTTATCGTCCTTCTCCGCTTTCTTTCAAAGTAGACGGGCAAGAGTATTTTAACGAACGTCCGATTTCTACCCAGCAATCGGCCTTTACTTTCGTATCCCAAATGCGTGCTAATTTACCTAATGCGATAGGAGGAGTACTGTGGTTCGGAATGGATGATGCCAATATGATTGCTTATACACCTGTATATTGTTGTTCTACGGAAGTACCTTCCTGCTATGCCAAAGACGTGGCCGATGGAGTTACTTTCTCTTGGGAATCGGCATTTTGGGTGTGTAACTGGGTATCGAACATGATTTATCCGCGTTATGGATTGATGATTGATGATTTGCGTGAAGTACAGAAACATACGGAATCCGGATTCTTTACTGCTCAAAAAGAGATAGAAAGCAATGCCTTGGAGATGTATAAGGAAAGTCCGGCAAAAGCAAAAGAATATCTGACAAAGTATACGGTGCGGACAGCTCAGAATATGCTCGACGGATGGAAGAAACTCGGAGAGTTCTTAATTGTGAAATATAATGATTTGGTAGTAAAGAGAGTAAAAGACGGTAAATTTGAACGAACTTCCACCGGGCTTTGTGCTCCGCTAATTCGTCCGGGATATCCCGAAGAGTATAACAGGAAAGTAATACAAGAAACCGGAAATCGTTATAAAGTAACGGATTTGAAAAAATAATTGCCAAAGGATTAGGATATAAACTCCATTTTTCTCTATATTTGTGACAATAATTTGGTAATTTAAATCTAAAATAATACGAATATGGAAAATGAACAATTGATTAAAGAAGTAACCGAGAAAGCGCAAAGATGGTTAACTCCCGCATACGATGCTGAAACTCAGGTCGAGGTAAAACGTATGTTGGAAAATCCTGACAAAACAGATTTGATTGAGGCTTTCTACAAAGACCTTGAGTTTGGAACCGGCGGTTTACGAGGTATCATGGGAGTAGGTTCTAACCGCATGAATATCTATACTGTAGGAGCAGCAACACAGGGCTTGTCTAATTACTTGAACAAGAACTTTACGGATTTGGAGCAGATTTCGGTAGTGGTAGGTCATGATTGCCGTAACAATAGTCGTAAGTTTGCTGAAATTTCCGCTAATATATTTTCTGCTAACGGCATTAAAGTATATCTTTTTGAAGATATGCGTCCTACTCCGGAAATGTCATATGCTATCCGCCATTTAGGTTGCCAGAGCGGTATTATCCTGACGGCTTCCCATAATCCGAAAGAATATAACGGATATAAGGCTTATTGGGATGATGGAGCGCAGGTGTTGGCTCCGCATGATAAAGGTATTATCGATGAAGTGAATAAAATAGCTTCGGCAGCCGATATTAAATTTGAAGGAAATAAAGATTTGATTCAGATTATCGGTGAAGATGTGGATAAACCTTATTTGGATGCCGTACAGACTATTTCTATTGATCCGGAAGTGATTAAGCGCCAGAAAGATTTAAGCATTGTTTATACTCCGATTCATGGAACCGGTATGATGTTGATTCCGCGTGCTTTGAAAATGTGGGGCTTTGAGAATGTACATTGCGTTCCTGAACAGATGGTAAAAGACGGCAACTTCCCGACAGTGATTTCTCCGAATCCTGAAAATGCGGAAGCTTTGACATTGGCTATTAAGTTAGCGAAGGAAATTAACGCGGATATTGTAATGGCTTCCGATCCGGATGCTGATCGTGTGGGTATGGCTTGTAAAGATGATAAAGGCGAATGGGTCTTGATTAATGGTAATCAAACCTGTCTGTTGTTCCTGTATTATATCATTACCAACCGGAAGGCAATGGGGAAAATGACCGGCAAAGAGTTTGTTGTGAAGACTATTGTCACTACAGAATTGATCAAAGCTATCGCCGACAAGAATCAGATAGAAATGTATGATTGTTACACTGGTTTTAAATGGATTGCTCGCCAGATTCGTTTGAATGAAGGTATCAAGCAATATATCGGCGGTGGTGAAGAGAGTTATGGCTTCCTTGCGGAAGATTTTGTTCGTGATAAAGACGCGGTGTCCGCTTGTGCTTTGCTGGCAGAGATTTGTGCTTGGGCAAAAGATCAGGGCAAGACTTTATATGATGTGTTGATGGATATCTATGTTGAATATGGATTCTCGAAAGAACTGACTGTCAATGTCGTGAAACCGGGCAAGAGTGGAGCGGATGAAATTAAGGCAATGATGGAAAATTTCCGTGCTAATCCTCCAAAAGAATTGGGTGATTCACCGGTCGTTCTGACAAAAGATTATAAAACATTGAAACAGACGGATGCTGAAGGCCATGTAACGGATATTGATATGCCTGATACTTCGAATGTGCTGCAATATTTCTGTGCCGATGGAACAAAAGTTTCGGTTCGTCCTTCCGGAACGGAGCCAAAAATCAAGTTCTATGTGGAAGCAAAAGGGGAAATGGGTTGTCCGAAATGTTATGAATCTGCTAATGCAGCTGCATTAGAGAAGATTGAAGGCATTAAGAAGTCCTTAGGTATTTGATAAATTAGAAATTGCATGGCAAATGAGGTGAGAATCTCATCTTCAAGCTATCTTGTTTAGGAATATTCTTTAAATTAATCAGTAAAAAAAAGCTGTCTCGAAATAAAAAATGAGACAGCTTTTTTATGGCTTGTAAGTATATATAATGCTTTTAATTTTTCTCTAACCAATCATCGATAAGCATACGTGCCATGCTCATCTTTCCGGGGATATCGGGGAGATTCTCTTTAGTAAAAAATTTGCCGGCACTTAGTTCCGAAGTTTGCAATTTGATTTCTCCACTGGCATAATCAGCTGTGAAACCTACCATTAAGCCACAAGGATACGGCCAGGGTTGACTTCCGAAATAACGAATGTTTTGCACACGCAATCCTGTTTCCTCCAAAACTTCCCGTTGTACACATTCCTCCAGTGTTTCACCGGTTTCTACAAAACCGGCAACTAAACCGTAATAATCACCCCGGAAGTTGCGGGCATGAACCAATAGTATTTCATTACCTTTTCGCACTAATACAATGATTGCCGTGGAAACTATAGGCCAGATTTCTTTACCGCAGCCGGAACAACGTTTGCTAATGGTGGTATGGAATTTCATAGGCATGCCACAAACCGGACAATAACGGTTGTTCTTATCCCAAAAAATAATTTCTTGTGCTTTACCGGCCATCAGATACATATTCCGTGGAAGAATATCAAAAGAAGCTCTTAGTCCGACGGTTGTATAACGATCGTTTTCTGTAATAGGATTGTCGATAGAATAAGCATGAAATACTTGTCCATCGAAAAGAGATAATTCATGGATACGTGTCCATTCAGAAACAGGAACAGGAGCCTCTTCTTGATAAGGAACCCTGCCTCCCTTTTTTGTTTTCTCTAATAATAATTGGTCGTTGCAAAAAACAAACCAGTATTTATTTTTTTCACTATTCATTTGCACCCTGCTTTTTACCGGCTGCAAAAGTACATTTTTTATTCGATATCCCGATAAAAGCGTAATTCATTTTGCAATAATCTGATTTCGTGCTGTAGATGCTTCATTCGTTTTAGGAGGTGATGAATGGCATCCAAGCCTGCTATATTAATGGACAGATCATAATAAAGACGTGCATATTGTTCCAAATCGGACAATTGAGACATAGGAATGTATTGTTCATCCTCTATTCTCGTCACTTCTATCAAACCATCATCTTCTAGGAGGCTGATAAATGAAGGTTCTATATGGCTTTTATCACAGTATTCACTGATTATAATTAAATCGCTCTGCATATCTCAATGATTTAAAGGTTACTAACTGTTTTGTAATTCACGGAACAACTCTTTCTGTTTTTCTGTCAGTCCGGTTGGTATTTGAACAGAGTATGTTATAATCAGATCTCCGAATTGTCCTTCCTTTTTATATACAGGGAATCCCTTGCCTTTCAGTCTGACTTTCGTTCCGTTTTGAGTTGACGGTTTTACTTTTAGTTTTACTTTTCCGTTAAGCGTGTCGACCGTTTCTTCTCCACCCAATACAGCCGTATAAAGATTTAGCGGTGCGGTGACATATAAATCATCGCCTTTCCGTTTAAATGTACTGTCGTCCGGAATCACAAAGGTTATATATAAATCGCCGGCCGGTCCGCCGTTGATACCCGGAGCACCATATCCTTTGAGCTTGATTACCTGCCCGTTGGCTACACCTGCCGGGACTGTAATTCGTACGTTCTTTCCGTTTACATTCAGAATTTGTTTATGAGTTTCCGCAGCTTCTCTTAAAGAGAGTTGTAATTCGGCATTATAATCCTGTCCTTTGAATCCTGTACTCCGTGATCTTCTTCCTGCTCCTCCAAATAGTTCCTCAAAGAAATCAGAGAAACCACTTGCATTACCACTATGGAAACCACCGCCAAATTGAGAAAAGTCGCCTTCGTCAAATCCGTTTCCCGATGCTGAATACCAGTGTGTTCCTCCACCACCGGTTTGTTGATAAGCTCTTTTTTGTGCTTCAAACTCATCGGCATGTTTCCAATGTTCTCCGTATTCATCGTATTTTTTCCGCTTTTCCGGATCACTCAATACTTCATTCGCCTCGTTTATTTCCTGAAATTTATCCTTAGCTGTGGGATCATTCGGATTTAAATCGGGGTGGTATTTTCGTGCTAATTTGCGGAATGCTTTTTTTATTTCATCCTGTGTAGCATTTTTGTCTACGCCCAGAATCTTGTAATAATCGATATAGGCCATACTTATGTCTCCTTTTTATTGCATTATGAAGAGAACAAAAAAAGTGCCGGATTGGTTGTTGGCAGATTCTTTTAAAAAATATTATGCCTTTTCTTTTTACTAAAAAGCTACTGATACTTGTTAATTTACAAAATAAGTTCGTAACTTTGCATAAATTAATTTTATAAATCTATGTGGCTGAAATTGATTGGTAAAAAAATGTGCTTGTTAATACTTTTAAGCATGATTACTTTATTTGTATCAGCTCAAGACAAATCTTTAGCCTCTTCTTCTAATTATGCAAATATTCTTATCATAAGTTCTTACAATCCGGGCATAAGTTCTACATCAGCTAATATTTCCGCCTTTATGGACGAATATAAGGCCAATGGTGGACATAATAATGTGTTTATTGAAAACATGAATTGTAAAAGTCTGATAGAGGCACCATTGTGGAAGGGTCGGATGAAAAGGATTTTAGAGAAATATGCTTCTGAAAAGAACTCTCCGTCATTAATCGTATTGTTAGGGCAGGAAGCATGGGCGGCTTATTTGTCACAAGATGTAAAGGATTTGCCGGAAATTCCTGTATTAGGTGGTATGGTGAGCCGGAATTTTGTGGAAATGCCCGATAGTAATTGTGTTGTAGCCGAATGGAACCCGGAAAGTTTGGATGTATATGACCGGGCAAAGGATTATCATGTAGTAGGCGGATATGTTTATGAATATAATATTGATAAAAATATTGAGTTGATAAAACGTTATTATCCCGATACAAAAAATATAGCTTTGCTTTCGGACAACAGTTACGGAGGAATTTCGATGCTGGCCCATGTACAGGAAAAGATGAAAAAATATCCTGAATACACAATGATTAGTTTGGATGGACGTACACATACTCTTTATTCAATGGTTGACACAATAACCAATCTTCCTGAAAAGACTGTCCTGTTGTTAGGAACTTGGAGGGTGGATAAGAATGAAGGATATTTTATGCAAAATTCAATGTATGTATTGAAAGATGCTAATCCGAATATTCCGGTTTTCACCCTTTCTACGATAGGCTTGGGTTATTGGGCTATAGGCGGTTACATGCCAAATTATCATATTTTAGGTGCGGAACTTGCAAAACAAGCAGTTAATTATTTAAAACACAAAGATTTAAATCAAGTAGGGCTGCAAGTGATTGATGGGAAATACCGATTCGATATCAAATGTTTAGAGGGAAAGGGATTGGATTCTATCGCTTTACCACCTAATACGATACTGGTAAATCGCACACCGACTTTTTGGGAACAGTATCGAAATGAAGTTCTCATTGTCAGTATAGTTTTTATTGTATTGTTTCTGATATTATTGATGGTTTTTTATTTTTTAATGCGGACCAGACGATTGAAAAAGGCATTGGAGAAATCTCAAATAGCATTGATAGAAGCCAAAGACAGAGCGGAAGAAAGCAATAGATTGAAAACAGCCTTTTTAGCTAATATGAGTCATGAGATACGAACTCCTTTAAATGCGATTGTCGGATTCTCGAATGTGATAGCTGATAAAGATTTGGAACTCGAGGAACAAGAAAACTTTGCTGCCATCATTCGAAAGAATTCGGATTTATTGTTGAACTTGATTAATGATATATTAGATATTTCCCGTTTGGAATCAGGACGTACTAAATTTGTTATGGAACCATGCGATTTGGTGGAATTGTGTCAAAGTACTCTTACTACTGTACAATTTGCCCGTCCATCAAATTTGGCTTATGTGTTTGATTCCAATTTGGACGAATGTATTTTAAATATAGATATGCAACGTATACAACAAGTACTTATTAATTTGCTTTCCAATGCGGGTAAATTTACGGAAAAAGGAAGCATTACCCTTTCGTTGCATAAAGATGAGATAAAGAAAGAAGTACGGATTATGGTAAGTGATACGGGAGTAGGGGTTCCTGAAGATAAACAGACTAAGGTATTCGAACGTTTTGAGAAGTTGAACGAATATTCTCAAGGTACAGGGTTAGGCCTATCAATCTGTCGGCTGATTATAGAAAATTTTGGCGGAAAAATATGGGTGGATAGCAACTATAAAAAAGGGGCTCGCTTTGTATTTACAATTCCCTATGAAACAAAGAATATTAAAGAATAATAGTATATATGAGAGGAATAATTATAAAAATATTTGTGTTGTTACTGTTAACAAGTGGAACCGGGGCGATGGCGCAAATGAAAGAGATCCGGTTGAAAATTGTAGAGACAAGTGATATACATGGAAATTTTTATCCGTATGATTTTAAGCAAAATACGGAACATGCAGGAAGTTTGGCGCGTGTGCACGCTTTTCTACAAAAAAAGAGAGAGTTGTATGGCAACCGTTTAATTTATGTGGACAATGGAGATATACTTCAGGGACAACCTACGGCTTATTATTATAATTTTATTAATACGGCAGATACCCATTTAGCGGCGGATATGTTAAATTACATGGGGTGTAGCGTAGGAAATATGGGAAATCATGACGTGGAAACGGGTCATGCTGTTTATGATCGTTGGATAAAAGATTGTAATTTCCCGATACTGGGGGCAAACATCATTGAAAATAAAACCGGTAAACCTTATTTGAAACCTTATGTGGTGATAGAACGTGAGGGGGCGAAAATTGCGGTATTGGGTATGATTACCCCTCTTGTACCTACATGGCTTCCTGAAAATTTGTGGGCGGGACTTCATTTTGAGGATATGATCTCATGTGCTGAGAAATGGGTAAAGGTTATTCGTGAAAAAGAAAAGCCACATATTATAATAGGCCTATTTCATTCCGGATTAAAATCATTACAGAGTGTTCCTCCTCTTGAGGATGCTTCAGAAGAAATAGCAAGGAAGGTGCCGGGATTTGATATATTAATGATTGGGCATGATCATAGAAAGTGTTGTAAGAAAGTTGCTAATATAGAAGGTGATTCAGTTTTGATTGTTGATCCCGCAAGTAATGGATTACTTGTTGCTAATGTAGATGTAAAACTGACAATGAAGGGGCAGGAATTAGTGAAAAAAGAAATTTCCGGATGCTTGTCCAACGTTAAAAAGTATGGATTAAGTGAGAGCTTTCTAGAACGCTTTAGACCTCAATTTGAGGAGGTGAAGACTTTTGTTTCCCGTAAGATCGGAACTTTTGAAAATACCATTACTTCCGAAGATGCTTATTTTGGCTCATCAGCTTTTATTGATTTTATCCATTCTTTACAAATGCAGTTGGGAGAAGCTGATATCTCTTTTTGCGCACCTCTATCTTTTAATGCAAAAATAGAGAAAGGAGACGCTTATGTACGGGATATGTTTAGCTTATATCGTTATGAAAATATGCTTTATACAATTCGTATGACGGGGAAAGAAATTAAGAATTATCTGGAAATGTCGTATGCGTTGTGGACTAACCGTATGACTTCCCCGGAAGATCATATCATGTTATTGGATAATACGAAAGAGGATAACCAACGCAGTGGTTTTAAGAATTTCAGTTTTAATTTTGATTCGGCAGCCGGTATTTGCTATACGGTAGATGTAACAAAACCGGAAGGGGAGAAAATCACAATTCTAAGCATGGCTGACGGTACTCCTTTCGACATGAATAAGGAATATAAGGTTGCGGTGAATTCTTATCGTGGAAATGGCGGGGGTGAATTATTAACCAAAGGCGCGGGTATTCCTGCAGATCAATTAAAAAACCGGATAATAAAAGCGACAGATAAAGATTTACGTTATTATATGATGCAATATATTGAAAAACATGGTAAAGTGAATCCTCAGCCAATGAATCAATGGAAATTTATTCCTGAGGAATGGACTGTGCCTGCTATTGCAAGAGATCGCAAACTTCTTTTCGATTAGCTGTCTATTCGGGTGTGTAAAGTATGAGTATCTTATTGGCTTGCTGATACTGTTTAGGGACATTCAGAAAATAATATAAAAATAGCCAATTAATTCATTGAGAGTTAGTTGGGGGATTTACTGAATATCCCTGTTTAACTTACATACTTGTTATTCTTTTTGAAGTTGATTGGTAGTATCCGAAAAGACTTCATCTTTTCCCTGACTTTAAAACATACTCTTTTCCATTTTTACATGGATAGCGCAATGTTCTTTACAGGAAAAAGATGAAGTCTTTTATATTCCTTTTCTTGAAAGTGGAAATTTATTTCTCTTTATTTTCTACTCCTTTGTTGCCAACATTTAATTTGATCAACTATTTTTCTTTAATAATACCTTTTCTATAAGCGGTTAACAGGTTTGAAAGATCGTGTATCTGTTGTTCCAACTCTTTTCCTTTATCCGTATCCCGTACCATCACCCGTTTGCTGCTTAACTCAACCAATTGTGTAGTGGAAATGATGTCTTTACCATATAGAATCGCTTCTTGAGTAGAATTAAACGGTTCATGCTGTACAAGCTGTAAACCTCTGGAATGATATACTAGCGTATAACCTGCGATTCCGGTTTCAGGTTGATAAGCTTTGGAAAATCCTCCATCGATAACCAATAGTTTTCCATTGGCTTTGATAGGATTCTCACCTTTCTTTGTTTTTACGGGAACGTGTCCGCTTATGATATGCCGATGTTCTCCCGTTACTCCGAATTCATCAAGCAGCATGTCACACATAGCTTCGCTGTCGCGTAAAGCATAGTAGGCTCCTTTTTCTTCCGTGTAAAGTGATTTGTCTTTTAAGAAATACCGCTCAAACGTAGCCATTTTATCTTTATCGAAGAGAGGAGAATCTTTTCCACACCATAAATACCACATATAATCGAGTGCATATTGTTTTTCTTCCGACATACGGTCGTCATTGTATGCAATACGTACCAGGTTATCTACTTTGTCGAGGAAAGCTTTTCCTTTATATAGTTTGTCCTGAAGCTTGATTTCTTTTAAAGAACCATCTTTGTTTAGAGGCACCGAAGCATGGTATAATAAATTGGAATTAGTTACCAGATACATGCTTCCATGTGTATATAGACATTGGATATGCTTTTTCAATTTTTCGCTCAATATAAATGAACGATGCATTTTTTTGACTATTTCCCGTTCTTCTTCTGTAAGTTTCGTAGGATTCTTGGGGTCGATAGTCGGGAAAAATGTGTCACATAATTCGTATTCTTTTCCTTTATAAGTAAGAATACCCTTCTCGAAATCTATCATTTCAAGTAACTTACGATCATTCATTTCAAATTCCGGACGACGGTTAATAACCTCTGCTTCTAATTTAAATTGGATGACACTGATAGCCTTATGCATTTGGGCGATCAGCTTACGTGTGCGTTCATTGTGGGTCTTGTCGTTTTCATCTATTTTGGGATAGAAAACGGTACAAGGGTCTTTTCCATATGTATCCATAGCGAAAGTGGCCAGCGGTAACAGGTTTATACCATAACCGTCTTCTAATGTGGCAAGGTTGGCATAACGCATAGACATGCGCAATACGTTTGCTATACAACAGTCGTTCCCCGCGGCGGCTCCCATCCATAAAATATCATGATTGCCCCATTGTATATCAAAATTGTGATAGTTGCAAAGTATATCCATGATGAGGTGAGCGCCCGGACCACGGTCAAATACATCTCCGATGATATGCAATGAATCAATAACCAATCTTTGTATTAGATTGCACATTGCTTCAATAAATTGGTCGGCTCTGTGGGTAGAAATAATTGTTTTGATAATTACATTCACATAATCATGCTTGTTAGGTTCCACAGAGGTTTCATGCAACAATTCTTGAATAATGTAGGAGAATTCGGCAGGCAAGGCCTTTCTTACTTTGGAACGGGTATATTTGGAAGAGACGCTCCGGCAAACTTTAATAAGATGATTTAAAGTGATTACATACCAGTCTTCCAACTCAGTTTCTGTTGATTTAATTAATTCCAGTTTTTGTTTGGGATAATAAATAAGTGTGCAAAGCTCTTTCTTATCAGCCTCTCTCAAAGTGTTTCCGAATATTTCGTTGACTTTGCGTTTTACATCTCCGGAAGCATTTTTCAGCACATGTTGGAATGCCTCATATTCTCCATGTATATCACTCAAAAAGTGTTCTGTGCCTTTGGGCAGGTTGAGTATAGCCTCTAGATTTATAATTTCAGTACTGGCAGAAGCTATGGTTGGGAATTTGCTGCCTAACAGCTGCAAATATTTTAGATGATTGTTAATTTCTTCCTGTGACGTTGAAGGTTTCATATCCATAATTTATACTGATATTAGTGTTTAAAGTCGTTTTTGCAAAGATAGTAACTTTTGTAAATTAAGTTGTATATAACTAAAAAATCAATCTACTTTTATTTATAGTAGCTTCTTAAAAAGTTGAGTTTGACATATTGTGAGTGAATTGATTAATCTTTTCATTCCTATTAACAGTAAAAACAGTTATCGGAGATAGATTGTTCTTACTAATGTAACAGATTGCTTGTGAGTACAGGCATACCATAACCGAGCATGTTGTTGTAAATTGGAAATGATAGTGAGGAGTGGATTAAGTGATGTTTTTTAAAGAATCGAATAAAAAATTACGGTAAGATTTGCACAGTTGAAACAGAATCCGTATTTTTGCAGCCGAATTAAGAAGTATATGGCGCTTTCGTCTAGCGGCTAGGACACATGCCTCTCACGCATGTAACACGGGTTCGATTCCCGTAGGCGCTACAAGGTAAAAGGGAGTTATTATATAGCTCCCCTTTTTATTTATTCTCCTTTTTAAGTATTGAGCCGATATAGGGGACAATGTAAAAGCGGGTCAGTGAATTTTCCCAGTAAGCGGCGAAAGTGGGCATGCCTACATAAACTGTGTTCGGTCAAAAATAAGACCGATTCGGGATAGAAAGAATTGGCGTATAGTAATATATAGAATTATGTGAATAAATAAATTATTAAAGAAATATGAATATACCCGCCCTTCGTTTATTGAACCAACAATTATTGAATCCTCAGTTTAGAACTCCAAAAGAATTAGTTTCATGGATGGGAGCTGTGCAGGCGCAAGATTATACAATGGCTAAGTGGGCTGTGGGCATGCGCTTAAAGAAGGCGGCTCTTCAGTTTATAGAGAAAGCCTTGCATGAGGGCGAGATTTTCAGGATTCATGTTATGCGCCCTACTTGGCATTTGGTTGCAGCCGAAGATGTTCGTTGGATGTTGAAACTTTCCGCTCCGCGTATCAGGCAAGCTAATGATTCATATGCAAAAGGGTATGGATTGGAAATCGCAGAGTCTCTTTATGCAAAAAGTAACGATCTGTTAGAAAAGATTCTTTGTGGAGGCAGGAGTATGACGAAGCCGGAAATTACAGAATTCTTTAACGAAGCTGGTATGCCGGCGGATAAATTTCATATGACCCGGTTCTTGGAACGTGCAGAAACGGAAGGAGTGGTCTGCAGTGGACATATTAGAGGTAGACAACATACTTATGCGCTTTTGGAAGAACGTGTGCCTTACATGCCTGATTTAACGAAAGAAGAGTCGTTGGCTCGTTTGGCGAAAAGTTATTTCCGAAGCCATGCCCCGGCTGTTTTGCAGGATTTTATCTGGTGGTCGGGTTTATCTGTAACGGATGCCAAGGATGCTATTGCTTTAATAGATACGGAATTGGTAAAAGAACAATGGAGGGAACGGCTTTGGTATGTTCATGATTCCTGCCGTAGAAGTGGAACGGTATCCGGAAATTTACATTTGCTTCCTCCTTATGATGAGCTTCTATTAGGATATAAAGATAGGTCGGATGTCTTACCAAAAGAATACTATCGGAGAGCTTTTACTAATAACGGTCTGTTTTATCCGGTTGTACTTCATGAAGGACAAATTATTGGAAATTGGAATAAAGTTGAAAAGAAGAAAATATTGGAATTCAGTTATTCTTTCTTTCAGGATAAAATTTCTCCAGATGAAAATTTATTAAGCCGGGCCCAGCAAAAATATATTCAGTTTATTAGGGGATAAGATTACGAGTGGAATTTGTACGGTTTACAATTCGTAGCTTTCACGGATTGTCTAACGCAATCCGTGAAGGCTGATTCAAGGGAAAAGGAGGATATGACTATGCTTTAAGCCGTATCCCCAGTTTCGACAACATATCCTGCGTCATAGCGTCCAAATCGAATTCGGGTCTCCATCCCCATTCTTCACGTGCACAAGTATCATCTAATGAGTTCGGCCATGAGTCGGCTATGGCTTGACGTAGCGGATCGACCTTGTATTTCATTTGAAATCCGGGTACGTATTTCTGTATGTTATGGTAAATGATTTCCGGATCGAAACTCATGGATGCGATATTGAAAGAATTGCGATGAACTAGTTTATCGGGGTTAGCTTCCATAATTTCGATGGCAGCCCGCAATCCGTCAGGCATATACATCATATCCATGAATGTGCCGGCAGCAATCGGACATTCAAAGGCTTCACCTTTTACGGCAGAGTAATAGATGTCTACGGCATAGTCTGTTGTGCCTCCTCCCGGAGGGGTGACATACGAAATCAATCCCGGGAAACGTACTGAACGGGTATCCACACCGAAGCGAATATGATAATAATTGCTCAGCAGTTCGCCTGAAACTTTGGTTACGCCGTAGATTGTACGCGGTTCCCGAATAGTATCTTGGGGAGTCTTGTCTTTCGGAGTCGAATCGCCGAAAGAACCGATAGAACTAGGAGTGAATACGGCGCAATGTTTTTCGCGGGCAACTTCCAATACATTGAACAAACCGTCGACACCTATTTTCCAGGCGAGTTGAGGCTTCATTTCGGCCACAGCCGACAGTAAGGCGGCTAGATTGTAAATGGTATCGATATTGTATTGGGACACAGCTTCAGCTATCTGTTGCGGATTGGTAATATCTACTATGGCAGCCGGGCCCGATTCTTTCAGTTCGCCTTTCGGTTCTGCTCCGGGAATATATCCGGCTACAATATTCCCGTTATAAATGCCGCGTAATTTCATAGTTAGCTCTGAACCAATCTGACCGGTAGAGCCAATGATCAATACATTTTTCATAGTTAGTTTTTTGATTAAGGTTTCCTTTTGTTAACAAAGATAGGTAGAAAAGGCTATATTTTACCAAACTTTTCCTTGATTTTTTATCGAAATTCGAAAAAAAATAAGAACTTTGTCAAATGAGAAGAATTTGAATCTTAAATTATATACTTAAAAAACAAACTTATGTACGGTAAAATGAAAGAGTTCCTAGCACAGGAACTAGCCGGTATCGAAGCTGCCGGATTGTATAAAAACGAACGAATCATTACCACTCCTCAACGGGCGGATATTAAAGTGAACGGCGGGGATGAGGTATTAAACTTCTGTGCCAATAATTATTTGGGTTTGTCGGATAATACTCGTTTGATTGAAGCGGCTAAAAAAGCGATGGACACGCATGGATTCGGTATGTCGTCAGTTCGCTTTATCTGTGGCACACAGGATTTGCATAAGCAATTGGAAGCAGCTATATCGGATTATTTTAAGACGGAAGATACGATACTTTATGCGGCTTGTTTCGATGCTAATGGGGGCTTGTTCGAACCTCTGTTTACGGAAGAGGACGCTATCATTTCGGATGCGTTGAACCATGCTTCCATTATTGACGGGGTGCGTTTGTGTAAGGCAAAACGTTATCGTTATGCTAATGCCGACATGGCCGATTTGGAGCGTTGTTTGCAGGAAGCGCAGGCGCAACGCTACCGCATTATCGCTACGGACGGAGTGTTCTCTATGGACGGAAATGTGGCCCCGTTGGATAAAATTTGTGACTTAGCCGAGAAATACGACGCGTTAGTGATGGTGGACGAATCGCATTCGGCAGGTGTGGTCGGTCCTACCGGACATGGCGTAGCAGAGCAGTTTGGTGTTTATGGCCGTATAGATGTGTTTACCGGCACGTTGGGTAAAGCTTTTGGCGGTGCAATGGGCGGGTTCACTACCGGAAAGAAAGAAATCATAGACATGTTGCGTCAACGTTCACGTCCCTATCTATTCTCCAATTCGGTGGCACCTGCTATTGTGGGTGCAAGCCTGGAAATGTTCAGTATGTTGAAGGAAAGCGATGCATTGCATACCAAATTGATGAATAATGTAAATTACTTCCGCGATAAGATGATGGCTGCCGGCTTCGATATCAAACCAACCCAGAGCGCCATTTGTGCCGTGATGTTGTATGATGCCAAGCTGTCTCAAGATTTTGCCACCAAGATGCAGGAAGAAGGCATTTATGTAACTGGATTCTATTATCCGGTAGTTCCGAAAGGGCAAGCGCGTATTCGTGTACAGTTATCGGCCGGACACGAACAGGCTCATTTGGATAAAGCCATAGCCGCTTTTATTAAGGTAGGTAAGGAGCTGGGTGTGATAGGATAGGACTCTGTTGATTAGATATACTAGAATAAGGCTGTCTCAAAATAAAAAAATGAGGCGGCCTTATATGTAAATAGATTTGTATGAATCTGATGATTTCTTTGTAGGAGTGACAGATTCTTGTTTTTATTTTTTGCTATGGAAATTTTTTGCATGAGTTTAACAGGTAAGACAAAGAATTTTCAACCCATGCGTTGGCAATATCGGCTAATCTTTTGAGGCTATACTAAGCACATAAAAAAAGATGCTTCACAATTAATGAAGCATCTTTTTAATTTTCTTTGCGGAAGCTGGGGGATTCGAACCCCCGGTACGGTTACCCGTACGGCAGTTTAGCAAACTGCTGGTTTCAGCCACTCACCCAAACTTCCAATCCTCCGTTCGGAAGAGGTACCTGGCAGATTCGAACTGCCGTACACGGTTTTGCAGACCGCTACCTAGCCACTCGGTCAAGGTACCTTGTTTTGTGATTGCGGGTGCAAAGGTAAAACAATATTTTAATATTCCAACTATCCGCAGCAACTTTTTTTCTTTTTCTTCGATTTATCTTTGCATTGCTGTTGTTTCTCTTCCATCATCCGTTTTAAATCACAACCGGTTGCGCAATGGGCACATGGATTATCATCATCTTTTACTTGTCTGAAATAGTGATATATATGATTTCCTACCCATACAATACATGCTAAAAATATGACAGAAATAATAATTTCCTGAAGTTCCATCTTTTTTTAATATAAACGTTCGAAAAAGTTTCTTGTTTATCCGATTATTAAATTTCCCACTTGGTATACGGTAAATGCAACGATCCAAGCCAATCCGGTTGTATAGGCCGCGGCGAACAAAGCCCATCGCCAATGTCCGGATTCCTGTTTGATAGCTGCGATCGTGGCAATACATGGAAAATAGATTAATACGAACAGCATATAACAAATAGCAACTAAGGGAGTGATGGGGATACGGTCGGAAAGGTTTACGTTTTCTATATCACCTTCGTTCGTATAAAGAACGCCGAGCGTACTTACTACCAATTCTTTAGCTCCGGCACCGGAAATAAGTCCGATTCCGAGTTTCCAGTCGAAACCAAGCGGTTCGATAACCGGTTCTATGGCTTTGCCTATTCTTCCGATATAAGAATTCTCCTGTTGTTCGGCTACCGATTCATAAGCGTTGTGGTTGGGATAATATCCCAAGAACCATATAATGATAGATGCAATCATAATGATGCCTCCCATTTTTTTCAAGTATTGTTCTCCCTTTTCCCAGGTATGGCGGAGAATAGCTTTGGCGGTCGGCATACGGTAGGGGGGAAGTTCCATTACGAACGGGGTGTCATCTCCTTTCACCAATACTTTGCTGAATATACGTGCCATGACGACGGCCAAAAGAATACCGGTTGCATAGATACATAGTAGCACCAGACTTGCGTTATTCGGGAAGAAAGCGCCAATCAGCACTAAATAGATAGGTAAACGTGCGCTGCATGACATTAACGGGTTGATTAGCATTGTAATTAAACGGCTTTTGCGGTTTTCGATGGTACGTGATGCCATAATAGCCGGTACATTGCAACCAAAACCCATTATAAGCGGGATGAATGATTTGCCGTGGAGCCCCATCTTATGCATGATTTTATCCATGATGAAAGCTGCCCGTGCCATATATCCGGAGTCTTCCATGATAGAAATGAACAAGTATAGTATTAAAATATTGGGCAGGAAGACGATGACACCTCCCACACCCCCGACAATACCATCGACTAACATATCCTTGAGAGGGCCTTCTGGCATATTAGCCCGAATTAGATTGCCTAATTCGTCTACCAAATATTCTATGCCTTGCATCGGGTAGTCTCCTAAAACAAAAGTTCCTTCGAAAATAATGTAAAGGAACAGAAAGAAAATAGGATATCCCCAAAAACGATGGGTGACAATTGAATCTATTACCTTCGTGGTCTGTCCGCCTTCTTTATGATTGTCGGTAAAGGTCTCTCGCAAAGCTCCTTGTATGAAACCGTATTTGGCGTCTGTAATGGCCGATTCACTGTCTTCATTCAATGTTTCCTGAATTCGTTTCTCCATTTTATCCCGTATGCTGAATATCTTTGCGGCATTCGGAAGTCCTTGAATAACTTTCTCCAGTTCTTTATCATTTTCCAATAATTTGATAGCCAGAAAGCGGGTGGAGTATTTGTGGCGTATATTTTCATTTTCACAAATAGCTACCTGTATTTGTTTGATGGCATTTTCCAGTTCCGAACGATGGTTGATATGGATGTGGCGGATGGTAGGAATACCCATTTCTTTGTTGAGGTGGTTTTCCAGAACTTCTTTGTATTCCTGTTCGTGCTTTTCGATATGTTTGGTGATACGCTCTTTCCTTTTTCTTCTGAAAGGATTTCCGAAACGTTTTTCATGCCGTTCTACATGTTCGACAATACGTTGTTTAACCGGTTGCATTTGCAATGCGAGATACGAATTGATGGCATCTGCGTTTTCATATACATTGATTACCTGATCAAATAGTTCTTCTATACCTTGTTGGCGACGGCATATGGTTGGTACCATTGGAACGCCCAGTAATTTGCTCAGATTAAAATAATCGAGTTTGTTGCCGCTGGCTTCCAGTTCGTCGTACATATTCAAGGCGATTACCATGCGCACGTTCATATCGATAAGTTGCGTGGTAAGATACAGGTTTCGTTCCAAGTTGGATGCATCCACTACGTTGACAATTACATCCGGTGTCTCATCTATAATATATTGGCGGACATAAATTTCTTCAGGCGAATAAGCAGACAAAGAATATGTTCCCGGAAGGTCTATAATTCGGATTGAATAATCATGAAACTTGAAAAAACCTTCTTTAGCATCTACTGTGACACCGCTATAATTGCCGACACGCTCGTGTAATCCCGAAGCGATATTGAATAAAGACGTTTTGCCGCAATTCGGATTACCAACCAAAGCTATATTAATGGTCCTTCGTTTGCCCTGTGCCAATGCGCTGAGTTTTTCTTCTGAAATAGGGATATCTTCCGGAATTCCGGCTTCATATGCCTCTGTATTCAATTCTTTACGAGCTTCTTCTTCACTGATGACTTCAATCAGAGCAGCTTCTTGTCGTCGTAATGAAATCTCATATCCTAATATTTTGTATTTGATAGGGTCTTTTAATGGAGCATTTAAAAGAACTTCTACTGTTTTTCCTTTTATGAAACCCATTTCTACGATGCGTTTACGAAAGCCTCCATGTCCCAAGACTTTCACAATTACCCCTTTTTCGCCTGTTTTAAGTTCTGATAAGCGCATAATGTATAATGTTTGGGCGCAAAGATATAAGATAACTTTTGTGTATGCAAATTATTTAGACTCTATTTAAATAACACATATGTAAGCTTTGGAAAAGAGTATTTTTATCTTTTTGTTGATTATGAAAAGGGAGAGCTTTATCTTTGCAGTGATGTTTCAACAAAAAGTACGACAATATATAACTGAAGAAAAGTTGTTTACCGAGAGTGAACAGCTTTTGGTTGCACTCAGCGGCGGGGCCGATTCTGTAGCTTTGTTGCGGGTGTTATTATCATTAGGATACGTGTGCGAGGCGGCTCATTGCAATTTCCATTTGCGCGGAGAGGAATCATGTCGTGACGAACGGTTTGTTCGGGCTTTGTGCGAAAATTTGCATGTTCCTTTGCATGTCGTACATTTTGATACTGCGGCTTATGCGCATGCCCATCATGTATCCATTGAGATGGCGGCTCGTGAATTACGCTATCAGTATTTTAAAGAACTGTCGGTGCAGATTGGTGCCGCATTTGTTGCTGTCGCACATCACCGGAACGATAGTGTCGAAACTTTTCTTCTGAATCTGATTCGGGGCACAGGTATCAACGGCTTGCGAGGAATCCGGCCGAAGAATGGGAATATCGTACGTCCTTTATTGCATGTTTCCCGTAAAGAAATTCTGGAGTATTTAGTTGAAATCGGGCAAGATTATGTAACGGACAGTACGAATCTGCAAGATGCGTACACTCGGAATAAGATTCGTTTGAATTTGTTGCCTCTTATGGAGAGTATCAATCCGTCTGTGCAAACAGGCATAGTGGCAACTTCAGAGCGATTATCCGAAATTGCGGAGGTGTATAACAAGTTGATGGAGATGGGGAAAAAGAAAGTAATTTCTCCGTTGATAGAAGGCGGAAAGGGAGCTTTTAAGATTTCTATACCTTTATTGTTGAGAGAGCCGGCTTCGCAAAGTCTGTTATTTGAAATATTGCATCCTTTAGGATTTAATTCGGTACAAATCAATACAATTTATAAACAGTTGGAAGGAGAGTCCGGCAAGAAATTTACCGTAAAGGAATGGAGCGTTTTGAAAGACCGCTCTTATTTATTGGTTAACCGAACGAAAGAGTTGGTACAGGATGAAACTGTTTATGAACTGCCTGTAGAGGGAACTATATCTATGCCTGACGGTTGTCGGATAACGGTACGGCAAGTGGAGCGAACCGAGAAATTTGTCATTCCAAGACAGAAAAACACGGCATGTTTGGATGCTGCTAAATTGACTTTCCCTTTAACGGTCCGTCGTTGGAAACAGGGAGATAGGTTCGTTCCGTTTGGTATGAACGGGATGAAGACACTTAGTGATTATATGACAGACCGCAAATTCTCTCTTTTGCAAAAACAACGTCAATGGGTGGTTTGTAGCGGAGATAAAATTGTTTGGATGGTGGGGGAACGATGTGATAATCGTTTTCGTGTGAATGAGTCAACGCTCCGTCTTTTATGTTTGGAATGTTATTTTGAAATGGATTAAATTCTTTTTTCTTACAAATAGGTTGGATTAAGTACAATAAAATGGGGACTTAAAAAATGAAACAGCCAGGCATCTGATAAGCTTGAGTATAGACACATTATAACCCTCATGTCATATCTTAGGGACATTCATAGAATAAATAAATTCATCCAACTAAATTTATTGATAATTAGTTGGATGAATTTATTATATATGGAAATATGCCGATTTAGCTTCGAAGGCATTAAAAGAAACGGCTTCAATAGGATAAGATAGAGAGATTCATTTACAGTATTTATCAATTAGCATTTCTGCATTCGGATCTCCTAATTCTTTAGCTTTAAGAAGATTCTTTTTGCCTTCTTCTTTTTGCCCTGTTTGTATTTGGCTGTATCCTAACATGCGGTAAAAGTCCGGGTTTTCCGGAACTAGGGTAATACCTTTTTTAGCAGCATTCATGGCATCTTCCAAACGATTGAAACGAATATAGACAGAAGTTAATTCTATCAGATAAATAGGTTCTTCCGGTGCTAACTCTACAGCCTTTTCTATATCATCCAAAGCTTGCTGATACATACGTGTTTGCATTTCAGCCTGTTGGCGGCTAAAATAGAATAAAGCGCTTACTTTCCCTCCGAGTAATTTGTAGTATTCATTATAGTCGGCTACAGCTGGGCGATACATTTTCATATCAGCACGCATTTGTGCACGTTGAAAAATATATGGGGCTGCTTTAGCGGTAAGTATTTTTCCAAAGTGAGCAATGGTGCTGTCCATTAAAGCCAAGGCTTCTTCTTTGGCCCCTGCCATTTGTTTGGCTTTGGCGGCACTGAACAGACTGATTTCCGAAACCAGGTCGGAATGATTTACCTTATCATAGCTTTCAAAAGCTTTCTCATAATTTTTCAGAGCATAGTAGATGTCTCCTTCTTGTTGAATATAGATTGGAAGAGGATTGATGGCTATGGCTTGTTGTATGGTCTGTAATGCCTTCTCTCCGTTCCAGTCTTTATAGGTGAACTCTGGAGTGGAGGCAAGCAGGTAAATTTTGCTAATATTATAAAGGATATCATCTTTCTTTTCCGCTTTTTCAATAGCTGTTTCCAAATCTTTTTCCGCCAATGCATAGTGTTCATTGTCTTTGTAGTGATCAATATAAGCACTGGCACGGCGTAAATAACCTTCCGAACTGTTGGGAAACATAGTGAGGAACTCATCTAATAATTTAATATATTCTTCTTTGCTTAGTGAGTTGGCAGTCATGAAAAGATAAACAAGGGCTTGGTCTTCTTTTTCGGGTAATCCTTTTTTGATGCCAATGTTTCTTAATACATAATCGTTGCCGGATAAAGCGTTTAACGATAATCCTGCAGCAAAAGTAGCTCCGATGGCATAGCTGTTATTTCCCGCTTCCGAAGCCGCTTTTTGTATTAGACCAATCACTTCGCCGTTTGTATTTGTTACCGGGCAACTTACCATTTTATCGGTGGTATTGAGACGGAGGGTATAATATTTATCACCACCTTCAATATCCGTCACTTCTTCTACCGTACCGTTTTGCAAGGTACTTTGTTTTTGGGTAGAATAGGGAAGCAAATAAACGGTAGCACCTTTTGCCGGTGCGATTCGTGTGAGAGGTAGGGCAGGTGTCTTTTTATCTGCTTTCACTCGGAATTTTACGACATCGTAAATCTCATTTGCTCCTAAAATATACTCTACCGGATATTGTTTCCCGTCTGCATCGACAATCACGGCACGTTTAGCTCCTTTAAAAAGAGCGTAATCCGATACCCCCGTACCGTTTTCATCAATATAAAAGCCGTTCCCGGTATTCATTATTTTATTATCGTTATCATAAGTAATAATGGAGAATACCGATTTCTTGGCTTTCGTTGCCCATCCGGGACTTTGTGCCATCATGTAGAATGTACTGGTCAGCACTCCTAAAGTTATAAGTAAAAGTTTTTTCATATGGTTGTTTCTATATTATTATTCAAATCCGCGTTGTCTGATTGCTTCATACATTAAAATACCTGCGGCCACCGAAACATTCAATGATTCGATATTGCCGAACATCGGTATCTTTATCCATTCATCGCATAAGGCAAGATGATCATACGGTACGCCCGTATCCTCCGCTCCCATGATAATACAGACCGGATCCTTATAATTCGCTTTAGTATAATCATAATCTCCTTTTTCCGTGGCAGCAATAATTTTAAATCCGCTGTCTTTTAGAAATTTAATGGTAGCGGTCAGACTCTGTTCCCGACAAACAGGTAGAGTATGCAGCGCTCCGGCTGAGGTTTTCATCGCATCAGCATTTACACTTACACTGTTTTTAGCCGGGATAATAATCGCATCAATTCCAGCACAATTGCAAGTACGGGCGATGGCGCCAAAGTTACGTACATCCGTCACTCCGTCGAGCATGACGAATATCGGACTTTTTCCTTCTTCGAATAACGTGGGAACAAGGTCTTCCGTATGCTGGTAGGTAATGGCCGACATAAAGGCGACTACTCCTTGATGATTTTTGCGGGTAATCCGGTTGATGCGTTCCACAGGAACACGCTGTACAGGGATAAGCGTACCTTTTAAGGCCGTAAATAATTCTTTGGAAAGGTCACTTTGTATATCTCTTTTTACCAATACTTTATCAATCTCTTTTCCGGCTTCAATAGCTTCGATTACTGCTCGTACTCCGAAAATCATTTCACTTTTTTCTGTCATCATAAGTCGTTTTTTATTGTTTCAGCAATGCTCTGGCATTGTTTATTGCCGCTTCGGTAAGTATACTTCCACTTAACATATGGGCGATTTCTTCTATTCTTTCTTCACTGGTTAACCTACATATGTGGCTGGTTGTTCCGGTCTCATTGTCTTTTTTATATACTTTATAATGGGCGGATCCGAGGGAGGCAATTTGCGGCAAATGGGTAATGCTGATCACCTGTCGTCCGTTTTGTCCCATTTCCTGCATAATACGTGCCATTTTTTCTGCAATCTCACCTGAAACGCCTGTATCGATTTCATCGAAAATGATAGTAGGCAGGTTCATTGTACCGGCAATCAATGCTTTGATGGAAAGCATTACGCGGGCAATTTCTCCACCGGAAGCAATTGCTGCCACATTTTGTAAAGTGCTGTTTTTATTTGCCGAGAAAAGGAAAGCTACTTTGTCCATTCCGTTTGCGTCCGGTTCTTTATCGGGTGTGAGTTCCACTTTAAACTGTACATTGGGCATACCCAACGGAATCAGTCGAGCTTGCATTTGCTTTTCTATTTCCTTGGCTGCACTTTTGCGTAACTTTGTCAACTCTGACGCTAATTTTATTACTTGTTTATAAAGTTTTTCTTTTTCGTTCGTCAGTTCGGCTATCAAATCATCAGAAGAGGTGATTTCATTCAGACGTGTACGGTATGATTCCGTAATGTCACGCAGTTCGTTTACGGTTTTTACCCTATGCTTTTGTTGTAAAGAATAGATGAGGTTCAATCGTTCATTCACGATTTCCAACCGTTCCGGATTGAATTCGATATTTTCGTTCTGACGATCTATTTCCAATTGGATATCTTTCAATTCTATGTAACAATTCTCCACTCTGTCGGACAATTCTTGAGTTACGGAATATATTGTGTTCAGTCCTCGTAATGTATTGAGTGCATCTTTGAGAATAGGTAGCACGCCATGTTCTTCCGACGAAAAAGCTTCTTCCGTTTTGTATAGTCCGGCTTTTATCTCTTCCGCATGAGTCAGTAGTTCAGCCTCTTGCTCCAGTTCTTCCTGTTCTCCGTCATAAAGTTTTGCTTCTTCCAATTGCTCCAGTTGGAAACGGATATAGTCCTCATCTGCTCGGTTTTTTTCGGCTGTTTCGAGTGCTTCTTCCAACTTCCGGCAGCAGTCCTTGTAAGAAAAGTATATTTTTTTATAATCTTCTAATGTAGAAGTGTCTTTTGCTACTAGGTCGATTACGTTCAATTGAAAGCCCTCTTTGTTGAGAAGCAGGTTTTGGTGCTGCGAGTGAACATCGATTAATTTTTCCCCCAACTCTTTCATTTGAGATAATGAAGCCGGTGTATCATTAATGAAAGCACGGCTTTTACCCGACGAAAGCAATTCACGACGGAGAATACATTCTTCGCCGTCATATTCTAAATCATTCTCTTCAAAGAATTTTTCTAAGTGATATTCGGCAATATGGAAGCGAGCTTCTACAACGCATCGGTTGGTTCCATTCTTTATACTTTTGCTATCCGCTCTTTGTCCGAGTAACAAGCCGATAGCTCCGAGTATGATGGATTTACCTGCTCCGGTTTCACCCGTAATTACAGAGAAACCGCTATCGAAACGGATATCCAAAGTGTCGATCAAGGCATAATTCTGAATGTATAACGATTGTAGCATAATTTTACAAGTTCTCCTTTTGATTCAATTCTTTACAAAGCCGATTGATAATGTCTTTGGTTACTTCTGTTTTTAGTTTGAGAGGGTATTCCTCTTTCTGTTTTTTATCAATAATGCTGATTTTATTAGTGTCGCAACGAAATCCAGCTCCTTTATCATTCAAAGAGTTCAATACGATAAAATCGAGATTTTTGCGTTGGAGTTTGTTTTGTGCGTTTTGTAACTCGTCGTTTGTTTCTAAAGCAAAACCTACCAACAACTGTTTTTCTTTTTTCATCTTACCGAGAGTGGCGGCAATATCTTGTGTCGGCTGAAGCTGTATAACCAGATCGTCCTTTTCTCTTTTTATTTTTTGTTCGGCTGTATGTTTTGGAGTGAAATCTGCTACGGCTGCGCACAATATAGCTGCGTCTGTTTGAGGATAAATTTGGATGGTTGCATTATACATTTCTTGTGCACTTTCCACTTGTACAACCTGAATGTTTGGATGATTTGCTTTGAGCTGTACCGGTCCGCTGATTAATGTAACTTGGGCTCCCCGTCGGGCGCACTCTTCTGCTAAGGCATATCCCATTTTACCGGAAGAATAATTGCCTATGAATCGTACCGGATCAATCTTTTCATAAGTTGGTCCCGCTGTTATGATTACTTTTTTTTTTGCTAATTCGTCTTTTGATGCAAAATAGTTTTCCAAGACTTTAATTATGTTTTCCGGTTCTTCCATGCGCCCTTTTCCTACTAAATGGCTTGCTAATTCTCCTTCACCCGGTTCTATAATATGATTCCCGTACGAACGAAGGGTTTCCAAATTCTTCTGAGTAGCTGGATGGGCAAACATATCCAGATCCATTGCCGGCGCTACGAAAACAGGCGCTTTCATGGACAGATAAGTGGTTATCAACATATTATCTGCAATGCCGTTAGCCATTTTCCCGATAGTAGAGGCCGTAGCCGGTGCAATAATCATGGCATCAGCCCATAAGCCTAACGTTACATGACTGTTCCATGTACCGTCGCGTTGAGCGAAAAACTCGCTGATAACCGGTTTGCTTGTCAAGGCCGATAAGGTAATAGGGGTAATAAATTCTTTTCCGGCGGGAGTAATGACCACTTGCACTTCCGCTCCACGTTTGATCAGTCCTCGGATAAGATATGCCGTCTTGTATGCAGCAATACTTCCGGTAATACCTAATACAAATTTCTTTCCTTGTAGCATATGTAGTTTATCAGACGGAAATTACTTTCCGGCATCTCTTAGTTTTATTTTGGTTAACATTTGTTTTGTATTCAAAGTAAAATCCCCTTGCAATATCCAACTGTAGTATCCGGGATCACGATGTAATACCTCAGTTACCGGCATGCCTTTATATTTTCCGAAGTTGAATACTTCTACTCCGTTCTCATCGTACACCATACGTCCGGCAAAGTCCACATTGCGGTTATAGCTGGAGTATTGCGACAAGAAAGCCATATCGTTCTGAAGATCCTCGGGATATCGGTCCAGTTGGGCCTTTAGCACTTCATACGTGGCACGAGTATCCGCTTCAGCCGTATGGGCATCTTCCAGATCTTTTTCGCAGTAAAACTTGTAAGCAGCCGACAAAGTTCGTTGTTCCAGTTTGTGATAAATAACTTGCACATCGATAAATTTACGTTTACTCATGTCTATGTCCACGCCTGCACGGAGGAACTCTTCAGCTAGTACTGGGATATCAAACCGGTTGGAGTTAAAGCCTGCCAGGTCGCATCCTTCAATATCGCGTGCGATGGAAGCTGCTACTTCTTTAAAGCGGGGACAGTGGGCCACATCTTCATCGTGAATGCCATGTACTGCGGTAGCGCTTTCCGGAATATGCATTTCCGGATTAATACGCATGGTTTTAGTTTCTTCTTTTCCGTTCGGATAAATTTTTAGGTAGCTTATCTCTACAATACGGTCCGAATTTATATTGGTTCCTGTTGTTTCCAAATCGAAAAAAACAATAGGATTCTTAAGGTTCAGATTCATTGTCTAGGTACTGTTTTAATTTATATTATGCAAGTTTTGCTTCAAGGAGTTAGGGGAAATCACTTTACTTAAAAGAATTAGAATAATTGATCACTGCACTTAAAAGTAAACAGAAACAAAGGATGGTTTTATTTATTCTTGAACGAATATGAATTTTTAAACTTTAAAACCATAAACCGATGATCTGTAGTATCCCCTTTAATTCCTTGAAAAATAGTTTGTAAAACTTCAGTTATTAATCGTTTAACATCATAGGCATCAGTAACATCAGCAATTCTTCATTTTCTTCTTGTTCCGACGGAACAATAACGCCTGCCCGTGAAGGATCTGCCAATTCTATAATAATGTCTTGCCCGGAGATGTTGTTTAAAATGTCGATCAGGAAAGGAGCCTTGAACCCGATACTCATAGGATTACCTGTATATTCGCAGCTTAATGTTTCTTCTGCAGATGTTGAAAAGTCAATGTCTTGTGTAGAAACGATAATTTTATTTTCCTGCAAACGTAGCTTAATAAGGCTACTTGCTTGCGAAGAGAATACAGATACGCGGCGCAGAGCACTTAACATTACCTGACGGTCGATGATGATCTTATATGGATTGTTTTGTGGAATCACCGAATTATAATTCGGATAGCGTCCTTCGATTAAGCGACATACCATGCGGTAATTCTCCAGAGTAAAGATGGCGTTGCGGTCGTCAAAGTCAATACTTACTTCGTTGACTTCCTTCGGTAGTACATTTTTAAGAAGGTTGGCAGGTTTCTTGGGTAAAATGAAAGCGGCTTTTTCAGTGCCTTTGCTTGCATAGTTCTTATTACGTACCAGCTTATGTCCGTCGGAGGCAACCATGGTGATGTTTTCCGGTGTGATATCGAAATAGATTCCATTCATTACCGGACGAAGCTCATCATCGGCAGTTGCAAAGATAGAACGGTTAATTCCGCTTAGCAGGATATTAGGTGCCATGCCTACGTGTACAGCGTTATCTCCCAACTGAGCCGGTTGCGGATACTCATCGGCATTTTGACCAACTACGCTATATTGCCCATTCATGTACTGCACAGTGATTTCTAATGACTCCATGTTGATGTTGAAAGTCAACGGTTGTTCCGGAATTTCTTTCATAGCATCCATAATGGTTCTGGATACGATAGCGAAACGTCCGTTGCTGTCGCTTTCAGAAACCTCTAAAGAAGTAATCATAGTTGTCTCTGTGTCCGACGCTGTGATAGAGAGTGTTCCATCTTGCATATCGAATAAAAAACACTCCATAATAGGTAATGTATTTTTTGAATTGATAACACGGCTGATTGCCTGTAAATGACTGAATAAAGTTGTACTTGAAACAATGAACTTCATAGTTATTTATTTTTTATTTATATTCTTTCTATTAGGTCACAAAGCTACAAAAATATTGTGTAAGCTTTGCAAAAAAACGGTATAAAATTAGCGTAGTATATGGGAAAATCGTACTTTCGCAACATAATTTAAATAATTAGAAATGGAATTAAGTGGAAAAGTAATTGCGGTTCTTGAGCCTAGAGGTGGCGTTTCGAGAACAGGGAATGAGTGGAAAGTGCAAGAGTATGTAATTGAAACACACGAGCAATACCCGCGTAAAATGTGTTTTGATGTATTCGGTGCAGATAAGATAGAACAGTTTAATATTAAAGCGGGTGAAGAGATCACGGTTTCTTTCGATATCGATGCACGTGAGTGGAATGGACGTTGGTTCAACAGTATTCGTGCTTGGAAAATTGATCGTGTAGCAACATCTCCTACGGGATCTCAACCCTCTGATATGCCGTTCCCGCCGGCTCCTGAAGTTCCAGCGGACTTTAGTGCGACGGATGAAAAGGATGATTTGCCGTTTTAAGTATTTATACCGATTAATTCATTACATAATTACACCCATAAAATTCTTTTATAACTACAATCAGTTACAAAAGAATTTTATGGGTGTAATTTTATTCTGTAATAAAAACGATATAGACTTTATAATCAAGAATTCATGCTCATCAGGAATTCTTCATTATCTTTTGTCTTCTCCAAACGGTCTTTTACAAAGTCCATCGCTTCGATAGGATTCATATCAGACAAGTATTTGCGAAGTATCCACATACGGTCGAGGGTTTGTTTGTCGAGTAGTAAATCATCTCGGCGAGTACTGGAAGCCACAATATTGACAGCCGGAAATATGCGTTTGTTCGATAAATTACGGTCGAGTTGTAGTTCCATATTACCCGTTCCCTTAAATTCTTCGAAGATTACTTCATCCATTTTAGACCCCGTATCAATTAGAGCAGTGGCAACAATGGTCAGCGAACCTCCGTTTTCAATATTTCGAGCAGCCCCGAAGAAACGTTTAGGTTTATGCAATGCATTGGCATCTACACCTCCCGAAAGAACTTTTCCGGATGCGGGCGACACAGTATTGTATGCGCGTGCCAAACGGGTGATGGAATCGAGGAATATGACTACATCGTGTCCGCATTCTACCATTCGTTTTGCTTTTTCCAACACAATACCTGCAATTTTTACGTGACGTTCAGCCGGTTCGTCGAAAGTAGAAGCTATAACTTCCGCATTGACACTGCGTGCCATATCCGTTACTTCTTCCGGACGTTCGTCAATAAGCAACATAATCATATATACTTCCGGATGGTTGGCGGCGATGGCATTTGCTATATCTTTCAATAAGATAGTCTTACCTGTTTTGGGCTGTGCAACAATCAAGGCACGTTGTCCTTTACCGATAGGGGAAAACATATCTACCATACGAGCTGATAAATTGTCGTTGAACCCTTTGCACAAGCGGAATTTTTCATCGGGAAACAGTGGTGTCAGATGGTCAAATGGTACACGATCACGTACAACAGACGGATCTTTTCCGTTGATTTTTAGTACCTTAACTAAGGGGAAATATTTTTCTCCTTCTTTTGGCGGGCGGATAGAACCTTCTACTACATCACCGGTTTTAAGTCCGAATAATTTTATTTGTGATTGAGAAACATAGATATCATCGGGTGAAGAAAGATAATTATAATCGGATGAACGAAGAAAGCCATATCCGTCTTGCATAATTTCGAGAACACCTGTTCCGGTAAGAATTCCTTCAAATTCGTAAGGTTTCTCCCGCTCTATGGTTTTACGCTCAGGCTGTGGTGCTGGAGTAACCGAGTTTTCGTCAGAGTCTTTCTCTTTTTCTTTATCTTTGAACTGGGAACGTTGTTGATTATTGAATTTCGGATTTTTTTGGCGAATAGCCGGTTTGTTGTTGACTATCGACTCAGGATCCATTTTGGTAGTTTCAAATTTGCTAAGAAGTTCGGAAGGAATTTCAGCCTTTTCTACCGGTAAATCTTCAATAGGAATAAAATCGTCGGTATTAATAGCGGGTAGTAAGGATTCTTCAATGTTTTTTTCATTGTCCGCTACACTCGGTTTTTCAGTAGTCGGAGTTTCTTTTTTAGTATTGTTCGTTTCTTTTTTCTTCACTTCTTTCTTGTCTTCTTTTGCTAAAGTAGTCTTGTTCTTACTACCCGGTTTACGTCCTCTTTTTTTAGGAGTTTCTGTAGCTGTTGTCTCATTATTAACTTCTTCTTGAGGAGTCGTTTCTTCGTTTGCTGTCGAATCAGATACGACTGGAGTTGCCGGAGTTGAAGTGGGGATAATGAATTTTTTGGTTGTTTCTTCTATTTTTTCAGCTTTATCTTGATTAGCTGTATAGACTCTGTCAACGCTTTCTTTCTTCACATTAATGCGTGAACGTTTACGATTTTCTTTAGTGTTTTCCACCGACACTTTTTTGGATGCTCCGGCAATGGCTTGTTCATCCAAAATCTTGTAAACTAAATCTTCTTTGGTGAATGTGCTAACTTTAGATATGCCCAACTCTTGGGCAATACGTTGCAAATCAGTTAATGACTTGTCATTTAATTGAATGATGTTATACATAAAGGTATTATTAATAAATCTATATAATCTCCTTTCTAAAACACAATATATGCTCTTGCTTAATTGATTTTAATTGTGCCTTTTAGTAATCAAACCAAGAAAGGGGAAATTACGTATACTGTTATTATATTAATTGATTGATTGTTGTTTTTAATTCCCGGCGGAATTCTGTTAACAAATGACTCTGCAAATGTAGTAATTAATTTCAGAACTCCGTTCTTTTTTATATGCTTTTTTTCATCTATGCATTATGGGGGCGTCCGGTTTGATGTTAAAGGAACGTAAAACGGCTTATTTTGTTTATTCATTATGCGGCTTTTTTATGATAAAAGCCGTAATTTAGCATTTGTAAATTTGTTTAATAGTTTAATGAATTAAAACAATGAAAAAAGTAATTGCAACAACTAAAGCTCCCGCAGCTATCGGACCTTACAGTCAGGCAGTAGAAATAAACGGTATGGTATTCCTTTCAGGACAAATTCCTATTAACCCGGCTACAGGTGAGGTAGTTGAAGGGGGTATTACGGAACAAACTACTCAGGTATTTGAAAATATCAAAAACGTATTGGCGGAAGCGGGATTGACTACTGCCAATATTGTAAAGACGACTGTTTTTATGGCGGATATGGCTATGTTTGCTGATATGAATGCCGTGTATGCAAAGTATTTCGACGGAGCATTTCCCGCTCGTTCGGCTGTGGCTGTCAAAGCATTACCGAAGAATGTGCTGGTTGAAATAGAAAGTATTGCTGTGAGATAATGTATGTATTACATCGGAATATCTGGAAATTTACAACAATAGTTTTAGTACTATTTATGGTGATTGGCGGCATACTTTTTGTATGCCGCAATTATCTGTTTATGCACTCTTTCGAAATAGCAGATGAGTTGGGAGGCAATATATTTCCTTCCACCATTCTTTCAACAGCTGCCACCGATGCAGAAATTATTGTTCCGGCGGACAGTAATTATGTAGGTAAGCCTTTATCTGGAGTGGCCATTAAAGTGAAATCTACTTATGCTAACACACGCGTACAAATATATATAGCGGCTACTCCTTTCTTTTCGGAGTCGGTATCCGAATTTATTCTGGCAAAGCCGAATACCGAATATTATGTTTATCCCGAATTTATATGGAATTATGAAGTTTTGAAGAATAATGTACAATCTGTTCCGGTTACCCTTGCGGTTAAGGTTATTTTGAATGAAAAGGAATTGTCACAGAAAACCAAAACTTACTCTATGCGCAGTGTCAATGAATGTCCGTTGGGGTATATAGACGCCCGTAATAAATTTCACGATACAAGTCTATACTTTGCGGCCTATGTGAACGAGGAACATCCCATGATAGACCAACTGTTGAGGGAAGCCTTGAATGCCCGTATTGTAAACCGTTTTACCGGCTATCAAGGGAAGCATTCGCAGGTGGATAAACAAGTGTATGCGCTCTGGTACGTTTTACAAAAAAGAAATTTCAAATACAGCTCTATATCGAACACAAGCTTATCGTCAAATGTTGTATTTGCACAGCGTGTCCGTACGGTAGAGGATGCATTGGAAGCAGCACAGATAAACTGTGTGGATGGGAGCGTGTTATTCGCCTCTTTGTTGAAGGCAATCAATATTAATCCTATATTGGTACGCATTCCGGGACACATGTTTGTAGGGTATTATACCGATAAATCTCATAAGGAAATTAACTTCCTTGAAACAACCATTATAGGGGATGTGAATTTGGATGATTTCTTTCCGGAAGAGAAACTGGATTCCACAATGGTGGGAAAATCACAGCTTGAAATGTCGTATCTGACTTTTAAGAAATCGCGTGAATATGCTACGGAAAAGTATAAGCAAAATAAAGCCTCTATCCATTCGGGAAAGGTGAATTACATGTTTCTTGAGATATCGAAGGAAACACGAAGAAAGATACAACCGATAGGAAAGTAATTAAATAAAGAAGAATATGGAAATCAAAGCAAGATTCGATCACTTTAACGTGAATGTGACAAATTTGGAACGTAGTATTGCTTTTTATCAGAAAGCGTTAGGTTTGCATGAAGACCACCGTAAAGAAGCTGCCGACGGCTCTTTTATATTGGTTTATATGGCTGATGATGTAACCGGATTCAAATTGGAGTTAACTTGGTTGCGGGATCATAAGGAACCTTATGAATTAGGTGAAAATGAGAGTCATCTCTGCTTCCGAGTTGAAGGCGATTATGATAAGGTACGCCAATTCCATAAAGAAATGGGATGTGTATGTTTTGAGAATGATGCGATGGAACTTTATTTTATTAATGATCCGGATGATTATTGGATTGAAATTCTGCCGCTTAAAAGAAGTTGAGAAGAGAAAGAAGAAAACAATGTAATTACATAAAGTTATTTGCCTAGCTTTGGGAGGTAAGGAGTTTAAAGTAATTACCGTTTCATCCCGGAGTTGCTGCAATTATTAATTTGCAGGCACGCTTGGAAGTTCAAGAGGGACATCTTGCTTTTATAGCCGTGTAACTTGTATTGAGTGAATCAATGAAAAGAAATTAGAGAATTTAAGGAAGTATAGAGAAAAGGGAAACATGTATTAAATGAGATGTTGAAAAAGAAATAGTGAGAATATATCGTTGTCTTCCGGATGGCAATTTTCAACTTTCCATTCTTAATTCTCGGCTTAATAAGAATCTACGTTAAAAGGACAGTGTAATTAAATATATAAAACGAATGAAGACTAAGAAATATATATCTCCCGGAGGATGGTTTTCCCTGCAATATCCCGCCGCTTGGAATGAATTTGAAGATGAAGAGGGAAGCTTTTTATTTTATAATCCTGCAAAATGGTCAGGTAATTTTCGTATATCTGTGTTTAAGGATGTCTCTTCCTCTTACGCTAAAGAGGTTATAGCGGATGAATTCAGCCAAAATCCACAAGCCAAAAAGGTCACGGTGGGAGAGTGGAAATGTGTTTATAGTCAGGATGCGTTTACGGAGAATGGAGAAGACTATATAACGCATGTTTGGTTGACGGGGCGTTCGAATACCGTGGCTGAATGTTCTTTTACCACTTTGCAGAATGCTCCGAAAGAAATGGCCGAAGAGATTATTTCCTCTTTGGAGTTACGGGATGAGAGAAAAATATATCCGAAAGAATATATTCCCATCCGAATATTGGAAATTGCTGAAGTAAACGAAGCTTTTGAATGGGGAACCTTGGAGATAAAGAAAAATCTGAAGAAAGATTTCAGTTCTGTTGAACAGGATTTGGAACGTATCCAACAAATGATCGACGGAGGTATTTATCCTCTGAAGCGGAAAGAGGTATGGGCAGCGTTCGGCATTGTTTTCGGAACCATACTTGTGAACGAAATAGATGGTATGGATTGGGTAACTGTAATAGATGGAAAACAGGAATATCCGGCTCTTCGTTTTCGGGATACCGAGATTGTGATCGATTTGAAACATTTCATTTACGATACTTTGAATAAAGGAGAGAAATGTGATTTGCAAAAAGAATATACACGAATTAAAACAGAAGTAGAGGCGGTTTTATAATGGCAAATTCCTATTTACAAGTAGATGGACTGACAAAGTCTTTTGGTGATTTAGTCTTATTCCGTAAGATTTCCTTTGGTATAGCAGAAGGACAGCGTATCGGATTAATAGCGAAAAATGGCAGCGGTAAAACCACCTTATTAAATATACTGGCCGATAAGGAAGGATATGACGAAGGAAACGTTGTGTACCGCAAGGATCTGAAAGTCGGTTATTTGGAGCAAAGCCCTTCTTATCCGGAACATTTGACAGTGTTGGAAGCTTGTTTTTATCATGGCAATGCTACCGTCGATTTGATTAGGGAGTATGAGCGTTGTTTGGAGACAGAAGGAAATCCGGGATTGGATGAGCTGCTTTCTCGTATGGAACATGCTAATGCGTGGGATTATGAGCGGAAAGCCAAGCAAATTCTTTCGCAGTTGAAAATACGAGATTTCAATCAGCCGGTAAAACATCTATCCGGAGGTCAACTGAAACGGGTTGCTTTGGCTAATGCATTGATCACCGAACCGGATTTACTTATTCTGGATGAACCGACTAACCATTTGGATTTAGATATGACTGAGTGGCTGGAAGAGTATCTCCGTAAAGGTAATCTCAGTTTGCTAATGGTGACGCACGATCGTTATTTTCTCGATCGTGTATGTTCCGAGATTTTGGAAATAGACAATAAGCAGATTTATCAATATAAAGGAAATTATAGTTATTATTTGGAGAAACGGCAAGAACGTATCGATGCTGCTAATGCCGAGATTGCCCGGGCGAACAACCTTTACCGTACCGAACTGGATTGGATGCGACGAATGCCTCAAGCACGAGGTCATAAGGCTCGGTATAGAGAAGAAGCTTTTTATGAACTGGAGAAAGTGGCTAAGCGACGTTTCAATAACGACCAGGTAAAACTGGATGTGAAAGCTTCGTATATCGGTTCCAAGATATTCGAGGCCGACCATTTGTACAAGAGTTTTGGCAGCCTGAAGATTTTAGATGATTTTTCTTATATTTTTTCCCGTTACGAGAAGATGGGTATTGTAGGGAACAACGGAACGGGTAAGTCTACATTTATTAAAATACTGATGGGACTGGAGAAAGCGGATAAAGGAACACTTGATATCGGTGAGACTGTCCGTTTCGGTTATTATTCGCAGGAGGGATTGCAGTTCAACGAGCAGATGAAAGTAATTGATGTGGTACAGGAAATAGCTGAGGTGATCGAGTTTGCCAACGGTAAGAGACTGACGGCTTCACAGTTCCTGCAGCATTTCCTTTTTTCTCCGGAAACGCAACATAGTTATGTATATAAGTTGAGCGGTGGAGAACGTCGTCGCTTGTATTTATGTACGGTTCTGATGCGTAACCCCAACTTCCTGGTGTTGGATGAGCCGACTAACGATTTGGATATCGTTACGTTGCAGGTATTGGAAGAGTATCTGCAAAATTTTAAAGGTTGCGTCATGGTCGTTTCTCACGATCGTTATTTTATAGATAAAGTCGTAGACCATCTGCTGGTTTTCAACGGACAAGGAGACATTCGCGATTTTCCCGGTAATTACTCTGATTATCGCGATTGGAAAGAGGCACGGGCGCAACATGAGAAAGAAGATTCTAAACAGGTGGAAGTAAAGACTGAGAAGGTTCGTTTGAATGAAAAACGAAAGCTGAGTTTCAAAGAACGCAAGGAAATGGAACAGCTTGAAACTGATATAACGACTTTGGAGCAGGAGAAAAAAGAAATAGAGGAATCGTTGTGCAGCGGAGCGCTTTCGGTAGATGAACTGACGGAGAAATCCAAACGTCTTCCCATGCTGAATGACGAACTGGATGAAAAGACGTTGCGTTGGCTCGAATTGAGTGAAATAGAATCGTAAACCAATAACTACAGATTTACGTGGACTATTTCAGACGGAGATAGAGCGTTATTCCTCGGAAAAGTCTAGTTCGAGTTGCCGCCAGGTTCCGTGTTCGTCTTCTTTGGGATTGGAAACGGAAAGACCGATGAGCCGTATGGGATGTTGCTCATAATCCACTTCACCCATCAGTTGTTTGGCGAGCGGGAGAATGGTATTTAGTTCGTTGAGTTCCTTAGTTTGCGTAATGCTTCGGGTAATCTGTTTAAAATCATGGAACTTTATTTTTAAGGTAAGCGTATTACCATGAAAATCTTTTCGTTTTAATCGTTCCACTAATTCTGTAGCCACATGATAAAGCTCTATGATAACGGCAGAACGTTGGTAAATGTCTTTCTCCAATGTCCGTTCGCAACCTATTGATTTTCGTATGCGGATAGCTTCCACCGGACGGTTATCTATTCCACGGGCAAAGTTGTAATAGATAATCCCGGCTTTTCCGAATTGTCGGGTAAGCATGCTTAGTGAGCAAGACTTCAACTCTTCTCCTTTATGGATACCTAGCCGATGCATCTTTTGTGCTGTAACGGGGCCTACTCCCCAAAAAGATTCAATAGGCAGACGGTCGATGAAATGTTGCGCCCTGTTAGGGTGAATCACGAAAAGACCGTCGGGCTTACGGTAATCTGAAGCTATTTTTGCCAGAAATTTATTGTAGGATACACCCGCGGAAGCTACTAAATGAAGCTCCTTGCGGATGTGTTGTTTTATCTCTTTGGCAATATCTACAGCAAGCTCGATATGTTGTTTGTTGTCAGTTACATCCAAAAAGGCTTCATCCAGCGAGAGGGGTTCAATAAGGTCGGTATATTCCCGGAATATTTCCTGAATTTGTCCGGACACTTCTTTGTATACTTCCATACGTCCCGGAATGAAAATTAGTTGCGGACAGAGCCGTTTTGCTTTTTGTGACGACATAGCGGAGTGTACTCCGTAGCGGCGTGCTTCGTAGCTGGCGGTTGCAACCACACCTCGTTCTTCGGCATGCCCTACGGCGATAGGTTTGCCCCGTAGCTCCGGATGGTCTCTTTGTTCCACCGAAGCATAAAAAGCATCCATGTCAATATGGATAATTTTTCTTATCCGGTTTTCCTGCATTCAATCTTATTTCTTCTCAATCTTATATGTATTGTTACTTTTAGCTTCTTGGAGAACACATTTATTACAGATTAATACGGATTTGCCCAAATTGATATTTTATATCAATCACCTTTCACTTTGAAAATAAGGTTAGCTATCCGGATACCACTTTCAGCAGTGTCCTCCGTAGGTTATGCCATTTATATTCTTAATAGAATCAGCTATCCGGATGTTCACTTTCAACTCTCCTTTTGATTGCCTTTTTCTTCTTTCAGTTGATGATAATACTTTCGGAGCATTGTGGTATCTGTTTCCCTATCAGTAAAGACTTCCAGAAACAATGGTTTTTCTTGTGCTTCGGGAGTAGTGAACCGTTGCATGGCCTCGTTCAGTTCCTCTTCATCGGTTACTTTTGTGTAAGAGAAACCACGTTCCTCCGCCCATCCTTGTGCCGAAGTATGATGTTCTGCGGTGACGAACGGACGCGACCTGCTCGATTTGTCCATACCAGGTAAGGTATGAAAAGCCTCAGCACCTTCGTTATTTAGTAAAAGTATACGTATATTGACACCGAAATGTTGGTTCCACAGAGCGTTCATGTCGTGGAAAAAACTTAAGTCTCCTATAACAACAAAGTTCAGTTTATCCGAAGCCGCAGCATAACCTATGGCGGTGGACAGCGAACCTTCGATCCCTCCCAGGCCCATGTTGCTGCAAACTTCCACATCGGGAGCTACGGAGAACATTTGTGCATAGCGGACGGTGGAACCGTTGGCCAAATGTAGTGCACAGGGGGTAGGCAAGGAATGGATCAACTTTCCGGTAACCGCTATTTGCGAATAAGGCAACTCTGGTTCGGCTATTGTCCGGCAATAATTTTCCCACATCAGCGGATAGTTGGTCGGTTTAGGTTCCATCATAAAAGCAATCTTCTCCAGAAACTCAAACGGATCCATTTCGATGATAGTTGTCAGGCAACCATACGGATCGGCAATCTTTCCATCTGCTGCCACATGCCAATGCTCGCGTGGCGGGTGCTTGCGTAAGTATTTCTTCAGTTGTTTCGACACCACTTGTCCGCCGTAAGTAATTAGTAAGTCCGGTGCCATCATGCTTTGTCGGTCGGCATCCATTGTATAGATGGCCGTATCGAAGTTCTTGACGGGAATCCCCGGTATCGTGCGGTTGCTTAAGTGTTCTGTGAGCCATACAAAGTTTTTGTAAAGCGCTTTTTCGTATTTTTTCTCGAACAGGTAAATCAGATTCATCTGTCCCACCACAATCATGCGTTTATTGTACCGGTTAAGGCGGGCAATCAATTCCTCTTTGTAATTGCGGTCGTAGAGGCTTAATCCCTGGTAACGGGTAATCACGCGCGCTTCGGGCAATGCCTTGGCGGTGAAGCGATAAATAGGTTCGGAAAGGGGAACATTGATGTGTACGGGTCCCTTTCCGCGATGGGTCATTTCCAATATCGCTTCGTTAATCAGACGATTACAATACCACTCGTCCTCTTCCGTACCGATTTCCGGTAAGTTGACCGACATCTTTACCAACGAACCGAATACATTCGGTTGGGGTATTGTCGGACTGTCTGTTTGTCCGATCCATGCAACAGGATAATCGGCGGAAATCACAACTAGCGATATCTGCTGGTAGAAAGCCTCCGCTACAGCCGGATATAAGTTCAGCAAAGCCGATCCCGCCGTGCAACAGACTGCTGCGGGTCCTCCACCTTGTAACGATAGACCTAAAGCGAAAAAGCCCGCGCTGCGTTCGTCCGCTACGGCATAGCAAGTGAAGTCTTCGATGTTTGCCAAGGTCTGGACGATAGCCGTATTACGGCTTCCGGGGCAAAGGACGATTTTCCGCACCCCATGCGCTTTCAACAACGCAGCCAATTGAAGTATATTCTTTTTGTCTGAAAACATGAATCTTATATTTATCAGTTTTGTTTCCTGTTACAAAAGTATGGCATTTATTTGAGAACGGCAATAATTGGAATACTATGAATGAACTTTGTTTTTGTTATAATTAGATAAAAATCTTTTTAAGGGCTATATGTTATGTTTCCTTTTTCTTTATCACTTTCTCCGGAAGGACTTTATAAATAAATTATTGAAGTGTAGAGTGTTGCTTCTGAAAGTCATCTCTTTTTCACAATAAAGACGCTTGTTCGGCTTTTAGTTTTTCTCCTCGGAAATAGAAAGCCGAGTTCCTTGCTCCCGGATGTTTTAGAAAATCCTCTTCCACCAACTGTTTCAATATCCGGTTGGCCGATGTGGGAGATAATGTGCAGGCATATACCAATTCTTTGCGTGTAATGTACTCATTCGTTTGGAAATGCGTTCTTAAGAAATCAACCACCTTACTGCTATCCGTTTTTACAGAATGCCTTGCATGCGTCCGTTCGAAGCGAGTGGTACGTAACGAACGATTACAACTCTTATCCGCCCGGAAATGAACTCCTTTGTAATGTACGGATTCCGCACGAATCTCGTCAGGCTTGTCCATCAGTTGGGAAGTGGCGGTAATCGTAAGATACCCCAATCCGTCGAGGTGTACTCGCTTTCCTTCTTTCAACGCTTCCAGAATCCGCTCTAAGATGGTATCCCAAGCCATCAGGATAACACCTCGGTTTGCCCGTGTATAATGAGCTGCTAGCCTTGCTATCTCTTCTATGTCCATCTCGCCGTTGCTCACAACCTTTGCAATGAATTTTTTCCGCCCTTTTTTCTCCGGGTCCGGAGTTGTAAAGAAATCAAATTTAGCCATCTATTTTATTGTTTGTTCTTAATAAACTAACCTTCTTGATAAGTACAATTAAACACTATTCAAGGAAAAATTAAGTATCTCTCAGTCGAGGGAAATATATCTCCCGAACGAGGAATGTATCTATTTCGTTCGGGAGATGTATATTTCTCGTACGTGGTACGTTTAATATCTCTATACAAAGATACTACATTTATTGGGAGAAAACAATAGTTTGTATGGAAGAATGGAATACTTCTTCGAATATCTTCCTCGAGCGATGCGGAATGTATGCAAGAATATTTATAGAGTAAATGTGTTTTATGCGGGACGCCGTATTGTTGTCGAAAATAAAGATATCATATTTGTTAAGGAGGATGATTTTTATATTTGCCTAGGTGGAAAGTATTTTGTTATTTTGTAAATTCCCCTTATATTGGGAATAGTGAACTTTATAAGGCTGTGTTAAGTTTACTTGTAAAGGTTTCAATGGCTATAGAAACATATTTCCTAAAGATTTTGGATAAATAAGAAACGAATGAATAGACATATAAATAATTTGCAACGATTTATCGAAGCACAACAGGGTGTATATGAACGGGCTTTGGCTGAAGTACGGCGAGGGCGTAAACAGTCTCATTGGATTTGGTATATATTTCCTCAACTGGAAGGGTTGGGGATGAGTTATAATGCGCAATATTATGGAATTCATGGCTTGGATGAGGCGAAAGCTTATCTTGAACATCCTGTTTTGGGAGCAAGGCTTAGGGAGATAACGTTGGCTTTTCTTCATCTTTCAGGAAAAACGGCCGAAGAGGTGTTTGGGGGATTAGATGCTATGAAGGTGCGTTCGTGTATGACGCTTTTCTGCGAGGTTTCAACGGATGATTTGTTCGCTATGGTTATTGAGAAATATTATGGGAATAAACTGGATGAGAAAACACTGGAATTAGTGAATAAGGAGCTTTCCATTCCTGTGGGGTTGGGAGCCATAGCCGGAGATATAATTGGTTCGGTGTATGAATTTAATCCTGTAAAATCGGTGGAATTTACTTTGTTCGGAAAGGAGTCGCACTTTACGGATGATACGGTGATGACAGTAGCGGTTGCCGACTGGTTGCTTTCCGGAGGTAGTTTAGTGGATAGAATGCAGGACTATGGGAGAAAATATCCGTATGCCGGTTATGGCCGAGGTTTCAGAAAATGGTTGAATAGTGACCGACCACAACCGTATCATAGTTGGGGAAACGGTTCGGCTATGCGGGTAAGTGCTGTAGGCTGGGCTTTTGATACCTTGGAAGATACTTTGGTTGCGGCCCAACAGAGTGCGGAGGTGACACATAATCATCCGGAAGGGATAAAAGGGGCACAAGCTACGGCAGCTTGCATTTATTGGGCGCGCACAGGGTGTTCCAAAGAAGAGATAAAAGAATATGCAGAGGGCATGTTCGGTTATGATTTGCATCGGACTTGTGATGAAATCCGTCTCACTTATGGGTTTAATGAAAGTTGTCAGGGTACGGTCCCGGAATCGATTATTGCTTTTCTTGATAGTTCGGATTATGAGAATGCTATCCGTTTGGCTGTCTCGTTGGGAGGGGATGCCGATACAATGGGAGCTATTACAGGAGGCATTGCCGAGGCTTATTATGGTGAGATACCTCCGTCTATAAGGAGGGAGGCACAGAAACGTCTGCCGGAAGAGTTTGTACGGGTGATGATTAGCTTCTATGAGAAATTTATAAAAAACAAAAGAGTTTATATAGAATAAGGGACAGGGCTATTGAAAACCAATGCTCTAACACCTTATTCGACATATTGTTTTAAATATAGGGCTTTTGTTTACTTGTGAGAGTTGTCTGCTAATTCAGCAAAGTGCTTTTCCGTCCTGATATCCAACCAATGGAGAAAAAAGATGAACAAGAAAAGAAAGCAAAAGATATGCTTTCTTTTCTGCTTTACCGGCTTGAGTCGGTTTATTTTTTCAGTGATGAATTAACGCTGTCGATATAATCCAATATCTCGTTACGTCCGATTTTCTTCTCGGATGAAGAAATAAAGTAGGGAGGAAGCTCTTCCCATTCTTCCTGCAACTTCTTGATATAAAGGTTTACATTGTCACGCATTTTGTTAGTAGTGAGTTTGTCGGCTTTGGTGAATATGATAGCGAAGGGAATACCGTTTTCACCCAACCATTCAATGAATTCGAGATCGATCTTTTGCGGCTCAAGACGAACATCGATTAATACAAACAAATTAGTCATCTGCCCACGCTCCAATATATAATCTTCAATGATTTTTGTGATCTTTTCCTGTTGTTTTTTCCCTCGTTGGGCATATCCGTAACCGGGCAAATCGACCAAATACCATTGTTTATTAATTAAGAAATGGTTGATAAGCAACGTTTTTCCGGGAGTGGAAGAGGTCATAGCCAGTTTCGGACGTTTGGTAAGCATGTTGATAAGACTCGACTTACCTACGTTGGAACGACCGATAAAAGCATATTCAGGCAAACCGTCTTGCGGACATTTGCTTACTTGGGTGTTGCTGATAATGAAATCTGCGCTGGTTATTTCCATATTTTTTGTTTTTTATGAATTGATAATAGAGAAAGACCGATAAAGGTCAATAATCCGTTGAATATGAGCATTTCATATCCGAATTTGTACCCTGTGTAACGAAATGTAAAATAATCCGTAGCATAACAAATCAAGGGAGATGCTAGGGCTACATACGGGACAAAACGATCTCGTGGAATCATTTTAGTAAAGAGCCCGAAAGTAAAAAGTCCGAGTAACGGTCCGTATGTATAGGAGGCTATAATGTAGATAGCATCGATAACGCTTTTATCATTCGCCGCTTTGAATAACAAAATAAACAGGATAAAGATTATGGATATGCCGAAGTGGACCTGTTTCCTTTTCTTAATAGCTTTTTTCTCAGAAAACTTTTTTACATTCAGAATGTCTACACAGAAACTGGTGGTAAGGGCTGTGAGAGCAGAGTCTGCGCTGGAAAAGGCGGCGGCAATGATTCCTATGGTAAAACATATCAATGCGGGAAATCCTAAAAAGCCGTTGGCGGCAAACATGGGTAATAGGTCATCTCCTGCGGTCGGTATCTGTAAACCCATTTGTGGCGCCAGCAATAATAACAGGATTCCCAATGAGAGAAACAGATAATTAACGGGAATGAAAGAAAAACCGTAACAGTACATATTCTTTTGAGCTTCTTTCAAGTTACGGCACGATAAATTCTTTTGCATCATATCTTGATCGAGTCCGGTCATGACAATAGTTATGAAAATACCACTGAAGAATTGTTTAAAGAAATTCTGTTTGGATTGCCAGTCATCGAAAACAAAAATACGACTGTGTTCATTCGAATGAATCGTTTGTAGCCATCCGCTAAAATCGAGGTTCATCTTGGCACATACATCGTATAGAATAAGTCCTAATGTCGCTATCAGGCAAAAGGTCTGTAAACTATCTGTCCACACGATGGTACGGATTCCGCTTCGCCGGGTATAAAGCCATATAAGAAGCACTAGAGTTATAACCGTGATAAAGAAGGGAATATGCATTGGTCCGAACACGAAATTTTGCAGAATAAGGCAAACTAAATAGAGGCGGGCTGCAGCTCCAGTCATTTTGGAAAGGAGAAAGAATGATGCTCCTGTTTTATAAGAGTAATTTCCAATCCGGTCACCTAAATAGGTGTAAATAGAAGTAAGGTTTAATTTGTAATAAAGGGGCAACAATATGTGGGCAATTACTAAATATCCTACGGAAAAACCAAAGACTGTTTGCATATAAGTCATATCAATGCTTTTTACCATCCCCGGGACAGAAACAAAAGTAACCCCTGAGAGAGAGGCTCCGATCATGCCGAATGAAACTATATACCACGGAGATTGGCGGTTTCCACGGAAAAAAGCGTCATTGTTGGCTGTACGTTTGCTAGTAAAACGGGAAATAAGCAATAATAGTCCGAAATATATAAATATGGTTAGTAGGATATATATGCCGTTCATTGTGTTTTTTTGTGGACAAAGATAGGGCAAATTCTCTATTCTTCTGTTATCTTTGCGCCAAGAAAAAGAAAAAAGATTAGAAAAGTGGCTCAACAATATTCTTCTGTATTATTAGAAAAAGCAGTTAACGAATTTGCCAAGCTTCCCGGAATTGGACGAAAAACGGCTATGAGACTGGTGTTGCATCTGCTTAGGCAGGATACATCTATGGTGGAAGCATTCAGTAATGCTCTGGTAACGCTGAAGCATGAAATAAAGTATTGCAAGAAGTGTCATAATATTTCCGATACGGACTTGTGCGGCATCTGTGCAAATCCTTTGCGTGAAGCGTCGGTAGTCTGTGTAGTGGAAAATATTCAGGATGTGATGGCGATAGAAAATACTCAGCAATTCAAAGGCTTATATCATGTATTAGGGGGAGTGATCTCTCCGGTGGATGGAATTGGCCCGAGCGATTTACAAATCGATACTTTGGTAAAGAGAGTAGAAGAAGGCGGTATAAAGGAAATCATTTTCGCCTTAAGTCCTACAATGGAAGGAGATACGACAAACTTTTTCATTTCCCGTAAGTTATCCGGATTTGATGTCAAGTTGAGCGTTATTGCACGTGGAATCTCTATTGGTGACGAACTGGAATATACAGATGAAGTTACTTTAGGACGCTCTATCGTTAATAGGATGCCTTTTACCGGTATTAATTGAAAAGGAATATGGAAGAAATCAAAAAACTTATCAGACGTCAGCGTATTGAATATGCCCTGTTTTGGATAGTAGCTGTCGGATTGACAATTTGCTTTGAGTCGGGGATTCTAACAGACGGCCTATATGCAGGGAATGTAAGAATGGAGTATTTTTTAGAGACTTCGGGCATTCTTCTGACGATAGTATTTATACCCTTATCATTGAAGTTGTTTAATCTGGCTTTAGTGAAGCGTATCCGGCAATTCCCTTTGTTGAAAGCTTTAAAGTCGTATGGACGTTGGAGTGAAATTCGTTTGTTGATGCTTGCTATAGCTGTGCTGGCTAACTTGATCATCTATTATTTGACCTTAAACAGTATAGGCGGTTTGTGTGCTTTAATGGGATTAACGGCTTCATTTTTTTGTTGGCCCGGAGTAAAACGCATGATGAATGAATTGAATGTAACCGAAGTATGATGAGAAATATTTATCTGAACAATGAAGACATTATTCTGCGTGCGCCGGAACCGCAAGATTTGGAACTGATGTATCGGATTGAGAATATGCCGGAACTATGGAGCATAAGTAACACTACGGTGCCCTATTCACGTTATGTGTTGAAACAATATATTGAAACAATGCACAATGATGTATATATGGATAAACAACTTCGTTTGGTGATAGAACGTAAAGAGGATCATCATCCGTTAGGAATGGTCGATCTGACAGATTATAATCCGTTACATAATCGTGCCGAAGTAGGTATAATTGTAGATGAAGCATACCGGGAACAGGGAGTAGCTCGTCAAGCACTCGAATTGTTAATAAAATATTGTTCCCGTTATCTTCATATACATCAGCTTTACGCCTATATCGCTTTTGACAATACGGCTAGCAGGAATTTATTTAAGGCATGTGGCTTTATCGAGTGTGGCGTGTTGAAACACTGGCTCAGAGGTGAATATAATTATCAAGACGCAGTACTGGTACAACGACTTTTAGTAAAGTGATATCAGATAAAGGATTTTTAGGGCCAGGTTTACTTATGAAAAGTCCTTCTGATTCGTTTAATCACTTTCATTCCTATTATTATTCCATCGATGACGGCAATACTGGAATTGATAGAATGCATAATATTGCCTGCTCTGCTAGCGGGTCTCACCGGAGCAAACAAATCAGATGTTCTGGTTCTTATCACTTCTTTTTGTGTCCTGATTTCATTCAGTAATTCTTCTTTTCGTTGAGTTACTTCCTCTAACGAAACTTCTTGTCTTGTTGTTTCCATATTCATTTTTTTGAGTGATGATTCATAAATAGTTTAGTTAAAAACCGTACAAGCGGTTTGACAATCAACTGTTTTCTGAAAAGGTATACACAGGCCAGAAGCAGAAGAATAAACAGAGTGATGATGGCGTAGCTGATTGTTAGTCCACCCACAAGTGAAGCAAGAATATATGCTAAAGTGAATGATAAATAGAACAATGCGATCATTCCCAATGTAATGAGCACAAGGGTTAATATTAATCCTGATAACAGGAGAGTCAGTTTCTCAACCATTTCCAGTTGAACGTATTCCTTTTGCAAATTTATATATTTCTTCAGTTCGAAATATAATTGCTCCAGACTTTCAATACTTTTTTCGTTGGCAAACATAATTAATTATTTTAATGGTAAAAAAATAGGAAAAACAGAAACCCATCTTTATTATATAGTTAACTAAATAATATGAATTATTGAATTAAAATATAACAAAGATGGGGGAGCTGTATTATTCCGGATGGGTTTCCGATTTGACTTCCGCTGCAATTTCATTTACTAAATCATTTAATTCATGATGACTTAGTTTGATACCTCTTTTGCGAAGTGCTTCTGCAATTTTAGAACGGGTATCTTCTCCTTTGTCCGGAGCAAACAAAATGCCACATGCGGCACCTACGGCTGCGCCGCCCAGAAATGCTGCAAATAAACTTAAACCTTTCATACTTATTTATTTTAATGTTCACTAACAAAAATAACATATTTATTTGGATTGGGTTCTATGAAAGCTCAATTATTTTTTTGAATTATGTACATTTTACAGGTGATTAATATTTTTTTTGCTCTTTTCTCCTTGAGTGAATGAAAATAGTACTATTTTTGCTGTAATTTTATTTAAAGAATAGGCTAAGTATGTTTGCTGATACGTTTATATACGAAGAACCTATGTAGCAAATCATACGGATTTTATTGGTATATATGCTATATGAGTGGAAGAAGGTGGATATCTTTTTGAAGGATTGATTCGTTTTTCTACATGTTCATTAAAGAAATGCGCTGTTTAGTTTAAATGATTAATGGTAATGTGTATTAATTTAAAACAGAATAATAAGATGAAAAAGTATTTGATGTTAAGTGCCGGCTTGTGTTTGGCAATGATGGTAGTATCTTGTAAATCAAGTGAAAGTGCTTATAAAAAAGCTTATGAGAAGGCTAAACAACAAGAATTGGCACAACCTCAGGTAAACGAAGCTGTAGAAGTTGCTCCGGTTGTGAGTGCCCCGGTTGTTTCTGCTCCGCAACAACAGCCCGTTGTGTCGAATGCTACGGTTCGTGAAGAAAAAGTCTCAATGGTTAGTGGAGAAGGCATAAAGAATTATAGTGTTGTTTGTGGTAGCTTCGGTGTGAAGGCGAATGCTGAAGGCTTAAAAGATTATTTGGATAAAGAAGGATATAATTCTCAGATTGTTTATAATCCTGAAAGGCAAATGTATCGCGTGGTGGTAGCTACTTATGATGATAAGGCGACTGCAGCCCAAGCAAGAGATGAATTTAAGGCTAAATATCCATCTCGTTCGGACTTCCAGGGAGCATGGTTACTCTATCGTGTTTATTAATTTGAGAATATTCGAGTTTAAGAGATAAAGATTCGGGAAGAAGACTGTATCAAAAGTGCAGATCCGAGTACGTCCATTCATGTTGTACGGTATGGAAAAATGCGGAGGTTGAATGTTCTTTTGATGTAGCCTTCTTTTCTTTTTGGTTTATTACACCTTTTTTGTCTTTTATTTCTTACCTCTTTTCGCATAAATCGTTATTTTTGCAAACAATTATGAGCAGAATAGTATCTATCGATTATGGAAAAAAACGTTCCGGCATAGCCGTGAGTGATACGTTACAACTTATTGCGAACGGGCTAACAACGGTGGCAACTCACGAACTGTTTGATTTTATAATGGATTATGTGCGTAAAGAACCGGTGGAACGAATTATTATAGGCCTTCCCAAACAGATGAACAATGAATATTCGGAGAATATGAAGAACATCGAGCCCTTTGTTAGACGGCTTAAGAAAGCGTTGCCTGACCTCCCTATTGAATATGTGGATGAAAGGTTCACGTCTGTTTTGGCACATCAGGCTATGATTGATGGAGGATTAAAAAAGAAAGCTCGACAAAATAAAGCACTTGTGGATGAAATTAGTGCAACCATTATATTACAATCCTATTTGGAATCAAAAAGAAACTAGTTAATAACAATGATTTTACCTATTTACACTTACGGACAACCCGTATTAAGGAAAGTAGCGGAGGATATTACTCCCGATTATCCCGGTTTGAAGGACTTAATTCAGAATATGTTTGAAACCATGCAACATGCTGATGGCGTTGGTTTGGCTGCACCCCAAGTTGGCTTGCCTATTCGGGTGGTAACTATCGATTTAGATGTGTTGTCGGATGATTATCCCGAATTTAAAGGCTTTTTGCATGCATATATTAATCCTCATATATTAGAAACAGATGGTGAAGAGGTTTCCATGGAAGAAGGCTGCTTAAGTCTTCCGGGAATTCATGAATCGGTAAAGCGTAAAGATCGGATACATGTGACCTATCTGGATGAAAATATGCAAGAGCATGATGGATGGGTAACGGGTTATTTGGCTCGCGTAATGCAACATGAATTTGATCATTTGGAAGGAACTATGTTTATTGACCATTTATCTTCTTTACGAAAACAAATGATTAAAGGAAAATTAAACGGTTTGCTGAAAGGAAAAGCTCGTTGTTCTTATAAAGTAAAAGCAGTCGGCAAATAATAATATAGCTAAAAAATGATACGCAAAGTTCTCTTTATATTATTGTTTTTTCCTGTGATGGCGTTTGCCCAAATCAATACGGATAGGGTAATGACCATTGCTCGTAATGCGTTATATTTTGAGGACTATGTGTTGTCTATACAATATTTTAATCAAGTAATCAGTGCAAAACCTTATTTATACGAACCTTATTTTTTTAGAGGGATTGCCAAATTAAACTTAGATGATTTTCAAGGTTCCGAACACGATTGTACGGAGGCTATTAATCGAAATCCTTTTGTGGTTGCTTGTTATCAGGTGAGAGGCTTGGCACGTATTCGCCAACAAAATTATGACGGAGCAATTTCCGATTATGAAAAAGCATTGGAATATGAACCGGAAAATGTCGGGTTGTGGCATAATATGGCTTTATGTAAAATGCATAAAGAGGATTATGACAGTGCACAAGAAGATCTGGAGAAATTGAAGAATCTCGCGCCCAGACATACGGCTGCCTATTTGATGAGTGCTGATGTCTCTTTGAGACAAAAAGATACATTACGGGCCGAACGGAATATAGACAAGGCTTTGGAAATAGACCCTTATGACGGCGATGTTTGGTCGGCAAAGGCTATTTTGCATCTACAACAATCCAAATACAAAGATGCGGAAACCGATTTGAATAAAGCTATTCATTTAGCTTCCAAAAATGCTAATAATTATATAAATCGTGCATTGGCGCGATATCATCAAAATAATTTGCGGGGGGCAATGAGTGATTATGACTTGGCTTTGGAAATAGATCCTTCTAATTTTTTGGGACACTACAATCGAGGCTTATTGCGTGCGCAAGTCGGGGATGATAACAGAGCTATTGAAGATTTTAACTTTGTTATCGAAATGGAACCCGATAATATGATGGCTATCTTTAATCGGGGGGTACTTTTGGATCAAACTGGCGATTATAAGGGGGCTATCAAAGATTTCTCAACTGTGATTGATGAGTATCCGAACTTTTTAACCGGGTATCATTATCGTGCAGCAGCCCGTCGTAAAATCGGAGACGTAAAAGGAGCAGATGCAGATGAATTTAAATTGTTACAGGCTCAGATAGACCGTCAGAATGGAGTGAATAATAAAAAAACAGCAGATACTTCCGGTGATAAGACACGTAAGAAATCAGATAAAAACATGAATAACTACCGGAAAATAGTAGTAGCTGATAATGCAAATGACGAGCAACGGTATAAGAGCGAATATCGCGGAAAGGTACAAGACCGTAATGTAAAAGTTGAACTTCAACCGATGTATGCGTTGACATATTACGAAAAAACGAGTGATGTGAAACGCACCATTAATTATTATCGTGGCATAGATGATTTGAACCATGATTCTTTATTTCATAATCGTTTGATTATAACCAATAGGGAGGCTCCTCTTACAGAAAAGCAAGTTTCGGAACATTTCGCTTCGGTGGATGAGTATACATTGCTTCTTACTAAAGAACCGGATAATGCCAAGCTGCGTTTTCTGCGTGGAATGGATTTTTACTTGACGCAAGATTTTCCTAGCGCTGTGGAAGATTTTACTCGGGCGATTTTGGCGGATGACCTTTTCTTCCCGGCTTATTTCAATCGTGCTTTAGTGAGATATAAGCAGTTGGAGTATAAAAAGAACGAGGCTCGTATGAGCAGGGAAGCAGGCGCAACGGTTGTTCTTTCCGATGAAGTAAAAGCTGTGGATTATGAAATGGTAAAGAACGATTTAAATAAGGTAATTGAATTAGCTCCGGATTTTGCATTCGCTTATTATAATAGAGGTAATATTTATTCGCAATTGAGTGATTATCATGCCGCTATAGCCGATTATGATAAAGCACTTTCATTAAATCCTAATTTTGCCGAAGCTTATTACAATAGGGGATTGACCCTTATCTTTTTAGGAAATAATAAACAAGGTATTGCCGATTTAAGTAAGGCTGGCGAATTAGGGCTCTTTTCAGCTTATAATATTATCAAACGTTTTTCAGACGTGAAATAATAACATTTTTTTAGCTAAAACCGCTTCTACTCAAAAAGATTTCGTTATTTTTGCGATTCAAAAGAAGAAAATTCAGATTATTATGATAAAGATAACATTTCCAGATGGCTCCGTTCGTGAATATAACGAAGGAGTAAATGGTCTGCAAATAGCAGAAAGTATCAGTTCCCGTTTGGCGCAAGAAGTGTTGGCTTGTGGAATAAATGGAGAAACTTATGATTTGTCGCGTCCTATCCTTGAAGATGCTTCTATAGTGTTATATAAATGGGAAGATGAGCAAGGAAAACATGCCTTTTGGCATACGAGTGCTCACTTATTGGCAGAGGCTTTGCAGGAATTATATCCTGGGATTCAGTTTGGTATCGGACCGGCTATCGAGAATGGTTTCTATTATGATGTTGATCCGGGGGAAGCGACAATTAAGGAATCTGATTTACCTGTTATTGAAGCTAAAATGATTGAGCTTGCAGCAAAGAAAGAAACTTTGGTACGTAGAGATATAGCAAAAGCCGATGCGCTGAAGATGTTTGGCGAAAGAGGTGAAACCTATAAATGTGAACTGATATCAGAATTGGAGGATGGCCACATAACGACTTATACACAAGGTGATTTCACGGATCTTTGTCGTGGCCCGCATTTAATGTCTACGGCTCCTATTAAGGCTATTAAACTGACATCTGTAGCCGGTGCGTATTGGAGAGGTCATGAAGACCGTAAACAGCTCACTCGTATTTATGGTATAACCTTTCCCAAAAAGAAATTGTTGGATGAATATTTGGTTTTGGTAGAAGAAGCTAAAAAACGCGATCATCGTAAGATTGGAAAGGAGATGGAACTCTTTATGTTCTCTGAGATGGTTGGAAAAGGTTTGCCTATGTGGTTACCGAAAGGAACTGCATTGAGACTTCGTTTGGAAGACTTTCTGAAAAAAATACAGAAGCGTTTCGGTTATATGCAGGTAATGACTCCTCATATTGGAAATAAACAACTATATGTAACTTCCGGTCATTGGGATCATTACGGAAAAGATAGTTTCCAGCCTATCACTACTCCGGAAGAAGGAGAGGTATATTTGTTGAAACCAATGAATTGTCCTCACCATTGCATGATTTACAAGAATTCTCCTCGTTCATATAAGGATTTGCCGTTGCGCTATGCTGAATTTGGTACGGTTTATCGTTACGAACAAAGTGGAGAACTACATGGTCTGACTCGTGTAAGAAGTTTTACGCAGGATGATGCCCATATTTTCTGTCGTCCCGATCAAGTAAAAGAAGAGTTCTTGAAGGTAATGGATATTATTCAGATTATTTTCAAAGCGCTTGATTTCGATAATTATGAAGCACAGATATCATTACGTGATAAAAATGATACGGAAAAATATGTAGGTGGCGATGACGTGTGGGAAAAAGCTGAAAAAGCGATTGTGGAAGCTTGCGAAGAAAAAGGATTAAAAGCTAAGGTAGAATATGGTGAGGCTGCGTTTTACGGTCCAAAACTCGACTTTATGGTGAAAGATGCTTTAGGTCGTCGTTGGCAGTTAGGTACCATTCAGGTGGATTATAATCTGCCGGAGCGTTTCCAGTTGGAATACATGGGTACCGATAACCAAAAACATCGTCCGGTGATGATTCACCGTGCACCGTTCGGTTCTATGGAACGTTTTGTTGCCGTGTTGATAGAGCATACAGGTGGTAAGTTCCCGTTATGGTTAACTCCGGATCAAGTGGCAATTCTTCCTATTTCTGAGAAGTTTAATGATTATGCTATGAAAGTAAAAGAGTATCTGGATATGAACGATATTCGTGCTTTAGTGGATGATCGTAATGAAAAGATTGGTCGTAAAATCCGCGATAATGAAATGAAACATATACCATATATGTTAATTGTGGGAGAGAAGGAAGCTGAAAATGGGGAAGTTTCCGTAAGAAAACAGGGTAAAGGCGATCAAGGAAGTATGAAATTTGAAGAATTTGCAAAGATTTTGAACGAAGAAGTTCAAAATATGATAAATAAATTCTAACTTTGCAGCCGCTTGTAAAAGTAATGGGACATGAAAACCATTTGTATTACTTTTACGTTTAAGATAAAGATTTTAATAATTAAATAAAAAACAGATCGGAACTAATAGTTTTTAATGAAGAATGACAGTTTAAAAGGGCAACATAGAATCAATGAACAGATTCGTGCCAAAGAAGTCCGTATTGTGGGCGATGATATTGAATCGGCGGTATATCCCATAGCTCAAGCATTGCGTATGGCAGAAGAGCATGAATGCGATTTAGTTGAGATTTCACCCAATGCAGTTCCACCTGTTTGTCGTTTGATTGATTATTCCAAATTTCTTTATCAATTAAAAAAACGTCAAAAGGAGCAAAAAGCGAAACAGGTTAAAGTGAACGTAAAAGAGATCCGTTTTGGACCGCAGACCGATGATCATGATTATAACTTTAAGTTGAAACATGCCATTGGATTTTTACAAGATGGTGATAAGGTGAAAGCTTACGTGTTTTTTAAAGGACGTTCTATTTTGTTTAAAGAACAGGGTGAAGTTTTGTTACTTCGTTTTGCCAACGATTTGGAAGAATATGCAAAAGTAGAGCAGATGCCTGTATTAGAAGGAAAACGTATGACGATTTTCTTGTCGCCGAAGAAAGGTGCATCGCCCAAACCGGTTATTAAGCCGGCTCCGAAGACAGAAGACAAAGAATAAAGAAAGTGCGTAGTGCCGCATGGTGTAGTGCGTTACCACATTATTAATAATTTAAAATTTAGTAAAATGCCAAAGATTAAAACTAACTCCGGTTCTAAAAAAAGATTCGTTCTTACCGGATCAGGAAAAATCAAAAGAAAACACGCTTTTCATAGTCATATCTTGACTAAGAAAACTAAAAAGCAAAAAAGAAACTTGGTACATTCAGGTTTAGTTCACGAAGCTAATTTGGCTCAAGTGAAAGAACTTTTAGCAATGAAGTAATCTAAAAGAAAGCGTAAACGTATTTATTAATGTATTAACCGAATGTCTTAGCTCAAAGTTCGTTATGTGAAATATCGGCGCTAACATTCAAAAAAACAATTAAAACTATGCCAAGATCAGTAAATCATGTTGCTTCAAGAGCAAAAAGAAAGAAAATTTTAGGTCTTACCAGAGGTTATTTTGGTGCAAGAAAAAATGTTTGGACAGTAGCAAAAAATACATGGGAGAAAGGTTTGACTTATGCATACCGTGATCGTAAAAATAAGAAACGTAACTTCCGTGCGTTATGGATTCAGCGTATTAATGCTGCAGCTCGTTTAGAAGGTATGTCTTATTCTAAATTGATGGGTGCATTGCACAAAGCCGGTATTGAAATTAACCGTAAAGTTTTGGCTGATTTAGCAATGAATCATCCTGAAGCATTTAAAGCGGTTGTTGCAAAAGCAAAGAACGCTTAAGTTACAAACACATAAAAGGTTTACGAGGGAGGTTACCGTTAGGGTAGCTTCCCTTGTTTTTTAAAAGAGTGCTACAGAATACTTTTGATTCCGGGAATTTGTTGTTATGACCTTTTTTATTCCTTATAAAGGTAGCACTTTGTTACTTTTACTAACTACTCGAGAGTGTTAAAGTTGATTTTTTTTCCAAAAAGGCTTGTTTATTTCAATAAGATCATATACATTTGTACATAGAAAAAGATGAAGCCGCATTGGTTAGATTGGGAAACTCATCAAATCAATCGAAATACCGAGATACGCTTCAATCTCCAATGGCGGGCCACGCCTTCGGGTAGCTTTATGCCGGTGGATTACAAAGGAGGTGAGCACTCAAATCTTATTACTCGGAGTTTCATCGCATCACCGGTGCGGCTTTTATATAAATAAAAAGGAAATCGAAAGATTTCCTTTTTGTTTGTTATCTGATATTTCTTCTGTTTAATTCTCTTTGATAACGTTGAGCATTGATGTTGTGCTGTGTTAAGCTGGATGCAAAATTATGAGTGCCTGAAAAGTCTTCTTTAGCGCACATATACAAGTAATTATGTTGTGTATAATAGAGTACGCTTTCTATCCCGACAATGGAAGGAATTCGAATTGGGCCGGGCGGCAATCCTGCATACTTGTAGGTATTATATGGTGAATCTATTGTCAGGTGTTTATTTAATATACGCTTTAGAGTAAAATCTTGCATGGCAAATTTTACTGTAGGGTCTGCTTGCAGTAACATCCCTTTGTGTAAACGGTTTATATAGAGTCCTGCTATAATTGGCTTTTCTTGATTGATACTCGTTTCTTCTTCTACTATCGAAGCAAGCGTTACGATTTCTTCAGGTGTTAAACCTATTCTTTTAGCTTGTGCTGTTCGTTCTTCATTCCAAAAATTTCGGTTCTCTTTTTGAATGCGTTTAAAAAAGCTCTCTGGGCTAATATTCCAATAAACTTGGTAGGTATTAGGAATAAACAGGCAGGCTATATTGCGACGGTTATATCCTAGTTGTTCGCAAAAGATAGAATCGGTTAACGGAACTGCAATATCGATGGAATCAAGCATTAATTGTTTGGATATGCTTTGAATGAGTTTATCTAATGTACGTACACTTGGGATAACTAAATTAACAGGAGTTTGTTGTCCTCTGGATAAACGACGGTATAGTTGGATTGTATTGTCTCCTTTATGGAGTGCATATCGACCAGTTTTTATATTTTCTCCGTAACCATAATACGCACATAGCCATTTGAAACCTTCAAGTTTAGTTGTCTTACCTTCTTTTTGTATTTTCTGAATTATACTTTCTTCCGTATCTTTCTTATCAATATAGATATAAGCTGTCCGATTCGATTCTATTATTGGATTAAATAGATAATAATATATAATTCCTCCACAGATGCTTCCAAAAATAAGAACGGAAACTAATACAATCAGTAATAACTTTTTCTTTTTCATTGTGATTTTTCCCCTAGATTTTTGCAAAGATAAAAAATAACTATTCTGCTAAATCGATCTTTAAGTATTATTTCTTTCACAATTACATCTTCTCCAATATTTTTATTATTTTTATGTGTATAACAGAAAATAATTGTATGTATTTCTTGAAAATTAGGAAGTAAATATTATATTTGCCTGATAGAAAAACACACTAAGGAGGCAATCTATGAAAGCATTTAAATGGACGAAAGAGGAATCTATTCTTGTATTAGATCTCTATTTTAAGAAGCCGGCGGGGATGAAGAAAAAGGATTCTCCTCAAATTTTTGATTTGGCGAATACTATTGGACGTACTCCGAATGCTGTATATCGGAAAATGTATGATTTTCTTAGATGGTATCCTACTATTCCTTTACTCTTTTATGACGAGATAGAGGATGAGAATGATCCGTTCCAACCTTTTTGGAATGAATACTTTTTAGATCCGAAAAAATTGAATAGGGACGCGAAAGCTATTCTTTCGGATATCAGAGTGTATACTTTGACTCTTTATTTATATTTTCATTTGGTTCCGAATACAATGGCTCCTAAGGTGCCGGAAGTTGTTGCCTTGGCAAAATTAGTAAAGCGGTCGCCTACATTTATTGTAGAAATATTGTATAATTATTTGTCTTGTGATCCTTTTATGCGTGGGAAAGTTACTCAGGCTTCTACAACATTGCAAAAAACATGTCGTTTAATATGGGAACGTTATGATAAGAATATTTCTAAATTAGCTACGACTGCGGAATATATAACGTCTTATTATCAAGCAAAGAAAAAGGTAAGTGATGATTAAAATAAAACGGATTAAATCTTTTATTGAATTAGGGATTATTATATTTCTATTCCTTTTATCGCTGTACTTTATCGGATATTATATGTATGAGCAGAAAATGTATGATCATATTTTATGTAAAATATCCGGTTGGTTTTCAAATGAGACTAGCGGAGGAAGCAATGAAACGTTAAAGGGAAATGGAATAAATGAATTATTCGTCGGTTTTGGAGCATTGTTTACTTTTTTGGCTTTCTTTTGGCAGTATTTAGCCAATCGCAGGCAAGATGAAATTCATGAAAAGCAAAGTGCCAGTTATTCAGAAGAAAAAGCTCAGGCTTTTTTTATGCAATTAATAGGTATTTTACGTGAGAATACTTCTGCAATATGTATTGGTAATGGTATTTGTGATAAATACGCATTTCATTATATGTTTTATGAATTTACGTGTATTAGTGCGATTTTAAAGGATAAAGTTACTTCCATGAACGTTTGCATAGACGAGGGGCGCCTTTTGGCAATGTCGTATTCTGTGTTTGTAAATGGAGTCTATAAGATGGATGATCCGTCTAAAAGGATTATTGATCAAAATTCTTTAGTGAAGCGAACTGCGAAAGATTTAGAAATCCCATTGAATTTAATAAATGATGTGCTGGAAATATTATATAAATTGCAGGTAAATGCGACGGATGATGATTGTGAAAAATACTTTTTCCTTAATCAGTATAAAAAATATAGAGAAAATATTTTATTCTTTGATGGACATCGGCTGCGGCTCTCTCATATAACAAAAATGTTGATGGAGGTGATTAGGTATATTTGTTCAGAGAAATATCTTTGTAAGAATAAGGACTATTATTTCAGATTGGTTGGTTGCCAGATGTCAGATCATGAACTTTTTATATTTATACTTCATTATAAATATATGTACATAATGAAGGAGCAAGATGAGATTTCGTCTGAAATAAAAAACGGATTGGATGTAATGCTTCGTAATATGGATCAATATATGTTGTCTAAATTGGTTGATATGAACTTGTTAGATAATGATTTCCATTTAAAATAAAAAATGAACTATATCCATTCTTCTAGGTTGGATGAGGCTTCTACTGCATTTTCAATCTCATCAGGAAGAGCCGGAAAGAAATCAATGCCAGTCATACGTTCAACTTCATCAACGGTATTTACATAAAAGTTCAGTGGTTTGTTACCGGATGAGTTTTTATAAATAAACCCGATAGCTTTAGGATATTTACCCATGGCTAGGATAACTTTGAAAAAGGCGTCTGGTACCACAACTTTATGTTTACCTATTGTCTTATGCTTTTTATTATACAGTATAGGGCCGCATACAATGTAAATCTTTCCCTCTTTTCGGGCCCATTCACGACACATCTCTTCCAATTCTTTCCAGTCTCCTCGGTTTAAATTATGGTTTTGGGGACAAATATTGGTCATATAAAAACTTTCAATCATGGCTTTCTTTTTCCATTTATTGTCCCCCGCAGGGCACATGTGACCTCTATCAATTCCTGCTCCTTTGTAATCATTGGTGGTGACAGCCTCTTCTTCAGATAAATCCGGATCGGGCAAAAAATCGTTTGTTCGGCTTTCCCGTTCTGTTAATCTGGATGGATTTAACTCCCAAGCTACCCAGTTAGGGATTTTATTTTGGGTATTATATGAGGTAGTGTATCCAGTTCTGTGAAGGATTTTTTCCGGTTTGTTAGTTAATGGCGCAGGAATTTCTAGTTGACAGAGTGTTTTGCTCTTTATAGAAACTGGCTGGGATGTTATTGTTTCTTGAAAATCTTTGTATGCTTCTTTGGGTAATAGATAAGCTATTATGATTGCACATATCACAACAACCAGAATATATAAATTGGAGTGTTTTTTATTTTTTCGTTTTGCCATGTTTCATTTAAATCATAAATTCAAAGCAAAGGTATATTTTTTAATTTATCAATGAATTAAAATTTTAATTTTCTTCTAAATTCCTACTAAAACTTTGTCGAAAATTTGTAAGCGTAAAAAATGAAAGAAAAATCAGTTAAACAAAATGTCGATTTATTTGCTTTTATAAAAATAGGTGTTATATTGTTTCGCTTTATATACGTTGTATGAAATGGATATTTAATAATTTTTTTTCCTCCAAACGAGCGTTTATGCAATATGTGCATAAGATTGGAAAGATAAGCATCATGAAAGGCGTTTGTTATAAACAATTTATGGTACCTTTACTTTTTATTGGAGTAGGGTTGCTTGGCGTAATTTTTAAAGACATTCATTTATATGTGGACATGAATATACGAAATTGGATTCTTTCCATAGGAGTAAGCCAAACATCCGTAGCCGATTATTTGCCGCATGTTCCGGTTATTGCCGTATATATTCTAGGATTTTGTGGAATAAGAGGTAAGCATAATTTGCGAGATAAAACGATAATTCTGCTTTTGTCTTATACGATTTCTATATTGATAGTACAGTCGCTTAAAAGCTTGTTTGGAATTATGCGCCCGGATGGTTCGTCATTTAATGCTTTCCCTTCGGGTCATACCGCTACGGCCTTTATGAGCGCTGAGTTTTTCAGGCTCGAATATAAAGATAAGTTTAAATTTATAAGTAGGTTGGGTTATGTAACAGCTTCCATAACAGGCTTGTTAAGGATATATACTAATAGACATTGGCTTACGGATGTCATAGCCGGAACAGGGTTCGGTATATTAAGTACTCGTTTATCTTACCTCATCTTTTTGCAGGTGCAGCGAAACCGTAGTAGAAACAATACATCTTTAAAGGAAAAACACGGACGTAAAGAAAGGAGCTGATTGTATAAGCATAGGAAAAGAGGAATAGAGTTGTCTGGAAGATTTTTAAGGAAGTTTCTTATAAAATAATTACCTATATAGAAAAATGGGTGTGCAAATAATTTTTTTGCTCTCTTTTCTTTTTATTTCCCGAGAAAGTACTATCTTTGCATCCGCAAAAACAAAAATAGGTATTTTCTTATTAGAAAAGATTCTGTTTTATAAAGGCCGAAATGGCTCAGTTGGTAGAGCAATTCATTCGTAATGAATAGGTCCCCGGTTCGAGTCCGGGTTTCGGCTCATAGAAAAGAAGAGGCGGTTACAAACAGATGTAATTGCCTCTTTTTTAATAAAAACCTATTTTTGTATATTCTTTCATCATCCAATTAAAGTATATTTGTCATTTATTTGTAAGAGTGCTTAAGACGGTATTATGGAAACAGCGAATACCTGATTCCTTTTTAACTTCAGCGGAAGCAATGAGTCCTTTTTTACTCCGGACCAGTAAGGACTGCGAAACTTGAATTAATTATGTATTTATCTTCTTTATTTTGTGTTTTTATAAACTGAATATATTATCTTTGCACCGTTCTTAAAACAATTATATTATGTGTGGAATCGTAGGCTATATCGGTAAGAGAGATGCTTACCCTGTCCTCGTTAAAGGTCTTAAACGTTTGGAATATAGGGGTTATGACAGTGCGGGAATAGCGTTGATAAATGAAAATGGTGATTTAAATGTATATAAGACAAAGGGGCGGGTTTCTGATCTTGAAGCCTTTGTCGAGAAAAAAGATATTTCCGGAACTATTGGTATCGCCCATACTCGTTGGGCTACTCACGGAGAACCTTGTCAGGTTAATGCCCATCCTATTTGCTCTTCTTCTGAAAATTTAGCTCTCATTCATAACGGTATCATCGAAAATTACGCTGTTCTTAAAGAACGTTTGCAGCGGAAAGGATATATATTTAAAACAAGTACGGATACTGAAGTCCTGGTTCAATTAATCGAATATATACAAGTCTCCAATAAACTTGATTTGCTTACCGCTGTGCAGCTCGCTCTTCATGAGGTGATTGGCGCTTATGCTATAGCTGTACTTGATAAGCGAAACCCTGATATGATTATTGCGGCGCGCAAAAGTAGTCCGTTGGTGGTAGGCATTGGAGACTCTGAATTCTTTCTAGGATCGGATGCGTCGCCTATCATTGAGTTTACTGACCAGATGGTCTATTTGGAGGATGGTGAGATTGCAGTAATTCGCCGCAATAGTGAACTCGAAGTAGTAGATTTGGATAATGTTAAGATGAATCCGGAGGTACAAACTGTAGAGATGAATCTCGGACAGTTGGAGAAAGGCGGTTATCCTCATTTTATGTTGAAAGAGATTTTCGAACAGCCGGATTGTATTAACGATTGTATGCGTGGACGTATCAATGTAGAAGGTACCAACGTAGCTCTTTCGGCAGTAATCGACCACAAAGATAAATTGCTTAAAGCCAAACGTTTTATTATTGTTGCATGTGGAACTTCCTGGCATGCCGGATTGATTGGTAAACAGTTGATAGAAACATTTTGTTGTATACCTGTTGAAGTTGAATATGCTTCGGAGTTTCGTTACCGTAATCCTGTTATCTACGAAGATGATGTAGTAATAGCTATTTCTCAGTCAGGAGAGACCGCGGATACTTTGGCAGCTGTAGAATTAGCTAAGAATAAAGGAGCTTTTATTTATGGTATCTGTAATGCGGTGGGTTCATCTATAGCACGGAGTATCCATACCGGTTCGTATATACATGTCGGTCCGGAAATAGGTGTAGCATCTACTAAGGCATTTACAGGACAAGTAACAGTATTGACTATGCTTGCTTTGACATTAGCCAAGGAGAAGCATACTATCGAGGAGCAGACATTTTTGGATTTAGTTCAGGAATTGATTTTGATTCCTGCTAAAATGAAACTAGTGTTGGCCAAGAATCAAAAAATTGCGGAATTAGCACGTATCTTTACCTATGCGCATAACTTTATATATCTGGGACGCGGATATAATTATCCGGTGGCTTTGGAAGGAGCCTTAAAATTGAAAGAGATATCTTACATACACGCCGAAGGATATCCGGCGGCAGAGATGAAGCATGGTCCTATAGCTTTGATCGATGCGGAAATGCCGGTGGTGGTATTGGCTACGAAGAACGGAATGTATGAAAAGGTAGTCAACAATATTCAGGAAATAAAGGCACGCAAAGGAAAAGTTATCGCATTAGTAACAGAAGGCGATGAAGAAATAGCTAGAATAGCGGATGATTGTATTGAATTGCCAAAAACTATGGAGTGTCTGGAACCGTTAATTGCTACTATCCCGCTTCAATTGCTTGCATACTATATAGCGGTATGCAAAGGAAAAGATGTGGATCAACCTCGAAATCTGGCTAAATCTGTTACGGTTGAATAGGAATGTTACAAGGTAAAAGAGAGTAAAATATATGGAACAGTTGAAACATGAATGCGGTGTGGTGATGATTCGTTTGTTGAAGCCGCTTGAATATTATCAGCAAAAATACGGCACATGGATGTATGGGCTCAACAAACTCTACCTGATGATGGAAAAACAACACAATCGGGGACAAGAGGGAGCCGGTTTGGCATGTGTCAAGTTAGAAGCGAATCCCGGAGAAGAATATATGTTCCGCGAGCGTGCGTTAGGTACTGGAGCTATTACGGAAATATTTGCTACTGTACAAAGCAGGTTTAAGGATTTGACCCCCGAGCAATTACATGACGCAGATTATGCTCAGCGCTTTTTGCCTTTTGCCGGAGAGGTTTATATGGGACATTTAAGATATTCGACCACTGGTAAGAGTGGTCTTTCTTATGTTCACCCGTTTTTAAGACGTAATAACTGGAGGGCAAAGAATTTGGCTCTTTGCGGTAACTTTAATATGACGAATGTTGATGAAATCTTTGAGCAGATTACCGCCGAAGGACAGCATCCGCGTATCTATTCCGACACATACATCATGCTGGAACAGGTTGGGCATCGCCTCGATAGGGAAGTGGAACGTCTGTATCAACAATATAAAAAAGAGGGTTTGGGAGGCATGGATATAACCCATGCAATCGAAGACCATATAGATTTGTCCAACGTAATTCGTTCGTCAAGTAAAGATTGGGATGGAGGCTATGTTATATGTGGTCTTACGGGTAGTGGAGAATCTTTTGCCATGCGTGATCCGTGGGGTATCCGTCCGGCTTTCTGGTATATGGATGATGAAATTATGGTGCTAGCTTCAGAACGTCCGGTTATACAAACAGCTTTGAATGTACCGGTGAATTCTGTTCATGAACTGTTGCCCGGACAGGCTATTTTGATGAGTAAGGCAGGGAAAATGCGTTTGGTACAAATAAATAAAGCTAAAAATGTAAGGGCTTGTTCGTTCGAACGGATTTATTTCAGCCGGGGTAGTGATGTTGATATTTATAAGGAAAGAAAAATATTGGGAGAGAAGCTGGTTGAACCTATCTTGAAAGCAATAGATTATGATGTTGAGCATACTGTCTTCTCCTTTATCCCGAATACGGCGGAAGTAGCTTTTTACGGGATGTTGGAGGGATTTGATAACTATCTCAATCAATTAAAAATAAAGGAAATTGAAGCTTTGGGACATAATCCCAACCATGAAGAGTTGGAAAAGATTCTTTCCATGCGTATTCGTAGTGAGAAAGTAGCCATTAAAGATATCAAGCTTCGTACCTTTATTGCCGAAGGTAATAGTCGGAACGATTTGGCGGCTCACGTGTATGATATAACTTACGGAAGTTTGGTGCCGTATGTGGATAATTTGGTGGTAATAGACGATAGTATTGTGCGGGGAACTACTTTGAAACAAAGTATTATTAAAATTCTGGATCGTTTGCATCCAAAGAAGATAGTGATTGTTTCTTCTTCTCCTCAGGTTCGCTATCCGGATTATTATGGTATCGATATGGCAAAGATGAGTGAATTCATAGCGTTTAAGGCTGCCATTGAACTATTGAGAGAACGCGATATGCGTGATGTTATCGAACGGGCTTATAAAAAATCGAAAGATCAGGTAGGCTTGCCTAAAGAGCAGATGGTAAACTATGTGAAAGAGATCTATGCTCCTTTCACTGATGAGGAAATCTCTGCCAAGATGGTAGAATTGCTTACTCCTAAGGGGACGCAGGCCAAAGTGGAGATCGTTTATCAAACTCGGGAAGGTTTGAAAGAAGCGTGTCCCAACCATTTGGGAGACTGGTATTTCAGTGGCGATTATCCCACTCCCGGAGGAGTAAAGCTAGTTAATCAAGCTTTTATAAATTATATAGAACAAGTATATCAATTCTAAGAAACAACAATATATCTGAAATGAGAAATGTAACACTAATCCTCGATGATGGAAGCCGTTTTCACGGAAAGTCATTTGGTTATGAGAAACCTGTTGCAGGCGAAGTCGTGTTTAATACGGCAATGATGGGTTATCCGGAGAGTCTTACCGATCCCTCCTATGCGGGGCAACTGATGACACTCACTTATCCGTTAGTAGGTAATTACGGAGTTCCTCCTTTTACCGTTGAACCGAATGGGTTGGCAACTTTAATGGAGAGCGAGAAAATTCATGCAGAGGCTATTATCGTTAGCGATTACAGCTACGAATACAGCCATTGGAATGCAGTAGAAAGTTTAGCGGATTGGTTAAAACGGGAAGAAGTACCCGGTGTTACCGGTATTGATACTCGTGAATTAACCAAAGTGCTTCGTGAACATGGAGTAATGATGGGTAAAATCGTTTTCGATGATGAGCCTGAAAATGCTCCCGAAGCTGTATATAGTGGAGTAAACTATGTAGATAAGGTTTCTTGCAAGGAGGTGATTCGTTACAATGAAGGAGAGGGAAAGAAGAAAGTCGTACTGATTGATTGTGGTGTGAAGACAAACATCATTCGTTGCTTGTTGAAGCGGGATGTGACTGTAATCCGTGTACCTTGGAATTATGATTTTACCGGATTGGAATATGATGGTCTGTTTATTTCCAATGGTCCAGGTGATCCCGATACCTGTGATGAGGCAGTACAAAATATTCGTAAGGCGATGAGTTTAACGGACAAACCTATTTTTGGCATTTGTATGGGTAACCAGTTGCTTTCTAAAGCCGGAGGAGCTAAAATCTACAAATTGAAATATGGACACCGTAGTCATAACCAGCCAGTGCGTATGGTGGGAACAAACAGATGTTTTATTACCAGCCAGAATCATGGATATGCTGTTGATAATAATACATTGGGTGCCGATTGGGAACCTCTCTTCATCAATATGAATGACGGTTCGAACGAGGGCATCAGGCATAAAACAAAACCTTGGTTCTCGGCACAGTTCCATCCGGAGGCTGCCAGTGGCCCTACGGATACCGAATTCTTGTTTGATGAATTTGTGAAGTTGCTCTAATTACCCTTAAAGACGAATCGAAATGAAAGAAAATATAAAGAAAGTACTGCTATTAGGTTCCGGAGCCTTGAAAATCGGTGAAGCCGGTGAATTTGACTATTCCGGTTCTCAAGCGTTGAAAGCGTTGAAAGAGGAAGGTATAGAAACCGTTTTAATTAATCCGAATATTGCTACGGTGCAGACCAGTGAGGGGGTTGCCGACCAAATTTACTTCTTGCCCGTGACTCCTTTTTTTGTGGAAAAGGTATTGGAAAAAGAAAAACCGGACGGCATATTGTTGGCATTCGGTGGCCAGACCGCTTTGAACTGTGGTGTAGCGCTTTATAAAGAAGGTATTCTTGAGAAATACAATGTGAAAGTACTTGGTACGCCGGTACAAGCTATTATCGATACGGAAGACCGAGAGCTTTTCGTGAAGAAGCTGGATGAAATTGACGTGAAGACTATCAAGAGCGAAGCCGTAGAAAATATAGAAGATGCTCGTCGGGCGGCCAAAGAACTGGGATATCCCGTTATCATTCGTGCAGCTTATGCGTTAGGAGGATTGGGCTCAGGTTTTTGTGATAATGAAGAAGAACTTGATCGTTTGGCTGAAAAAGCATTTTCATTCTCTCCGCAAGTATTGGTCGAAAAGAGTCTGAAAGGCTGGAAAGAGATTGAATATGAGGTGGTACGCGATCGATTCGACAATTGCATTACTGTTTGTAATATGGAGAATTTCGATCCCCTTGGTATTCATACCGGTGAAAGTATCGTGATTGCTCCTTCGCAAACCTTGACAAATAAAGAATATCATAAACTGCGTGAGTTAGCTATTCGTATTATCCGTCACATCGGTATTGTAGGAGAATGTAACGTGCAGTACGCATTCGATCCCGAATCGGAAGATTATAGGGTCATTGAGGTGAATGCCCGTCTAAGCCGTTCTTCTGCATTAGCATCTAAAGCCACGGGTTATCCTTTGGCTTTCGTTGCGGCAAAACTGGGATTAGGTTACGGTTTATTTGATTTGAAGAATTCTGTAACTAAAACTACTTCGGCATTTTTTGAACCGGCTTTGGATTACGTGGTTTGTAAGATTCCTCGTTGGGACTTGGGTAAGTTCCGTGGAGTAGACCGTGAGTTGGGTTCAAGTATGAAATCGGTTGGTGAGGTGATGGCTATCGGCCGTACATTTGAAGAAGCCATCCAGAAAGGCCTTCGTATGATAGGGCAGGGCATGCACGGCTTTGTAGGTAATAAAGAATTGGTGATTCCCGATGTGGACAAAGCGCTTCGAGAACCGACTGATAAACGTATCTTTGTAATTAGTAAGGCAATGCGTGCCGGATATACTATCGATCAGATTCACGAGCTGACGAAAATCGATAAATGGTTCCTTCAGAAATTGATGAATATAGTGCGTACCATGCATGCATTGGAGGACTGGGCTCCGAAGATAAGTGATGGAAAAATAGACAGTTTTACTGATTTCGAACTTCTTCGCAGGGCGAAGCGTGAAGGTTTCTCGGATTTCCAAATTGCTCGTGGGCTAGGTCTGGAACAGACTATGGATATGGAAGATGCTATTATGGCAGTGCGGAAGTATCGTAAATCGTTGGGTATTGTTCCGGTAGTAAAACAAATTGATACGTTGGCTGCCGAGTATCCGGCACAGACAAACTACTTATACCTTACTTATAATGGTATCGCAAACGATGTGAACTATCTGGGCGACCGCCGTTCCATTATCGTTCTCGGTTCAGGTGCATATCGTATCGGTTCATCGGTAGAGTTTGACTGGTGCGGTGTACAGGCGTTGAACACCATCCGTAAGGAAGGGTATCGTAGTGTAATGATTAACTATAATCCGGAAACGGTATCGACAGATTACGATATGTGCGATCGTCTCTACTTTGACGAACTGACGTTTGAAAGAGTTTTGGATATCATCGATTTGGAAAATCCACACGGAGTGATTGTATCTACGGGCGGACAAATTCCTAACAATTTGGCTATGCGTCTCGATCAGGAAAATGTGCATATTTTGGGAACCACGGCCAAGAGTATCGATAATGCCGAAGACCGTGAAAAATTCTCTGCCATGCTCGACCGTATCGGAGTGGATCAGCCTCGCTGGAGAGAGTTGACTTCGATGGATGATATCAACGAATTTATTTCAGAGGTTGGTTTCCCCGTTTTGGTTCGTCCCTCGTATGTTCTGTCAGGTGCTGCCATGAATGTATGTTCCAATCAAGATGAATTAGAGCGTTTCTTAAAATTAGCGGCGAATGTTTCTAAGAAGCATCCGGTAGTAGTTAGTAGCTTTATTGAGCATGCCAAAGAGGTGGAAATGGATGCGGTGGCAAAAGACGGTGAAATTATTGCTTATGCTATCAGCGAACATATTGAATATGCCGGTGTGCACTCCGGTGATGCAACCATTCAGTTCCCTCCTCAGAAGTTGTATGTGGAAACCGTGCGTCGTATCAAACGTATCTCCCGTCAAATTGCTAAAGAATTGAATATCTCCGGACCTTTTAACATTCAGTATTTAGCTCGTGAAAACGATATCAAGGTCATTGAATGTAATCTTCGTGCATCGCGCAGTTTCCCCTTTGTAAGTAAAGTGTTGAAGATTAACTTGATTGAGTTGGCAACGAAAGTCATGTTGGGACTTCCGGTAGAGAAACCCAACAAGAATCTGTTTGAGCTGGATTATGTGGGTATCAAAGCCTCTCAATTTTCCTTTAACCGTTTACAAAAAGCCGATCCTGTATTAGGTGTGGATATGGCTTCTACTGGTGAGGTTGGGTGTTTGGGTGATGATACATCATGTGCTATCTTAAAGGCTATGCTTTCTGTGGGACAACGTATTCCTAAAAAGAATATTCTCCTGTCTACCGGTACAGCCAAACAAAAGGCCGATATGTTAGGAGCAGCGCGTATGTTACAGCAGAAAGGTTATAAATTGTTTGCTACGGGCGGTACTTCCCGTTATCTGACAGAAAACGGGATAGAAAACACTTTGGTACATTGGCCGAGTGAAGATGCGCAGCCGCAGGCTTTGGATATGCTCCACCGGAAGGAAATCGATATGGTGGTGAACATTCCGAAGGATCTTTCTGCCGGCGAATTGGATAACGGATATAAAATCCGTCGTGCAGCTATCGACTTGAATATACCGTTGATAACCAATGCTCGTTTGGCAAGTGCATTCATTCAGGCTTTCTGTACTCTTGACGTTAATGATATTGCTATCAAAAGTTGGGCTGAGTACAAATAGCCTCCGCAACAGATAATATAAAATCTTATTGTAAAGAGTTTATTATAAAGAAGAAAAGGCTGTCTCACAATAGAAAAATGAGGCAGCCTTATTTATGATTTCTAAGTTGAAATTATAAATATCCTCTTGTTTTAGCTCTAATATATTACCCTATGAGGTAAGAATAAGGCGATTTTTCTTAGAGGAGTTTCAATCTATAAGATTCTTATTTTTCAATTCTTATTTTGAGATATTCTTTATAATCCGTGTTTCGAAAGCCGGATGTTACAAGAAGTGAAAAAGAGTCATTGTTTATCGGTATAGTTATATTTTCATATGTAACCTACGAGTTCGTAATAAAAAAGAATGATCGTCTATCGGTGTAGGTCATGAGACTTCGGTATATCTCATCGGCTTTTTAAAGTGATGTCTTCGAAACGTGAATTAATCATCTTCATTTTTTAGTTTTCTGTTTTGTGATCCATTAAAATAGAGTGAATTGAATCTCTTTTTCCATCTACATGTTATGTCTTTGGCTAAGTTTTTGGATTTTCTTCTTATTATGATATGTTCGTTTCCATTTTCTTTGTATATTTCGAAGTTTTCCATCGTTTCGTTTTTTTATAAAATAGTAATAAGTAAGCAGTCATCATGTAGGCAAATAAAGAGACTGTTTTCTCACATTTGGATAGGAAAATAAATGATAAATTTATAGTAGATATTTTTAATGATAAGGGAAGTGGTATAATCGAAATCAAATCAAAATGTTTTATACCGTTCTTTTTATTTAGGAGATAAATCTGAATTAAATGCATAATTAATGAAATTAATAATTTAGTAGAATGAAAACACATGAAATGAACAACAATTTACAAAGTAGCTTTCAACAAGTTTCAACCTATTGTACATCCATGCTTAAAAAGAATCTTTCGCTATTTAAACACTATAGTCTCAAAGGTTTCTTGTTGTGTTCCTGCTTTTTAGTACTGGGAGCTTGCGGTGATTCCGATACCATTATCCCACCTCCTCCCGAACCGGATACTCCCGAAGAAGAATTGCAAGAATTAAAAGCATTTCCTACGGCTGAAGGATTCGGTAAATATGCAACCGGAGGCCGTGGAGGTGAAGTGGTGATTGTAACTAACACGGAAGACAGCGGCGAAGGTTCTTTTCGATGGGCGTTACAACAATGCACTCAGAAGAAAGCCACTACTGTAGTGTTTGCTGTGTCCGGAAAAATTGAGCTAGAGTCGGAAATACGTTGTAAAGCTAAAAATTTCACCATTGCCGGGCAAACGGCTCCGGGTGATGGTATCTGTATTATTAAAAATGAAATAAATTTCGGAGGTTCCGAAAACTTCATTATTCGTCATATGCGTTTTCGGGTGGGGGATAAGGATGCGAATGGAGGACCACTGAATGCTTCCTGTCTTCGTGTGGAGAACGCTAATAATTTTATTATAGATCATTGTTCTTTCAGCTGGTCAAGTGAAGAAAACACAGACTTCATCGACAACCATTTGTCAACTGTTCAATGGTGTATCTCGAGCGAAGGGTTATTCTATTCTGTAAATCAAAAAGGTTCTCGTGCCTATGGGGGTGCATGGGGAGGAGCCTCATCTACTTACCATCACAACCTGTTTGCCCACTGTAACAGCCGTACGCCTTTGATGAATGGTGCCCGTGGAAAAGACCCCGGACAGGATATTGTAGTGTATATGGAATACATTAACAATGTAAATTATAATTGGGGAAGTCAGATGGCAACTTATGGAGGTATGGATGAGTCTCAAGATAAGGAGGGACATCACGGATGGTCTTGCAATTTTGTGAATAATTATTATAAACCGGGACCCGCTACGGTGGCTCGCGTCAAAGACCTGAAGTTTTTCCGTCAGTCAGACGCTCGTAAACCTGAAAGTGCTCCTTTAAAAGGTGTCTCTAAATGGTATTTTAGTGGGAATGTAATGGAGACCAATCCTGAACTGACTGCCGATAATTGGAAAGGGATTTATGCGGATGCCAACTATCCCTATACCCAGGCAGAAATGAAATCCACTTCGTTTATTATCCCTACCGGCAAAGAAAACTATGAACAGTATTGGTTCGATTGGCAAAAATATACACTGTATGAAAACTATGACTCCGCTGAAGATGCTTTTAAGTCGGTTGTAGCTGAAAATAGCGGTGCAGGTGCTTTTCCAAGAGATGCTGTAGATGCGCGTATTGTGAAAGAAACAAGAGAGGGGAGTTGTACATATACTGGGAAGGGAGATGCTAAAAGTGGTCCTATCCCTGGAATTATTAATTCTCCTGATGAAACAGAGGGCTTTGCCGATTTGACTTATAGAACTTCCGATACTATCAAGGATAATGATAAAGATGGCATGGATGATGAGTGGGAAAAAGAGGTTGGATTGGATCCTACTAATCCGGATGACCGTAACAAGACGACGGCATCAGGCTATACCGCTTTGGAAGTATATCTGAACAAACTGGTAAATGAAACTATATCGCACAACTTTAAAAAGTGATACTTTTCTCAGCAATAGAGAAGTGGAAATAAGTGTTAAGGTATAGGGTTCTTCGTTATTTTTTGTCCAATGTTCAATAGGATGTAGTGAAGTTGAGAAATAGCCTTATTCGTTATATGTTGTACAGAAAAAACATTTTTAGGCAGGCGGAATGTAAAATTGAATGCTGTACAGAAGTTGACGAAGAACCAAGTATATTTAACTTGTTAAAATATAATTTGTGCAGATTAAGCAGGTGTTTTTTTGCTTAAATCGATGTTTTATGTTTGAAAGGAAACATGGAACATTGGTACTTATTTTATTAATAAGGAAGAAATCCATTTATGTAAATTTTTCTTTGTATGGATGATGTTAGGTAATGAATTGTATCGAATAAACTTTACATATTGAAATTCTGGAATAAGAGGGAAATAAATCTCGGTTCATTTTCCTTTAAACGAGCGTTCATTTAGAGAGAAATGAACGTTCGTTTCGTTTCTAACGGACGTTCGTTTGTAAAAAGAGCCTTGCCTGTTGAATATAGTTATATTTACTGTATTTTTCTGTATGGTCATTTATGTTTACAATTGTTTTGACCGTACTAAGATGTATGTTATAATCGGTTATAATTTATCAGGTAAGAGTGGCAATTCGGGATAATTTGCTTACTTTTGCAACAAGTAAAAGTATCGAGGTGACATTAGATACTTTTCTATAACTACTTAAATCACATTGAAATATGTACATTGTAAAGAAACGGATAGAAATCTCCGCAGCTCACAGTTTGCGTCTTTCTTATCAAAGTAAGTGTGAGAATCTGCATGGTCACAATTGGATTATCACAATTTATTGCCGTTCGAAGGAACTGAATGAGGATGGCATGGTTATTGATTTTACCCATATAAAAGAGGTGGTTACATCTCGTCTCGATCATCAAAATTTGAATGAAGTATTGCCGTTTAATCCAACGGCAGAGAATATAGCTCGTTGGATATGCGATCAATTGGCTTTGTGTTATAAAGTGGAAGTTCAGGAATCGGAAAACAATATAGCCATTTATGAGAAAGATTAACGAGATATTTTACAGTTTGCAGGGAGAAGGGTACTATACGGGTACACCGGCTGTATTTGTACGTTTCTCCGGTTGTAATTTACGCTGTTCCTTTTGCGATACTCAACACGAAGACGGGGTAAGGATGAGTGACCAGGACATTCTGAACCAGGTTTGTCAATATCCTGCCGAAATGGTAGTGCTTACGGGAGGAGAACCGGGCTTATGGATTGATGATGAGCTTATTAAAAAACTTCATAAAGCAGGGAAGTATGTCTGTGTGGAAACTAACGGTACTCGTGTGTTGCCGGCTTCGGTAGACTGGGTGACATGTTCTCCGAAAGAAGGATGGGCAATCAATCTGAAACATATTGATGAGGTAAAAGTGGTCTATATTGGTCAGGATGTTACTGTGTATGAGTCATTGCCTGCCAAACATTATTTCCTGCAACCTTGTTCGTGTAGGAATACAGAGGAAGTGATTGCATATATAATGGAACATCCTAATTGGCGGTTAAGTTTGCAAACCCATAAGTTAGTGAATATTCAATAATAGCTTTCTATGTAGTTTTGTTTTCGTCATTATTCTCACCGTAAAAGAATGTTTCGCATAACTCATTTCTAACGAATTATTTTTTTAGTTCAACAGTTGAGCGTGTAAGACACTTGTAGAGATTACCGAAGCTATTAAACAAGATAAGACCATCCTTTTTTTGAGATTCGTTCCCTGGGTTTTAGTTTAACTTAGAGGACGGATTATGTAAAAAAAGACGGTCTTATCTTTGTATATTGAAGAGTTGCTTGTAAAGCTTCCCTTCAGTAAATATGTTGAGAGAGAGGTTATTTCACTTCAATCTGGCGTGATGTTTTCGGTTTCTCTTCCGGATCCATTTTAGGTAATTCAATCTTCAATACTCCGTCGCAAACCTTTGCATCAATTTTATTCTTGTCCACATCGTCAGGTAAAATCAATGTTTGCTGGAATTTTGTATAAGAGAATTCACGGCGTAAATAACGTTCTTCCTTTTTCTCACTCTCATTCCCTTCTTCCGTATTTTCCGTTTTCTTCTCCATAGAAATAACCAAGTCACTGTCTTCGTTGATGTGAATATTAAAATCATCTTTAGTCATACCCGGAGCGGCGACTTCCACCTTATATTCTTTATCAGTTTCAATTACATTGATAGCAGGAGCAGTTGCATTCGCTTTCACCATCCAATTATTATCAAAAAAGTCATTAAAAATACTTGGAACCCAATTCTGCGTTCTTCTAACTGGCATCATAGTTTAAATCTCCTATTTTTTAGTTAAACAATATTGTTTTTTTGTCGAACGCAGAGATCGGAGATCCGGCTTGGAGAAACTTATCCGCTGTAACCGTAGTTTCACTTGCAAGATCGGTTTCAGAGCGGCCTTGCGCCTTGTGCTAGCCGTCTCATTTCCGGTCTCGGCGTTCATTAACCATAATGCAAGGTTAGTGCTAAAAGTTTGGACACATGCGTATATTTGGAATCTTTTAATTTGCGTAAACCCTTTTAAAGGAAAATGTTGTGTTTATTGTAAACTATGTTTATTTCGTTTTTATCTTATATCTTTGAGATTCATTATATATTTTATTCCTTATTGCTCAGTCGAAAGACAATACGGAACATTCCATTCTCATAGCGTGTGCTGCTGATGCGAAATGTTCCTATTTCCGAAGTATTTCCAACATGTGTGCCTAAACAGGGGCATGCGTCATACTCCCCAATGCGTATTATGCGTAATGTTTCGCTGGCATTTTGAGGAAGTTTACCTAAGTCATAGAGCTTTCGTGCTTCTTCTTGTGATATATATTCCATTGTAACGGGAAGATGTTGGGAAATGATTTCATTTACTTTCCGTTCCACTTCCATAATCTGTTCCGGTGAAGGGCAGGAGGGCAACGGATAGTCGAGTTTACTTTTTTTACGTTCAATATGGGTATGACGTGAACGTTCGCATCCGAACATCCGTACCATAGTTTGGTTTAAAATATGTTCCGCCGAATGAGCCGGTGGATACTCGTCTTTGTTATGTGCGTTGAACTGGCTATTCTGTTCCATATGTTATAGTGTTTGATTTATTATTTCTGTGTAAAGGTATGGTTATATTTTGAAATGGGAAAGTATGCAATTATTTTATTTAGTATGATTGAGCCCGAAAGAACGTATGCTTATACTTGTTCTTTAGAATGTAATAAAGAGAAGTTTTTAAGAGAGTAAATTGAAAAATCCCGTTAGTTCTTTTTACAGAACCGAACGGGACTTTTCATTCAATACTTATAATTAGTAATTCAAAAATACTTCAAGGAATCTTGCCTATTCGGCATAGCCTGAGTTTTGCTGAATCAAACCTCCGGAAATGCGTACCTCATGGGCTGGAATCGGTGCATTCCATCTGTTTTTGGCAACAGCTCCTAACGTTTTATCACCTAATAGGTTGTTAGTTCGTATCAAATCCCAACGTTGATGATTTTCGTATGCTAATTCACGATTACGTTCTTTCAATACAACTTTGATAAAATCTTCTACGCTGGCAAAGTCGTTTGTTTGGTATAGAGGCGGGCGATGAATCTCTGCAAATGCACGTTGGTGTACATCGTTCAGTAATTGCACAGCCTCTGCCGATACTGTGTTATTTGTGCGTGCCAATGCTTCGGCACGGGTTAGTTTCATTTCAGCAAGGCGGATATAAATAACATCATTGTTTCCTCTAGTGTTGCTGGAATAGCTGCTGGAAGTACTGTTACTGTATTTTTTGCTTGTAATGTTGCTGGCATAATTGCTTTCGCTTCCTTGAAACAAGAGATAAATGGGATTATATGGGTCCGGGTTCTCATCGGTTGCAGGAATGGGCGTATGATAACCTCTCACATCATTCTCGTTGTAGTAGGTTTTCATACTTTCCGGTACATAGAATGCACGTTTTTCATAATAGTTATAAATACCGCTGGGATACCAGTCGACATCCAGACGGCTAGCCTCGAAAAATAATATTTCTCCACTGCGTGTTGTCGGTTCGGATGAAGAAGCTGCATCATCTTCCGATAAATTGAGTGGAAATAAAGTTTCATAGGCTGTGTTGTCGTTTGTAAACGTATATCCTGAAGTATTCAGTACCTCATTCGCATATTGTGCAGCAAGAGCTAGTTCATTCGTGTTATTGTTATAAGTTCCTTTATACAAATAAACCCGGCTCAATAGGGCTTTAGATACTGCTTGGTTAGCCCGTACACGCAAAGCCGCATCGGGAACGGATTCGGAGAGATAGCTAATATTGTCCTTCAAGTCGGAAATGATTTGATTCCAGATTTCCGCATTGGTTGACCGGCTAACTACATCATCCGGATTATATCCTTCGTAGGGAGTTATGCGCAATACTAATCCTAATCCATTGTCATTACCTTGCAATGCTTGATCTCCGAATATCGCTAATAATTGCAAATAGGTGTAAGCACGGATAAATTTAGCTTCGGCGATGAATTGGTTCTTCTTTTCGGTGTCGAACTCTCCATATTCATTGATGCCGGCAATCACATTGTTAGCATAATCAATAGCATTATATCCGTTTATATATATCTTATATAACAGTCCTTCATGCTGATCGGTTGTATATTCGCTTGTTTCGATTGCCAGATAATCACTACTACTGCTTTGCGCTTTAATATTGTCTGTACCGGTGTCTCCGAATTGGAACGCGTAATATGTAGAAGGATAGTTATTTGATCCGGTAGGCGCGCCGGACAGAAAATTATTCAAACATACATAAGCTCCCGATAAAGCCGCTTCGCTTGTCTTTTCGTTTTTATATACGGTCTGGTCGACCATAGTGTTCTCGGGTGCATAATCCAGATTACAGCTTGTAATCAGTAATGCCGCCATAGATACTATACTTGTTAATCTTTTCATATGTCTATTCAATTATTGATTAAAAACTAGCTCTGATACCGAATTGATAACTTCGTGATGACGGCATGGTCAGGTGGTCGTATCCGGCATATGTAGCCGAAGAACCAAAAGCGCTGACTTCCGGGTCAAGTCCAGAATATCCTGTAAGGGTAAACAAGTTAGTTATGTTGGTATAAATACGCAAGCGGGTAAGAAACTTGGTCTTATTTAACCATTTTCTGGGTACATTATAGGCTATTTCAAGGTTTTTCAATCTCAGATACGAACTCTTCTCAAGGAAACGGGTAGACAAACCTACTGAGTAATCTGTTCTGCCGATAATAGAAGCATTATTTAATTTGGGGATATCGGTAACTTGTCCTTCTATCTGCCACATCGTCAAAATTTCCTTGCTGAGGTTGTTGGCTTTTTCACCGGTTGAATATTCAAGTAACTGAGCTTTTGTGCTATTCATCAACTTTCCACCATAAGAGAAGGTAAAGAGGAATCCCAGTTCCCAATCTTTATAAGTGAAATTATTAGTTAAACCTCCATATATCTTGGGCATACCTGTACCACAGGTTATACGGTTGGCAGTAGAGTTGGCTGCATTGGCTCCCGGTGGGGTTGTAGACAAGCTTCCATCGGAATATCTCCAAAGCGGATTACCTGTTTGCGGGTCAACTCCGGCCCATTCGTAAAGGTAGAATTGTGCTGCGGCTTTGCCTTCTTCATAATATTTGGCTTCACTGTTAATATTTTCCAATTGGTTTCCTTCAAAATTCAGCTTCAGTATTTTGTTGCTGTTATGGGAAAAGTTTAAAATACTTTGCCATTGAAAGTCGCGGGTATGAATGTTTGTTGATACGATATTTACTTCAATACCCTGATTCTCCATGTCACCGATGTTTTGTTTTTGAGATACATATCCGGTATACCACGGAAGATTAGAATCGAACAACATATCTGTAGTTTTCTTGTAATAATAATCAAGTGTTATATCCAGACGGTTATTCAAGAGTGATAAGTCTAATCCTAAATCGTATGTAATGGTTTTTTCCCATTTTAAATCTGTGTTGCCCGGTTGTGACATAATAAGATAGTTGCTTCCTCCAAAATTAGTGTTACCTAAAGTATAAGTAGCTTGGGCTCCATAATAAGTATTGTTAGCATCTTTACTGTTCCATCCAATAGAACCACGTAATTTCATGTCATTGATCCAAGAGAAATTGTCGCGGATAAATTTCTCTTCAGACATTCTCCATCCCAAAGAGAAAGACGGAGTACTTAAATAACGGTTGTCTTTATTATAACGAGAAGAACCGTCGATACGATAGGTTATACCTGCCATATATTTTCGGTCGTATTGATAGTTTAAACGGGCAAATGCTGAAAACAAAGCCCATTCTTGACGGCCTGCCGACACAACACGTTTGGTTTGCGCCGCACCTACTCCCATTAACTCAGGGCTAAAGAAATCAGATCCGGCAACCGAATTGGCATATTCATTGGAGTATTCATAGCTTTGACCGATAACACCTTGAATAAAGTGCTTGTTTTGTAGAATTTTGTTAAAGTTAACAGTATTGTTCACTACAATTTTATAATTTTCTTTTGTTGTTTCGGTAGCTTGATTATCCGGTGTATTTACCTCTTTTGGAAGTTCTCCTTTGCGGATAGAAGATATCGAGTTAGCAATGTCCGTACCTATTTCGCTACGAAGCGTCAGCCAGTTGAATGGTTTATATTCCAGATATATATTGCCGATAATACGTGTGTCCCGTATAGATTCATCGTTGATATATGCTTGGGCTACCGGGTTGTATGCTGAATAATCTCCCTTTGTATTGGGTGAGAATCCGTAATAATATTTACCATCTTCATCATAAATAGGTAAGTTCGGTGCGGCAATCAATGCCGAACCGTATACGGAAGTCGCTGCTACAGATTGGTTGTCCAATTTAGCAATAGAGAAATTAAATCCCATTTTCCAGTCTTTATGGAGTTGGGTATTGAAATTAGCACGTGCAGTGTAACGTTGTAAATCGTTGTTGATAACATAAGATTCCTTATCATCATATGCCAGGCTAACGAAATAATCATTCTTATCCGTGCCTCCGGAAATGGAAGCCGATGTACTTTGACTTACAGCGGTACGGGTTACTGCCTTTAACCAGTCAGTATTGTGTCCTGTAGGATAATTGTCCATTGGATAATATGTGGAATAAATGGCTGCGTATTCGTTACCGTTCAACAAGTCAAGTTTTCCCATAGGATTGTCTAATGAAAGGGTATAGTTCACATTTACTTGAGTTCTTTCTCTGGAGCCTTTTTTGGTAGTAATTAAGATTACGCCGGCGGAACCTCTAGAACCATAAATAGCAGTCGAAAATGCATCCTTTAATATTTCAATAGATTCGATATCGTCAGGATTAATGCTTGCTAAGGGGTTTTGTTCGAAAGTGCCATTCATAATATCGGTACTGTAATCTAAAGAGCCTCCTCCAGGTCCTCCTCCCATACTGGTTGCCGCTATGGAACCCCCGCTTGTGCTGTTACTGTTTGCCGAACGGTCTGTACCATACATGGGTACACCATCAATAACATATAATGGATTGTTATCGCCGTTGATAGAACTCAGACCTCTGATGGTTAATAGATTGGCCGCGCCTAATGCTCCCGATGAGGTAGTTACGTATACGCCCGGAGCCTGTCCGGCCAACATTTGGTCGAATGAAAGAAACGGTTTGTCTTCTTTTAATTTAACGCTGGAGACAGATCCTGTCAAATCTCTTCGTTCTACAGTGCTGTAGCCCACAACAATTAAATCGGCCATTTTTACGGCTTCCGTTTCTTTTAAAGTTATATTAATAATTCTTCTACCTGCAATTTTAATGGTTTGTTTATTATATCCTACGAATGAGAACGTTAAAGAAGCGTCCGCCGGAGCGTCAATCGAATATTTACCGTCAGCATCCGTATAGACAGCATTGTTTGTACCTTCCACATGCACGATGGCGGAAATTATCGGTTCTCCATATGTGTCAATAACTTGTCCTGTAATGTTTATTATAGTCCCCTTTTGCGCCAATGCTGGAAGGAGCGCTACCATAAACAAGAAAAATATAATTAAATTCTTTTTCATATATTTATTGTTTTAAAGGGGTTATTTAAGTTCAAGCATATAAGTATCAAATAAAGGAATGTCATTATCTCCGGCAGCGCCGTATGAACCGGATATGGTTGAATAGCCGCCAAAGATATAGCCATATCCATTAAAAATAGTGACGCTCGGGCAACGTCGAGCAACGTATTTTGCGCCAGTATTTACAGCTTCCCAGTTTATGCCGTCGGTAGAGCGATATACTTTATCGGAAACCACATGCATTCCGTTTTCGTCTAAATATTCTCCTCCTATCATATATGCTACATTTTCATTTGCTATGACTTTCATACCCCACATTTTACCGAAAGCAGCACTTTCGGCTTCTAAAATCCAGTTTTTTCCATCTGTGGAAGAATAGATGGATGATTGAACGTTGTTTGAGCCAATCCAATTGGTAAATCCTCCGATACTCCACATTTTTCCTTTAAAAACAAAAAATGCATCTTGTGCCCGTCGGTTTATATTCACTCCATCATTAATGGTTACTTTTTTCCAATTAGTACCGTCTTCACACTCTAGATATTGGGTGTAATTCTGTAGCATTCCGAATCCGTAATACGAGCCTCCTTTTAAGTACATCTTTCCATTGAATGCAAGAGCGTCTACATTGGTTACTGCATAAGGTTTAAAATTATTCCATATAGGACTTCCGTCCCAACTTGTTCCCCATTCACCTTTCGTTCCAATCGTATCGCATTGGAACGTTTTTCCATCATCGGTTGAAAATGAACGCCAATAAGCTATGTTAGCCATACCCCAGTTCGTTTCCGGAGCATTTCCCCATTTGTCAGTACCTTTGATTCTTGCTCCTCCAAGAGCGTACAAACGATTGTTGTATACAACTAGTTTCGTTCCGCTTCCACCCACAGCTTGTAGTGCATCCGGTCCGTAATTTACTTCATTCCAAACAACTCCATCTTCTGAACTGAAGATTCTATAGTCGGCAGTAACTCCGTTAGTGGCAGAGGTAAAGCAGTATAGTTTGTCCTTGAAGGAAACCACATCGTAACTATATGTATTCGGATCCAATCCAACTTTACGCATGTTAGTGGATTTAATCACTAAATGTTCATTTTCCGGCAGAGATGTTGCTTGCTCCACTTTTACGGTATAAACCCTACTTTGATTATCGCGGCGAACTTCTACTTGAAAAGGTTGAGTTGCATCTACAATGACACCCTTTTCTCCTATAACTTCTCCATTGTAATAAGCATTAATGTCACTCCCGAGTCCAAGGGTTGTTGTAGCTGTCATCGTAGCTTTTTTAAGATCTTCTTTGTTTACATCAAATGCTACTTTGTCATTTTCGTTGCTTAAAACCGAAGAATTGTAATTTCCCGTACAAAGATAATCTACCGTATTGTTATACGGTACGATACTTACAGATTTGATAGCTACTGCCGGATCATAATTCTCATCATCATCGCACGACCAAAATCCAATGGATAGCATTGTTATAATGCAGTAAATTAAATTTTTTCTCATTCTCTTTTTCTTATTTTATAGTTAATATTAAGAAAATAGTTTCTCTTTGAATGATATTGAAAGGTTTAGGTTATATGTTTTCTTAGGATTTATGATAGATACTTCTTTAATATGGATAAATAGTTTCCTGTTTATCGTTTTTATGAAAATTGAAAAATTAAGAATGAAGAAATTCGAAAGAGCGGATGTATGAGATGAATGGAATTCTTCATTCTTAATTCTTATTTCCGCCTGTATACACAGGGCTCAGTTATTACATGGCAGCACCCATACTCATGCCCATACCACCTATTGCTTTCGGGGCTTCGGCCTTTTTACCGCTCAACACATCGTTTACAGCGTCACGTACTTTTTCACCACGAAGATGTTTCTTATAGATTTTACCTTCTTTATCGAGAACAATAATGAAAGGAATGCCACTGAATTGGTAACTTTCCATAATTTCTTTGCCACCATTGGGAGCCAAAAGTTGTAACCACGGCATATTTTCTTCTTTTACAGCTTTTTCCCAATCCGCACGTTTGGCATCAATTGATACGCTTAAGAATGCTACGTCTTTGTTGTTTTTAAATTCTTCGTAGTATTGTTTCAAATGAGGAATCTCTGCACGGCACGGTCCGCACCAACTAGCCCAAAAGTCAATAACCAGCACTTTTCCTTTGAATTCTTTTAAACTATGCATCTTTCCTTTGGCATCGGGGAAAGAGAATTCAGGGGCAGGATTTCCTTCTTTCATGCGTTCGCGTTTCTCTTTATCAGCTTTCGCTTTAGTGCGATATTCACTAACGACAGAAGATCCCGGGTTGCTTTTTTCCATAGTAGCAAGAGCTGTTTCAATCAATACGGCATCTTTGTCCGGATTTAAACTGCTGATAGCTGCAATCGCACTAGTCTGGTCAGCATAATGTTCAGCAATATAGCGCAGATGAGCCATCAAATTCTGCTGGTTCATATCATATAACTTCATAGCGAACTCTTGTTTTTGCTTCTCGTCAGTAATTGGTGACCGGTAAATGGCCTGCGATATAGCAATCATATTCTGATAATTTCGATAAGCCTCGTAGTTAATCAGATTCATCACTTCATTTTTCTTTCCGGCTTTGATATATACGTATGGAGGATTCTTAATTTTAATTTTAGCTGTATCCATACCACGGAAGTCTATCTCCATATTTTCATCTTCAACCCATACATTTACATCTTGCCAATGACCGCAATCCACGGAAACAGTTCCCGGTTTATCTACAGTTACGATCATTTTGTACGTATTGTCAGACGGATTTACAGTTGTTTCAGCAAGTATCTTTTTGTTGAAACCATCACGTTGGAAAGCTGTCATTTTAAAGTTGTCATCGATGAATTTCACTTTACCTTTAATTTCTACTGAGTGCTGGGCAAAGGCTGTCCCCATGCATGATGCAATTAGCGCTACGCTTAAAATTAGATTTTTCATAAATAGTGTGTGTTTAAATTATATATAAATAAGATACATCTTATTATAAACATACAAATATGCAAAAAATGTTGTCGAATGTGGATGTAAGATTTGTTAAATTAAACTAACCTATATTGATTTTAACGTATAAGGATGAATAAAAATTTAAATCTATATAGAAATATCTTATTGTTTCTGTCCGTTATTTTTAGTAAAGAACTAAGAATTGCTTAAAATCATGAAAAGCTATACTTCTTTTGTAGAAAAGGACATTTATTTTAAACATATCTTTAAATTAAGTATTTATTACGATATTTTCTTATATTTGTCGGACTAAGATGTTTTTAATTCTGAAAATTATGAATTTTGAAGAAAACACTTCTGAAGAATCCGTTCAGGGAATGAAGCAGGAAATAGCTCGTCTTCATAAAGAAAATGAATGGTTAAAAAAACAGTTGGAAGCTGTTCGGAAAGAATTGAAAGCTCCCCAAGGAGGGCTTTTCCGACAGAAGTATGCTATTCAGATTTTAGATTCTTTACCTGATATGTTGACAGTATTCGATAAAGAAGGATACGTGGTAGAGTTGGTTTCAAATGAAATAACCAATCATGTAGGGATGTCAGGTAATAAGATGACAGGGAAAAACATGAAAGAGATTATTCCTGAAGAGGCTTATTGTAAAGTCTTTGATAATTTACGGAAAGTGGTGCAGACGCATAAAAGTTCTATTGCGCATCATGAGTTATGGGTAGAAGGGGAGAAACACTATTTTGAAAATAGAGTCTTTCCGTTGGACGAGAATTATGTGTTATGCCTTTGTCGGGATGTTACAAATGAAAGTACCTCTAAAAAGGAATTGGAATTAGCGAATCGACGTATGAGATTGGCAGAGGAGATTGCTATGTTGCGTCATTGGCACTATAATGTTACTACTGGTTATATTAGTTTATCTTCCTCTATTCCCTATATTGAAGAGGTGGAATCATTAAAATGGCAGCTCGAGGATTTTTTGAAGATTATTTATCCCGATGATCGGGAGATGGTTCGGTTGCTTTTTACGGGAAAGATGAATAATGAGTTTATTAAATATCGCTTGTTATGCAATGGTTCGGTACGCTACATGCAAACCAAAGCTATATCATCTCATACGCATACAGGGAAAAAAGTTGTGGAGGGATGTATGCAAGATATCACTTCACTGGTTCAAAGTTATCACCAATTGGAATTGTTGCGGAACGCTTTCAATAAACTGTCGGATAAAGTAGTGGCTTGCCGTTTGGATGCTTCGTTGATTTATGCAAATCAAAGTTTTAAGAAAGAATATTTGCCCGATCAGTTGGTAGAAAATTCTAAGATATCTGATATATCCGCTTTACGTTGTCCAGAACCGGAATGGAAAAGATTATTGGAAAGGATTGTTTCAAATGGCGGGCATATGAGTTATCAGTTTGTTTCGAAATATCCCGACCGGGAGTCTCGAAAAACTTATCAAGTGATGGCCGATATGATGGTAGACCGGATCTATGGAGATACCATATGGTTTATCATGCGTGATATCACTCCGTTGGTTAAGGCGAAAGATGAATTGATCGAAGCACGTATTCGTGCTGAGCAGGCGGATAAATTAAAAACTGCTTTTCTAGCTAACATGAGCCATGAAATTCGTACTCCCTTAAATGCTATTGTCGGTTTTTCTAATTTGATGACACTTGGAACTTCGGAAGAAGAACATCATTTATATGCTGATATTATAAACCGGAATACTAACATTCTGCTACAATTGATAAATGATATTCTCGATTTGGCTAAGATCGAAGCAGGCACTTTGGAATTTGTGGAAGAAGAGATAGATATATACGAAATTTGTCATAATATATATGAAATGCAAAAAGATAAGGTGCATGATGGAGTCTCTTTATACTTCGACAATATAAAAGAAGAGTTGCATGTGAAAAGAGATCCGAATCGTCTGTATCAAGTCATTAATAACTTAATCTCCAATGCTATAAAATTCACGGAAACAGGAGAGATTCGTTTCGGATATGTTCGTGAAAAAGAACATATTCTTTTTTATGTGAAAGATACAGGTCGGGGTATAGCTAAAGAACATATCCAGTCTGTATTTGAGCGTTTTGTCAAATTAAATTCTTTTATACAAGGTACAGGCTTAGGTTTACCTATCTGTAAAATGATAGTTGAGAAAATGGGTGGTGTTATCTATGTAGAGTCGGAAGAAGGAAAAGGAGCTACTTTCTATTTTACTATTCCTTTATAGTTCTTAATAAGAACTCTCTTTCCAAATATTTTATATTTATGAAAAACATGCTATACTACCGACAAAATCCCTATGTAGAATATCTATCTAAATTTTGCTTCCATTATGTATATACTATTCTGCCAAGTACTTCATTTTGCAATAAGGAATTTGTCTATTCATATTCTTGGAATGGAAGATTAGCTATTACCAATTCCTTTTATAATGGTTTTCTAAAAGATAGGTAAGGTAAGAACATAAAAAAGGGGTAACGCCTTACCCCAACCTTTGTTAACCTTAAATCTAATACTATGAAAAACACATTGCAAAGATACGCACTTTTCAGATACCTCCAAACTATTGTTTCTTAAAAATGTGTTTTATAACATTGTTTAAGATTTGTATCTAACAAAAGCCTTTTCTTTAACAACTGTTTTACGTGTATTTGTTATTCTTTTAACATAAATATAATATGGATGCTGATTAAAGTTGAAAATCACTTTCTATTTGACTAACCATGGTCATGTGTTAGAGTAAGTTGGTGTTTTGGGTATCTTCTTTATTCATAATTATCTGAATACGGGCGGTGATAGTGATACTATGATGAATTGGGTCATATAGAATGCTTTCCATCTTTATTTCCTTATCTTTATTTTCTTTACTTAAAACCACTGCTGTCCCGTTAAAAGATTCACGAGCTACTGTATGTAATTAATCATCTGTCGATTATAGGCATGTTTTGAATAAACGGATTTGAATTTATATTCTTTATGAAATTCGTTAGATAATAAATAATGTCGTTTGTATATTCACATCTTGCGATTGTATTTCAACGGAAAAAAGAGGGGTGTCAAAATTTAACGGGACACTAATGACTTAATACATTGAATAAAAAGATTATTTGCTTTTTTAGAATGGTAGATTATGATATTCTTCTTACCTTTGGCCGGCTAAATAATATATGTATATGGCATTTACAGCAACAAGAAAAGAATGGTGTAAACTTTATTCATTTTTTCGTCTTTTATCAGAAGGCTTTGTACGTGTGGGTACGCCTGATGGAAAGCCGGATGACGGATTATGCATTCCGATTGCACAAGTGCAGCGGGAGGAACATGATGGAACAAGGAAGTATATAATTGCGGGAGAGGATGTTTGTGTGTTGGGAGAATCTATCGAACGGCATTTTCTTCGTGAAGATTTTGGAACTGTATCGGAATTGATTGGGCAAGCTATAAAGTCTGATACGGGCAATGAGGTTGAATCTCCTGATGGGGTGGAAGAATTCCTGGATAAAGTGGGTATTTTCCATTTGGAGGCTCAGACGGATGACCGTACTGATTATTATATAGGATTTTGGGATCTAAAAGCTCCGCTTATAGGTTTTCGCGTCCACTCCCACATCGGAGGCATGAATATATTGTTGGATGGGGGACGGGCTGCTAATTTGAAGTTTGAGCAAGTCGGGGTAAAATTTGCTTCTCCTACAGTAAATAAAATCAATATGTTGGAAAGTGCCAATGAAGTGACCGATAGGATGCTGCTGATAGAAAGACTGGGTGGAGTGCTGAAATACAGTGATGTGGCGGATAAAGTTTTCCGTAGTAATCTTTCCATGATTGATTTACATTTTCCTCGTATGTTGGCAGAGATGGTTCGTACCATGCATCTTGACGGTATAACTCGTATCGATGAATTGACCGAACGGATAAAAGTAATCAATCCGTTGAAAATCAAGGATGAGCTGATAAACAAACATCATTTTTATGAATTTAAGATGAAACAGTTTTTGATGGCTGTTGCTTTAGGGATGCGTCCGGCAAAGCTTTATAACGGAACGGATTCGGCTGTTTCCGGTTTGATAATTGTGGGTAGGGAAGGAGATGTTTGTATGTATCAGAAAGCTGATAAGGCCCTTTTTGAGGATTACCTCTATCATAATACTCGTTTACTAAAAGGCTCTGTAGAGAAAGATAAATATGGTTTCCTTGAACGAGAAAATGGAAATTATTATTTTAAATTGAATGTGAAGATAGGGCTAAAGAGGTAATTTATTTTGATTATATGTAAAAGAAGAAAAGCTTAATCTACGGTTCTTAAGAAAGGAAAAAACAAACAAAAACCGCCATTTGGGAAAAACTTTTATTTAGCATATCCGGATGGTGGTTTTTGTTTTGAAACTTTCCTCACATTCTTCTTTAATATCGGTTGAAATGCAGAATTCTTTTCCGTTTAATACTTTGCAATAGCGTTGTATCTTAAGTAAGAATATCTGATATCCTTTTCAATCAAATTGAAGGGAACTATTAAAGGCTGTCAATTTACTAGTTTTTCTTCATTTTCAGGATCTTTCCGTTCATGGCTCCCACTTCAATGTTTGCGGCACGGCTTGCAGAAAGAGATAATTTCTCTTTTACTCCTGTCAATAAATCGGTAGCTTCATACTCTTGCCCAATCGGTAATTTCAGATAATCGAAAGCATGTTGGGGAATATTAATACCCGCCCGTACCGGAACTTCATCGAAATTTACTACTACCATGATGATTTCATCTTCGTACTTGCGTAAAAAAGCATATTGTTTATGCTCATTAAAGCTCCAACTACCTCTGTTTACATACATGAGATCAAAAAATTCGCCTTCTGCAATGGCTTTTTCTTCTCTACATATATGTAACAGACGCATATAAAATTGTTGTAACTTTATTTCGTTATCATTCAATAATTGTCCGTCAAAGCTTCCTCCGTTTCTCCATCGTCTGACAGTATCCACACTCCAATAATCAAAAATAGTGGTACGTCCGTCGCGTCCGCTGAAACCTTCGCAATCCATGCCCCGCTCTCCTAATTCCTGGCCAAAATATACCATAACCGGATTTGTGTTGATACAAGCCGATACAATCATGGCCGGAATTCCCTTTATACCGTTTCCGGCAAAGAAATCAGAAGCTATGCGTTGTTCGTCATGATTCTCCATAAAATTCAGCATGCGGTGTTGGATACCGTTCAAACGTTGCCAGCAAGAGGTAATTGCCGATGCTGAAGCGTTATTGCAGGTTATGGCACGTAACGTATCATACAGACCTACTTTATCATATAAATAATCAAACTGTCCTTTATTCAAGTAATTATAATACTCATTCGGATTATAAATTTCAGCAATAAAGATTATTCCCGGAAATTGTGCTTTTATCTGGGGAATCACCCATTCCCAAAATTCTACCGGTACCATTTCCGCCATATCGCAACGAAATCCGTCAATTCCTTTACCGGCCCAGAATAGTAGGATATCTTTCATCTTATTCCACGTGTCGGGTATCGGTGAAAAGTGACAACTTCCGCCGTTGCGGTAGTCTACTCCATAATTCAGCTTTATCGTCTCATACCAGTCGCAAATATTAGGCCACTGGTCAAATCGATTGTTTCCGGTAGCCTTAGCCGGATATTCAATATAAGGTTCGTCAGCTCCTTGCTGCAGATCAAAAGCGCCTTCCAATTTTGTTTGAGGGATGTAATAAAAATTATTCATCGGACTGAAAGCAACCTCTGTATTATCATTCTCACCTAAATCAGATACGCTTTCCGGCTTGGCTGTTGAGTGGTACTGGCGAGCTACATGGTTCGGAACAAAATCAATAATCATTTTTAGTCCGGCTTTGTGTGTCCGTTTTACCAGATTAGAGAATTCTTTCATCCGGTCGGGAACACTACTGGCCAAATCGGGATCTACATCATAATAGTCTTTGATAGCATACGGAGAGCCCGCTTTGCCCTTTACAATGGCAGGATGATCCGGACGTATATTGAAACGGCTGTAATTTGTCTGTGTAGCATGTGCTATGATTCCGGTATACCAGATATGCGTAGCGCCTAATTTGGTTATTTCATTTAGCGCTTTAACCGTAAAGTCCGCCATTTTACCGCATCCGTTCTCTTGGATGGTTCCGTTTTGTGCGGCAGGAATCTTAGCATTGCCGAACAGACGAGTGAATACCTGATAAATAATGATTTTCTCCATAACTTTAATTTAATTGAAAGATGAAAGTTGAAAATGATATATTTTATTGAGAACAATCCGGCTTTCGATTCTTACTTCGAATAAATTGTTAAACCTTTGAAAAATAGTTCGGAATGGAATATTTCATTTTCCACTCTCAATGAATGACTATGCGAACCGGGAGTTAAAGAATTAATACTTTAATTCCCGATTCGCATGAGTGTGAGTTTTGTAAGCTTTTATCTATAATGGGTAATCCTTACAAAAACCTAAGTTAATTAATTCCGTGAGCGTTTGCTGTAGAATCTATTTTCTTTATAAGGCCTTGTAACACAGCGCCCGGTCCGCATTCTATAAATTCGTCAGCTCCGTCGGCAATCATGTTCTTTACGGTTTGAGTCCAGCGGACAGAAGCTGTTAATTGAGCCACCAGGTTAGCTTTTATTTCACTCGGGTCCGTATGAGGCAATGCATCTACATTCTGATATACGGGACATTTTGGAGTATGGAAATCGGTAGTCTGGATGGCAGCCTCTAATTCAATCTTTGCGGGATTCATCAGAGGAGAATGGAATGCGCCGCCGACTCTCAGCGGTAGAGCACGTTTAGCTCCGGCAGCTTTCATCATTTCGCACGCTTTCTGAATGCCTTCGATGCTACCTGAAATAACTATTTGTCCCGGACAATTGTAATTGGCAGCAACTACCACTTCGCCTTCATCAGATATCTGTTTGCATATTTCTTCCACCTTTTCGTCAGACAAAGCTATGATAGCTGCCATAATAGAAGGAACAGCCTCACATGCCTTCTGCATCGCCATGGCACGTGCATATACTAATTTCAAACCGTCTTCGAATGAAAGGGCATCGGCAGCAACCAATGCAGAGAATTCACCCAGCGAGTGGCCGGCGGTCATTTCCGGTTTGAAAGCATCCCCCATACAAAGTGCGGAAATCACTGAATGGAGGAACACCGCAGGTTGGGTAACTTTTGTCTGACACAGGTCCTCGTCTGTTCCTTCAAACATAATATCTGTGATGCGGTATCCTAAAATATCATTGGCTTTTTCAAATAGTTCTTTGGCTAGCGCCGAGTTCTCGTAGAGGTCTTTTCCCATTCCTACAAATTGTGCTCCCTGACCGGGAAATACGAATGCTTTCATACGTTATTCTTTTTATAATTAATGTTTTATTCCGGCTGCAAAGGTACAAAGTTTCATTTTTTCTCACAAGGAATAGACTTAATTTTCATAGGAACAGGAGAGAAGAAATGATTTAAAGGTCCGTGTCCTTCGCCTATGTGCACATCCTTTCCATAGAAGATGCCGTTGGCTACATATTTTTTTGCGTCTTCCACAGCCTTTTCCATCGTATAGCCATGTGCCAGCAATGTAGCTATGGCGGACGATAGCGTGCACCCGGTTCCATGCGTATTGCAACTTTCGGTTTTGATACCCTTGTACAATACAGGATTCTTTTTATCGGCAAATTGAAGTACGTCCGTCATATCGTTCCCGCTTAAATGTCCGCCTTTTAATAGTACGGCTTTACTTCCGAAACAGAGCAAAGTTGCTGCCGCTTCTCTCATTTCATCCAAAGTGTCAATCTTTTTATTCAATAACACTTCAGCCTCCCTCAGATTGGGAGTAATCAGAGTCGATAAAGGCATTAATTCTGTTTTCAATACTTCAATAGCGGTATCCTCAATCAGTTTGCATCCGCTGGTTGAAACCATTACCGGATCGAATACCACCCATTGCGGCCGATATTTCCGTAGAGAATCTGCTATAACTTTAACAATCTCCACATCATTAATCATTCCTATTTTAATTGCGTCCGGGCAGATATCTTCCATCACGGCTTCAATTTGCCCTTTTACAAATTCCGGTGGTACCGGATGTATAGCCCGCACTCCGCAGGTGTTCTGAACCGTTATGGCCGTAATTGCGGTAGCTGCATAACCTCCCAATGCCGAAATGGTTTTCAGGTCGGCTTGAATGCCCGCTCCTCCGCTACAGTCGCTACCGGCAATACTGAGTATCGTAGCATATTTATCCATAGCTATTTAAATTTTTAAAGATTACTCTGCAAGAATAATGTAAACGAAGACATAATCTTCCTCCCTTTTCCGAGGGTTATGCCGGATTCGTGCTATTCCCACTTTTTGGAGGCAAAGATAGTGTAAATGGAAATAGAATCATCAAACTTATTCGGATGTTATGTCAAATACAGTCTATTTTTTCTTTTTCGGCAAAGACAACAAATAAACAAAAGAAATATTTGCAAGAAAGCGGTCTTATCTCTATTTTTGCTTCTAAATTATAAATGAATGTTAGAATGAAGAGAATCCTTGTTAGTGGAGGCGCAGGGTTTATAGGTTCCCATTTGTGTACTCGCTTGGTAAACGAAGGCAATGATGTTATTTGTCTCGATAACTATTATACGGGAAGTAAGGAAAATGTATGGCACCTGATAGGACGTCCTAATTTTGAATTGGTTCGTCATGATGTTATTAACCCGTATTGGGCCGAGGTGGATGAGATTTATAATCTGGCGTGTCCCGCTTCACCCATTCATTACCAGCATGATCCTATACAAACGACTAAAACGGCAGTGGTTGGTTCCATGAATTTATTAGGACTAGCCAAGCGTACCCACGCTAAAATTCTTCAGGCATCTACCAGCGAAGTGTATGGCGATCCCGCTATCCATCCTCAGACGGAGGACTATTGGGGAAATGTCAATTGCGTAGGGGTGCGCTCTTGTTATGATGAAGGAAAACGATGTGCCGAAACCTTGTTTATGGACTATTATCGGCGTCATGGAGTGCGCATTAAGATAATTCGTATTTTTAACACTTACGGGCCGCGCATGTTAGCTTACGATGGCCGGGTTGTCTCTAACTTCGTAGTGCAGGCTTTGAAAAATAAGGATATCACTATTTACGGAGACGGGCAACAGACCCGTAGTTTCCAGTATGTAGATGATTTGATTGAGGGTATGGTGCGTATGATGGCTACTGAAGATAGTTTTACCGGACCTGTGAACATTGGCAATCCGCGGGAGTTTACTATTCTTGAACTAGCCGAGTTGGTTATTAAAATAATCGGTTCCAAGTCGAAGATTATTTTCGAACCTTTGCCGCATGATGATCCCCGCCAGCGTAAGCCGGATATTACTTTGGCCCGTACCAAATTAGATTGGGAACCTAAGGTTCGGTTAGAAGAGGGACTTATTCCGATGATCGAATATTTTAAGACAATCATAGATAAAATCTAAATATAGATAGAAATATGCCAAATGAAGACTATATAATGGAGATCAACCGGTCGGATTACACGATTTTGATTGTTGATGATGTAATGTCGAATGTTCTCTTGTTGAAGGTTCTCCTCTCCAATGAGAAATTCAATATTATCACAGCCAATTGCGGACGCGTTGCTTTGGAAGAGACCAAAGCGAAGAAACCGGATTTACTTTTACTCGATGTCATGATGCCTGATTTAAGTGGATTTGAGGTGGCTCAGGAATTAAAAAAAGATCCGGAGTTACGTGATATACCTATTATATTCCTTACCGCTTTGAACACTACCCAGGATATCGTTAAAGGTTTTCAGTGCGGAGCCAATGATTTTATTTCCAAACCCTTCAACAAGGAAGAATTGATTATCCGTGTCATGCACCAAATTTCACTGGTAGCGGCTAAACGGATTATTGTGGAGAAAACAAAAGAACTGGAGCGTACGATCAGCGGGCGCGACAAACTTTATTCCGTTATTGCGCACGACCTGCGTTCTCCTATGAGTTCCATCAAAATGGTACTGAACTTGTTGCTGGTAAGTCTGCCTAAGGATATGGTGGGAGAGGATACCTACCAGTTGCTTTCTATGGCCAATATGCAGACCGAAGAAGTATTTTCGTTGCTCGACAATCTGTTGAAATGGACCAAATCGCAAATCGGACGCATCAATGTCGTACATCAGAATTTCTCTACCAATGAATTTATATTGAGCGTTATCGATATATTCAATATGGTGGCTCAAATGAAGAATATAAAGATTGATTATGTGAAAGACGATTCCACCGCTAATCTGGAAATTTATGCCGATATTGATATGGCTAAAACCGTACTTCGTAATTTGTTGAGCAATGCTATCAAGTTCAGTAATGAGAATTCCACCATAAAAGTGTTTGTCACACAGAAGGAAGGGATGGCTTATGTTAATATACAAGATTCCGGTTGTGGAATCAGCGAAGAAGACCAGGCAAAATTATTCCATTCCGATACACACTTCACCAAATACGGTACGGCGAATGAAGAAGGTTCCGGTTTAGGTTTGCTTTTATGCAAAGACTTCGCTATGAAGAACGGAGGGGATTTGTTCGTACAGTCTGAGGTAGGAGTAGGTTCTACTTTCAGTTTTTCGCTTCCGTTGAAGAAGGATTGAATGTTTTAGTATATAATAATACAATAAAGAGAGGGTATTCTTTTGAAGCCCTCTCTTTATTGTATTATATTTTTTATTTTCTGAATATCTCTTGTTATTACTTCTTCCGGAGAATAATGATGCGCTGAAATGCATTTTTAGGAATATCAAACGCTATCCATATAAAAATGGCATCTGAAATGAGAAAAAAACTCATTCACAAATGCCCTTGTAGATTTTTGAGAGATTTACTGAATATTCCTATATACTAAATCTCCTTGTATTGGTTTCTCCCTATTTGAGCTTTTCATTTTAAAATTTAATTCTTCTTCTTTTTATCCGGCAATACCCGCATGATAACAGGGTTGTGGTCACTATATGACATATCGTCCGAGAAATAAGTCACACCGGCCAATTCAGGAGAATGGAAGATATAATCAATACGCATAATAGATTTGGCCCCCGGTACGTGTACATAAATCCCTTTCCGCATGTTCTGAAACCATCTTCCAGTTTCGACTTCAGCATGTGATAAGTATAAGAATAAGGAATATCGTTAAAGTCCCCGCATAATATAACCGGTTTATCCGTCATACGCACTTCGTTCGAAACCGTAATAGCCTGTCCGGCACGTTGTTTGAACTGATTGATGTAATTATCGGCAACGTTTCCATATATCTGTGTCTCTGTCATGTTTTCACCCGCTTCTTTCATTTTTGCTGCCTGTCGCAAGCTCCGGTTTATTCCGGTCGTTTGCATGTGTACATTAAATATGCGGATCATTTTTCCGTTTACATCGATGTCGGCATACATGGCACTATTATTTGTTCCTTCGAAATCGATTGTTTTAGAGTTCCGGATAGGATAACGGCTAAAAATAACCATATCCGATTTTCCGGTTGCCATATATGGATAATCCTCTTTATAATTCGTCGACACTTTCTCTTTAGTAAACGTCACATTATCGCTGTATTCCTGGAAACAAATCACATCCACATTCTTTTTTATCATATACTCTTTGATGTCGTTGGCAATCGTTCCCGTTTGTTCCCGATTAAATCCCCGTACGTTGTATGTAGCGATTCCGATCCCCCCTTGTACCTCTTTGTCGGGAGAACCGAATTTATACATTGTTCCGATAAAGTTATAACTGCATGCTACGGCAATAAGAGGAAATACCACCCACATCTTAAAACGTATCAGCCAGTACAATAGTAAAATAGCATTGATAATAATCAATACAGGCAATCCCATAGCCAAAAACGGCAGGGTTGTGCTATATATAGGATTTGTTTCTCCGGCATTTAATGCTATAAGGTTAATTACCATCAGAATGAAGGTGAATATGATAGACATGAAGTATAAATACTTGCTTACGGCTTTTTTTCCCATCTCTAGTATAAAAGTTAATAATAAGATTTAATGAAGCAAATATACAGATAAAAAATTGTATTTGTCTAAAGATTTTTCTATTTTTGTAAAAATTGAGCATTTTATTATGAAAACGATACTTATAGCAGAAGATACCGATAGCAATTATCTTTTGGCGGCAGTCGTAATGCGCAAACGATATAATCTTTTGCACGCGCTGAATGGTGAAGAAGCTGTGAACATGTTCCGCACCCATCATCCCGATGCTATTCTTATGGATATCAGCATGCCTGTAATGGATGGTTGGGAGGCTACCCGTATTATTCGTGAGGAGGATAAGAATATCCCCATCATCATACTTACTGCCAATGCATTTGATTCCGACCGTCTCCGTTCGTTGGAGTCGGGCTGTACCGATTACATAGCCAAGCCTGTTACTCCAACCGATTTGCTTGAAGCTTTCGAGCGGGCATTCAAATAAGCGTCAGGCTCTTTTAGCCTTTTCCCACGCCCCGTTTCCTTTTCTCTTTCGTAGATAAAAGGCTCCTCTTATTACGTTTATATTCATAAATAAGAAATAATACGGAATGTATAATATCTTATTCTTTATCTGTCTGGTAGACAGATAATAACCCCATAATCCCATTCCGTAAAACAGGATTTGCAGTAGCAGAATAATTTTATATAAGGAGTGTCTGGTATCCAGAGTTGCCAGTATCACATTCAATGGAATTAATGCGAATAAAGCGATGGGAGTAACAGACCATCTCAGTACCCGGTGCGACACATACTGAAAACTGACCGTTCCGTACCGGAACGGATTTAGTAAAGCCCTCAGTCTCCAGATCGACTGCAATCCTCCTGCGGCAATCCGTACTTTCCGTTTCTCTTCCTCTTTCATATCAGCCGATCCGCTCTCCATAGCATAAGCTGTGGAGCAATAAGCTATTTTGTATCCTCTCTGCACAATGCGCAGTGAGAGGATAAAATCATCCAGTAACGTATCCTTTTCCATCTTCTCGAACAACTCCGTCCGGATGGCAAATAACTCACCCGCTGCTCCCATAGCCGAATATAACTTTCCGTCCAGTCGTTTCAATGCCGACTCATACTTCCAATAAATTCCTTCGCCTCCCGAAGCTGCATTATCCTTCTCTTTCACAGCAATCCGTTTTTCTCCTGCCACACATCCCACCTTCTCATCCATGAAAGCCCTTACCATTTCCCTTATAGCCTCCCTGTTAATCATCGTGTTTGCGTCGGTAAATACCACAATTGGCGTTTTTACCCTTTCAATAGCCCGATTCAGCGCTGCCGTCTTTCCCTGTCGTTCCGGCTGGTATACTATTTCGGTTTCCGGATAAGCCTTCAATTTTTCGTTTGTCCCATCGTTGCTGCCGTCCGTTACCCACAACCATTTCAATTTCCCTTTCGGATAATCCAGAGCCAAAGAGTTCCTCATTTTTTCGTCCACTACCTCTTCTTCATTGTAAGCAGCCACAAGTAAGGTCACTTCCGGCAGTTCCTCGTCCGTCGGTAATGTGAAAGTCTTCTGTTTATGGAACATCTCTTTTGCTTTTACCAATACGTAAAGTACTAATCCATATCCGATATAAGTGTAGAACACGATAAATAAGCATATCCAAAAAAGAATTTCAATTGTTTTCATATTTACGACAATGATTTATAAATGTTTGTCACCTCATCCGAAACACGTTGGCTGTTAAAACGTTCCTGTACCAGTTCTAAGGCATTGCTTCCATATAGAACTACTAGTTCCGGATGATGATAATAATGTAAATAGGCTTTAGCCAACGATTCCGGTTTGCCGAAATCTACTACAAGTCCGTTGCGGTTTGCCTTAATAATCTCTTTCGTACCGTCGGTAGGAGTTACCACCAGCGCCTTTTTCATTGCCATAGCTTCCAGCAAAGCAATAGAAAGTCCTTCCCAAAGGCTCGGCAGACAATATACATCAATGGCATTCAGCAGATCCGGTACATCTGTACGGAATCCCGACAGATAGAAACAATCTTCCAATCCCTCTTTCCGTATATATTCGTATACCTCTTCTTTCATATCCCCCTCGCCAACAAGTAACCCCTTTATATTCGGATTTTCTTTATGTGCCAAAGCAACACTTTTTACAAAATCCATAGGTGCTTTCTGAAGCGTCATGCGGGCAATAAATCCGATAATAAATTCCTCTTTGCCAATATGCAGTTCACTTCTGATATCTTTGAATTCTCCGTACGCATTGAAACGCTTCAGGTTGATGCCATTCTCGATTACGTCAGCCTGTTTCAATCCGAACGCTTCTTTACCTGAAATTCGATTGCTCTCCGATACACAAATTACTTTGTTGCAATAATGGCAAATCAGTTTCTCGCTCCATGCCCGTGCTGTATAAACTAATCTCGATTGATCCTGATGGAAGCTCCATCCATGTACAGTATAAATAAACGGCAAATGCAAACCATGTGCAATTCGGAACACATTTGAAGCTGCTCTGCTTCCGTGAGCATGTACTATTTGAATCTTTTCCGTTTCGATTACTTTTCGTATTTTCTTTTGAATCTTGAAATCGAAAGCCTTCTCCGTTTCGATCACATAACACTTGATTCCGGCAGCTTGCAAGGTGTCAATCATATGCCCCGGAGTAAAAGCCATCACCACCGGTTCCACCATTTCGCGTGAAAATCCCATTACCAAATCCAGCACATGCGACTCTCCTCCGCCAATCTGGCCTTGCCGTATCACTTCAAGCACTCTTATTGGTGTCATACGCTTACTTTATAAGATTAGAATCCTCATCTTTATATTCCTTCTTGGAAGTGAACAGCCTGCCCACTTTCTTTATGTTCCCTGTTACCCTGTTCTTGAAACTGTTAAAGAAAGAACCATCTGTTCCCACCGTACCATATCCCGTTACGGCGCGTGCTTTTCTCTTCCTCACAAAAGCAATTTTTCCATACGCTTTCAATCCCAAAGCCAGCGAACCGTCTTCTCCCCGGATGATGTCCGTTCGTATACCCACTTTACGTCCCAGTTCCGTATTATAAGCAAAAACCAATCCACGTACACTTAATTCCGGTCGTTTAAAATGCTGCAAGTACAGATAGATATCCCGACTAGTTTCATATATTTTCAATCCCCAGGCCGGATGATCTTTATCCGGTATATAGCTCCATAAAGAAGAAACACCTACTACTCCCGGTTTTTCCAGTGCGTCTACCAATGTCTCTACATATTTGGGCGGATACATAGTATCCGAATCAATGTTGATATGATATTTCCCTTTAGCATGGTTTAGTCCGCATAATCGTGCAAATCCGCAACTATGTTGCGTTTCAGTGAAGTAGGGAACACCGGTAGCTTTGAAAATCTCCGCAGTCCGATCCTTCGAATCGTTGTCCACCCCTATAATTTCAACAGGATATTTACATTGCATTTCGCTAAGTGACCATAAACAAGCCAATAGATGCTTCTCCTCATTATATCCGATGACAGAAACCGTTACCAGCGGTTTATCGCTTTGCAACCGTGCAATCCTTTCTTTTATATTCTCCACAACCTCTTGGGATGCCTCGCTGAAAGGTTTCTCATAGACCGATAAATAAGGGGTATACCATTTCATGTCATTATTGTTTGGGAATAATATTTTAACAAAGATACAATAAAATATGTTATCTTATCATATGAAGGAAGACTTTTATTTGTGTTTTTATTAAAAGATAAAAATACCTAGTTCAATTGTTTTCTTATATTTCTTTTTTGCTTAGAGATTATTTTGCAATATACTATCAAATAACTTTTGCCAAATCATTCCGATTTGTTCTATGTGTAGTCTTTTGATATTTTGGTATGCTTTTTTCCCCATTTCTATCCGTATATCTTCATGCTCTATTAAATAGCACACTTTATTTGCTAAGTCGTGTATATTCCCATTTACGGCAAGCAATCCGTCTTCTTTATCCTGTATAATCTCTCTTGGTCCATAATGACAGTCGAAAGCTACGGCTGGAAGCCCACAAGCCATGGCTTCCGATATAACCATACCGAATCCTTCAAAGCGGGAGCTTAGAATAAATAACGAATTCTCAATCATTTTATTTTGAATATCCGAAGTAACCGGATGCAAGACACATGAACTTTCCATATTCATTTCATGCACATAGCGAGTTATTTTTTCTCCATTATCTCCATAAATGTTCAGTTTCCAATCCGGATGTTTCTTTACAACTTCTTTCCATGCCTGAATCAGTAAATCAAATCCTTTTTGGTAGCAAAATCTCCCCACGGCAATAGCTGTTTTTGTTTGACAGTTAGAAGGTGTTTCCGAATAAAAAGAAAGCGGATTGGGTATTGCTTGTACATTATCCAGCTCTGTCCATTCAGCTTTATCCCGTTCCGTCAGTACTATAAATTTGTCTAACTTTTTTAATGAACGTATTAGTTGCCTATTCCATATTTGTTGAATTAGTTTCTTGATGACTCCCGCAGTCTTATCTTGGTTTAGATTTCTGAACTCTTTGCGGTTCATGTGCATTTCACCTATTTTTTTACTCCCGTCTTTTATGTTACAAAGAAAATTAATTTCTCTTCGGAGAGTGGAAATAGTAATGTCCGGTTTCAATTCCATCAGACAGTGTGCTAACTTCTTTTTATATCCGTGTATGTGTTTTATATACAAGTACATCCTTTTCCATAAAGGTTGACACCATAATTCCTCGAAATTTTCGTCTAATTGAATAAGGTGTACTTTGGGAGATAATGGGAAAAAAGGCTTTTTCTCTTTTGCGTCAGTCATTATAATGTATACTTCATACCCCAATTGTTCCGCAAAGAAGTTTGCTTTGTTGGTAACGACTCTTTCCATACCTCCGTGGATGTGAAGAGAAGGAATGCAGTAAGCTATTTTTCTACTCATAAGGCTATTTGAACTTTTTAGGGAATAATATACATTCCACTTTGCGTACTAGGTTATAACCAAATATTCTGATTAACAAACTTCTGGTTCGGTAGTAAAGTTTAGCTTTAGGTGAGAACCATGAATTTTGGTAATGATGAATTGTATAAGTGTTCGGAGTTATTAGTACTTCTCTGGAATCAAATACTTTAGGCGAAAAAAACTCATCCGGCATTACGATAATTTCTTTATTGAAATCTAATTTTTCAATATCTCTTAGTTTCATATTTGTTAGATATCGGATAGGCATTTTCTTTTGAATCTCATCTACCATAATTTCGGGTAATTTTCGGATGTCCATATTTCCATCTTGTTTAATAAAGGGACGCTCCGTATAGTAATCTAAACAATACTTCACCCACTTTACTCCTTTTTCTACGCCTAATATGGCAGCTTCAATAGTCCCTGCTTTTTCTGTTCCCATAAAGTAGGGAAGGTGAAGTAAATCATCAAAGTTTTTCAATACTTCTACATCCGAATCCAAATAGATTCCCCCGTAGTGATACAAAGCATAAAATCGTATGTAATCGGCGGCAAAGGCATATTTCTTGTTTTCGAAAGCTTGTTTCACCCACAAGCACTCATCTAAATTAAAACGCTTTGTATCCCATATCATAATCTCATAATCGGGAAGAAACTTCTTCCAAGAAGCAATGCATTTGGCTATTTTAGGAGGATAAGGATCTCCACTTAACCAACACAAATGTAAAATTTTGGGTATCATAGATTCTTTATTTGATTTATTACTTTTTTCATTTGTTCTTTCCACGAAAGATGTTGTATACTGTTACGAAAAGATATTGATTTTCTTTGTAAAATTAATAATTTAATTTATTATAGCTATATTGTTTTTTTGTAAATATTTTTTATAAAAGTCTTATTCCATAAAGCCTCAAAGTTGATATCTAAATTAATAATATGTATTTTGGGCGATAAGGGATAATACGGCTGGTTCCCTTTTCCGTCAGTAAGTATTATATAGATGTCATAGCCTAAAACATCTGCCAAATAGTTGGCTTTTACTGTTAATACTCTTTCGATGCCTCCAGGTATGTATAGAGAGGGGGTACAATATGCTATTTTCATAACTTGACTTTAATTTTATATTTATCTTTTTCCCATCAAAATAGGAAAATATTTTCTTGTTATTAAAATAATCGGATATAGTAAAAAAGTGATAAATAAAGTAAGTCCTATCGATTCCAATAAATTGTATCCGATTTCTCCTTCTATCCCCCAAAACTTTTTCAATACAAAATTGATTGTTCCGATAAACATCCAATGAAATCCGAATATAATAATATTTCCAATGGAAATAATATATATGATTTGGTTGGAAAATGAGTTTAATAATCTACAGCAGGAGATAACAAATAAGGATCCTGATAACCCCACTAAATAATATGCGATCATTTGTGTAAATGTTCGATATGGATCTCCATCATAAGGTATGGCTATAAACCATATCCCTATACATGAAAGAGCTATTAGGAGATAAATTATTTTACTGTATCGTTCAAATAGATATATTTTTCTTATCATTATTCCTATAAAAAAGAATGGCATAAGCTTCATGCAACTTTGTAGTGTAAATGTTGTACTTATGAGTTGATGGTTTAGATATAAGCTTGTCCCTATTGTTAATATGGAAACTCCGATAAGTAGATATGTTTTGTGTTTCTGGTGTGATATTATTTCCGTTATCATTCTTGTAAGAAATAAAGCTATTAGAAACCATGTTACCCCATTTACGGCACTTGATATAGTACTATTGTGTTGTCCTAATAAGATTCCTAATATAGGTTTTATGATAGCTGCGTTAAATGTGGATACATCAAATCCTTTGAAAATATTCATTATATACCAATAGGGATAAAACAATATATTGAAGAGTAGATATGGGATTAGCAGTGTATAGATACATTTCTGAAAACAGGTTTTTAGTGACTCTGATGGTTTGTATAAATATCCGGATATAATAAAAAAAAGGGGCATGTGGAAAGAACAAATAAAAGCTTTATTCTCATTTTCCCACATAGGAAGATGCCCAAAAATTACAAACATGATTGCTATACTTTTGAGCCAATCAATCCATACCACTCTTTGAACTGTATTTTTCATTATAATTGTAGACTTTTTTTATTACTTTTTTCATTTGTTCCTTCCACGAAAGATGTTGTATACTGTTACGAATTTCTATGGGCAAGATATTGATTTTTTTTATAAAATCAATAATTTCTTGTATATTTATGGGGGTTTCGTCTGCAGGAGCTTTAATAATATAGGGCTTATCATTAAAATCTTCATCATTTTCCGAAAAGATAAAAGGAATACCTCTTGCGGCATATTCCCGATTTTTTAATGTTTTAATCGTTGTAATACCGCTTCGGTGACGGGCGAGGCTACCCACAGCAAAATCACATCGGTTGAAATACTCATTTAATTCTTCCCCAAATTGATGTCCGTGAAAAAGAACGTATGGTTCTATATGATATTTTTCTATCAATTCATGAAATCCCGGCGCATGTAGGGAATTGTACATTTCAGATGGTCCGATGCCGCCGATGATATGGAAATACACATTAACTTCATGTGGATGTGAATAATATTCTCCCATTCCATGAATTAACCGGTCGAACCCATGCCAATAATGAACCTCTGCCACTCCTATAAGATGAAATTCTTTCGGAGAATTGTTTGAAGGATACTTTAATGGAATGGAATCAAAGTCTACACCGTTAGATATACGAATAGTTTTCTGCCCGAATATAAATAAATCATTGGTAAAAGTAACTATCCGGTCTGTTTGTCTTGCTAATTGGCGTCGGAATAATTTATCAATCTCCAATTCCAATCTTTCTTTTGTTGAAAAGCCTACATATTCCTGATCATAAGGATAAGTCGGAATTTCAATGACGGATTTTATATTTGCATTCTTTAAAGAGCGAAAGAAACGGATGGTAAAAGGGTTGGCATTATGGAATGAACGAACATATACAAAATCAATGTGCGTAGCTTTGGCATATTGTACGATAGATTTATAGCAAATACGTTTTTTGAAAGAAGCGAATCTTCCATTACCAAAATCTTCTAAAATCTTGTCGTCTATATAGCGGATGCGGTGTCCTCGTTTATCAATGCTATATGTGCATACATGCACTTCGTGCCCATTTTCTTGTAATCCTTTTATTTGATAGTGAATCTTTTTGCTTATTCCGCTATGCTCAGAGAATCCGTGAAATATGAGGAATAGTATTTTCATTGTTTCTTTTTCGATATAATAGAATTCTTACAAAGTTAATTTTATTTTTATATTTTGATGTGGTTTTTAAAAGATTTTTTGTTCTTTTGTATGCTCATTCTATTTGTGTATAATAAAAAATGTATATGAAAGTATATATGTTTATTTTTATAGGATTAATTTTTGTCGCTTTAGTAGGGTATGGAGTTTATGCTTCAAAACTAGAGAATAAGACCATTGAGAAAGTGGTTGGAATTTCGACAATTATGACAGGTATTGCTTCAATTGTAGTGGGTGGTGTTTCTTTATATGTTATGGTTTCTCAAAAATCAACTCAGGAGCTTCTTCTTCAAATTCAAAAAAACGAGCATCAACCGACGTTTGCAGTTAACTATCATTTAATAAAAGATGAGAATTCAGGAACTTATAATAGTGAAGAATTTAAAATAGAAAACATTGGGGAGAGAATGAAAGCATTAACTCAACTTCAAGTTAGGTCATTTATAAAGGTTGATTACAGCCATTTTGACAAGAATATATATTTTACTACTTACATTCCTTTATCATATTATTTCAATGCAACTGTTCGTACCGGCAATTTGCAAGGGGTGATTTTGTATTCTGTTGGTTCAGAATATCTAAAAAATAATTTAAAAGTGTCCAATTTATATATGGAGGCTGTAGAATATTCTAAAGAACATGAAAAGGAGCATGTAGATATATCGAGAATTGATTTGATAAAAATCGCTTATATTGATATATATAATGATGAAAACGTCCAATATATGAATAAGAATCAACCAATTGACGAAACTTTTTACAATCAAGTGATGAAGGTCTCACAGAGTAATTTTTCTCATTTATCGTATAATTTGGATGAATTAAACATGAATTTGTTATGGACGGATTGTGAACAATTAAAAAATATAAGGCAATAATAATATTACTTTTCATTCTCTTTTAAATGTTCGAATAAAGTAGTCCATTTTTTCATTATGTTTTCAAGAGAATAACGTTGGCTGTTTATTCGTGCCTTTTCTCCCATACGGATACGGATGTCTTTATGTTCAATCAGATAAATCAGCGCTTCTGCTAGTTTTTCTACATTTCCATTATCTACCAGTAATCCATCTTCATTGTTTCGGATAATATCGGACGGACCATATGGACAATCAAACGAGATGCAAGGAACACCGCAAGCCATAGCTTCAATAAGTACCAATCCAAAACCTTCGAAACGAGAACTCATTACATAAATGGAGCTTTCTGCATATTTTTCAGCTATTGTTAGAGTAGGTTTGTAAATGTGGAGAGTTTTATTCAGTTCTTTTTCTTTTATTTGTGCTTCCAATTCGTTTTTTAGCATTCCTTCGCCATATATGTCTAAGTGCCAGTCCGGATGTTTGGCAGAAACGATACTCCAAGCGTTTATCAGCATATCATATCCCTTTTGTTCACTTAATCGTCCGACACTAATTATCTTTTTGTTTTGACCGGAACTGAATTCTTTCGGTTCAAAAGGAGAGGGGTTAGGTATAACTTCAGCTTGTTTTACGGAGCTCCAACTTTCGGCATCATGAGCTGTTAAGACCACTAAAGCATCCAGTTGTTTTACAGCTTTTTCTTGTTTCCTTTTCCAGTAGCGTGCAATCTGTTTATAAGGAAATCCCTTTTGTTCCATCAAATGAAAATTGCGGGTAAAAGGTTTGGCAATGTGTGATTCTCCTATTTTAATACTACCATCTTTTATTTGAGGGAGAAAATCCATGTCACGTCCTAAGGTAGTCAATACAAAATCCGGTTTTATATTTTTTAGGACTTCAGTAAGTCTCTTTTTATATTGAAACATTAAACTAAAGTAATAAAAAGCACGTACAACCATTTTATGGTGGTATTGTATGTCGAAATTTATTTGTATAACAATATGTTTAACTTTAGGTGACAGTGGAAAAAATGGGGGGATGAGTTATTTGTGAGTCTGTTATATATACCTCATAGCCACATTTTTCAGCAAAATAGTTGGCTTTAACAGATAGAATTCTATCAACTCCTCCTATAGAGGTCAATGCGGTATATATATACAATTTTCATTTTATTTATAGATAACCTTTAATTTGGTAAACAGTTCAATCCATTTCTTCATTATTTGTTCGGATGCGTAAAATTTGCTATTAAGTCTCGCTCTTTTTCCCATGTTTATACGTATGTCTTCGTGTTCGATTAAATAAATGATAGCATTTGCTAATTTCTTGATGTTACCATTTTCAATTAATAATCCATCATCTCCATGTTTTATGATTTCAGATGGCCCATGTGGACAATCAAATGAAATGCATGGGAGACCACAAGTCTTCGCTTCTATCAAAACCATGGGAAGTCCTTCGAAATGTGAGCTCATTACATATATAGAACTTTCAATATATTTATTCATAATTTCTTGAGTCGGTTGGCAGATGTGAAATGTTGCTTCTAGATGTTTTTCTTTAATGAATTGTTTTAGTTTCTTTTTTTGTTCTCCTTCTCCATATATTGTTAGATGCCAATCAGGATGTTTCATGTTGACGATAGCCCACGCGTCAATGAGCCGTTCGTATCCCTTTTGTTCATTTAATCTTCCTACACTGATAATTTGTTTAGCTGTGCACGTACTATATTGTTGTGGACTAAATGGAGCTGGGTTAGGGATTATTTCGGCGCATTTTATTGATTTCCAATTTTCTGCGTCATGAGTTGTCAATACAACTAAAGCATGCAATTGTCGTACTGAATTTTCTTGCTTTTTTCTCCAGTAATGAGCTATTTGTTTGTAGGGAAATCCTCGTTGTTCCATCAAATGGAAATTACGGGTAAAAGGTTTTGCGATATGCGATTCTCCAATTTTAATACTTCCGTCTTTGATTTTGGGGAGAAAATCCATATCTCTACCTAATGTGGTTAGAACAAAATCCGCTTGTATTTCTTTCAATATTTTGGTTAATTTCTTTTTATATAAATAGATTAACCAAAAATAATAATATGCGCGTATAAGTAATCCATGATGATATTGTTTATCGAAGTCGATATCTAAATCAATATGTTTTACTTTAGAAGAAAGTGGAAAAATTGGTGGATTCCCTGCTTGTGAGTCTGTTATTATATAAACTTCATATCCACATTCGTCTGCAAAATAATTTGCTTTTTTGGATATGACTCTGTCAACACCTCCCATAGACGTCAAAGCTGTGTAGATATATGCTATCTTCATGATTTTTGTTTGATTACGTTTTCAAATAATTGTTTCCACATTGGCATGATTCTATCTGGATAGAAACGTTGTATGTTTTCTTTGGCTTTTTTACCCATCTCTTTACGTATATCTTCATGTTCAATAAGATAATTTATTTTGTTGGATAAATCAGTTACATTTCCATTTTGGGCTAATAATCCATCTACCTTATCCGTTATAATACTTCTTGGACCATAAGGACAATCAAAAGATACGCATGGAATGCCGCATGTCATGGCTTCACCTATAACTAGTCCGAAAGGTTCATAACGGGATGTCAGTAAAAGCATAGAATTTTCAGCATATGCTTCAAAGATATTACCAATAGGTTCATGGGGGATAATACTATTGGTTAAGCCTTCTTCTTTTATAATTTCCAGGTATTTATTTTTTAGTTCTCCTTCACCATATATATGCAAACTCCAATCAGGGTGTTTCTTGTGAACGATCTTCCAAGCTTTTATAGCATAATCAATTCCTTTCTGATAAGCAAATCTTCCGACAAGAATTACTTTTTTATTTTCGCAGCTACTTAAGTATTGTTCATTATAATGTATACAGTTTGGTATAATTTCTGTTATCTCGGGTATCTTCCATTCTGTAGCATCTCCTTGAGTTAAAGTTACTAATGTTGTTACTTTGTTTATGGATTGAAGATACTTATTTCTTATATAATTTCGTATTATATTATTTCTGTGATTTTCAACAATAGCTGTATGTGATTTCATGGAATGGGATTCTGCTATAATGGGGATATGAGGAAATAGTGAAGTTATTACATTCACAAACATGTCCGCAACAGTTACGATAATATCGGGTTTAATGTTATTGATTTGCTGATCTAATTTCTTTTTGAATGCTTGATTCATTTTATGGGAAATCCATAATCTTTGTGGGTAAGAATATTGATATTTTGTATGAAAACGTATTCCCAGATCAATATGAACTACATTTGCAGCTAGTTTGTATGGGATAGGATGCATGCCTTGACATGTTGTTATTATATAAATGTCATAGTTGTACTGTTCGCTGAGATAGTTCATCTTATCTACTAATATGCGTTCTATACCCCCCCATAAAGCTAACGCTTTATATACATATACGATTTTCATAACGTAATTTTATTTTTATCTATAAGCAAATTTAATGTATTTATTTGCTTTTTCCAAGAATATAATAAGATTTTTTTAAAAACAAAGAAGCTGTTTTGTGTAAAAAGAAAATAAGATTATTTTTGCAAAACTAAAAAGGTAAAAGCAATGATTAAAAATAAAAATGATTTGAAAAGATATTTAGATTGGGATAAAAGAGTTTTAGTAGGTAACAATAGAACCAAGCCTAGAATATTTGGGGAAGAAGTTTGGAAGTACCAAATAGCTTTACGCAAATTGGAATATTATGAAAATTGTTCGATTACATTTTTAGATAAGATAAAATTATTTTTTTGGAGAAAAGTACATCATTATTATGGAATTTTGTTGGGTTTTGATATTCCGATTAATGTATTTGGACCAGGATTACGAATAAATCATTATGGATATATTGTTGTTAATGGACATGCCAAGATCGGTGCATTTTGCGACATTCATCAAGGTGTAAATATCGGCCAGGGAAATAGAATAGGAGAAAGTAACATGGGTTGTCCTATTATAGGTGATAATGTTTGGATAGGGCCGGGTGTAAAAATTTATGGGGGTATACAAATTGCCGATGATATCCAGATTGGAGCAAATGCAGTGGTTACAAAATCATTTAAGGAACCGGGTATTACAATTGGAGGAGTGCCAGCAATAAAATTAAGTAATAATGGAAATCCTTTTAAACGTAGTTTTAATAATTAGGAAAAGATATTCACAAAAAATAATACTATCCTCGTCTGACCAGTCAAACTATATTTAGGAGGATACTTAAAGATCTGAAATAGGCAACCATTTAACAATGAACTGTTTGGTATTTTCTTTTCTATATATTGTTTATTTTATTGAAAAGATTAATCCATAGCTTCATTATGTTTTCAGGAGCATACCGTTTTATATTTATTCTTGCATTTTGTCCCATTTTAATTCGGACGTCATTGTGTTCGATAAGATAATTCAATTTATCAGCTAAAGCTATGACGTCCATATTTTTCACAAGTATCCCGTCTTCATTTTGTTTTATGATATTTCGGGGACCATAAGGGCAATCAAAGGCAACACATGGAATACCACATGCCATGGCTTCTGCTATTGAAAGGCCAAAGCCTTCAAATCTGGAACTACAAACATATATGGCACTCTTCTGATATTCGTCATATATGTTATCAATCGGAGATATAATGGATATGGAATTTTGAAGTTGGTATGTGTTAATTTTCTTTACAAGAATTTCTTTCATGCTTCCGTTTCCGAATATTTTTAGTTTCCATTCGGGATATTTCTGGCTTACTATATTCCATGTATCAATGAGTAAATCATATCCTTTTTGGTATTCCAGTCTTCCGGCAGTTATAACAGTTCTGCTCTCTCTATGATAAATAGTTTGATGTGGATATGTGACGGAATTAGGAATGATATATGGAACTTTTATTTTTTCCCATGATTGTGCATCATTGGGGGTTAGTGTAACCAATGCATCACATTTGCTAATTGCTTTTTGTATATTCCTATCCCATATTCTTGCATATAATCGGAGAACAGGATTGGAAACGTCATTAATCTTTTTTATCTCATCAGTTATGGTATGAGCCTCTATTACTAATTTTGCCTGAAAACGGACAGCTACGTTATGGAATATGTTGATTAAAGGAGCAGCATAAGTAGTGCAGATAATAATGTCCGGATTTATATTTTTACATACTTCAAAAAGTTTTTTCTTGAACGTACGTTTCATTAAAAGATAGGTATAGAATCTTTTTAATTTGTTATATTTATATCGGGTAAAGAATCTTACATTCACATCAATATGTGTTATACGACCGTTCATAGGGAAAGAAATAGGGTGTTCTCCTTGCTCATAAGTAATAATATAAATTTGATGGTCTTTACATAGATAATTCATTTTATCTATGAGGATTCTTTCTGTTCCGGCTTTTTGAGCCAAAGATTTGTATATATAGACAATATTCATTTTTTTCTTATATGGTAAATTCTCTAATACTCTTATTTATTTTCTTTTACTCTTTCAATCATTCTATCTGCCATTATTCGCATATTCCTTCTATTCTTCCGTCACTTTTAAGATGAGATTTTACTGTAATGAAAATAAAAATATTTTTGATTCCTGTGACGTTCTGTTGAAAAAATGTTGCATACACTTCAGTTCTTTTTTATTTGACAAATATACGAAAAGTATTTGGATATTTTATATTTCATGAAAAAGAACCTTCAGAATTATATTGTGTTATACCTACTGGAGTGTATTTCTGCTTTGCAAATTCCTTATTTGTAGGTATTTCACATTCGGTAGCAGAACACTTACTTTGTCATATTGAATTATAAATAGTCATAGGATGAAAAAAGTTGGAATAATTTTTGGTTCTTCTACCGGAACATGTGAGAATATCGCAAATACGATTGCTCGGAAATTGGGCATGAGTGCAGAGGATATTATGAATGCCGGAGAAATCACTGTGGATAAGGTGAACGAATATGAGGTATTGTTGTTAGGCACTTCTACTTGGGGCTATGGTGAGTTGCAGGATGATTGGTGTGATGGTATCAACGTATTGAAATCGGCCGATTTGAAAGGAAAGACAATTGCTCTATTCGGATGCGGTGATTCTGAATCGTATTCCGATACGTTTTGTGATGCTATCGGATTGCTATACCAGGATTTGAAAGATTCAGGATGTTCGATTGTGGGAAAAGTCTCTCCGGCAGGCTATCATTTCTCTTCTTCTATTGCGGTAGTGGACGGGATGTTTGTAGGATTGGCGTTGGATGACGTTAATGAGGACGATAAGACTGAGGGGCGTATCGATGCTTGGTTAGAGGAAATAAAAACTTATTTGTAAATCTCGAAAAACTTATTGCCTATGATTGCTCCGGATATTAATCCTGTCGAATTGAAAGTTTTCCTGAACCATATTCATGAGTTTAAGAAAGGGGTGCGCCAGATGATACTTTATACTACCAATAGGAAGTATGAGGATTTTGCTGTCAGACGTTTGGATAACCAGAAGATCAATTACCTTATTCAACCTGTTGGAACGGATAAAATCAATTTATTTTTCGGTCGGAAGGAGTGTATTAATGCGATTCGTTATTTGGTAAATCGCCCCTTAAACCAGCTTTCTCCGGAAGAGGATTTTATTTTGGGGGCTATTCTAGGTTATGATATTTGTGCGCAATGTAAGCGATATTGTGAACGTAAAGTACGTTAATATTCTCTTTTGCTTTTATTTCATATTTTTTTGTTTATTCAAACTTCCGGAAACTGAGATCCTGTTTCCGGAAGTTTGTTTTATATTATTTAATGAAAAGGACGCCATTTATGAAAAGCCCATTTATATTCATTCCTATGTTGTATATCTCGTAATTCATCTTTGTATAAATCGCCATCACTTCCATAAAAATATATATCCTCACAAAAATTATCCCACCATCCATTTTTAATGTCGGCGTAATATTCTTCTAAAAGTTGAGGTGTAAAGCATGGAGTATAAAATTTATCAACGGTTATTCCTTCTTTTTCTAATTTGTTTATTAAACTGTTGATTGTTTCATTTTTATTTAAAGAATGATTATATTTAACTGTTTCTATAGACACTTTTGGGTATTTTCTATTTTCATTCATTTTCATTTTCCATGCTTTTTCAAGAATGTCTTCGGGAAAAAAGATATGTCCTTTTTTGCTTTTTTCAAATATTTCCTCGGAAATTGAAGGCTGATGTTTGAAAAATACTTTATGGACCTCTTTTAATGAATTAAAATTCAACCCTTTATCCATTCTAAGTAAAAAACCATGTTGAGCGCCACTTCTCATAAATACTTGTTTTCCGATTGTGGAAAGGTGGTAGTTTGAGTGTTCTGAAAAGGCGGTAGGCATTTCTATACTATAATAATATAGAACTCCTAGTTTGTTTGTGTCGAGTACCGGTTTATATTCATCTTTTTCTGAAAAATAATTGGTGACAGCAAAGAATTTTGCAGCTTCGATATCAGAAGTTAAATCAAGGAAGGGACTTTTATTGTAATAATGTTGAGTTAATCCTCCATAATTCATTTCAAAAATGAATTTATCATGCAATATATCTATTCCTGATTCTAATAGTTTTACTAATGGATGACTTTTTATTAGAAGATACATTTCTTGTCCCCAAATTAAATCTTTTAGAAAATATGTACAATTTTCATTTCTGAATAAAGAGGGCACGCATGGGTCGAAATATTGGCTTTGTCCTCGATATAGGAATTTTCGGCCATATAAGTTGGGTTTTATTGAAAATCTTCCGGAAAGTAAATGATTAACAAAAAATCCATTATTATGAAGTTCGTTCTTATATAATGTGACGTGAGGCATTGCCCATGGTATGCGGAATATTCTGAAATTAGGATCATAAAAATATTCAGTCTTAGCTATGGTGGTATTTAAATAGGTGTCTTTTTGGTAATATTTCTTTTCCTCTTGGCAGACAAAATCACATGCTTCATATATATTGTCAAATGGCTTGTCTTTTGTTCCTTTTTCTATTGGATCTATAATTTTGATTTTTGGATTTTCCCCTTCTGAACAACTTTTATAAATGTATTTCTGTTCAGCCTCAAATGTTAAACTTAACTTCTTGCAGCTTGGGTGTTGCGGACTATTGTCTAATTGGCAATCTATATTGAATTCATTATGTAATATATTTATAATTAGTTTTTTTATAATTTCAAATGCTTTTATCGGGGGAAACTTTAAATGCAAGCCTTTTATCATCATAAAAGCATAAGAAAACGCCATGGCGTCATAAAAAGAATCAGGAAGGTTCGAACTCCCAATACTTCTTTTATACATTATGCGGGCGTGAAAATACATTAGCATTCTTATAGGTGTTAATGATTTGAGATTGATTTGCTTATTAAACCAGTCTTTATTAATAAGGAGCGTGTTGTTGTTTAGCATTCTGCAGGGGATAGAGTTGTTAAAGGGAAATGTTTCATATATTATGAGCACATCTTTTGGATTAAAGTTTAAATGTTCACATGCTTCGTTGAAGAATCTGGATGATATTTGTTTTGCCTCTTTAAAAGTAATCATGGATATATCATTGAATGTGTTTGTTTTTATTGCAATTATTGCTGTCTGTTGTGTATTGAATGATAGAGAATTATTTCATTTATATAACAACAGAACAGACATATTTCGAGATGTCCGTTATCGGTAATTTGCTTCCTTTTGAAATGACTTTTTGAATAAACTCATCACACTCTTCCTTTGTCAGCTTTTTACGTATATAAGCATAATATAGGAAATCAAGAGTGGTAAGGTAAGTAATGCCGTGCGAGGAGCAATAATCTTTGATGTCCCGTAAATTGCTGCTTCCCAAAACATCTTTATTCTCATAACAGTAAACCATACAGGCGCTTTCTCCTTTACCCAGTTTACGAATTAGTTGTGCGTACTCAAGCATTGTGGTGCCAGATGGTTTGAATGGAATCTTCAAAAGCTTCTGTGGCATAAATGTTGTAATATTGTCAATGAATGCTTTTGTTTGGGGGCTCTTAGCTAATTCATCGTATACAATATCAAGAATAAGGTATTGATATTTAGGAAACAGTTCAAGCAATAAAGTGAAACAGTCTCCTTTCATGAAATGAATCACTACGTCGGCATCCAATACGATTTTAGTCTTTGTCTGTGCCATAATCCAATTTGTTTAGGAATTCAAGATAATGGCCTTCTGATATGTTTCCGTTATCAAAAAGATTTCTCGCTTTTTCTCCAAAATCCCCGATAATTAAATTTTTATTACCTGGATTATACAATGCTGTATCATAACCATATTCACGAGCTGTCTGTTGTACTGGGCGTTGAAAGTATGATTCTTTTTCTGATTTTGTAATCAGTGACAAATTATTCAGCCGATTTAGTAAGGCTCTTCTCGACACCGAAAAGTAATGTTCCAATTTGAGGATAGTGGCTAAGGATACCTCACCACCTGTCAGTTCGTGTTGGGGCAACAGTTGTATAATCCCATCTTCGGGCATGAGCAGAATGGAGGCGAACATGTCGGCTTGCTGTTCGATGAAATTTTTTGTCCCATTATCTGTTAGGCATTTGTGAGGTTTTGGATTATCTTCAATAAACAGATGGTATAATTCGTGGGCAATGGTAAAATGTTGCCTTCCTTTTGGCTGATTGCAATTAATAAGCATAAAGCGATGATTGGAAGTGTCTTTTAGACTCATACCTGAAAAATTATCGGACAGTGGTCGGAATACGGTAATGACACCAAGTTTCAGTAACAAACTTTTCAAATTTATCGCTTCTGTGTTGCTAAGTCCTACTTTTTGTCGAAACTTTACAACCTGTTGTTCTATTAACTTTATTTGATTGTTTTTCATTTTGTAGCGGCTAATTGTTCCATTTTTAAATAGGATTTGACGATATCCTTGAATTTGATGATTTCCCGAAGGTCATTATCGTCTAAGCCATCCAAGCGAAAGGCCGATGCAAGAATCATATCGTCTGCCGAAACTTCTTCTTCAAAGAATACATAAAGTTCGCAGCCGAACAAGTTGGAGGCTTTTTCCAATAAATCCAAAGGTATTTCCCTTTCTCCGCTTTCGTAATTGCTGTATGCCGAACGGGTAATGCCCAAAACAGAAGCCATTTCTTCTTGCGTATAATCAGAAACGCTTCTTAATTTTTTAAGATTGCTCCCAATAATCTTATTCATAAGGTAATTGTTAAAGGGGTTAATTGTTGTGGCAAAGATATGAAATATATTTGATAATGCTGTAATTTGCCACATAGTATCATTTACATTTTAACATATAATATAGTGTCTTCGTTTTTTTATAACAGGGCGTAAGAAGTGCCATCCGATTCTATACGCCCTGCAATTGTTTATCTCACATTCTTTCTGATCCAGCCTGCGGGTGGCATGTAATCGCCGATTTTCGTCATTTCCGGATTGTGCCCGAAATAAAACTTGCCAGTCTGGCCGTTACGGTTTTTGGCTACAATGCCTACACCGAGGCCTTCGGTGGGGAAGCCTGTTTCTTTGTCTGTGGGAATGCTCAGTGTAGAAGGGCGGTAGAGCAGAATCACCAGGTCGGCATCCTGTTCTATGGAACCGCTTTCACGTAAATCGCTCAGACGGGGTACTTGCGACGGACGGCTGTCCGCATCGCGGTTCAACTGGCTGAGCAATACCACGGGGATGTTCAACTGCTTGGCTAATGCTTTGGCCTTGCGACTTGCTTCGGCTACTTCCTGTTCGCGAGTACGCCCTGCATGTTCGGGACGGCAGAACTGGAGATAATCGATGAACACAATATCGCACTGTTGCTTGCTATACAAGTATTTGGCCGTCATGCAGATATTGTCCATAGTCAGATTACCGTCATCCTGTACCGTGATAGGATACTGCGTTAGTTCTCCGGCGGTATGTTGTGCCGCAGCCACTTGGGAGTTGTCGAGAAGCCCTTTCTTGAAGTTCCACGCTGGCAAATCACTGCGCGACAGTAGCATACGGTCGCCTAACCGGTTGGCTTGCATTTCCAGACTGAAGATAACGGCTTTGTGTCCGTTTTGAGCTGCCGTCAGGGCAAAGTGAAGTGCCAACGCTGTTTTTCCCACACCTGTGCGTGCCGCCAATACCGTGCTCTCCCCGCCTTGCCAGCCGCCATTCATTTCGTCCAGCTCTTTCAGTCCTGTGGAAATGCCGGTGATACCTTGTTGGTTGAGCCGGATACGGCGTTCCATATCGCTCATCGTCAGGTTCATCACTTGCTCCATGTCTTTCAGTCCGTCCTGTGCCGGATTGTCATTCAACAGACGGTCTATCAAGGCTTGTGTTTCCACAATCGTGTCCATGAAGTCCACCTGTAAGTCGATGGCGTTGGTAAGTTGCTGCCTCAATCCCTCGATAAGCGTGCGGCGCAGATAATATTCCCGCACGAGAGCTATGTGTGTAGACAAGTGGGCGGTGCTTGCCACTTTTCCCGACAAGCTCGTAACTGTATACGGTCCGCCGATTTCCTCCAGTTTACCCATCCGTTTCAGGGCCTCTGTGACGGTAAGGATGTCAATCATCCCATCGTTTTTGTACAGTTCCAGAATTGCGGTGTAAAGGGTGCGGTTCACCTCCTGATAAAACATTTCCGGTGTCAACAAGGGTGCTACCTGGCTAATAGCTTCCCGTTCGATGAGGCATGCGCCCAGTACTACCTCTTCCAGCTCTTTTACGCTGGGCATTTGAATCTCTAAATCTTTCATTATTAATTATTTTAATGCGTTATTTCTAACGCGGGATTATTTTTTTACCTGCTCAACCAATCATAAAACTTTTATGCCGCAAGTAATTATAGGCTTTTTTGGCGTGGCTCAGATCCGACATGGAAATATAAAAGTCGTATGCGTTTTCGTATGCCATGATGCGTTCCTGCACGCTTAACTTTCCCCATTCTTTCCGGGCCAGTTCTTTGTCCGACGGTTCGATGTTGCGGTTCACTTCGTGGTAATGTGTCCAGAAGCGTTCAAACTCCCTTTCCGTTTTCGAAGGTTCCGTTTTTCTCTTTTCACTTTTTCTGGCCGAGGTGTGACCCGCATATTTGCCACAAAGTTCTTCATAATGTGTTACACACAGGATGCGTTTTCTTCCTTCGTAGCGTTGGGATAACTCGCCTTCCCGTATCAATCTGTTGATGTACCTGCGTGTTTGCGACATGCTCCAATGAAACAACCGGCTCCATTCAGACAGGGTTAAGAGAGCTTCGCTCCGTTTGATTTCTTTTTTGTCGGAGTAGTTGCAGTGATAGAGAATGATGAGCATGGCCATGTCCTCGCTTATGGAGCTGTTTAGCTGCAGGACGAGTTTCTTGATCAGGTTCCGTGGAATCAGTAAGAACCCTTCATTGGGGCTGGCGGTAAAATGTGTCTTTTTCATATATGCTTTTTAATGTTTGATAATTCCTTTTTTATGGCCGCACGTAAAGTGACAGCTTTTTTGCACGATTAATAATCTCTTTATCAAATCGATAGATTGTTTGTTGAACAGCTTTTCTGCACGATGTTTAACACGTTCTACCTTATTATAGAAACAAAGAATAAGAACTAAAGCATATTCTTTCTTAACAGAAAGGAATATGGAAGAGCGCTTTTTTTGTTTGACGAGACAAAGGAAAAGTAAAATATTGGAAAAGAAAAATCGCCTTTGTCGCGAAACGGTCAAAAACTGTTGATTCCGGGCAAAGGCGATACATTTAGTCGTAAAATTGCTTATTTTTGTTCAATCACGCTATTTTTGCTGTTTTTATTGTTTTTCCTCCTTTTTCCTCATAATTAGTTGTTTTTATATATAAATGACTGTTTTCGTCGCAAATTGCTTGGTTTTGCCCATAATTACCTGTTTGGGTTCCTAATTTTCCGTTTCGTTCCATGATTATTTACTTTGTAATTTTTGTTAGCTTGAAAAACTTCCTCATCTCCGCTCATGGGAGATATTTTTCCATTCGTACTATTCACTTTCATCCGTATGATTTATTTTGCCGGAAATAAGTAGGCTTTCGGGCAGCTTCATATTTCTCAGCTCGTTGTTTAATACTGTTTCGTCCACTCTGGCGATATACCACGCTATCACTTGTTGTTGTCGTGGCGACACTTCTGTCGTGTTTTCGTCATAACCTAACAAAAGCAATTCCCTGTATAGGGATTTATTTCTTTTGATATAGTTTTTCAACTTCCGGGTAGCGTTTATTTTTGTCTCTTCCGGATAATAAATCATCGCTACAGACGCTAACGCCTGCATTTTATATGGATCATTATACATATAATTATTTTTTTAGTTAATGTTTCGCAGGCAGAAACTTCCAACGGAGGAAGGGGCTTTCGGAATCTCCTTCATCTTCTGGCAAGTAGAGCTTGCGGTACTTGGTTTGTTTAATTTTATTACGGTACCATAACAGATACGAATTTGTTAATAAAATCTCATATAATGAAATTTTCATTGAAGAAAATAAAAAGAATATTTTCTTATTACTTATTTATTATGGTTATAAATAATTACATTATTATAGCAAGGAAAAGGCATTGTTTCTTTCCCCGGTTCGTTTAAAGGAAAATGAGCGTTCAATAGGCGTCAAACGAACGTTCGTTATACCCGAAATGAACGTTCATTATCCGGGCTTGCCTAAGTAATGAAAGATGAGCCCAGTTTGGAAAGGAGAAAATATCTGACATTTGTCTCTGTATCCCGAAGCTTTTAAGGCTTCATTCAGTTCTTGGTTGTAAGTTATCCATTGACGGAATATCTTCATGGCAGTAAAGTATGTCTTTTCAGGGTTATAGAGGTGAGCCAGTTCTGCTTTGCTGTAACTCCGAAGAGGTAGATTTTCTTGTATTTCTTTCATCCTTATAAGTATTAATATTACACCAAATTTACGAAAAAAATATTGTTTTTGCAAGTGAAATTGATTATTTGTGAACTTCTTTGAACTTTATTGAACTCTGTTTAACCACTTCGGAATGTCCCGGTTTCAAAGAAGCTATCTTTGTGTCATCGAAAGGAGAGAAGCCCGGGTCTCTCCGGAAAAATTTAATTTATGTTTCATTTAAAAAGAAAGAAAAATGGCAACAGCTAAGTATTCAGTAGTAAAGCGGCAAAATCCGCAGAACAGAGAAGAAGAAGGTAAGTTTTATGCACAGGCGCAGAGTACGGGAGAAATTTCGCTGGACGATATGGCGAAACGTATTAACCAATTGTGTACGGTAACCCGTCCGGATGTGTTGGCGGTGTTGGCTGGTCTGCAAATCGTCATCATCGACAGTCTGATGGCAGGTTTGATAGTTCGCATGGGAGATTTGGGCGATTTGCGTCTCAGTCTTTTGAGTGAGGGCGCGCCAACGAAAAAAGAGTTTACGGAATCTCTCGTCAAGAAAATCCGTATCGTGTTCACTCCTACGGAGGAAATCAGTAATTCTCTGAAATCCATTCAATTGGAGCGTACCGGTACGCTGAAAGAGAAAGCCGAACAGAAAGATGATGCAGCTTCCGGCGGTACCACCACCCCCGATCCGGATGATTCCGGCAATCAAGGCGGAGGCGGCATCGAAGGTATTTAAGGGAAAAACCGGAGGCTTTCGGAATCTTCGTAAGTCTCCGGATAATTCTCGGGAATTTCGAACCTTTGCCAGTCTCCCGACGATCCTTGGGATTCTCGAACATCTACCAGTCTCCCAACGATTTTTGGGATTCTCGAATCTTCGCCAGTTTCCCGACGATTTTTGGGATTCCCGAATCTTTGCCAGTTTCCGGATAATCTTTGGAATTCTTGAACATCCACTAGTCTTCGGATAGTCCTTAGAATTCCCGAATATCTGAAAGCTTCCGGATAATCCGCAGGCCTCTGAAAAAGGAGTAAGTTGGCGGAGAGAACGGTAGGTCAGCGAAGAACATAGTAAAAACAACGAAAAAAGACAGTAGTACAATGGAAAAAGAAAAGAAAACAGTTTGGGGAGTTATTTTGAAAGTGATTATTGCAGTGGCTTCGGCAATAGCCGGGGCGGTAGGAATCAGCGCATGCGCTTAATGCGATGAAGGAAAAGGGAGTGCCATCCGGATGGCAACTTCCTATCTTTCGTGGTTGACTATGATTTGTTGGAAGGGTATTCATGATACATGGAAAAGGATAACGAATTTATTAAAAAGCAAAACAGTATGGAAAGAGAAATAAACTATATCATCATCCATTGTTCCGCCACACGGTTGGACACGGATTTCACGGCGAAAGATGTGGATACGGCGCATCGTTACCGAGGGTTCTCCTCGGCAGGTTATCATTATTACATCCGCAAGAGCGGAGCGATAGAAAAGATGCGTCCGCTGGAACAGCCCGGTGCGCACTGTTACGGGTATAATCGCAATTCGGTAGCTGTCTGTTACGAAGGCGGCTTGGACGAGAACGGCGCTCCGGCGGACACCCGTACGGAAGCCCAGAAAGTAACCATGCGTTATGTGGTAGGCCATTTGCTCGACCAATTTCCCGGTTCGCAAGTGGTGGGGCATCGTGACCTCAGTCCGGACAAAAACGGGAACGGACGTATTGAACCTATTGAATGGCTGAAGCTATGTCCCTGTTTTGAAGTCCGTCGCGAACGTTGGGAACCGGTTTCGGGAGAGGAGTAGGCTATACAGAAGTAGCAATATATCCGCTACGGGAGTCTCAAATGAAATTTCTTTCGTTTGAGACTGTTAATACCGAGGAGATTCTTCGCCAAAGTATTGTTCACTCTCTTTACTGGAAGGGGAATTTCTTTCTGCTCAAAGAATAGTAAATGAATGAAGTCCGTAACATGGTTCCTTTGGGCGGTATATGTTACGGATTTTTTGTTAAACACGAAAAAGAAAAGTGGAAAGTTATTTCAAATAAGTATAAAATTAACTACATTTGTTCCGATATAATAAAAACGAAATGCAATTTCCAAAAGTTTCAGTTATTATTCCGGTATATAACACAGCGCCTTATCTGCATGAGGCGTTGGAAAGTATTACCATGCAAACACTGAAAGAGCTGGAAATCATTATTGTGAATGATGGCTCCACAGATGGAAGTGGGGAAATCATCCGGGAAGCGGCTCGAAAAGATGAGCGGATAAAAGTTTATGAACAAGAGAATCAAGGCCAGTCCATAGCTCGTAATGTAGGATTGGATCATGCAATAGGTGAATATATCTATTTTATGGATAGTGATGACTTATTGGCATTGAATGCTCTAAAAATTTGTTATGACTATTGTGAGCAACTTCAATTAGACTTTGTTTTTTTTGATGGTGATATATTATGTGAGGAGGGACAAAACCCTCTTTCGTGGGATTATCATAGAACCGGACGATATGAAGAAAATAAAATCTATCAAGGAATTTCTTTGATGAACACAATGCTGGATAATTATACCCATCGGGCAGTGCCGTGGCTATGGTTAGTTCGGAGAACCTATTTGGAAAAGATTGCTTTACGGTTTTATCCCGGCATCATTCATGAAGATGAGTTGTTTTCTGTGTTACTGTTTATTCAATCGGAGCGTATCGGTTGTTTGAAACAATGTTTAGTGCAACATCGTGTACGTGGAAATTCTACCATGACTAAAAGATACTCTTTACTTAATGTGAATTGTTATTTGACGGTGGTAGATGAGTTGTTTGTTTACGCCAATCAGCATCAGGAGACATTACCTTTAATAAGAAAATATGTGTCGTACACTTTAAATGCCGTTTTTCGGACCGCATACATATTGCCTATCAGTTCAAAATGGAAAGTATTTAGAACTTGTTGGGAAAGTGGATATTTGAAATATATTTCGACTAAAACTTTAGTTGGATTCTGTTTGAAAAGATAATGGGAGAGAGAGTACATAAAAGTATAAAGAACGCGAAAGTTAATTTAATCTTTTATTTTCTTTCGTTGTTTTTCGCGTTTTTTTCTCGTGATATCTTTTTACAATGTTTAGGTGCTGAATTTATAGGATTGACCGGAACTTTAGGAAATATTCTTGGCTATCTGAATTTGGCTGAATTGGGTGTGGGAGGAGCTATTAGTTTCTTTTTATTCAAACCAATACAATCTCATGACCGGGAAAAGATTAATGAAATTATATCAGTTTTTGGATTCTTATATCGAAAGATAGGATTATTTATTTTGTTTGCCGGTATATTGGTTAGTTGTTTTTTTCCGTTTATCTTTTCAAAAGAAGATATCGGAATGGGAATTGTTTATTTTTCTTTCTATTCCTTTTTAGGTTCTTCATTGATTGGATATTTTATCAATTACCGCCAGATACTTCTTACAGCAGATCAAAAGAATTATGTTGTAGCCATATATTTTCAATCGGCGGGACTAGTGAAAACGGCTTTACAGATATTTTTGGCTTACTACTATCGTAATTTATATGTGTGGGTGGCTATTGAATTTATATTTGGTATTATTGGTTGTATTGTATTAAATTGGAAAATAAATAAAGAATATCCGTGGTTAAAAACAAATGTACAGTCAGGAAATTTGCTTTTGAAGAAATATCCGGAGATTCTGAAAAATACAAAGCAAATATTCATACATAAAATTAAAGATTTTCTGCTTACCCGTAGTGATGAGATTATGATTTATGCTTTTGTTTCATTAAAAATGGTTGCTTATTATGGCAACTATACGATGATAATAACAAAGCTATCCCTATTATTTACATCTGCTTTGGATGGAATGAGTGCTGGAGTCGGGAATTTAGTGGCAGAGGGAGATAAGCCTAAAATGATAAAAGTCTTTTGGGAGTTAATGACTATACGTCATTTCATAGCAGGTTTGATATGTGTATCTCTATATTTTTTAATGGAACCTTTTATTATTTTATGGTTGGGAGAAAAATATGTTATGAGTCGCCTTATATTAATCCTGTTATTGATTTATCAATATATAGCACAAAGTCGTGGAGTGGTGGATATGTATAATCATGCTCATGGCTTATATGCTGATACATGGGCAGCTTGGGTAGAATTAGTTTTAAATTTAGGAATAACAATTGCAGTAGCATTACAATATGGAATTGTCGGTATTTTGTTGGGTAAAATAGTCAGTATAATTGTGATTGTCGTATTTTGGAAACCTTATTATTTGTTTTCTAAAGGATTTAAAATGCCTATATATTTATATTGGAGAGGGAATATACGTTATTATTTGATATTTGCTATATCTTTTGTAGTGGGATGGTTGGTTTCTTCTTATATTCCTATACAGCCTCAAGAAAATTATGTGACGTTGATATTGTATGGCATTATAGTGGTGGGTTCTTATACAATTATTAATTTAAGTTTGCTCTATATTTATGCTTATGGTGCAAAGGACTGTGTATCACGTGTAAAAAGAATGATGAAATGAAATATTCTATTATTACTGTTAATTATAACAATCGCGATGGGTTACGTAAAACCATAGAAAGTGTGATAAATCAAACATACCAGGGCTTTGAATACATTATTATAGATGGGGGCTCTACAGATGGAAGTGTGGAGGTTATAAAAGAATATGCGGATAGAATTACTTATTGGGTCTCCGAATCGGATAAAGGAATTTATAATGCTATGAACAAAGGTATTCTTCAAGCTCATGGTGAATATCTTAATTTTATGAATTCAGGAGATTGTTTTCATGATTGTGGTGTACTGGATAGAATTGTGAAACAATGTGTTGCTGATATATTTGTAGGAAGGGTGGCAAATATAGGATGTGATGGAAATCTAGTGTCATATAATATGGAGGCCAAAAGAATTAGTATGTATCATTTTTTTATTTCTACATTACCACATCAGGGGTGTTTCATTAAACGGACTTTATTCGGAAATCATTTATATGATGAATCCTTGAGGATAGTCAGTGATTGGAAATTCTTTATGGAGTGTATTGTTTTTCAGGGATGCCGGATAATCCAGTCTGATATGGTTATTGCCGATTGCGAGCAACGTGGGGTAAGTGGAATGATGTCTGAATTGTTAAAGGAAAAGGAATTAATTTTAAAAAGTATAATTCCTATTGGTGTTTATAAGGATTATCAGTCTCTTTCACAATTGGGGATAGTAGCATTTGATGAATTAGTGTACATTATTCAATATCCTTGTCTTCGTAAGTTTTTGTGTAAGATTATGCGGGTTATAATCTGTTTCCACCGTTTATTTAGTAATAGACTTAATCATTGTTAACATACCATGCACATAGTTTTTCTTGCTGAAAAGCTTACTGCGCGCTACAGATTCTTTACCCATAGAGTCTTTTAGAGCTTTGTTGTTATATAAAAGTTTTATAGAGTGCGCTAAAGATGAAATGAGGTGTTCATCTTTCTCTACAATGATGGCGCATCTTTCACTAACAGCTTCTGGTATTCCTCCGGAGCGTGTAACAATAAGCGGTAATCCTGCTGCCATGCCTTCAAGGGAAGATAATGTAAGAGCGTCTTCGCATGTAGAAGGAATAATTCCGATGTCAGCAAGTTTTAGGATGCTTGGAATATTTTTATATGGAATGTAGCCGGTAAAGGTAATTTGTTTTTCGGCTGTTTGGGCCAGTTCTTTCATTTCATTGAAAAAAGTATCTTTTGTATTTTCTCCAAAATTGCTGCTACCGACTATTAGCAGTTTTATAGTTGGATAGTTTTTTAATAAACAAAACGCTTGTAACAATTCACGTATTCCTTTAATAGGTGAGATACGGCCTGTATAGAGCACTACAAAATCATTTGTATCAAGTTTAAAATCCTTTCTGCTATAGATTAGTTCTGGAGAGGAGAATGTTTCTATATCAATACCATTATATATGACTTCTGTTTTATCATTGTTCGCAATACTATCAACTTGTTTTTTGATATAATTAGATACGGTGATGATTTTGTCAAAACGGTTTAATATTTCTCGTGCGTAATCGGCATGGGTGTTTAAAGTATCATTATGTAGGTGCAATACAATAGGACAGTTTGGCTTTAGAGAAGGATTTAATATAAAACCTTGACGGTTTTCTATGATAATGAGTGCTGTTTTTATTTTTTTTATCTGATGTATAGCCCAATTTCCATAAAAATCCATATATGGATTGTAATAATATTGTCGTTGGATTTTTCTGTAAAAAAAACTTTGTATGCGTGTTAGAAGTTTGTTAGGATGATAAAAATGGAATGTAGCGTATTTATATTGTGTTGATTTTTTTTTTGCTTCTTTTTCATATATGCTGTATACGTGAAATTGGCATGTACCCATTTTCTCGTTTTCTTGTAGATAGGATTCTATAAGATTCTCAACAGCTCCTCCCTTTGTACTAGGGATGGGAAGGACACCGGGAGTGATAATCGCTACATTATTCAGGTTCATCTGTGCAGTGTTTTTATTGGATTGTTTTAACAATTCTTGCCGGGTTACCTATTGCCACGGAGTAGTCAGGGACGTCTTTTGTAACAATGCTTCCAGCTCCGATTACGCAATGTTTGCCTATTGTAGTACCCGCAGTAATCACCACATTGGCACCTATCCATACATCATCTCCAATGGTGATGAGGGATGTGTTGACGCCTTGTTGATTGATGTTGTGAGTTTTATCTTTATAGTTGTGGTTCAATCCGGATACAACGACTCCTTGGGCAAGATTGACGTCATTACCAATAGAGATTGGACCGATAAGGGTGCTATGTAACCCGATTCGTGTGTGGTTTCCAATACGGATTTCTCCTACGGCATTATTCACACAACAATAGTCCTCAATCACAGAATAATTGCCTAGTATAAATGGATGGAAAGGAGTAATGTCCTTGCGTACGCTACGATAGATGACCGATCCCTTTCCTTTCTTTATATAGAGGAAACGGAACAGCATCATCCATCCTCGAGGACGGCATTTTACCGGATGCATCATCCAGTTGTATATTCTTTGTTTTGGGACCGGATGAGCCTGTAACCAGTCGATTATTCTACTTTTCATCATAATCATGGTCGGTATGAAGGAATTTTTCTTTTAATCCTCCTAGGCGGAAAAGGTTTAATATCATGCCGAAGCCTAATACCGGAACTTGCCGCATCGCTTTATTGAAGCGGTGGTCTACCAAATAATTCGGAATGGCAATAGCGAATGTTAAAAGTAAAATGAAGAAGATGATCCACCACTTAAGGGCCAGTTGCCACCAATGCATGTCCATATAAGCATAAAGAATGGGCATTAAGCCTCCCATAAAAATAATAAGGGCAAGAAGAATACTTCGTGGAAGCATCATCCACTGGAAGATCTTATCGGCTAAATCGAAATTCCGGCGATAGAGTGCTGGGAAGAGTTTCTTAAAATTGGAGGATAATGAGTTGAATTGCGCAGCCATCCAACGACGACGTTGTTTGTTAAAGACTTCCCGTTTCTGGACTTTCTCGTCGTATACATAAATGTCATTCAGGTATTCAATGTAGATACGGTCTTCCATCAAGAGGGCTTCGAATTCTTTGTCTTCTCCGGCTGTACTGACTAATCCGATATGTTCTTTAAACCAATGATAATCCATAGCCATACCTGAACCGATAAGTGCGGATGAAAAACCTAAGTTTACATGTCCCGCTCGGAAAATGGAATTGTTGACTTCCTCGGATAAAGCGTCCAAGATGGCTGTATAGGTATTTCTGTTTTTGGAAATACGGTGTGCCTGAATGGCCTTGGAACCGGCAGCATATACATTATTGATGTGTTGCAAGAAATCCTTGTCTACCAAATTATCAGCATCTAAAATAACAACTATGTCGTACTTTTTGTAAGGGATATGCTGCATGGCATAGTTCAAGGATTTGGCTTTGGAACTCTTTTCAAAATTAGGAGTTAAAAGAATGATGGGATATTGTGCCAATTTGAAGTTAGTTATTTCACTCATGTGATCGGAAATAACGGCGACATCAAATTCGCTTCGGGGATAATCCTGTTCGAGAAAAGAATTGATGGTATTTTCTATTACTTTATCTTCTTTATAACAGGGGAAAAGTACCAATATCCGATGTTTTTTTTGAGAGACGGGGATATATTCCTTTCTACCAAACATGGCTGCCAGAGCAAATACCAACAAGTAAAGAACCGTAAAAGCGGCAATGATAAACAAAATCCAATCTATGTAAAACAGTATTGTTTCCCAACTCATCTTTTTCTCTTATTTTAAAGTTATAAATGCCTTGGCGCCCTGCCAGGTGGCTTTTGCCAAATCGTTTTGTTTGCTTATTTTATATTTAATATAATCTTTAGGTAACACTATTCCCAATTGATAAAGATACGAGAGCCATCTTTGTATGGGCAACAGGTTACGACGGGCATAAAGTAAGCGGTTGCGGGTCATATAGAAAGCTTTTAGCGGACTGTTTTGACCGGCACTGGCACTTTCCTTGTGATAGACTATGCAACGAGGCTCTACCCAAATTTCATATCCTTTTTTGCTGAGGTGTGTACACCAATCCATTTCTTCGTAGTAAAGAAAGTAATTTTCCGGCATATCACCAATTATTTTAATAAAATCTTTTTTCAGTAACATGGCTGCTCCATGTGCAAAGGCTGTTCGATATGCCGATGCATATTGTCCGTTATCCGGATCACCACAGCCTACTCCTTTGTTTCGAAGGGTAATGGGAGAAAGGGGAGTGAATCCCGCATATTGGATGGTATGTTCGTCTTGAGCGTATTTGATTAATGGGGATACCATTCCAATTCGAGGATTTGTTTCCATTAAGTCGATTAATTTATGAATGGAGTTATCCTTAAAATAGGTATCATTATTCAGTAAAAGCAGATAGCGTCCTTGAGCTTGACGGATACCTAAGTTGTTTCCGCCGGCAAAGCCTAGATTTTTTTCTGAAGCGATAACAATACACTCCGGATATTTTTGTTGTAGTAATAACGCTTCGCTGTTTTGCGAAGCGTTATCTACTATAATGATTTCATACGTTAGGTTATGAATCTGTTTGTTCAATGAATCAACCATCTCACAGGTATCCGCATACCCATTATAGTTAATTGTGATAATTGAAAGATCAAGCGGGCTGTGGGTCTGCATTTTCCTTTTCTTCTTTTTGTTTGGTCAATTGTTTGTCAAAATAAGGACCTAAATAAACTAAGGTTTCACAACCGAATATAAGTAATCCGTTCGGATATTGTAAATAAATAAGGTTACCATAAGCTGCCACCATCATACAAGCGGCACCGCAGAGTAAGGCTGTTAAGATTCCACGGAGTTCCTTATTCTTGATCTTAAAGAGTACAATATAACATCCTCCAATCATGGTGGCTACATACAGTAACAAATAGATGGTTAATCCGATAATACCTGTTCTAGTCCATATGTAGATGAGAGTCGAATCTGTAGCGGTAGTAGATACCAATCTGTATTTATTGTTTACAGGAACATTGCTAGCATCTCGCCCCATTCCGATTCCCCATGGCGCTTCTTTCATATAAGCTTTCATAGCCTTTTGGTTTTCCAAACGAACTTGCAATGAAGCATCTTTCGGATCAAATGCCGTTCGCATACGATGGATTAATCGGTTACTGTCTCCAATAGTGGTGAACTTTAAAAAACCGATAGCAAGTATAATCAAAAGGGTTGATGAAAGAAATAGTTTCCAATTTTTGGAAAGAAGGGTGTATAATACAAATCCTGCTAAGGCAACGAATAATGCGCTTCGGGTACCTGCAATCATTAATCCATAACCGGAAGCTAAGGCTACTCCAAGAAAAAATATTTTACTCTTCCAGCCTTTAATATATAAAGCGGTTAGTCCAAATGTAACCGTACAAAATGCCATGTTTGAACCAAAGTTTGCCGCATCAGAGAAAAAAGAGAAGTAACGAACTCCGGAATTTATAAAGTGAGTTCTTTCTCCTCCAGACCACAACCACCACCATTCGTATTGGTCGAAACCGTGATTCCGTTGCCAATATCCTTTAGCAACTGCCAGTAATGTAAAGATTGCCCATATATAAAGAAACCATTTAATATGTTCTACTTTGCGGAAAAGAATAGCGAAAATAATAATGATATATATTGTATGGAATGCGTAAGGACGAATATCCCTAGACCATGCGGTAAATTCAAATCCTGTATCACACGTATTGTTAAAGGCTTGAATTAAGCAATATAGTACCCATATTAAGTAAATAAAAAGGATACCTATTCCTATTTTTCGTATTTCATAGTGTCCCCATACGCATTTTACTAATAAAATACATACTAATGTAAGATATAGTATGTCCATAATTACTGATATTGGTAAAGGTAGAGGATGATGTATCAGATATCGAAGAGAACCCATGATAAAATAGTTCACGGTAAATAGTACTGCAAATAATACCATAGGTTTTTTGATAAAGAGACCTCCAATTAAAAGTACAAGAGGGAATATGCCAATCATCATTCCTATGGGCAAATTTCCCCCAAGAATATACTTAAGGCAAAGAAGCCATCCTAACAGGAATACTGCCAGGATGCCCCATTTCCCTTGGAGTTCAGTTCTAATATCTTGTAACTTTTCGTTAAGCATTATTTGGCATGTTTGTTTTCAACGGCTGTCAAGCCTAATTGTGACATACGATAAACAAAATTTTTAAACGGAGTATACGGTGGCAATTGTCCTGTAAACTCTTCAACAGCACTCCGATCTGCCTGAGTTAAATAAAGGAATAAGCCGTCTTTATGATCCAACATATCCATTAATTTCTTATAGGTTTGTTGGTCGGTATTTTTCCATGCCCGATTAGCCCGTGTTACCAACAAATTGACGGTACCCATGTTTAGCAGTGCCGGAGAGATTGAATGTTCGCTTAAGTTCGGATATTCTACAATAAGAATTTCATTGGGTTGCAGATCCGGGCATAAATCTTTCACGCTATTTGCCATCACGTACTTACTGTCTTCGGTTAGGAAGTCTTCATCGTAAGCAATTTTTCGTACTTCCAAGCCAATGGAATTCCAGTATTCTTCTAACTGGGAAGCCAGCATGCTCTTTCCGTTTCCTTCTTCCGTACTTAATAAATTGACTACATTTTGTTGTCCTTCTTTAAAGTATGGTAAGAGTGTTTTACTCAAATGACGCATAGCCATATCATTGATAGCTTTATTGTAGCGACGATAACGGAGAGAACTTTCTTTCGGGAATGCGCCCAATACTTTTCCGCCAGTCAGCTTTTCTGCCCGTTTACGGTCGCGTAACGTATGATCGAGTAATTCAATAATGGCAAAGTAACCGCAAGTAAATAAGAATGTTAATAAATAAACAGCCAATAAAATCAGCAAACGATTTGTGGGCAAGGCATTCAATGGGAATAATGGTGGGTTTAAGACTTTTAGTGTAGCTGTCGTCATTTGCAGGTTCTTTTGACGGAGACGTGCTGCATTCAGTGCTTTCAACATTTCCATATAGTTGCTTTCAACAAAACCAATATGACGCTCTTTGCGACTGATGGTGGCGCCGATAGGAGCAAAATAAAGGAAGTCCTTATCAAGATTGGAACGCATAATGTCCGTGGCACCTGCTTCTGCTTGTGCTTTTTCTGCTAAAATAACTTGTTCAAGCCATTTATCTACTAAATCTTTGTTTTGTACATTATTTGTACTAGCTGATGCAGCGATAATATCTACGGCAATTTGAGAAATTTTATTTTCCGATGTAGCCATTTCATCTTTATATTTTGTTAAAGCTGCATTGGTTTCTTCATTTCCACTTTCATTCATAATTTCTAGATTAGATATTTTTGCTTTTAAACCGGAAATTTTATTTAGTTCATCTATAAATTCATTATTATTACGAATGAGTTTTGCCTGATCGCCTAATTTGGCTTCTAAAAAATTCATAAGTGCAGCAGTCGTAGTGTGTTGAAAAAGCAAATCATTTTCTTTCGTTTGCTGGTTTGCGTCCATAATCGTAACTTGCTTCGTTTGCTCGCCATAGTTGATAATGCGTTTTTCTACATTGTATTTAATCAAATCATTTTCAGCATCGGTCAATATACGTAATAAACGTGCTACCTCTCTCTCGAAAAACCTAATAACATCATTGGTTTCCCCAAAACGGATCTCTTGGTATTGGTCAATAAATTCTTCGTTCAGGATACGTAAAGTGTTATATGCAATACCCGGATCATTAGCTGAATAACCGATTTCAATCATATCGGAGTTACTTAATTGTGCTACTTTTATTTTCTCCGATAAAAGAGGTACGCTGAAATAGGGATGGCCGCCATTTAATAGGGCATAAACGAAGTTGTTTGCTGAGGGACGTTCATACGCTTTTAGGTTTTCTACCGATTTAGCTTCATTCTTTTTATCGATTAATGCTTTGATTTCTTTGGGGGTCATGGCATTAAGTTCCCGGAAATGCTCTGCAGAAATATAGTTGGTACTCTTTTCTTCATCTCCATAAGTCATACACTCTACAAAAAGACGAAGAGAAACCTCTTTAAGTGTCTTTTCAGTAGTGATAATGTTCATTAGGTTCGCCATGTTAGTGAAAGAATTACCAACAGCAATAGTAGAGCCTGTTTCAATGTTGTAACCGGAAATAATACCGGTGTAAATAGTTGTTTTTACATCATATTCTTTGTCCATATTACGTGTCATAAACCACGCAATGACTAACGCAATGAGCGGTAGTACAACCAAATACCAACGGATGCGGTAAAGAAAACGGACGATATAACGGAAGTATTCCATATAGTTGAATTTTATTTATTATTAATGTTGGTGATAATGGGAGTATTGGTCATAATTTCCAATATTAAAATATCTGTACTGATTTGAGACATGATTTGTTGATAACTTTGAACTGCCGTGTTCTCATATCTTTTTACATCAGCTAATCCTGTTACATCCAATTGATTGGCACGAAAACGCTGTTCACTGACCAAACCGGCACCTCGATAAGCTGCTGCATTCTCAGCCGCAGTTTTTAAAGATACTAAGTTGTTGGTAATACGTACATAAATAGCAGCAATCTGTTGTTTTAATTGTTGGTATTCTTTCTCTTTTTCCAATTGGGAAATCTCTACATTCAAGCGTTGGCGTTTAATTTTGCCTCCTAAATCAAAAAGTGTTTCCAACGGAATACTTACACTTCCGCCTACGTTCCAATAGTGTTGTTCAACTCCGGAATACTGATAATAAATAGGAGTCAATACATCCGAATTGTTTGCATAATTGTCCAGCATACCGTACGTATAGGAACCGTGTGCATTGAAGAATGAAAGCCAGGCACGTTGCTCTTTTGAAAGCAGTTTCTTTTGGAGTTGTACCTGTTTCTCCATAATTTCAATGGATGGGGTTCCTTTTGCATTCTCGAATAACGTACCCAGTGGGGGTAATGTTAGATTCTCATAGTCTACTTGCTCAAATGTAGACTGGGTAAAATCCTCTGCAGGCTTTTGTTGTTTTTCTTCTTGCGCTTGCAAGGTGGCAAACAGGGAAAAGGCTGCGGTTAATAAAAGTAATTTTTTCATGATTATTGTTGTTGTTATTATTATTATTCTGTTCTTTTGAGTATTCTTATTGAATGGGTTTATACATTCTCTTTCTGGATAAAGGCTGTCAGCGTTTTAAAGATAATTTTCATATCGGTCTTAAAAGAATAAGTCCGACCGTATTGAATGTCTAACTGTTTACGCTCTTCTGCCGACAGCTTGCCTGAATCTCCTCGTTTCTCTACTTGCCACAAGCCCGTTAAACCTGCGGGAGCTATGAAGCGGTCGATATATTCGTCGCCTGTCAGTTTCTCAGCTTCGTAGAGTGGAAGAGGACGGTTGCCCACAACAGACATATCACCTTTTAATATATTGAATAGTTGTGGCAATTCATCGATACTATATTTGCGAATGAAACGGCCTACTTTCGTAATGCGTGGGTCGTTTTCAATTTTGACGAACGCATTTTGCTGCTCCGTTTCTTTTTTCTGGTTAAACTCTTCCTCTGAAATGACATAGTCGTCGGATACGAGCATGATTTCGTCATCGCCTACGGATAAACCACCGCTGGTGAGAAGGATGTCTTCCATTTCTTCGTCCAACTTGATAATCTGTTGTTCATTATTGTCCTCTTCCGAAGCATACTGATTCTTCCCGTTTAATTCCTTTAGTTTCAAATCGGCTCCTGTATACATGCTGCGGAATTTGAGGAAATCGAATATTTTATAGTTTGTTCCCACCCGTTTGGATTTATACCAAATAGGGCCTTTGCTCTCGAGCTTGATAGCAATGGCGGTGAGGATGAATACAGGAGAAAGGATGATGATGGAAAATAAAGAGAACACAATGTCGAATGCTCTTTTCCAAAGAGGAATTTTGAAATGAAGTATTTTCTTTTTGGCGGTTTTTTTGGAAAACAAAATATCAGCCCGTTCGCTGATAAATTCTATTTTATTATGTATGTCCGTTATGGAGGCTGTTTTATTCAACGTATCGTGAATACCGCAATGTAAATACTGTGTTCGCTCTTCCGCAGAAAGAGGAGGAGTGAATAATATAATATAAACCTCCGGATGGTGCTTATGAAGATAAGTGATAGCCGTAATGTCTTCGTTTAAGCTTCTTTTATCGAAAAGAATGATTATATTATCTACGGATGTTGTTTCGGAACACCATTTGGCTGCTTCCTTATAGGATGAAGTACACTGAACCGTCTGACCGGGCAGGTACTTCAGACGAGTCATAGTCGTTATGTCGTTTCCTAAATAAATTAAATTTATCATTTCACTTTTTTAAATAATCTTCTTTACGCGAATCTTCAGTTCCATCGGATTGAACGGTTTGACAATATAATCTTCTGCGCCTTCTTCCAGTAAACGGATTCGCTCGCTTGTGCTATCTTCGCTACTTAACATGATGACCGGGATGTGACGGAACAATTCATTTTGTTTGATCCATTCCAGAAAATCATCACCACGCATCTCGGGCATACGGATATCCGATATGATTAGATCGGGGGTGTTTCCTTCTTGTAACCATTTGACACCTTCCAGCCCGTTTGGAAGCCAAATGCAATCATATTCAGTCATTAAATAGATAGAAATAACCTTTGCAATGGTTTCTTTATCGTCAAGTATTAATATTTTCTTTTTCATATAAGGTATATTATTAATGAATTTCTCGACAAATATAGGAAAGTTTTTTGTTTTTCTGTACGAATTTTCTCATTTTTTGTCTAAAAGCGAACTATTTTTATTTAGACTCGTTGAATTCGGGATTTTTTGTTATTGAGGCCGCTGGGTTCAATGACTTTAGAGTCAGAAGAATTTGATAATGTATTTGTTACAATAAGAAAGAAAATGCTTATCGTAATGGATAAGATATTTATTGATTTGAAAAATAGTGTTTTATAACATACGAAAAAGAATTCTATTTTTCTTGTATCGTATGGAAAACTAATCTATTTTTGCTGTCGTTCTGTAGGAAAGATATGAATGTAAGTGAAAAAACTGTCGGTAGAATGGTGAATCCGCATGTATCGGTAGATTGTGTGTTGATTGGATTTGATGGAGAACAGCTTTGTGCGTTGGTAATCCGTCAGTTAGATGCGTTGCATGAGGAGGGGTTGAATAATTATAAATTGCCCGGCAGCCTGATTTATGAAGATGAGGATTTGGATGATGCGGCAAAGCGGGTACTGATGGAACTGACCGGTTTGAAAAGCGTGAAAATGATTCAGTTCAGGGCTTTCGGATCGAAAAACCGTACCCGGAATCCGAAAGATGTGCGTTGGCTGGAACGTTTTCATAGCTTGAATGAGAAAATAGACAGAATTGTAACGATTGCTTATCTAGCTTTGTTGAAAATTGACCGAAAATATACTCAATTGTCCCATCAATATGAGGCGTGTTGGATGCCGGTGAAGGAAATTAAGGAGTTGGCTTTCGACCATAAGCAAATAGTAGATGAGGCTTTGATATATATTCGTCAGTATGTGGAGAGCACACCTTCGGCGTTATTCGCTTTGTTGCCCAGGAAATTTACGGCTTCCCAGTTGCGCGTATTGTATGAAGTGATTTATGATAAAGAAATTGATGTGAGGAACTTTCATAAAAAGATAGCCTTGATGGAGTATGTAGTGCCGTTGGAGGAAAAGGAGAGGGGAGTAGCACACCGGGCTGCTCGTTATTATCGTTTCGACAGGGGAATATATACCAAAAAGAGGGGACGATAATTTCTGTTATCTCTTTGGCAAATGAAGCTGGCATATTAATTAGGAACTCAAAATAATTTTAGAAATTATGTATTTATTAGGTTATGACATAGGAAGCTCTTCGGTAAAAGCGAGCTTGGTCAATGCTGAGACTGGAAAGTGTGTGGCTTCAGCTTTTTATCCGAAAACAGAGGCAGAGATTGTTGCTGTAAATCCGGGGTGGGCGGAACAGAATCCTCAAATGTGGTGGGAGAATCTAAAACTTTCTACCAAAGCTGTGCTGGAGACTTCGGGAGCGGATGCTGCGGATATTGCCGCTATCGGCATTTCTTATCAGATGCACGGATTAGTATGTGTGGATAAGGAAAAGAATGTATTACGTCCGGCTATTATCTGGTGCGATTCTCGTGCGGTTTCGTGCGGGCAGCATGCTTTTGAGGAGTTAGGTGAAGAAAAGTGCTTGTCGCATTTATTGAATTCTCCGGGTAATTTTACCGCATCGAAGTTGGCTTGGGTAAAACTGAATGAGCCGGAGGTTTATGAGAGAATATACAAAATTATGCTTCCGGGCGATTATATTGCCATGCGTCTGACAGGAGAAATCTGTACAACGGTATCCGGATTGTCGGAAGGCATGTTTTGGGATTTCAAAAATAATGAGGTAGCTAATTTCCTCATGGATTATTGGGGATTTGATCATTCTTTCATTCCGGAGATTAAGCCAACATTTGCCGAGCAAGGTCGGGTGACGGAGGCTGTAGCGCAGGAATTGGGATTGAAAGCAGGTATTCCGGTAACCTATCGTGCGGGTGACCAGCCGAACAACGCTTTATCGCTGAATGTGTTTAATCCGGGTGAAATTGCTTCTACTGCCGGGACCTCCGGTGTGGTATACGGCGTAAACGGAGAGGTGAATTACGATCCGAAGTCGCGTGTGAATACGTTTGCCCATGTGAACCATACTGCCGACCAGACACGCTTAGGTGTATTGTTGTGCATTAACGGTACGGGTATTTTGAACTCATGGGTAAAACGAAATATAGTGCCGGAAGGCGTTTCGTATGCGGAAATGAATGTATTGGCGGAACAGGCGCCTGTAGGCAGCGGAGGATTGAGTATCATTCCTTTTGGCAACGGAGCGGAGCGTGTGTTGGAAAACCGTGAAAAGGGTTGTTCGATACATGGTATCAATTTTAATTTCCATAATCGGTCGCATATTATTCGGGCTGCACAAGAGGGCATTGTTTTTTCTTTTAAATACGGTATGGAGATTATGCAACAGATGGGAATGTCTATTTCGAAGATACATGCCGGAAATGCCAATATGTTTTTGAGTCCCATATTCAGAGAAACGTTGGCAAGTGTAACAGAGGCGGTAATTGAACTATACGATACGGATGGTTCGGTGGGAGCCGCAAAAGGAGCCGGTATAGGAGCCGGTATATACAGAGATAATAATGAGGCGTTTGCTACATTGGCGAAATTGCAGGTTATAGAACCTGATTATGCTCGGAAGTTGGAGTATGACGAGGCTTACGAGAGATGGAAAAGCTTTCTTTAGTAAGCAGGAGAAGGAGTCTGGAAAGTAAAGTAACTGTCAGACGCTATTCGCTTGGGAAGTTAAAGTCGACTCTGATCTGTGAACAAGATTTGAAGCTTTTATTTTTAAAGGAGCGAAGTTTATAAAATTCAAATAAATAACTAGTTAAATTTTAAGTATTATGGCAACAAAAGAGTATTTTCCTGGTATAGGAAAAATTAAATTTGAAGGAAAAGAAAGTAAAAATCCGATGGCTTTCCGGTATTATGATGCGGAGAAAGTGATATTGGGCAAACCGATGAAAGATTGGTTGAAATTTGCTATGGCTTGGTGGCATACATTATGTGCTGAAGGTGGTGACCAGTTCGGCGGCGGTACGAAAACGTTTCCTTGGAATGGCAATGCGGATAAGGTACAGGCCGCTAAAGACAAGATGGATGCGGGCTTTGAATTTATGCAAAAGATGGGTATCGAGTATTATTGTTTCCACGATGTGGATTTATGTACGGAAGCTGATACGATTGAAGAATATGAGGCTAACCTGAAAGAAATTGTTGCATACGCCAAGCAGAAACAGGCTGAAACCGGCATCAAATTGTTGTGGGGTACAGCTAATGTATTCGGACATGCACGCTATATGAACGGTGCGGCTACCAATCCGGAATTTGATGTAGTGGCACGTGCTGCCGTACAGATTAAGAACGCAATTGACGCAACGATTGAGTTAGGCGGAAGCAATTATGTATTCTGGGGCGGACGTGAAGGTTACATGAGTCTTTTGAATACGGACCAGAAACGTGAAAAGGAACATTTGGCACAGATGTTGACAATTGCTCGCGACTATGCCCGGGCACGCGGCTTTAAAGGGACTTTCTTGGTGGAACCGAAACCGATGGAGCCGACTAAGCATCAGTATGATGTGGATACGGAAACGGTAATCGGCTTTTTAAAAGCTCATGGTTTGGATAAAGATTTTAAAGTGAACATTGAAGTGAACCATGCTACCTTGGCAGGCCATACTTTTGAACATGAATTGGCCGTAGCTGTGGATAACGGTATGTTAGGTTCTATTGACGCTAACCGTGGTGATTATCAGAATGGATGGGATACCGACCAGTTCCCGATTGATAATTATGAGTTAACGCAGGCTATGATGCAGATTATCCGTAACGGAGGATTAGGCAACGGCGGTACGAACTTTGACGCGAAGACTCGTCGGAACTCTACTGACTTAGAGGATATCTTTATTGCACATATTGCCGGAATGGATGCTATGGCACGTGCTTTGGAATCGGCTGCCGCTCTGTTGGAAGAGTCTCCTTACAAGAAAATGCTGGCAGAACGTTATGCTTCGTTTGACAGTGGCAAGGGTAAAGAGTTTGAAGACGGTAAGTTAACATTGGAAGATCTGGTGGAATATGCCAAGAAAAATGGTGAACCCAAGCAGGTAAGCGGAAAACAAGAATTGTACGAGGCAATTGTAAATATGTATTGCTGATAGTTGATTGAAAACTTGAAGAGCTGGAAACTAAAAGGGAAGTTCTTTGGTTGAAGTCTTTCATCATTGAAAGTTGAAAATTGAAAATTGAAAATGTGCTGCATGAGATTATGGTGGCAAATTGGAGATTTTCGGTTTTCAACTTTTTTATTTTTTTGAGCACGCTTGTGGTGCAGTCTTTAAGTAATAGTGCTTTTTTTATCCAATATTTTCGACAAAGTCAGAATAAATTGTTAAGTTTGCCAAATATATAATTAAATATATGGGACAGAATAATAATCATTTGGTGATAATGGCCGGTGGCGTGGGAAGCCGTTTCTGGCCGATGAGTACACCGGAGAAACCAAAACAATTTATAGATGTGTTGGGATGCGGACGTACTTTGATACAATTAACCGCCGACCGTTTTGAAGGAATTTGTAATCCGGAAAATATATGGGTGGTGACTTCCGAAAAATACGCTTCGATTGTGAGGGAACAATTGCCGGATATTCCGGAGCAGAATATTTTAAAAGAACCTTGCAGGCGGAATACGGCTCCTTGTATTGCCTATGTGAGCTGGAAAATAAAGGCTAAAAATCCGAAAGCAAATATTGTGGTGACCCCAAGCGATCATGTGGTGATGAATGTGAAGGAATTTAAGAGGGTGGTGGAGTCTGCCATGAATTTTACGGAAAAATCAGACGCTATTCTGACACTAGGAATGAAACCTACTCGTCCGGAAACGGGATATGGATATATTGAGGCTGATTTAACGGTGTCTTCTTCTACAAACAAAGAAATTTATAGGGTGGATTCTTTTAAAGAAAAACCGGATTTACGAACTGCTGAACGTTATATCAAGCGGAATAATTTCTTTTGGAATGCCGGTATTTTTGTATGGAACGTGCAGACGATTGTAAATGCGTTTCGTGTTTATCAACCGGCTATATCTTCTATCTTTGACAATATACGGCCGGCACTTTTCACAATGAATGAACAGAATGTTATTAATGAAGAGTTTCCGAACTGCGAGGATATTTCGGTAGATTATGCGATTCTTGAAAAAGCGGAAGAGATTTTTGTGTTCCCTGCAGATTTCGGTTGGAGTGATTTGGGTACATGGGGTTCTCTGCATGACCAACTACCTCAGGATAGGGAGAAAAACGTCTGTATCGGAAAAAATATTCATGTGTATGATACCAGTAATTGCATTGTGCATGCCACGCAGGAGAAAAAAGTGGTAGTGCAGGGATTGGATGGATATATCGTAGCCGAACAGGATGATACATTACTAATATGCAAGCTGAGTGAAGAGCAGAGAATTAAGTTATTTTCTTCAATAGACTGATTTGTTTTATAAAATATATGATAAAAAAACTTTTATCCTTACCACCTAATTTGGTGGAGTGTTTTCATGAAATAGAGGGAGTGGATCGGAATGAGTGGTTTTGCACCTCTGATCCGATTGGTGCTAAATTAGGTTCAGGTGGAGGCACTACTTGGTTGTTGGAAGCTTGTAGTAAAGAATGGGCTCCGAACCGGCCTTTCTCGGAATGGTTAAGTGAAGACAAACGTATTTTATTACATGCCGGAGGGCAGAGCCGTCGGTTGCCGGGATATGCTCCCTCAGGAAAGATTTTGACTCCGGTTCCGGTGTTCCGTTGGGCTAAAGGACAAAAATTAAAACAGAATTTATTATCGTTGCAATTACCTTTGTATACGAAAATTATGGATAAGGCCCCTGATTCGTTGCGTACGCTTATTGCCAGTGGAGACGTATATATACGTACTTCGCAGCCTTTGCAGGATATACCGGAGGCGGATGTGGTATGTTACGGTTTGTGGGTGGATCCGAGCTTGGCTAAAAATCATGGGGTGTTTGTTTCATCGCGTACCACACCGGATAAGCTAGACTATATGTTACAGAAACCTTCTGTGGCAGAACTCGGAAAGTTGATGCAGACTCATTTGTTTTTGATGGATATTGGTATTTGGTTATTGAGTGACCGGGCCGTGGAGCTGCTAATGAAGCGTTCGAAGGAAGGGGATAAATTAAAGTATTATGACTTGTATTCCGATTTTGGAAGGGCCTTGGGAGAGCATCCTCAGGTTGCGGATGAAGAATTGAACCGTTTAAGTGTAGCCATTCTACCGTTGTCTGGTGGAGAATTTTATCATTACGGTACCAGTCGTGAATTGATTTCCTCCACTGTGGCGGTACAGAATTTGGTGAACGATCAACGTGAGATTATCCATAGAAGCGTAAAGCCGCATCCGGCAATGTTTGTCCAGAATGCAGTAGTAAAGATTCCTTTGCAGGCGGAAAATTCGGAATTATGGATTGAGAATTCTTGGGTTGGAAGTAAATGGAAGATTGCTAATCGTCATGTGATTACCGGAGTACCGGAAAATGATTGGTCGCTTACTTTGCAAGAGGGTGTTTGTATAGATGTAGTACCTTTTGAAAATGAACAGTATATTGCGCGCTGTTATGGATTTAATGATGCGTTTAAAGGAGAACTGTCGAATCGGGACACTCTCTTTATGGGATATCCTGTGGAACAGTGGTTATTCCATAGGAATTTAACTTATGAGGATATTGAAGGGAACAAGGATATGCAGTCGGCTCGTTTGTTTCCTGTTTGTGATTCGATAGAAGACTTAGGTAAGGTGCTCCGCTGGATGTTGGATGAACGTGATGCGGAAGGAAAAGATATATGGATGAGAAGTCGACGTGTTTCGGCTGATGAGATTTCTGCGTATGCGAATTTACGTCGTTTAGTGAAACAACGTAAGGCTTTCCGTGCCTTAAACTGGCCATTGTTGGCAAAGAATTACCGAAAGAGTGTCTTTTATCAATTGAATTTGAAGGATGCGGCTCAAGAGTTTGCTGCATTTAATTTACCGATGCCTGAACCGCTTCCGGAGAATTCGCCGATAATGACTCGTATCAATGATTACATGTTCAGGGCTCAACTTCAGCAATTGAAAGGGGAAGCCTGTAAGGAAGTGGAAGGCAAGGCTTTTGATTTGCTTCGGAAAGGGTTGACCTCTACAGTGTTGTCACGTAAGCAACAACCTCGTTTAGATGTATATGCGGATCAGATTGTATGGTCGCGTAGTCCGGTGCGTATCGATTTGGCCGGTGGATGGACCGATACTCCTCCTTTTTGCTTGAATGAAGGAGGTAATGTGGTAAACATAGCCATAGAATTGAATGGACAGCAGCCTTTGCAGGCTTATGTAAAACCCTGTAAAGAGTATAAGGTTGTGTTGCGTTCTATCGATTTGGGAGCCATGGAGGAGGTACATACGTATGAAGAGTTGCATGACTTTGCTAAAGTGGGTTCTCCTTTCTCTATACCTAAAGCTGCGTTAGTGTTGGCTGGCTTTCAGCCGGGATATTCGCAAGAGAATTACGGATCGCTTGAAGAGCAATTGAAGGCATTTGGTTCAGGAATAGAGGTTACTTTGTTGTCGGCGGTACCGGCGGGTTCAGGATTGGGGACCAGTTCTATTTTGGCTTCCACTGTGCTGGCTGCTGTTTCCGATTTTTGCGGTTTGGCATGGGATAAAAACGAGATATGTTTGCGTACTTTGGTGTTGGAACAATTGCTTACCACCGGAGGAGGATGGCAAGACCAGTATGGAGGCGTGTTGCAAGGTGTCAAACTTTTGCAAACACATAGCGGTTTCGATCAATGTCCTTCGGTACGTTGGTTGCCTGATTTTTTATTTACCAATCCTGAATACCGGAAATGCCATTTGCTTTATTATACGGGTATTACTCGTACTGCCAAAGGTATATTGGCTGAGATCGTGAGGGGAATGTTTTTGAATTCCACTGAACATTTGTACATACTGAATGAGATGAAGGCTCATGCATTGGATTTGTTCGAAGCGGTACAGCGGGGCAATTTTGACGAATTCGGCCGATTGGTAGGTAAGACATGGAAACAGAACAAACTTCTTGATCCGGGAACTAATCCGGAAACGGTAGAAAGCATTATCAGCCGTATTCATGACTATTGCATAGGGTATAAATTGCCTGGAGCCGGAGGAGGAGGTTTCTTGTATATGGTTGCCAAGTCTCCGGAGGCAGCGGCACGTATTAAGTCTGTCCTTACCGAGACTCCTCCGAATTCGTGCGCTCGTTTTGTAGAGATGACTCTTTCGGATAAAGGGTTGGAAGTAAGCAGGAGTTAAGCAACTTGGACAGAATTTCTTATGTAAAATAAATGGATATAAAGAGTTTGTTTTACTGTATCATTAAAGATGTGGGTGTTGATGGAAACAGGGATAGGAAGGTTCTGGTTAATCCGCTTCGAAAGTATGTATTATAATCAATAAAGTGGATAGAAATTTTTTTGAACTGAACATTTTAAGGCACTATTTGTTTTAGGGTTAACTAATAAAAAGGAGAAAGTATGTCGAAAACACAGTTTAAAGGTCAGCCGGTGAAGTTAGCCGGAGATTTTGTAATGGTTGGAGCTAAGGCTCCGGATTTTGTATTAACAAAAGGAGATTTAACTTCATATAGTTTGCAAGATGCGAAAGGGAAATGGGTCATTTTAAACATTTTTCCAAGTTTAGATACATCGGTTTGTGCAACGTCCGTGCGTAAATTTAATGAAAAGGCTGCTAATTTGTCAGGTGTTATTGTACTGGCAATATCAAAAGATCTTCCGTTTGCACAGAGCCGCTTTTGCACGGTTGAGGGGATAGAAAATGTGATTCCCCTTTCTGATTTTAAAGTATATTCAACTTTTGGAAAGGATTATGGAGTATTAATGATGGATGGTCCGTTAAATGGGTTGTTTGCTCGTGCCGTAGTCGTATTGAATCCGGAAGGTGAGATCGTTTATACTGAATTAGTTCCGGAAGTCACTCAAGAGCCTGATTACGAGGCAGCTCTGGCGGCTATAAAGTTGTAAGAGAATCGTTTGGACGGTATGAATTTAATAAAACTAGTCTGAGAATCTGGAAAATTGCCGTAGAACGTTGTATAAAAAATAGCACATTCCAAAGATTGAAGTTTCTTTCAAAAGAGATCCTCCTGATTTACTTGAGTTTAAGTGAATTATATTCACTGTTAGTCAAAGATAAATCAGGAGGATCTTATATTATATAAGCTTTTGATTATATTAAAAACCGATGATAATAGAAAAATGTAATATCGGATTTTATTGGTTTGCCGTTCTGCTAGACAGTTTCTCAAGGAAATAGACAGCAAAGAAGCCTATTAACATCAATACGATTGCTTCCCATATATATTGGTTTGGGGCTATATTCGCTTCAATCAAGGGTTTTGATATCCCATGGCTATCAATATAGGTTTCGATAGTTTCTTTCCAAGGCCAAACTTTATTTAAAGAGCCTAACATGAAACCTGAAAGAACCGCTAAGGTGATGTTACGAATTTTCTTCAGGGCATATGATAACAAGCGGGAAAAAGTGGTGATGCCTATACATGCTCCGGCGGCGAAAAACAACAATACTACCAGATGTAGGTTTTTCACCGCATCCATAATAAAAAAGTATTTACCTAGTAATACTAAAATAAAGCTGCCCGAAATACCCGGTAATATCATGGCACAGATTGCAATGGCACCACACAGAAAGATAAATAGCAGATTGGAAGGTGTTTCGGATGGAGTAGCTACCGTTATATAATAAGCTGTAACTGCTCCAAGGATAAATGCAAAGATTGTTTTCCAATTCCATCCTTTTATATCTTTTCCTACAAACCAAGTAGAGGCTAATACTAATCCGAAAAAAAATGACCAAACCAATATAGGATGTTCTATGAGTAACCAAGTAATGATTTTCGCTAGTGAGAATATACTAATGCCAATGCCGGAAAGAATAGATAATAAAAAACTTCCGTTAATATATTTCCAAAAAGCCGACCATTTGCCGGTAAAGAGCAGCTTTAAACTTTCCCTGTTGATACTTTTAATCGAATCGATAAGTTCATCATAGATACCTACAATAAAAGCGATGGTTCCGCCTGATACACCGGGAACAACATCTGCCGCTCCCATACCCATTCCTTTTAATACGAGAAATGCATACTCTTTTAAACTTCGTTTCATTGTTATATTTTTTGTCACGTTATGAATTTGTTATAAAACTAATTAAAAAAGTCTCTTGATAACATTAGGCTATTTAGAAATCGGCTAATAGTTATTCGTATTTGTTTTTTTCTGATAAATAAAAATGGTCTAGAGACATATTTTCGGGAATTAGTATAGAAAATATGAGTTCTGTTTCTTCCGGATATTTATCACATGCTTCCTTTAAAAATTTGAGATAGTTTTCATATTCCTCTACACATAGATAACCATAAGCTAACATAGCCGGCAGTACAGGGAAATCATCCTCCCAATCATCTTCTTCATAAACTTTGAGCAACAATTTGTTACTGGTGAGGTAATTTTTGTTAAGGAAGAATTCGTTACCTACCAAATATAGTGCCAAAGTGCGGTCATCTGTATTTTCTATGGCTTGATGAAAGTATGCTGCCGCTTCATGATTCCTTCCGGTGTCCATGTATATGGCTCCTTTCATTATAGTAAAGAATGTATTATCTAGTTCATATTCAAGCGCTTTATCAATCCATTTCATTGCTTTATCGAATTCCTTTCCCCTGCGGCATGTACGGGTAATCACAGAAAATAATTCGGCTTGATTTACCGTATTATCATTTACTCCATTATTGGTTTCCTTCATAATATTTTCGAGGACGTCTATTGCTTCGGGATATTGTTGCATGCTTGACAAACACAAAGCAGAGAAAGCCTGGGCGTTGTAATCATCGGGCACCATTTTCTGATAATTAATGAATAATTCATATGCTTTCTCGAAATTTTCCAGATTAAGAAAAGCAATTGCTTTCTTTTTCAAAGCCTCATAATCGTTAACATCGATAGCTAAGACGAAGTCGTATGCGTCGATAGCTTTTTCGAACTGATTATTATTTAAATAGGCATCGCCGGTAAGTTTCCAATAGTGGGTGGAGTAGGGGTCTTCATCGACTAGTTTTTCCAGCACTTTTTCTGCTTTCTTAATGTCTTTTTGACTGCTATAATAATAGCTTAGTAATTCCAATGCAGGTTGGTTGTTTGGAATAAGTTCAATAGACCGTTCGACCCATTTAATTGATTGTTCGTTCATATCTTGTGTAAGATAAATAGAAGCAATGTTGATTGCCACATAGGATTTATCTTCATCTTTTTCGGCAGTGTCGAAAGCATCTTGGAATAGTTCTTCAGCTTTTTCGGGAGAGTTTTGGATAAGTGCTGTTTCTCCTTCTAACATTTTCAAGTTGGTACGCATCTCATTCCAATAAGACGCATCCTCATTTTTCTCTTCGAAAGTGAGAGTTGCGTCGATCTTTTTCATTTTCTCAATACACTCGATTGTTTTCTCCGTCTTCCCCTGTCGCAGAAAGAGACGAGCTTTTATATATAATATTTCGCTATTATCAGGATGTATTTGGTCGGCAAGTTTAATAGTCTGTTCTAAATCCTCCATCTCGCCATTTTCGTAATAGAAGTTTGCCAGATCTACTAGTTCATAATCCTCGAAATAGACAGATTTTCCTGTTTTTAGCATTTTCTGGTGATTGCATACAATCCGGTAGAGTTCCGGGTCGCTGTCGGCCGAGAGATAATTAAATTCCTTCATTTCGTTTGTAAGATAAAGTTGTTTGAATAAACCTATTATGCCGCTGATTTATTTGAAACAGCTTTATACTAGGGAGTTTACTAAAAGAAAGGCCGATATGCCAAAACTAGTTTCTAGATTAGGATAACTGCCTTTCAATTTATTACTTTTTGTTATTTATGAATCCTGCAGTTTGAGATATTATCGTTTCTTGAAAAATCATAAAAACTTAGCTTATATTTCTGAATTACTTTTTACAGTAAAAGCGACATAACAGTGCTTAAGCTTTGATTCCTAATATTTTTTTGTAGGATAATAATTCTTAGTAACTGCTTTAGTTCATTGCTTAATTTTATTTATTAATTTTACTCCATGTATCTTTTAAAGAAACTGTACGGTTAAATACCAAATGTTTCGGAGTAGAATCTTTGTCTACGTTAAAATAACCAATGCGTTGGAATTGCAGATAGTCTAATACTTTGGCTGTTTCCAAAAACTTTTCTACATAGCAATTCTTCAAGATTTTAAGTGAATCGGGATTAATTATTTCTTGCATAGCTTCTAAAGAAGAGCAGTTTTTTGCCTCTTTGATAGCAGACAATTCGTCGCGTGGATTTTCTACTTTCCAAAGTCTGTCATACAGGCGAACTTCGGCAGGCAGGCAGTGAGCACAACTTACCCAATGAAGCGTACCTTTTACTTTGCGTTCGCTTCCCGGCATACCGCTACGACTTTCGGGATCGTACTCACAGTAGACTTCCATCACTTCGCCGGTCTCATTTTTCTTACACCCTGTGCATTTAACAATATAGGCATTTTTTAATCGGACTTCCTGACCCGGAGTCATGCGGAAATACTTTTTGGGAGCATTTTCCATAAAGTCCTCTCGCTCAATCCATAATTCTCTGCTGAACTCGATGGTGTGGGAACCGGCGTTCGGATCTTCGGGATTGTTAATGGCTTCCATTTCTTCCACTTTCCCTTCCGGATAGTTGGTGATGACCAGTTTAACCGGATTTAATACAGCGGAAACGCGAGTAGCACGTGCATTCAATTCTTCTCGTACGGCACTTTCCAACAAACTGAATTCATTTAATGCATCGTAAGTGGTGTAGCCTATTTTATCTATAAATTTGCGAATCGATTCAGGCGAATAACCACGGCGGCGGAATCCGCAGATGGTTGGCATACGGGGGTCATCCCAACCGTTAACTAATCCTTCTTTTACCAAAATGAGCAGATTACGTTTGCTCATAAGGGTATAGTTTAGGTTCAATTTATTGAATTCTGTTTGGCGAGGACGGTTATCATCCAAATCCTTTCCTTCTTTTAACCAGTCGATGAAGAGGTCGTAGAGTGGGCGATGTACTACGAATTCCAATGTACAAAGTGAATGAGTTACCCCTTCGAAATAGTCGCTTTGTCCGTGTGCAAAGTCATACATTGGATAAGCCTTCCATTTATCACCCGTACGATGATGAGGAACGTTCAAGATACGATATATAATAGGGTCTCGGAAATGCATATTCGGGTTAGCCATATCAATTTTGGCACGTAATACCATAGACCCCTCTTCCGCTTCGCCGCTGTTCATCTTTTCGAACAATCTTAGGCTCTCTTCAATCGGTCGATTCCTATAGGGGCTTTCTACTCCTGGTTGAGTAGGAGTACCTTTTTGTTGTGCTATTACTTCGGCTGTTTGTTCATCGATATATGCTTTTCCTTCTTTAATCAGTTGAACGGCAAAATCCCATAGTTGCTGGAAATAATCGGATGCATAATAAATATTTCCCCATTGGAACCCCAGCCACTGGATATCTTCTTTGATAGAGTCAACATACTCCATATCTTCTTTAGTTGGGTTGGTATCGTCAAAACGTAAATTACATACGCCTCCATATTGAGACGCAATACCAAAATCCAAACAAATGGCTTTAGCGTGTCCGATGTGTAAATATCCATTAGGTTCGGGCGGAAAGCGTGTCTGAACTCTTCCACCGTTTTTACCCTCTTTTAAGTCTTTTTCTACGGCCTGTTCTATAAAATTCAGGCTCTTCTTTTCCGTAACTTCTGCGTTTGTTTCAGTCATAGTGATTTCCTTTTTACACATATGTCTGCAAAAGTAATGATTCTTTTTGTTTTATTCTTTATTTGACAGGAATATATCCACTTTTTTTAATAGATTTGTAGGGAAGGAGCTGAAGTTTATATGCTTGTAAATACATAGGTATAATACTAAGCTTAAATATAATATTGTAAATCAAGACTAAAGAATATGGTAAAGTTTATCGAATCGGAACTCGTAGACCTTCGTAGAGAGGTGAACGAAATGTGGACTCTTGTTTATAATCAGCTGAGCTGTGCTGGAGAAGCCGTTTTAACTTTTGATCGTGAATTGGCACAGCAAGTAATAATAAGAGAAAAACGTGTCAATGCGTTTGAGTTGAAAATCGATTGTGATGCCGAAGATGCTATTGCTCTTTATAATCCGGTAGCAATTGATTTGCGCTTTGTATTGGCGATGCTTAAAATCAATACTAATCTGGAGCGTTTGGGAGACTTTGCCGAGGGCATTGCCCGTTTTGTTGTACATTGTGACAAAGAAGAGTTGGATGAAGATTTGTTATACGAACTTCGTTTGAAGGAAATGGTGGATCAAGTTCTGTATATGTGCGATACGGCTAAGAAAGCGCTGAATGAAGAAAGTGTAGAGCTAGCGCTTTCTGTTTTTGGAAAAGATAATTTGCTGGATGAGATCAATGCCAATGTAAGTACAATTCTAGCTACTTATCTGGAAAACCATAAAGAGGATATTCGTACTTGCTTGGATCTGGCAGATGTTTTTCGTAAGTTAGAACGTTCCGGTGATCATATTACTAATTTGGCAGAAGAAATTGTTTTTTACATTGATGCGGAAGTTTTGAAACATCAGAAAAAAACAATAAAAGGTAAAGTAGATAAAGAAAAGAAGGAAAAAGAATAGGAAGTGTAAGGAACATTTTTTATCTTTGCGTCTACTAAACGGTGCTGGGATGGGAGATTATGAGAAAGTAAAAAAAACTCTAAATATGAAGAAATATGTTATATGACATATAATTATATTTGGAAGGTGTCAAAAAATGCTCCATCTTTGCACTGTTATCCTGAAAACAATCTTTTTACCTTAAAAAAACTAATACCTATTGAAAACTAAAAACGGGTCTTTGTGAAAAGACCCGTTTTTTATGTTTATATGAGGTTATTGTTATATTTAAAAATTGAACTTGTGTTTATTTACATGCCTTTTCGATTCTCTTTTAGATTTTACGACAAAGTAAAATTAATAGATAATAATCTATTAATGACACGGAAAATTATGTTTTGTATAAAGAAATAGAGAAATGTTTTTAGAGCTTTAAATAAAAAAGCTTTAGAGAAGCCTCCTTGAATTTGTTACGAATTTCTTATATTCTGTTCTACTTATCGGAAATATAAACTTTTTAATAGCTTCTTTATATTAAATATGCATTTTTCTAATTAACTTTGCGACTTATATCGTTATTTTTTTTGGTAAAAATGAAACATAAATATTTGAAGTATAGCATACTTTGTTTATTCTTATTCTTTATAGGGAAGCTGTCGGCACAAATTAGAGGACTTGTGACAGATTCTCTTACGCATGAACCTCTTTCTTATATTTCTGTATATTATGACGGAAAAGGTGTGGGGAGTATTACGGACAATACGGGATACTATCGTGTAGAAACTCGTGACGGTTGGACGGAACTGACTTTCTCGGCAATGGGTTATGTGAAAAAGAAAGTGAAAATTGTACCTGGAGTAACGAAAAGATTAAATGTTCAGCTTGTGCCTGATGACATAGTCTTAAGTGAAGTGGTTGTAAGGCCGAAAAAGGAACGATATAGGAAGAAGAATAATCCGGCTGTAGAGATGATGAAGAAAGTAATAGCTTCGAAGAAAAAGAATAGTCTGGATGATAATGATTTTTACAGATATGACAAGTATGAGAAAATCACTATGGCTTTGAATGATATGACTCCTGAAAGATTGAATAAAGGATTATATAAAAAGCTTCCGTTTCTAACTGATCAAGTAGAGGCTGATGAAGAGACAAATCAGCTTGTTGTACCTGTATCTGTGCAGGAAACAGCTTCGGAAGTACTCTATAGGAAGGATCCGAAGTTAAAGAAAACTTTAGTGAAAGGGGTGAATTCTACTGGCATTGACAATTTGTTTGATGTTGGAGATGCAGTGACTGAAATCATGCAGGAAGTATTTGCAGATGTGAATATTTACGACAATAATATCTATTTGCTTAAAAAACAGTTTGTGAGTCCGATATCGGATAATGCTATTTCCTTTTATAAGTTCTACATTATGGATACCATATATGTAGAGAAAGATAAGTGTTTTCATTTGTCGTTTGTTCCCCAGAATTCGCAGGACTTTGGGTTTACAGGACATCTATATGTTTTGGCGGACTCTTCTTATACGGTTAAGAAATGCATGATGCAATTGCCTAAACATACAGGTGTCAATTTTGTGGAGAATTTGAAAATTACTCAAGAGTACGGAATCTTACCGAATGGCGAATGGGCTGTGATGCTGGATGATATGTCAACAGACATTTATCCTCCTATTTTAAAGTTGCAGGGGATGTTAGTGAGGAGAACTACTCGTTATAACAATCATTCGTTTGCCGCTATACCGGAAAAAGAATTTGGAAACAGCCGCTCTAAGCAAACAGCGCCTGACGCATTAATGAAAGACGCGAATTTTTGGGCGGAACATCGCCAAATACCCCTTTCTAGAAAAGAGGCTTCGATGGATTCGTTTGTAGAAGATATTGAAAATGCACCGAATCTGAGGTTCGTAATATTTGCCTTGCGTCTTTTTGTGGAGAATTATATGGAAACCGGGTCGGAAAAAACACCTAGTAAGGTGGATGTCGGACCCTTAAGTACTATCCTATCCAGCAATTATGTTGATGGCTTGCGCTTGCGGTTTGGTGCTACTACCACGGCTAATTTTAACCCGCATTTATTTTTGAAAGGGTATTATGCGTATGGTATGAAAGACCACCGTTCGAAATATAATGCGGAAGTGGAATACTCTTTTGAAAAGAAAGCTTATATGCCTTTTGAGTTTCCTCGTAATTCAATTTCTATAGCGTACCAGTATGATGTGCAATCTCCTGTAGATAAATTCCTTTCTATGGATAAGGACAATATGTTTAACTCTATTAAAACTTCTAAAGTTGACTTGATGTCATATTTCCGTAAGATAGCCCTGAAGTATGAGTATGAAGCATATAGCGGTTTTTCTACGAAGTTGGAGTTGAAAGTTATTAATGACGAACCTACTGGAAAACTTTATTATATACGTAATGATGGTAGCGAAACGCCTAATTTAGTTCATGATATCAGTACCACTGAAGTGGGATTGACTTTACGTTATGCTCCGGGTGAAGAATATATTAATTCCAAGCAGAAACGTTCGGTAATCAACCGGAATGCGCCGGTTTTCACTTTGTCACATACTATAGGAATAAAAGGTTTGTTTGGCGGAGATTATAATTTTAACTTAACGGAGTTTTCCGTATTTAAACGTGTATGGCTTGCTTCATGGGGACGTATGGATGTTCGTTTGCGTTTGGGAGCGCAATGGGATAAAGTGCCGTTCCCATTATTGACTACTGCTCCTGCTAATCTTTCATATTTCTTGCAAAGTGGCACATTTAACTTAATGAATAATATGGAGTTTCTTAATGATCGCTATGCCTCATTGGACTTGGATTACGATATGAACGGAAAATTATTAAATCGTATTCCTTTTCTCCGTCGGTTAAAGTGGCGTGAGCATTTCGGAGTGAAAGTAATGTATGGTGATTTGACGGAGAAAAATAATCCTGATTTACGTCCAGGAGATGGAGATCTGTTTCTATTTCCAATACGAGACGGACATCCGGGCAGTTTTGCGATGGAATCGAATAAACCTTATATAGAGTTTGTTGCGGGCGTCCATAATATATTTAAGATACTTCAGGTGGAATATGTTCGTCGTTTGACTTATCTTGATCATCCTGATATTAGTAAAAACGGAATTCGTTTTGGTATTAAGTTTTCTTTTTAAATATTACGTATATGGCACAACCTTTAGCAGAGCGATTACGTCCGAAGACTTTGGACGAATATATAGGACAGAAACATCTGGTAGGTTCTGGCGCTGTTTTACGGAAAATGATTGATGCGGGACGTATCTCGTCTTTCATTCTCTGGGGACCTCCCGGTGTAGGAAAAACCACTTTGGCACAAATTATAGCTAATAAATTGGAGACTCCCTTTTATACCTTAAGTGCGGTAACTTCGGGAGTAAAAGATGTGCGTGATGTAATAGACCGTGCTAAAGGTAATCGTTTCTTTTCTCAAGCAAGTCCAATTTTATTTATTGATGAAATTCATCGTTTTAGTAAATCACAACAAGATTCCTTGTTGGGTGCGGTAGAAACCGGGACCGTGACTTTGATAGGTGCGACTACTGAAAATCCTTCTTTTGAGGTGATTAGGCCATTGCTGTCCCGTTGCCAGCTATATGTTTTAAAATCATTAGAAAAAGATGATTTGTTAGAACTGCTTCAACGGGCAATTACTACGGACGTTATTTTAAAGGAACGGCATATTATTTTGAAAGAGACGGATGCCATGCTTCGTTTTTCAGGAGGAGATGCCCGGAAATTATTGAATATTCTAGAGTTGGTAGTAGATGCCGATTCGGATGAAGAAGTTGTTATTACAGATGATAAAGTGACAGAACGTCTACAGGAGAATCCATTGGCTTATGATAAAGACGGAGAAATGCACTATGATATCATTTCGGCTTTTATCAAATCGATACGTGGAAGTGATCCTGATGGTGCGCTATATTGGTTAGCCCGAATGATAGAAGGAGGAGAGGACCCAAAATTTATTGCTCGCCGTTTGTTAATTTCGGCTTCCGAGGATGTCGGTTTGGCTAATCCGAATGCATTATTATTGGCGAATGCAGCCTTTGAAGCTGTGATGAAAATAGGATGGCCTGAAGGGCGTATTCCTTTAGCGGAAGTTACCGTATATCTAGCTACTAGTCCGAAAAGTAATTCTGCATACGAAGGTATCGGTAATGCTTTGGAAACTGTTCGACAGACGGGTAATTTGCCTGTTCCGCTTCATTTGCGCAATGCGCCCACTAAACTGATGAAAGATTTAGGGTATGGTAAGGATTATAAATATGCGCATGCTTATAAAGGAAATTTTGTTGAGCAGCAATTTCTTCCTGATGGAGTGGAGAAATGTCGTTTCTGGCATCCGCAGGATAATTTGGCAGAAGCTAAGTTAAAAGAGCGGATGAAGAATTTATGGAGAGAACGCTATGATGATTAAAAAGGGATGAAAAAATAAGCATCAGGATCAATGTGATACGAGTGAAATTGTAGTGTGAATGTTTGCAGTCATCAAAGAAATGAAGTTATAAATTTATTTTATCGTGAAACATTTGTAAAAATCATAGTAATATGAAAATAAAAGTATTAGATGGTTATGGTCTAAATCCCGGAGACCTTTCGTGGAAAGGTTTCGAAATGCTGGGAGAATGTACGGTATATGATCGTACGTATCCGGAGCAGATTCTAAAACGTGCCGCAGAAGCAGAGGTGCTGATTACAAATAAAACCGTTTTGACGGCTGAAATTATGAAAGCGCTTCCTAAATTAAAATATATTGGAATTCTTGCTACAGGATATAATGTAGTGGATGTGAAAGCAGCCAAAGAATTGGGGATTATAGTGACAAACATACCCGCTTATAGTACGAATTCCGTTGCACAAATGGTTTTCGCTCACATTTTAGCTATCACCCAACGTGTAGAATATTATACGCAAGAAAACCGGAAAGGACGGTGGACGAATTGTAATGACTTTTGTTATTGGAATACTCCACTTATAGAACTGGCGGATAAGCAAATAGGTATTGTAGGGTTCGGAAATACAGGACAAGCGACTGCTCGCATTGCTTTAGCATTTGGTATGAAGGTATTGGTCTATACCTCGAAAAAAGTGGAACAATTACCTGCGGGTGTGACAAAAACTTCTATGGATGATTTGTTCCGTAATTGTGACATTGTTAGCCTTCATTGCCCGTTGACAGACACTACGAAAAATCTGGTGAATGCAAAATATCTTAAGTTGATGAAACCCTCAGCAATTCTCATCAATACAGGCCGAGGACCTTTGGTTAATGAAAAAGATTTAGCTGATGCATTAAATAATGGTACTATTTATGCTGCCGGTTTAGATGTACTTTCCACCGAACCACCAACGGTAGATAATCCGTTACTTACTGCTAAGAACTGCTATATAACTCCTCATATCGCATGGGCTACCAAAGAAGCACGCTTGCGTTTAATGGATGTAGCCGTAGAGAACTTGCGTAGTTTTTTGTCAGGCACAGTTGTTAATAATGTAGCCCTCTGAATAACTTAACTTTGAGACAAGATGTATTCATTTACTATACCTACTTTCGTGCAAGTGTTAGAGTTCTTCGGAACTTTTGCATTTGCTATCAGTGGTATTCGTTTAGCTTCTGCTAAACGTTTTGATTGGTTTGGTGCATATGTGGTTGGTGTATCAACAGCCATTGGCGGAGGAACCATCCGAGATTTATTGTTAGATATGACTCCTTTCTGGATGACTAATCCTATTTATTTGATTTGTTCAGCTTTAGCTTTATTATGGGTTATATTGTTTGGCAAGATGGTTATTCGTCAACAGAGTACATTTTTTATATTTGACTCTATCGGATTAGCATTATTTACAGTCGTAGGAATTGAAAAAACATTATCATTAGGATTTCCTCTATGGGTGGCAACAATTATGGGTACAATAACCGGTGCCGCCGGAGGAGTGATTCGGGATGTTTTTATCAACGAAGTACCTTTGATATTCAGAAAGGAGGTTTATGCCTTAGCTTGTGTAGTTGGAGGTTTGACATATGGCCTATGTGAATGGTTGAAGATTGATTTTATTGTAACCGAACTTATTAGCGGAATAAGTGTTTTTGTGGTAAGAATTCTTGCTGTAAAATATCATTTATCTTTACCTGTATTAAAAGGCGAAAAGACCTCGGATGACTAATAGAGGCTAATTTTGATATTATAAGGGATAAAAACTGGTATGTACCGGTATTTATCCCTTTTCTTGTCTAAATATTTCTGGAATGAAAACAATCTATATTTATACTTGCATTGAGAATTTTAAACCGGATTATTAACTAAACCAAAAATCTTTATGAATACGATTGTTTTTAAAAAAGAATTATTAGAGGTACAAGACGAATTACGTCGTTTCGCCTATAAGTTGACTTCGGACAGAGAAGAAGCAAATGATCTCTTACAAGAGACTTCATTGCGTGCGTTGGATAACGAAGACAAATATGTACCTGATACTAATTTTAAGGGATGGATGTATACCATAATGCGTAATATCTTTATTAATAATTATCGTAAAGTTGTCCGTGACCAGACATTTGTTGACCATACTGATAACTTATATCATTTAAATTCTTCACAAGAGTCCGGTTTTGATTCTACAGAACAGGCTTATGATATGCGTGAAATCCATAAAGTAGTCAACAATTTGCCAAAGGAATATAAAATACCTTTTGCAATGCATGTTTCAGGTTTTAAATATCGCGAGATAGCTGATAAATTGAATTTGCCTCTCGGTACAGTTAAGAGCCGTATCTTTTTTACCCGGCAGAGGTTACAAGGACAATTAAAAGATTTTGTTTAAAAATTATTTTCGAAAAACAAGGCTGAAAAGATTATGTAACTATCATTTTTCTATGAAATTTTGTTGATTTTAGATTTTTTATGATAATTATTTTATAGTATTAAGGGAAATATCTATTTTTGTAAAGCAAATAGTTAGAACCTTAAAACTGTAACCTATGAAAAAACAAATCAAATTCAGCCTTGTTTACCGTGATATGTTTCAATCGTCGGGAAAATACCAGCCTCGCGTAGATCAACTGACGAGAATAGCTCCCTATATCATAGAAATGGGGTGTTTTACACGGGTGGAAACGAATGGTGGAGCTTTTGAACAAGTAAATCTATTATACGGGGAAAACCCCAATAAGGCTGTACGAGCCTTTACCAAACCTTTTCATGATGCCGGAATTCAAACGCATATGCTTGATAGGGGTTTAAATGCATTGCGGATGTATCCCGTTCCAGCAGATATACGTCGACTTATGTATAAGGTAAAGAAGGCTCAAGGGGTGGATATAACTCGTATATTTTGCGGATTGAATGAAGTGCGTAATATAATTCCTTCTATTAAATATGCATTGGATGCTGGAATGATTCCTCAAGCGACCTTATGTATTACTTCTTCTCCTGTGCATACGGTAGAATACTATTCTAAAATTGCCGATCAACTAATTGAAGCAGGTGCACCTGAAATTTGTTTAAAAGATATGGCAGGAATCGGTCAGCCTGTCGTACTTGGGAAATTGGTGAAAGATATTAAAAAGAAACATCCTGAAATTATTATCCAATATCATGGGCATTCCGGACCGGGATTGTCTATGGCTTCTATTCTTGAAGTGTGCAAAAATGGTGCAGATATTATTGATACGGCTGTAGAACCATTATCTTGGGGAAAAGTTCATCCAGATATTATTTCTGTTCAGTCAATGCTGAAAAATGCAGGATTTGATGTGCCGGAAATTAATATGAATGCGTATATGAAAGTGCGAAGTTTGACACAGGAATTTATAGATGATTTTTTAGGTTATTTTATGGACCCTACTAACAAACATATGTCTTCCTTATTATTAGGATGCGGATTGCCCGGCGGTATGATGGGTTCTATGATGGCAGATTTAAAAGGAGTACATTCTGGTATTAATCTGATATTAAAAGGTCAGAGGAAAGAACCTATGACGCTTGATGAATTAATGGTAATGTTATTTGATGAAGTAGCTTATGTATGGCCTAAACTGGGATATCCTCCGTTGGTAACTCCGTTCAGTCAATATGTGAAGAATGTGGCATTAATGAATGTGATGCAGCTGATAAAAGGAGAGGAGCGATTCTCCATGATTGATAACCATACTTGGGATATGATTTTGGGTAAGAGTGGACGTCTACCTGGTAAACTTGCACCGGAGATTATAGAATTAGCAAAGTCTAAGGGATATATATTTACGGAAGATGATCCTCAGAGCTATTATCCAGACGAATTAGATAAATATCGTAAAGAGATGGATGAGAATGGTTGGGAATATGGTGAAGATGACGAAGAACTCTTTGAACTAGCCATGCATGACCGCCAATATAGGGATTATAAGTCGGGAGTGGCTAAACAACGTTTCTTGGATGATTTGCAGCGTGCTAAAGATATGGCTATGGCTAAACAGGGTATGAGTGAGGAAGAGATTCGAAAAATTAAGCGTGCTAAGGCTGATCCTATCATAGCTCCGCGAAGAGGACAAATATTATATGATGTAAGTTTTGATGGGCATCGTACGGAACCGTTTATTGGACGCAAATATCAACATGATGAGGTCTTCTGTTCCCTGTCTACTCCGTGGGGTGAGAATGAAGATGTGCTTACTGGTTTTACAGGACGAATTGTAGAAGTTTGCGCTAGACCGGGGCAGGTGGTGGAGTCTGGAGAGATATTAGCATATATTGAACGATCGGAAATATTTGCGTAGAGCTTTATGATTAAAAAATGCCTTTCGAATGAAAGATAGAAGTGAAATGACATATTTTTGAAATTTAAAAAAGGCACAGGTTTCTAGAAATAAAAGTAAGTGTAGAAACCTGTGTTATTTGGTGCTTGTATTAGGGATATTCACTGAATGTCCCTTTATTATTAAAAAGATGTCAGAATTTTATGATAATTAGGGATATTCTTAAAATATAAAAGTTAAAGCCAACTAATTAGCAATACTTTGAGTATAAATTAGTTGGCTAATTTATATTATTTGCTGAATGTCTCGAAATAGAACTTATATGTAGAAAAGCTGGGGAACTGTTTATGCTATATCATCCTGAATTTGTAAATTGCTCATTTTTTTGCTTATTTGGAATGGAAAATCCGGATATTCATAAAGGCGGAATCTAGGTTCTGTTTCACCTTGTGTATAAGTCCAAATACTGCTATAATCTTCTATGTCTTCTCCCATTTTGTCGATCTGTCGTAAATAAGCTGCAATAGATTTATTTTCCGTAATATAAATGTTTCCCATCTTTTCAATAATAGGGCTATGTAATCTTGTGCCATCATGCTCGAATTTCAAAATGCGTTTGCCATTTTCGGTAATTCCTACTAATTGAAAGGTCATACTTTTGCCAATGGCCGGTAGATTTAGAACATTACGATCTGTAGCAAGAAATGGCAAATGATGCTTTCTCATAAAATGCTGTATATTTGTGGCGGCGTTTTTACCTGATTTTAAAAGTGCATTTAGTTCATCTGCTTGCTCTTTTGTCATTTTTCCATATATTTTTTCTTCATTTTGTTCTTGTAATGAACGGCTATTAGGCGCGAAAACCGCATAGTTCTCTTCAAATCCTTTGACAGAAAATGTATAATAACAGATAATTCCCAATGAATTGAGCACCTGCCGTAATCTTGTTGTATGTCCTCGGCGTGAAGCTGCTACGGTATATACAAGCTGATTAGTGATGATCCATCCTGCCGATAAGATTTTACGGATTGCTTCTTGTGCATCAGGGGTAACCTCCAGTGGAGTTTGAAAATGAGTTTGTATGATAAATTGTTTAACGCCAATAGTGGAAGCTTTTTCTTTAAATTCGCGTAGAATATCAATTAGTTCTTCGTTTATACGCATCGGTAAATAGGCTAATAATCTGCTTCCTAACCTTACTCGTTGTAATTCCGCATACTTTTCTCCTTCCGGCCGTGATTGGTTTGCTTTTTGCTTGCGAAGAGCCATGCGATAAACTGCTTCGAGAATATTTTGCAATGTTTTATTTTGACTCATAAGTGCATCTCCTCCCGTAATAAGAATATCTCGTAATTGCGTGTCTTCTTCGAAATAATTCATTAGTCTGCGAAGTTTATGCTTCCAAGCTTCTTTAGGAAGTAATGATTCGAATTCAAAATTAAGATGTTTACTTTGGAAATCATACATACGTTGGCAAGATGCACATAGTCCTCCACAAGCACGCCCCATTGTATCGGGAATTAATATAGCTACTTCTGGATATCTTCTGTGGATATTATGTCCATCCGGTAAGATCCATCCGGCAGCATTCGGCTTGCCGGGTTCTACAATATCTTCCTTTTCCCATGCACGGATTTGTCCATATGTTTCTACCAAATGAGGAGAATAGAGAATATAACTGCGGATTGCTTCGTCATTGTATTTGTTTTTACTTATACTAAGTAATGATAAATAATAAGGAGTGGCAAAAAATGGCATTCCTTTTTTGCGTGCTTTGGATAAAAGATACATGGTCTCACTTGAGAGGGAATTATCTAGAAAACGATTTAATTCGGAAGGTGTTTTGATGGCCATTGAAAGTTGAAATCGAAAATCGTTCCACCATTTTTCAACTAGTAGGTATTTTTCTTCATATTTCATATTCTCGTCGAAATGAAAACGTGAAGAAGCTGACTTTCGGTTTTCTATCTTCTGAATTAATAAATGTAACATTCGTTTTTTATTTTCCTTTCGTATTTCGATTACTTCAGGATCTAATCCGGTTTTCCATCGCTGACTTCTATTTTTTACTTGCTGGGCAGATAGAATATTTTGTTCAGGAGTTTCTAATCTATTAAATAAATAGTATAAATCTATAAATATATCAGTATTGATTTCTGTATTTTCCAATTGTCCTGTAAGAAATTGAAAAAGTAAAAAAATTGTTTGTACTGATATATCTTGATTAGTGGATAATTCATGAATATTTTTTTCATCATAGTCAATAATGAGTTGAATTTGCTTCCCTGCATAACTATGTATTTTACCAGAAGAATTCAGGTATTGTTTAAGTTTGTCCTTAAATTCTTGATTGTTTGAACTGTCCTCGGCTATATGGGCTATTTGAGGCAATTCTTTATAATATAATTGTTTTAATTGAGAAAGTGTCAGTGAAAGCATATTCTTTTGTTTCATAAGCAGTTGTTTAAAGTTGTTTATAATAATGTTCAATTACCTATTCTTATTATAAAGGTTTTTTTATAAAAACTGTTCATCAGAGATGGCAGTTGTTTTGGCGGAAAAATCAGAGTTATTCGTTATACCTCATCCACGATAAACTTACGTATTTTAGTTTATAAAATCATAAGTATATACACATGTTTTATATTGATATATAATTTACTATTATATAGGTATAATTTTTTTTCGGAATTGTAATAATTCAATAGTCTGATTAAAAACTAAGAATAATAAAAGGATACCGATCTTGTTGTATATAGTACACTAGACCACGCTTATCTTGTTATTGAAAAAAGTTTTTGTGCGTAGTTGTATCGTCAAAGGTAATAAAAAACAATTTTCCTGCAAAGTTTTTAGAAGAATAAAATGTAAATTGAAGCTTTAGCAAACTATTTTTTATATCTGAGTGAAAAATATTTTAAAGTCATTTTTATTTTTCTAATGATTTTATAATAATGAATGTAGGAATACTCTAATTGAAGCTTTATTTTAAGTAAAGGTAGTATTTAAATATAAATATTCTTTTAATAGCCTATTAATTTTTAAGTATATTAGAAGATGATTACTTATATATAGGTTGTTTTTATGGATAAAGTATCCTTTATTAGCAGGTTTCAGTGTTATTAATATTGTAAGTTACAATTAGAAAAAGTGGAGTGGTTTATCAAATGTGTAATTATATAATTAATTTCTTATTTACCTTTCAAAATGAAAAGATTTTAAGACTGTTTATTAAATTATCTAAAACATTTATCGAAAATAGTTGGGGATTCATTGTCTTTTTGTTACTTTGAAAACGATAAGCGAAAAAGGATTATAACTATCTTCTTTTTAATTTGAAAGTGTAAAGATAGTTAAACTTTTATTAGAGATGTTTTAATGTAATTATGCTATCTGTATATTTGATATTTAGAAAAGCTTAAGATTAATAATTAGATGTCACTCAAGATAGTATAATTTTGATTGGGAAAAGATTAATAATTCTCTCTCTTAATATATAATTACACTTATTCCCGCTTGACTTGTGAAAGCATAGGCGGGAATTTTCTTTTGTTATTAAACATCTTTTATATAAATATTTTCTTCCAGTATGTTTTTTAGTCATATATTTGTCTAAAATATACTCATGGAATTGGAAAATAATAATAATAACCTAAAACTTATAAGAACAGAAAAGATGAAAGTAAAATTGAAATGTATGTTACTGGCATTAATGGTATGCCTAACAGGGATTATTTATGCTCAAGAAAGCCACGATGGTATTAAATTTGTGGAAGACAAGACTTTTAACCAAGCTTTGGATTTGGCAAAGAAGGAGAACAAGTTGTTATTTATTGATTGTTACACTTCTTGGTGTGGACCTTGTAAGATGATGGCACGTGATGTATTCACACAAAAAATAGTAGGAGACTATTTTAATCCAAAATTCATATGCATGAAGGTGGATATGGAAAAAGGAGAAGGCGTGCAATTGAAAGACAAATTTCAAGTCAAAGCATTTCCTACTTTTGTTATCCTTAATGGTGAGGGTGAGATTATTAGCCGATTAGTGGGAGGAGGAAAAGCAGAGGAGTTTATAAAAAGGGTAGAAAACAGTTTGTCTGAAAGAGGATTGCTCGCTTTGCAAAAAAGATATAAGGCAGGAGAGCGGGGAACTGAATTCTTGAATGATTATATTCAAGCTCTTTCAGAAGCATATCTGTCAGATGAATGTGCTAAAGTTGCTGAAGAAATGTTAGCTGGTAAAGAGGCTAACTTAATACAGGATAAAGTACTTTTCGATGCTTTTGTTAACCACATTAATTCTCCGGAAAGTCCTTCTTTCCAGTATGTATTGAATCATAAAAAGGAATTTTTAAATCAATATGGAGAGCAGAAAGTAAATATGAAACTCAATCGCGTATGGTCTTCTTATCCCAATACTTTTATTAAAAGAGGAACTGACGGGGCAACATTTGATGAGGCAAGAATGAGAGATTATGTAGCTTTGATGGAGAAAAATGGGGTAGAAAATGCAAAAGAAATCTCTGCTCTTACTTACATTCAGGCTGCTGATGCTATGAAAAATTGGAAGCAATATGTAGATTTGTGTACTGATTTTCAAAAGAATTTTAAGACTAATGATATGTATATTTATAATTGGGCACGCCGTGTAGAAATGAATTCTAAAGATGCTACATTACGTAATACAGCTGCTTCTTGGATAGAAAAACGTGTAAAAGAATTGGAGGAAGAAGTAAAGGATCATAAACCCGATCCAAATGCAGCGATAAGTATGGTAGGAGGTCCTACATGGATTAATCCTTATAAAGAGTTACTTACTAAGCTAAAATCATAATTATTAATCCGATTTGCTAAACGATATTGAATCCCATCTTTACTGTTTTTTGCAGAAAGATGGGATTTTATCATTGTTATTCTGATACTTTTATTTTGTTTACAATTATACTTCACACTTATGAATGAAGTATAGATTTCTGGCAAAAAGAACAAAAATATAGCTTGAAACAGCTGAAATTACCCATGAAAAGTATATTTATTGATAGAAAATAGCTATTTTTGCAGCATTAACACACTTTTAAAGATAAAAATAGGATGAAAAAAACATTTATCTTGAGCTGTCTGCTCTTGACTGCCTTTGTTTTCCAAGCAATGGCACAGATTCAGGAACCGGTAAAGTTTAAATCGGAATTCAAGAAGGTTTCAGATACTGAGGCTGAAATCGTGTTTACAGCGACAATTGATGCTGGTTGGCATGTGTATTCAACAAACATTCCTGATGGCGGCCCAACTCCTGCCACACTTACCATGGAAACACTTGAGGGTGCTGAATTAGTTGGTAAATTGACTCCCCGTGGAAAAGTTGAAGAGAAGTTTGATGAAATGTTCCAAATGAAAGTCAGTTTCTTTGAGAACAATGCAACATTCTTTCAAAAAATTAAAATAACAGGTGCAACATACAAAATAGAGGGCTACATGCAATATGGCGCATGTAATGATGAAAACTGTCTACCTCCTTCAGATGTTTCCTTTTCTTTTACGGGAAAGGGAGTCGCTAAAGTTGCTGTTACGGCTCCCGCTTCCGATGATGTAAAGAAGGAAGTTACTTCAACAGCTGTTACTGAAACTGAACCTGGAACTGTTGAAACTGTAACTGTTGCAGACACTGTAAACGTTGCAGTACCGGCGGAGGTAGGAAATTCAGATTGGTGGACTCCCGTAATTGATCAGCTCAATGCTTTTGGCAGTGAAGGAAAAGCTGATACCAATCAGTCTTGGATATACATATTTTTGATGGGATTTCTCGGAGGTTTGGTTGCATTGGTTACTCCTTGTGTTTGGCCTATCATTCCGATGACAGTTAGTTTCTTTTTGAAGCGTTCTGACGATAAGAAAAAAGGTATTCGTGATGCTTGGACATATGGAGCGTCTATTGTGGTTATTTATTTGGTGCTAGGATTAGCTATAACATTGATATTTGGTGCTAGTGCTCTAAATGCGTTATCGACAAATGCTATTTTTAATATTTTCTTCTTTTTGATGTTGGTCGTATTTGCGGCTTCATTTTTTGGTGCTTTTGAAATAACGTTACCCTCTTCATGGAGTACAGCGGTTGATAGTAAAGCTGAAAAAACCAGTGGTTTGCTTAGTATCTTTTTAATGGCATTTACTCTTACATTGGTATCATTTTCTTGTACAGGTCCGATTATTGGGTTTTTGTTAGTGGAAGTTTCTACCTCAGGAAGTATTGTTGCTCCGGCTATCGGAATGTTAGGATTTGCAATTGCTTTGGCATTGCCGTTTACTTTATTTGCCATGTTCCCGACTTGGTTGAAATCTATGCCTAAATCTGGTGGATGGATGAATGTTGTAAAAGTTGTTCTGGGCTTCTTGGAATTGGCTTTTGCTTTGAAATTCTTATCTGTGGCCGATATGGCATATGGCTGGCATATTCTGGATCGTGAAACTTTTCTTGCATTATGGATTGCCATCTTCGGATTGTTAGGTTTCTACTTATTAGGTAAAATTAAATTCCCTCACGATGATGATGAAACAAAAGTAAGTGTCTCTCGTTTCTTTATGGGTTTGATTTCATTGGCTTTTGCCATTTATATGGTACCGGGTTTGTGGGGCGCTCCGTTAAAAGCTGTTAGTGCTTTTGCACCTCCTTCAAGTACTCAAGATTTCAACTTATATAAGGAAGATGAAGTTCATGCTCAATATACTGATTATGAAGAAGGTATGGCGGCGGCCAAACGTTTGGGCAAACCTGTGATGGTTGATTTTACCGGATGGGGATGTGTTAATTGTCGTGAGATGGAATCTAAAGTTTGGATTGATCCGAAAGTACGGGATATCATGAATAATGATTATGTTTTAATTTCTTTATATGTAGATGAAAAGGCTAAATTGCCTGAAAAGATGACTGTAATGGAGAACGGACAACAGAGAGTTTTACGTACAATTGGTGATAAATGGAGTTATTTACAACGAGTAAAATTCGGTGCCAATGCTCAACCATTTTATGTATTATTGGATAATGAAGGTAATCCGTTAAATGGCTCGTATTCTCACGATGAAGATATTGATAAGTACGTGGACTTTTTGAAAACGGGACTTGAGAATTATAAAAAGAAATAAATCTAGAAAACCTTAACTAAAATCCGAACTACAATCATGTTGGATAAATCGGAAAGAGAACAAATAATAGCTTTGGTACAGCGCGAGGTCATTCCGGCAATCGGCTGTACCGAGCCTGTTGCTGTGGCGCTTTGTGTGTCTAGGGCTGCGGAAATATTAGGTCGTCAGCCTGAACATGTAACGGTATTATTGAGTGCAAATATCTTGAAAAATGCCATGGGAGTCGGTATTCCCGGAACAGGTATGATTGGTTTACCGATTGCTATTGCTTTAGGAGCATTGATTGGAAAATCCGCCTATCAATTGGAGGTTTTAAAGGACTGCTCACCGGAAGCGGTAGAAAAAGGAAAGCAATATATTGCTGAGAAACGTATTTCTATATCTCTAAAAGAAAATATTACTGAGAAACTGTATGTAGAAGCTGTTTGTGAAGCGGAAGGAGAGGAGGCAAAAGCTATCATCGCTGGAGGGCATACAAACTTTGTTTATGTATCAAAAGGAAAAGAAGTCTTGATAGATAAGCAGGGGGGAAGTCAGTCCGAAGAAGAAAATAAGGATGTAGAGTTGAATCTTCGTAAAGTATATGATTTTGCTATGGGTTCTCCTTTAGAAGAAATAGAATTTATTCTAGAATCTATGCGTTTAAATAAAGCGGCTGCAGAACAGTCTTTCCAAGGTGATTATGGGCATGGGGTAGGTAAAATGATGCGATGCTCTATGGAACGGCAAATTATCGGAGATAATACTTTCTCTCATATTCTTTCTTATACTTCAGCTGCTTGTGATGCTCGTATGGGGGGCGCTATGATTCCGGTAATGAGTAATTCAGGAAGTGGTAATCAGGGAATTACGGCAACTTTACCTGTTGTTGTTTATGCGGAAGATAACCATAAAAGCCATGAAGAACTTGTTCGTGCCTTGATGTTAAGTCATCTTACAGTTATATATATCAAGCAAAGTCTAGGACGTTTATCTGCTTTATGTGGATGTGTCGTGGCTGCGACGGGATCCAGTTGCGGTATTACTTATTTAATGGGTGGCGATTACGAACAAATAGTATATGCTGTGAAAAATATGATTGCAAATTTGACGGGTATGATTTGCGATGGAGCTAAACCAAGTTGTGCAATGAAATTAACTAGTGGTGTGTCTACTGCAGTTCTTTCGGCAATGATGGCAATGCAACAGAAGTTTGTAACTTCAGTGGAAGGTATTATAGATGATGATGTAGATCGCTGTATTCGTAATTTAACACAAATTGGTTCACAGGGAATGAATGAGACAGACCGTTTGGTTTTAGATATCATGACACATAAGCAAAATACTTGATGACATGAAAGATTTTTTCTTTTAACCTGAAACTTTGATAAGAGATCGCCGCTTAAGGAATTATTCCGAAAGCGGCGTTTTTTTGAGTTTGCTATTAATAATAAGGGTATCAAACGCTATCAATAAAATGGCATTTGAGATGAGAAAAAACTCATTCACAAATGCCATTATAGTTTTTTGAGAGATTCACTAAGTATCTCTATAATAATTAATTGTTTATTTGTTTAGAAATTTATTATTCCAGTTTTTATTTTCCTGCCTCTGCATCTTTAATCATTTGTTCACTAGCATACATGTAAATTTCTACACGACGATTTTCAGCAGCACTCTTTGAATCGTCATATTCGCTGTAAGCCTTTCCTTCTACAGATTTGATCTGTTTTGGAGAAACACCTTTCTGTTCCAAGAAATTTTCTACAGCATCAGCGCGTGCTAAAGAAACTTTTTCGTTAGCAGCCAGTGTGCCGACTTTGTCTGTGTGGCCATAAATGGCAATATCCATAGTTGGATTATTTTTCAGAATCTGAGCAAATTCGGTTAACGAATTCTTAGCTGATGCACTTAATTGAGACGAATTGAAACCGAACAGAATTCCGGAATCGAAAGTAACTTTTACTGCCTGCAAACCGTTAGCGTCTGTAATTTGATCCACTTGAGCACCTTCCACTTGTTTGGCAGCTTCAGCAGCTTTATCCATTTTTTTACCGATAATAACTCCGGCACCTGCTCCTACGGCTGTTCCGATGGCAGCGCCGATAGCTGCGCCTTTACCGTGACCGGCAATACCACCTATGATTGCGCCTAAAGCAGCACCACCGCCAGCACCAATTAATCCGCCTTTGGCAGTATTATTCATATTGCAACTTCCGAATGTTAATAATCCGCAAAGTAATAAAGAAGTGATTTTAATTTTTTTCATAACATTTATGTTTAAAAGTTCTTTGGGACTGCAAATATAAGGATTTACAAAGAATTTTGTTCAAGATAAGCTTTAATATTTTACGTTTCATTGTTTAATATACTCCATTTATGAAATAGATTTCTGATATTTTTCGTAATTTTGCCAACCGAATTTAGAAAATCAGATAAAATTAAGAATATAAAAATGGCTAAAGAACTGAAAGAGCTTACCAAGCGTAGCGAGAATTACTCGCAATGGTACAACGATTTAGTAGTAAAGGCTGATTTGGCAGAGCAATCTCCTGTTCGTGGATGTATGGTAATCAAACCTTACGGATACGCTATTTGGGAGAAAATGCAACGTCAGTTAGATGATATGTTTAAAGCTACAGGGCACGTGAACGCTTATTTCCCTTTGTTAATCCCTAAATCTTATTTAAGTAGGGAAGCAGAACATGTAGAGGGATTTGCAAAAGAATGTGCGGTGGTAACTCACTATCGTTTGAAAAATGCAGAAGACGGTAGCGGAGTGATTGTCGACCCTGCTGCTAAATTGGAGGAAGAACTGATTATTCGTCCTACATCCGAAACAATCATTTGGAGCACATATAAGAATTGGATCCATTCTTATCGGGACTTGCCTATTTTGTGTAATCAATGGGCAAATGTAATGCGTTGGGAGATGCGAACACGCCTTTTCCTCCGTACAGCTGAATTTCTGTGGCAAGAAGGTCATACAGCTCATGCAACCCGTGAAGAAGCCGAAGCCGAAGCGCAGAGAATGTTGAATGTATATGCCGATTTTGCCGAAAACTTTATGGCTGTTCCTGTTGTGAAAGGAGTGAAATCAGCTAACGAACGTTTTGCCGGTGCTTTGGATACGTATACAATCGAGGCGCTGATGCAGGACGGTAAGGCTTTGCAAAGTGGAACATCTCACTTCCTCGGCCAGAACTTCGCCAAGGCTTTTGATGTACAGTTTGTAGACAAAGATAATAAATTGGATTATGTTTGGGCTACCTCATGGGGGGTTTCTACTCGTTTGATGGGTGCATTGATTATGTCTCATTCTGACGACAATGGTTTGGTATTACCTCCGAAACTTGCTCCTATTCAGGTGGTAATTATTCCTATCTATAAGAGTGGAGAGCAATTGAAACAGATTGATGAAAAAGTGTCGGGTATTGCTGATCGGTTGAAAGCATTAGGTATCTCGGTAAAATATGATAATGCCGATAATAAACGTCCGGGATTTAAATTCGCCGATTATGAATTGAAAGGTGTACCTGTTCGTTTGGTTATGGGAGGTCGTGATTTGGAAAATAACACGATGGAAGTAATGCGTCGCGATACATTAGAGAAAGAGACTGTTTCTTGCGAAGGAATCGAGGCTTATGTTAAGAATCTGTTGGATGATATACAACAGAATATTTACCAAAAAGCATTGAAATACCGTCTGGAACATACTATCAGCGTTGACAGTTACGAAGAGTTCAAGCAAAAGATTGAAGAAGGTGGTTTCATCATGGCTCATTGGGATGGAACTACGGAAACAGAAGAGCGTATCAAGGAAGAGACTAAAGCGACAATTCGTTGTATTCCCTTTGATGGTGATACTACTCCGGGTAAATGTATGGTTACAGGCAGGCCATCTGCACGCAGGGTTATGTTTGCCCGATCTTATTAATCTTTTAGCTCCGGCATCTTTATCAAGATATGGCCGATAATTAAGAATAAAGCGTTCCGTGTAAAGAATTATCTCTTTTAGACGGAACGTTTCTTTTCATTTATACAACCTTCATATTGCATGTCCGGTTCATTTCCGGATAAATGAACGTTCGTTAAGGAGATAATGAACGTTCGTTATGAAGTAAATGAACGTTTATGTATAAAAGGAATCTTTGAAGTAATGTCTATTTTGTTCTCAATGTATTTGGTGTGACAAATATATTTACTGTTAAAGTCTGCATCTTTAAAAAATGAAATCATTAGTGTCCCGTTAAATTTTGATACCCCTATTTTTACGTTGAAATACAATCGCAAGATGTGAATATACAAACGATATCATTTATTATCTAACGAATTTCATAAGAGAGTATAAATTTAAATCCGTTTATTCAAAACAAGCCTATAATTGACAGATTATTAATTACATACAGTAGTATGTGAATCTTTTAGCGGGACAGCAGTGAAATGAAATGGAAATAGAAACGATTTTCGTTCTTTTTCTCATAGCTTTTATTTGAACATGCAGATTTGAAACGGTTACGTTTCTTTGTTGCTGTATTTGTTTTATTCCATAAAAGTTTTTGAATTTTGATTGTATTTCGGAACGACTTACTGCGTCTGGTTGATTGTATAGGTAAAATAATCAATACCCCTGCCTCTTAGGTATCAAATTATTGTTTTTCTCTTTTAAGTCTGGCTTTAGCAGTTTTATTTTCCGAGATAGAATCTATTTGAAAGGGTGCTTTTTGATTATCGGACGTTTTTCTTTTTCTTTTGAAAATCTCTATCCAACGGTTGAAATCCTTTTTGAAAATGATACCAATTCCTTGTGTAGTAAGAGTTGTTTTGGTAAAGTAGCGGTCGTTAGTCTGATTGTAACCTTTCAAACTAATCTCTCCGGATGGAGTAAGGAGCCATTGTACATCAAAATCTCCTACAAAATTAGTATTGGCCATAGGGTTATCACGATAGCCGAAATTACCGTTTATCAGTAATCGATTATTGAGTAAACGCCCAGATAACATACCTTCTACCTCCATATCGGTCCATCCTTTATTACCAGTACTTAAATTGGTTCCAAAATTCCATTTGTTACTGTTTATCACTTGAGATAGCATGTTGTTCAGTTGACCTGAAAGGGTGGAGGAGATCAGAGAACTCATTGCCGATGACGACCCTGATTCGTTTTCCGTATCGTTCGTATAATCGTAGGTATAGAAACGTCCGATTCCCAGCAGGTAGATAATTTGCATTTCCATCTGTTCATCGGTATTTATATAGCTGCGCACAATTTCCTTTTCTTCTTCACTTACTGTAGGCAGTTCCAAATCAAATTTTATCTCCGGGCTGAATATACGTCCTGTTAAATCCATCAGACAATTAACTCTTACCGAATTTTGAGTGAATGTGGCTCCTGGAACCAAGTCGTTTAGTGAGGCTGAGTTAACTGTATATATAGCTTGCAAGTTTAGATTACCGTCATAAGGGTCACCGCTGAACGTAACAGTACCTCCCGGTTTCAATTGAAATTCTTTCCGGATAACTTCCTGTAAGCTCAGTTTATACATGCCGTAATCCAATGTATAAGTGCCATACATTTTAAAATCTCCCTTGTTAAAATAATTGGCTCTGAGGGAACCGCTACCTCTGGTAGTGACGTAATCGCCTGATATCGGATCCATTATCACTTTGATGGAAGCTTCTGGAGTTGCATCTATTTGCAGGTTAATGCGAATATCCGTCGGAATTTCTTCCTCTTCTTTTTCTTTATTATTATTTTTATAACTATACTTGTCTGTATCTATTTCTCGTTTGGGGGTATGATCAACAAAAGTAATAAACTCATTGCTAGTTATCTCTTCGGGGGTAGCAGCATTATAAACAAATGTAGTGTGGTCGTTTGTCTGCAGATTAATGTTCACATTCAATGCTTCCGAGTCTCCGCGTAAAGTAGCAAATCCGGTACCATATACTGTTCCATAAAATGGTATATCATTACTTTGCTTTTCGTTATATACCAATAAATTGTCCGTATCGATGCGGAAGTTATAAGACATGTTTCCTCCCAAATGTTCATGGTTCAGTTCCCCGTTAACCGTACCCTGATGCCCTTCCTGGTCGTAGATTCGCATGTTTTCGAATAATATTTTATTATAACGTAGTTTTACTGAATCTTTTCGTAGAGAAAATTTCGTGCCGAGGATGTCTACTTCTGCTGTTGCATCTGCTATGGCATCACCTTCCAAATTCAGTTCTGAAAACGGACCATGCAGACGGATACTACCGGTTGTCCGTCCGGTGATATTTTTAAATATATTGTTTACATATCTATTCAGAAATTCCAAATTTGTATTATTGGCTTGAAAATGCAAATCTAAATCATTATTTGTAGGGGAGACATACCCTTTGACCAAGGTTTGTGATACATCCGGTTCTTGAATCTCTGCGTTCAGATAAATACCTTTTTCTTTATCCCATCGTCCTAGAATATTCATATTCCCCATCAACCCGTTATTAAATTTAAAATTCTTTACAAAGAGCCGTGTTTCCATTTGAGGTTCTTTGAATACCTGGCTGAGATAAGCTTTTCCACTTGCTAAACCTTTAAAATCCACGGGATGGAATTGTAAGATATCGAAAACATATTCCAGTTTAATTTTATTCAAATCTACAATTAAAGAATCGGAAGATTGGTCGGTCAAACTTCCGTTAATCATAAGATGTTGGTCGTTATGTTCGAATACAAAGTTATTTACATATACGCGCCCGGAATCCACCTGAATGTTTGACTGCCGTAGATTCCATACTGTATCGTTCAAAATAACGTGGCTTGGTTTAATCAGTATGTTTGCCTGCAAGTATGCATTTTTCCCTTCTGTTGTCCAGAATTCAGCCAGTGCAGATACTTTTCCGCTATATGTTACTCCGGTGTTGTTACCCCACGTTACGATAGTTTCCAGATAATCCTCTTTAGCTTTGGTTTCAACAGTTAAATTTACCATCGATTCTTTTTTCATTTTTTTAGAGGCCCGGAGATGGCATTTTATTTCATCGGAAGGATTTTCGCAGAGAAACATACCTGATTCGTAGGATTGCCCGTTGTAACTGAAATTCGGGAAATATCCTTCTATTCTCATTTTTTTTACTTCTTCGTTGACATATCCTTTTAAGGCAGAAGCGGAACGAAGATCTATAGGTATATTAAATAATTTAGAAAATAAATCTGTATTAGTAAGCGTCACATCAAAGCTGAAATTATTGTCTTTATGTCTTTTATTTTCTTTCGGAGATATTAAAGAAGGAATATAGGGATGAACAATCCGCGTAAAGCTCGTCGGCAGGGTAGCAAAATTGATTTCCCCTTCAATTTTTCCGTTCATGAAATCGGATGTGATGGTTATTTTTCGTTTTTCTTCTGTTTTGAGTGAAGTAATATTTAGGTTTTCCATAAAATAATAATCGTCCGGAGCAATCATCAACAAGCTATCCAAATCGATACTTCCTTCTATATTGTCGAGATTGTTTCCGGAAAAATTAGCTGTAAGGTTCATTGATATGTCCGTATCCGTATATCTTTCGGATAAATTAAGATTATGCGGACGAAAATTTTTAATAGAAGCTGTTAAGTTGAAAACTGGTATTGTTTGGGCTGTATTGAAACTACCGTAAACATATATTTTGCCGTTTTTATCATTAAGTGTCATTAAGCCGTCATATCCTCCATTTACAGAATAGCCGTCAAGAGTAATATTCTGATAGGTGTAATTTTTATATTCCAAAGTAGATATCAATCCCTTTATCATACATTCCGGATACTTGTTTAAATTAACTTTTCCATTTACTTCCACGCCGAAACCGATATTTCCCCATTCGCTGCTGCCAAATAACTCACCTAGTTGGAATGCATCCGATTTGATAGAACCTACATATGCTAAGTGTGTTTCTCGGTTGTCCACTACCAATTGACTTTCTACAGTACCCGATGCCACTTCAGTGATGATGTGTGTATTTAGATTGTCAAGGGGGCCGGAAGCGTCCGCAGTGAGGCGGATATTTCCTAAGCGAGTAAGAATAGGCGGTATCTGATCATCGTCCCCCATAAGGTTCTTATACAGAAAATGCATACCTGTAGTTGTTACCTGTACTTGGGCGGAAGCTTTTTCCAGATAGGGTGCAGAATTGCTGAAGAGATTGGATATTCGTCCGTTTACTTTTATTTGGATATCTTTTTTATTTGATGAAATATATAGTTCCGGTAATTCTATTTCGTTTATACTACCCCCAATGCGAGTTCGGAGGTGTAACCTATCTTGGAATGAGGATAGGGTAGGTATAAAGCAAACCAAATCGCGCGGAGTAATGTAAGAATCGGTAATAGCTCCCTGAAAAAGCAAGTTTTTCATTCTATTAGAGTGCTGTAAATTATAATATCCGGTAATGGAATCTATTTTTATTTTTGTTTCGGGTAATTCTAATTGAAACCGGGATAATGTCGCTGCGTGTTGGTTGGCTACTATTTTTAAAGCCAATTGACGCAGATGAAATCCGGATTGTTCGTTAAAACTCAATTGTCGTATCGTAGCATTTATAGAGTCGTTCGTTAAAGCTTTTAATGAAATATTAGCACGTAGGTTATTAATATGTAAACGGGAAGGATTAAACTTTCCAGGTGTCGGAGTTTCCGATAAAACAGAGTATTTAACTTCTCCTTTGCGAATCAATATGGAATTAATCCGGAGGTTTAGAGGGGCCGATGCCGAAATTGTATCTTTTGATTCGAATGCATCTAATATGAATTGATAGTTAGGGGCAGCTTCCGGATTTGTTTTTTCAAGTTTGACCCTTAGACCGAATATCTGTATTCCATGAACGATAATTTTCCCTTTTAATAAGGGAAGCATTTCGAATTTGGCGGATAGCTTGGCAGCTTCCAGTAATCTTTCTCCCGATTGATCGTTAATCCATACATTGTCAATCAAGATTCTGTTTAAAAGTCCCATATCAAGATTTCCGATATGAACTTCCGTTTTGAGTATGCGGCTCAGTTCTGTAGTAGCCATAATAGAAAGCTTTTGCTGAATATAGGGTATATTCAGCAAAGCTATCACTCCTATGTACAACCCGATAATTGTACCTAAGAATATCTTGACGAAACGACTTATGTGTTTGATAACTTTGTTTCTTTTATTTTTTTGGCAAACAAAGATATTAAATATTGTGCATAAGCCGGTGAAATATCAAATGTTTTTTATCTCTTTTTCTTGTCTTTTATGTAAGCGTTTCAATTCGAAAGAGAAAATGATACGGAACAAGCCCAACATTAGAAATCCGAATGAGAGCATGTATAATAAGTATAAAGCTCCGAATCCCGGTTGCCACAAGATAATGATGGAACAGATAATGGTGAGAATACCGATTGCCAGATACCATCCCCACTCACGTGTGCCGTAACTTTTCAAATCTGTGGCATAACCACATAGAGTGAAACCTCTGAACATTAGCCAGAAAGCAATGATGAATGGAATAATTTCCATGCTGACTAATGGATATACTACTAAATATATGCCTATAAGCAAATCTATAATTCCGCCTGCCAGATACCATCCCCAGCTCGACATGTTTTTTTTGTTACTGAGAGAAAATATTATTTCCAATATACCGCTAATAAGTATGGAGATACTGAAAATAACACTCAGTGCTACATAACTGCTAACAGGTGCCACAAGCAGACATATGGCTACGATTACATACAATATGCCCAACAGGAGCGAAGTCCATGTGTTTTTAACTTGAAAATCAAGTTGATCAAATACGTTGCTCATTATGATATAAATTTTAAGTTTGAATTTCAAGTAATAAACATGTTCCGGATAGAAATTGTTTCATACAAAAGCACTTGTTTTATAGGTTAAATTTTATTTGGTAGAAATAGGTAATTATGATTCATAAACATTATCTTTGCGAAACATTAAATCTTAACATTATTATTGATTATGAATAAATCTATTGCTACATTTCTTTTTCTGGCGTTTGCTATGGGAACACAAGCTCAGAAAGGGGGTATTTCGGATGAGATGCTCCGTGAAATTAAAAAGAGTTATCAGGCTACACCGGCTGAAAAGGCATTGCGTAATGCTATTACAGCAAATGATATACGGGTGCTGGCAGTTAACCGTGACAATGCGGCCAATTATGATACCTATTTTAGTCATAAAGTACCGTCGAAAGGTATTACAAACCAAAAGTCTTCGGGAAGATGCTGGCTGTTTACCGGTTTAAATGTTTTTCGCGCCAAGATGATGGTCCAATATAATTTGCCATCTTTGGAGTTCTCACAAAACTATAATTTCTTTTGGGATCAGCTCGAAAAGGCCAACCTTTTTTTGCAGGGAGTTATTGATACATATCAAAAGCCGATGGATGATAAAATGGTTCAGTTCCTCTTTAAGAATCCGGTGAGTGACGGCGGCCAGTTTACGGGTGTCATGGATATTATCGGTAAATATGGACTGGTTCCGAAAGAAGTGATGCCTGAGACCTATAATAGTGAGAATACGTCCCGGATGTCTTCATTCATTAAACTAAAATTGCGTGAATATGGTTTGCAGTTGCGCGAATCAGCATCGAAAGGAGTCGAGGAGGCCGAATTGGAGAAAAATAAGACAGAAATGCTGGGGACTATTTACAAGATGTTGGTATATACATTGGGCGAGCCGGTAAGCTCTTTCCAATGGGCACCGCGTGATACGGAAGGAAAACCAGTGGGAGAAATGAAGACTTACACGCCGCAATCATTTTATAAAGAGTTTATTAACGATGATTTAGTGAACAATTATATTATGGTGATGAATGATCCTAGCCGTCCTTTCTGGAAGGTCTATGAGATTGATTTCGACCGTCACGCTTACGACGGACACAACTGGCTTTACGTCAACCTGCCTGTTGAGGAGATCAAGCAAATGGCCATTGCTTCCATTAAGGATAATACCATGATGTATTTCTCGTGTGATGTAAACCAATCGTTGGATAAGGAACGGGGATTGCTTGATTTGAAAAATTATGATTATGGTTCTCTGTTCGGAACTACATTCGGCATGGACAAGAAACAGCGGATTCAGACATTTGCCAGCGGTTCTACCCATGCCATGACATTGATGGCGGTTGATTTGAATGCTGCCGGCAAACCTGTAAAATGGATGGTAGAGAATAGTTGGGGAGAATCTGGTTATAAGGGGCATTTGATTATGACCGATGAATGGTTCAATGAGTATATGTTCCGTTTGGCAGTGAATAAAAAGTATGTTTCTGCCAAAGTGCTTGATTTGTTGAAGAAAGAAAAACCGGTACGTCTTCCCGCATGGGATCCGATGTTTGCTAATGAAGAATAAATAAGTTTCAGCTATACAGTATTAAACGAAGGACTTCGATTTGCGAAAGTCCTTCTAATTTGCATAAAAAAATAGTTATGAATTGGAAATATATTTTCAGTATAATGGCGATGTCTGTTTCCCTTTCGGCGATGGCTCAAAATCTTCAGAAAGGGGATTATGGATATCTTTATTGTCACATGAGTGGCAGAGGAGAGTGGACGGCTTATGCATTAAGCCGCGACGGAATACATTTCCACGACCTTATCAATGGAGATCCGGTGTATAATCCGACGGAGAAAGCCGGAATAGAAGGCGGCGTGCGTGATGCTTATATTTGCCGTAGGCATGATGATAGTGGTTATTTGATGGTGACTACTGACATGTGTGTAAGCAAAAGCAAGCAATGGTATAACTATGGTATCAATTTGATGACAAGTAAGGATTTAATTCATTGGGAATCCGTTACTTTCGATTTTCGTAAAGGAGCTTCTCTTTTTTCCGATCCCCAATCTCCCGATCCGTATACCGATTATAGCAAGATATGTCGGGTGTGGGCGCCGCAAATATTCTGGGATCCGTCGTATGACTGGGGTGACGGACGTAAGGGAGGATATATGATTTATTACTCTCTGTTGAACTCGGTTGAGGATAAGTATGATAGGATGTATTATTCGTATGCCGACGAGACTTTTACAACCTTAACTAAGCCTCGTTTGCTGTTTGATTGGGGATATGCGACAATTGATGCTGATATCAATTATTTGCCGAGTGACGGGCTTTATCACATGATGATAAAGAAAGAAGGTGGAAAACGAGGAATTTTTACCTCTACGGCCAAAAACTTGACCGGACCTTATGAAAAACCCATAGAGGAGGATTATGTTCATTTTGAAGGCAATAAGAAATGTGAGGGAGTTTCGGCATTTCAGTTGGCTGGCGACAGTACTTGGCGGGTTGCTTATGTAGAGTATTCATCCCGTCCGATTCGTTATCGTATTTGTAAAGCGGATAAATATTTGCGTAACTTCCACGATCCTGTGACTATAGAAGGTGTAGAACATCCTCAACATGGCTCGTTTATGCGTTTGACCAAGAAAGAGTATAAACGTTTGCAGAAGTGGTCGGATAAAAAGATAAGGAAAGGAATGAAAGAATCCATGTAAGGCAGAATATATTCCAAATCAATAGACTTTTATTCCTGTAAAAGGAATTCTTGAGTATGCGAATTTTATGGAGGATTCTTATGTAGTCAGCCAGAATATGGAGATTCCAAAGATATTTCTGGATGAGCATAATTTTCGTGGACTTATCTATTTTGACGTAATCAATTCCGGTGATGGGGATTTAAATTCAAAAGTTCTTCTTTATTCGGATAACTACGCCCGAAATTCTTATGGCTATATGGAAGCAAAACTTGGAATCATTTCGTTGTATGTGAACGTAAACGCTTAAGGTGCTAGTATTTATTCCGGAGAATTACTTATAGATTTAAATAAGCAGAAACATTTCAAGGGGAATTTTAAATTATCTTATGGTATGAGTAGTATGGCTCATATCATTATAAGATAAAAACCTGTTGATGAAAATATGTAATTGGTTAAATGTTTTTTTTTGGGGGGGGGAGAGAGGATATGAAGAAAGTGATTTGTCTGCTTGTTGGAGGAATGAGCATGATGACAGGCAATAACAGGTAAAACCTTGAAAGGGTTTTAGATATAGCTTATAAATATTCTATAAATATACGAATATATAAGAATGAATAGGGAAGTGAATGTTCGGAGACGGCATTCTTTTATCCATAGCTATCGGCCAAGTATTTCTTGAGTATGTGGCTGTCATAAAATCTTTTATATTTTCTATTACTCAACTTAATGATTCTATAGTCAATTATGATGCGAATAATTTTATTTTCACTCCCAATTTATCTTTTCGATGCCTATTGATTTTGCCGGAGGTACTTTGAGGACAAATAGTAGCCTCAGTTATTATAGCAATAGAAGTTCTGGAGATGAAACGCATAGTTATTCTATTCAATCTTATTTAAAAGATGAACCGGAGGTAAAAGGTAATTTACTTCAAGAAAGGAGAATTACGTATGAAGAATATAGTCGTTTCTTTTTCAAGTATATTTATAATAAAATGGATATGCTGAAAAATTTAAGTGAACTTTAGCCGTATATTTCAGAATAGAGTGTCATACTATGTATGATTGCCGTCATGACCTGGACTTTTTTGGGCCTTTTCGAGGGGAATTGCCGATAATTAAATCAAACAGGATATTCCATTTTTACGAAGTTAACTTCATGGGCAAAGTAAGTTAACTTCGTTGGCATTTGAAGCAGGTTTCATTCCTTTCTGCTATTACATGCTTATGTGTACCGTTTTTCATAAAAGTAAATAACCTTTCAAATCTATTGATTGATTAAAGTGCAAATAAGTGGAATGCTAACAGCTGATTTAAAGAATTATTTCTCTAATAACTAACTGAAAGTTGTTATTATCCCACTAATTTTATATACTTTTGCACGCAAAACTAATAAACTATTATTTACTAGGTATATGGCAAATGTAATTAAGTTACGTAAAGGCTTGGACATAAACCTGAAAGGGAAACCGGTGCAGGAGCTTTTTAACGTAAAACAGCCCGAAACTTATGCATTGGTTCCGGACGATTTTACGGGCGTTACTCCTAAAGTGGTGGTGAAAGAACAGGATTGTGTAAAAGTCGGGGATGCTTTGTTTATTGATAAAAAACATCCAGAAGTAAAATTTGTCTCTCCCGTGAGTGGAACAGTGCTGGGTGTGGACAGAGGCGAGCGCCGTAAGGTGTTGAGCATTCGTGTAAAAGCTGATGCAGAACAGAGCTATGTAGAATTTGGCAAAAAAAATGTGGAGAAGCTTTCGGGTGAAGAGGTGAAAGAGGCTTTGCTGGAGGCGGGTCTGTTTGCCTTTATTAAACAGCGCCCTTATGACGTGGTGGCAGATCCGGACAGTGCTCCGAAGGCCATTTTTATATCTGCTTTTGATTCTCAACCGCTGGCTCCGGATTTTGAGTTCGTTTTGAAAGGACAAGAACAAGATTTTCAAACCGGTCTGAATGCTTTGGCAAAGATGGCTCCGGTTTATTTAGGAGTAAGTATTACACAGAAATCGCTAGCCTTGACGCAAGCTAAAAATGCAACAATTACGATGTTCGACGGCCCTCATCCGGCAGGAAATGTGGGCGTGCAGATTCACCATGTAAATCCGATAAATAAAGGTGACATAGTATGGACTATCGGGGCGGAAGAAGTTATTTTTATCGGACGGTTATTCCGTACCGGACAGCTCGACTTTACCCGTACCATAGCTTTGGCAGGTTCGGAGGTTAAAGCCCCGGCTTATTGTAAAATGGTAATCGGAGCGCAGCTGACTCCTTTGTTGCAGGGACGAACCACTACGGGCAAAATCCTCCGTTATATTAACGGAAATGTACTGACCGGACGTAAAACTACACCTGATGCTTTTTTAGGAGCAAAATCTACTGAAATTACGGTGATTCCCGAAGGTAGTGATGTACATGAAATGCTTGGATGGATCATGCCGCGTTTTAATGATTATAGCACAAGTCATTCTTATTTCACATGGTTGTTTGGCAAAAAAAGGCAATATACAATAGATGCCCGCATCAAAGGTGGTGAACGGCATATGATTATGTCGAACGAGTATGATAAAGTGTTCCCGATGGATATTCTTCCGGAGTTTCTGATTAAAGCTATTATTGCGGGAGATATTGATCGCATGGAAGCGTTGGGTATTTATGAAGTGGCGCCTGAAGACTTTGCTTTGTGCGAGTTTGTGGATTCTTCAAAGTTGGAGTTGCAACGGATTGTGCGGGAAGGGCTGGATGCCTTACGTGCAGAAATGTGCTAATACATTATTCATTATTATATAATTGACAAAACATTAATGAAAACGTTAAGAAATTATCTCGACAAGATAAAGCCGAACTTTGAAGAGGGAGGCAAGTTCCATGCGTTTCGTTCTGTGTTCGACGGTTTTGAAACCTTCTTATATGTGCCGAACACAACTTCGAAAACAGGAACTAACATCCATGATGCCATCGACAGTAAGCGTATCATGTCGATTGTTGTGATTGCTTTAGTACCGGCTTTGCTGTTCGGTATGTATAATATAGGTTATCAGCATTTTCTGGCTACTACCGGTTCGGTAGGTAGTTTTTGGGAAATGTTTGTTTACGGTTTTTTGGCTGTATTGCCTAAAATTATTGTATCGTATGTCGTTGGACTCGGTATTGAGTTCATGGTAGCCCAATGGAAGAACGAAGAAATTCATGAAGGCTTTTTGGTTTCGGGTATACTGATTCCGATGATTGTTCCGGTAGACTGTCCGTTATGGATGTTGGCAGTGGCTACTGCATTCTCAGTTATTTTTGCAAAGGAAGTATTCGGTGGTACGGGTATGAATGTATTCAATGTTGCCTTGGTTACTCGCGCGTTCTTGTTCTTTGCATATCCTACTAAAATGTCCGGCGATTCAGTTTGGGTTTCGGGTGACAGTATTTTTGGTTTAGGAGGTGATAAATTTATAGATGGATTCTCTGGAGCTACTGCTTTAGGTGTGGCTTCCACAGCTGTTACTCCCGATGGTTATATGCCTTTTTCTTGGGATATGGTTACCGGTTTGATACCGGGTTCTATCGGTGAGACAAGTGTTATTGCTATTGCTTTGGGTGCAATCCTCTTATTATGGACGGGAGTAGCAAGCTGGAAAATCATGCTTTCCGTATTTGCAGGAGGTGCATTTATGGCATGGATTTTTAATGTAATCGGTCCGGATACGGCGATGGCCCACATGCCTTGGTATCAACATCTTGTATTGGGAGGTTTCTGCTTTGGTGCTGTGTTTATGGCTACCGATCCCGTTACCGCATCTCGTACAGAGACAGGTAAATATATTTATGGAATTCTGATAGGTGTTATGGCTATTATTATTCGTGTGCTTAACCCTGGATATCCTGAAGGTATGATGCTGGCTATTTTATTAATGAATGTATTTGCTCCGTTAATTGACTACTGCATTATGCAGAACAATATATCTCGGAGAATGAATCGTGCAAAACTTAAATAATCAGGAATATGGCTACAAAGAAATTTAGATGTAAAGTATGTGGCTATGTCCACGAAGGAAACAGTGCTCCTGATAAATGTCCGATATGTAATGCACCGGCTTCGGAATTTGAGGAGATAAAGGAAGGAAAGAGCAAATTGGATACAAACAGCAATGTGTACACTATATTTTATGCTTCGGTTATGGTGATTGTTGTTGCTTTCCTTTTGGCGTTTGTGAGTTCCTCATTACGTGCTACGCAAAATAAGAATGTGGAACTCGATACTAAGAAGCAAATTCTTGCAGCTCTGAATATCAGAGGTGTGAAGGATGCGGAGGCCGAGTATAACAAATATATCAAGGCGGATATGTTGGTAAATGAAGATGGTACTCTTACAGAGAATACTGGAGCGTTTGCCACTGCGTATGAAAAAGAAGCAAAAGAAAACAACCGTTTGCATGTGTTTGTTGCAGAGGTAGACGGACAGAAAAAATATATATTCCCTGTTTACGGTGCGGGTCTTTGGGGCGCTATATGGGGATATGTAGCATTGGACAGTGATAAAAACACCGTTTACGGTGTATATTTCTCTCATGCCAGTGAAACTCCTGGATTGGGTGCTGAAATCGCAAGCGAACATTTCCAAGGAGAGTTTCCGGGAAAGAAGACACTCGAAGACGGTGACATAGCTTTAGGTGTTGTGAAATATGGAAAAGTAGAAAAGCCTGAATATCAGGTTGACGGTATTTCCGGCGGTACCATTACATCAGTAGGTGTGAATGACATGTTGCGGAAGTGCTTGAATAGTTATAAGAGTTTTTTAACTAATAATAAGGAGGAATAAGAATATGGGACAATTGTTTTCAAAAAAGAATAAAGAAGTATTCTCTACTCCAATAGGCAGCATGAACAATCCCGTGACTGTGCAGGTCTTGGGAATCTGTTCTGCGTTAGCAGTTACGGCAAAGTTAGAGCCGGCTATCGTGATGGGTCTTTCGGTAACGGTTATTACGGCATTTTCTAATGTGGTAATTTCTTTTTTGCGTAAAACCATCCCTAACCGCATTCGTATTATCGTTCAATTGGTAGTAGTCGCTGCGTTGGTTACCATTGTAAGTGAAATATTGAAAGCCTTTGCTTATGATGTGAGTGTACAGCTTTCTGTTTATGTAGGTTTAATAATTACCAACTGTATTTTGATGGGGCGGCTCGAAGCGTTTGCCATGCAGAATGCTCCTTGGGAATCTTTCCTCGATGGAGTTGGTAATGGTTTGGGATATGCCAAGATATTAATCATTGTTGCGTTTTTTCGAGAACTTTTGGGATCGGGTACGATTTTGGGCTTTAATATATTGAATTATAATCCTATAAAAGAAACGGGTTACGTTAATAATGGTTTGATGTTAATGCCGCCGATGGCATTGATTATCGTGGCTTGTATTATTTGGTACGATCGTTCACGCCATAGAGATTTGCAAGAGAAGTAATCAATGTAAAATGAAGAATGAAAAATGGAAAAATAAAGAACTGAGAATGTGCTTATAAGTGAAAGCGAAAGTGAGATATGTGGTACATTGTTGATTCTTGTTTTTTAATTCTAAATTCTTAATTCAAAATAATATGGAACATTTTTTTAGCTTATTCGTCCGCTCCATTTTTGTGGACAACATGATATTCGCATTCTTTCTTGGTATGTGCTCATACTTGGCCGTATCGAAGAATGTGAAGACCGCTTTGGGATTGGGTATTGCCGTAACGTTTGTGTTAGTGGTAACACTTCCGGTCAACTATTTATTGCAAACCAGGGTGCTTGCGGCTAACGCAATCGTTGAAGGTGTTGACCTTAGCTTCCTTAGTTTTATTCTTTTCATTGCCGTTATTGCCGCTATTGTTCAGTTAGTAGAGATGATTGTGGAGCGTTTCAGCCCTTCGTTGTATGCTTCATTAGGTATCTTTCTACCTTTGATAGCTGTAAACTGTGCCATCATGGGTGCTTCTCTCTTTATGCAACAGCGCATTACGTTGGGAGCAAGTGATCCGAAATATATTGGTGACATGGCGGATGCTCTTTCTTACGCGCTTGGTTCGGGTATCGGTTGGTTGCTGGCTATTGTCGGTTTGGCTGCTATTCGTGAAAAGATGGCTTACTCTGACGTGCCTGCTCCGTTGAAAGGTTTAGGCATTACGTTTATTACCGTAGGTCTGATGGCGATGGCTTTTATGTGTTTTTCAGGTTTGAACATCTAATAAAGAAAAGAATAAAACAATGGATATAAGTATGATATTAGCAAGCATTGGAGTATTCCTGGTGGTTGTTCTATTGCTTGTTGTAATCTTATTGGTTGCCAAAAACTTTTTGGTGCCTTCAGGTAATGTGAAATTGACTATTAATGGCGAAAAAACGATGGATGTGGCATCTGGTTCTACTTTGCTCAATACACTTTCGGTCAACGGAGTATTCCTTTCTTCCGCTTGTGGTGGTAAAGGTTCTTGCGGACAGTGTAAGTGCCAGGTAATGGAGGGAGGCGGTGAAATATTGCCTTCTGAAACTCCTCACTTCAGTCGTAAACAAATACAAGATCATTGGCGCTTGGGTTGCCAGGTAAAGGTAAAAGGTGACATGGGCATTAAAGTTCCCGAAAGTGTATTGGGTGTAAAAGAGTGGGAGTGTGAAGTAATCAGTAACAAGAATGTGGCAACTTTTATCAAAGAGTTCATTGTGGCGTTGCCTAAGGGGGAACACATGGACTTTATTCCTGGTAGCTATGCTCAGATTAAGATTCCTACTTACTCAATGGATTATAATAAGGATATAGACAAAAGCCTGATTGGTGATGAATATTTGCCTGCATGGGAGAATTTTGGTCTATTTACGCTGAAATGTAAAAATGATGAACCTACAATTCGGGCTTATTCTATGGCTAACTATCCGGCGGAAGGAGACCGTATTATGTTAACTGTACGTATTGCTACTCCTCCGTTTAAGCCCAAACCTCAAGTAGGCTTTCAGGATGTGATGCCGGGTATTGCTTCGTCGTACATCTTTACCTTGAAACCGGGTGATAAAGTGATTATGAGTGGTCCCTACGGAGACTTCCATCCGATATTCGATTCGAAGCGTGAAATGATGTGGATTGGTGGTGGTGCCGGTATGGCTCCGTTACGTGCACAAATCATGCACATGACCAAGACACTTCATACAACTGACCGGAAGATGTCTTATTTCTATGGAGCACGAGCTCTGAATGAGGTATTCTATTTGGAAGATTTCTTGCAATTGGAGAAAGAATTCCCCAATTTTTCATTCCATTTGGCTCTCGACCGTCCTGATCCGGCTGCTGATGCGGCCGGCGTGAAGTATACTCCGGGATTTGTTCATCAGGTGATTTATGAAACATATCTGAAAAACCATGAGGCTCCGGAAGATATCGAGTATTATATGTGCGGACCGGGTCCGATGTCAAATGCGGTAGTAAATATGCTTGATGGTTTAGGTGTAGATCCGGCAAATATTATGTATGATAACTTTGGCGGATAAAAAGTAGTATCAGAACTTAAATAAACAAAACGGATTGCTTTATATAGGAGGCAATCCGTTTTTTTGTTAATTTTACAGCGTATCAAAATTCTTCTTTCTTTTGCGGTTGCAAGTAAAATTTAACAGGTTGAGTGGTGATAAGCTTGCAGCGGTTTTATATGTTTTTGATGATTGATATTGAATCTCGAAAAGGATAGGTAAAATGCAAGTGATGATTGTTACAAAAATAGGTTTGTTGCAAATAAATATAAAAAAGTGGATATTGCTTGTTTAAATAGGTGATGCCAATTTAGGAAATAGGTTAAAGATTAAATAAAAAATAAGTTAGTATGATAGACAGAGAAAAGATTCTTCAAAATCTAAAAATAGAAATGTTGAATCCCATGCAACAAGCTACATGGGAAGGAGATGTGGACAGCAAGGATTTAATTCTGCTTTCGCCTACGGGCTCGGGTAAAACCATAGCCTATTTACTTCCTTTACTTCGCAGGTTAAATGTAGAGGAAAAAGGTGTACAGGCTGTCATCCTCGTTCCTTCCCGAGAATTGGCTTTACAGACTGAGAATGTTTTTAAATCAATGGGTACGGATTATAAAATAATGAGCTGCTATGGAGGGCGTCCAGCTATGGAAGAGCATCGTACGATGAAAGGTATTCAACCTGCCGTTATTGTAGCTACTCCCGGTCGGATGAACGACCATCTCTCTAAACAGAACTTTGATGCTTCTACTGTAAAAACATTGGTAATCGATGAGTTTGACAAATGCCTCGAGTTTGGTTTCCATGACGAGATGTCTGCCGTAATTGCGCAGTTGCCCAATTTGACAAAACGTTATCTTTTGTCGGCTACGGATGCGGAAGAAATTCCTGAGTTTACAGGGATAGGGCATACTCTGAAGCTGAATTTTCTGAATCCGGAAGAACCGCATTCCCATCGTATTCATGTTTATAAAGTTATATCTCCCGAAAAAGACAAACTTGAGACTCTTTATAAGTTGCTTTGTACGTTAGGTAATCAGTCGACGATTGTATTTTGTAACCATCGGGAATCGGTTGATCGTATCGGAAAATATCTTTCATCGAAAGGTGTGTATCATGAAACTTTTCATGGCGGTATGGAACAAGACGTACGGGAACGTGCGCTATATAAATTCCGTAATGGCAGTTGCCATATATTTATTTCTACCGATTTAGCAGCAAGAGGATTGGACATTCCCCATATAGAGCATATTGTTCACTATCATCTCCCGCTGAACGAAGAAGGATATATCCATCGTAACGGACGGACGGCACGTTGGGAGGCAGAAGGCAATTCGTATTTAATTCTTTATAAGGACGATCTGTTACCGGAGTATTGTGATAATATGCAAGAATATATTTTGCCGGAGAATCCTCCTAAGCCGTTGGCTCCGCTATGGGTCACCTTATACATAGGAAAAGGCAAGAAAGATAAGCTTAATAAAGTTGATATTGTGGGCTTCTTATATAAAAAGGGTAATCTTTCTAAAGAAGATATAGGAAAAGTAGATGTAAAAGACCATTATTCATTGGTTGCCATAAAGAGGAAAAAGCTGAAACAAACGTTGAATTTGATTGAAGGAGAAAAAATTAAGGGAATAAAGACTATTATAGAGGAAGTGAAGGGGTGAATAATATCTTTTTGATACTTAATAAACGAATTTTAGGTGGATTATGAGTAAACTTTAAACAAATAGTCAAATTGAATTGCTATCCGTACATTGCAAAAAGAAAGAATAAAAATCCATTTAGAAAGAAATATTCCCTAAAATAAGGGATTTTCTAAACTTTTATATCAAATCTTTTTGAGGGATAGTTATTAATTCGTAATTTCGCCTTATGATAGAATTTAAACTATATTGTATAACCAAAACAAACATCAAATGAAAAAGCATAATTTCAATGCCGGACCATCTATTTTGCCCCGTGAGGTAATCGAGGAAACTGCTAAAGCCGTGTTGGATTTTAATGGTTCAGGACTCTCTATTTTGGAAATCAGCCATCGCGCGAAAGATTTTCAACCGATTGTTGACGAAGCCGTAGCTTTATTTAAAGAACTTCTTCACATTCCTGAGGGATATTCGGTTCTTTTCTTAGGCGGTGGTGCCAGCTTGGAATTCTGTATGGTTCCATATAATTTCCTGGAGAAGAAAGCTGCTTATTTAAATACAGGTACTTGGGCAAAGAAGGCGCTTAAAGAAGCCAAGAATTTCGGCGAAACTGTCGAGGTCGCTTCATCTGCTGACAAAAACTTTACCTATATACCTAAAGATTATACCATTCCGGCTGATGCAGATTATTTCCATTATACCAGCAATAACACCATTTTTGGTACGGAAATACGTGATCCGTTCATTGAATCTCCGGTTCCGGTAGTTTGTGATATGTCTTCGGATATTTTCTCACATCCAGTAGATGTCAGTAAATATATTTGTATTTATGGTGGAGCACAGAAGAATTTAGCTCCAGCAGGTCTGACTTTCGTTATTGTAAAGAATGATGCAGTAGGTAAAGTTTCCCGTACGATTCCTACCATGCTGAATTATCAGACTCATATTGATGGCGGTTCCATGTTTAATACTCCTCCTGTGTTACCTATTTATTCAGCATTGATGAATCTTCGTTGGATTAAGAAAATGGGTGGTGTAGAAGCTATGGCAAAGCTTGCTAAAGAAAGAGCTGATTTACTTTATGCAGAAATCGACCGTAACAAATTATTCAGAGGTACTGTTACTAATCCGGAGGATCGTTCATACATGAACATTTGTTTTGTGATGAATGACGAATATAAAGAGCTGGAGGCTGATTTCTTGAAATTTGCCACGGAAAAAGGTATGGTAGGTATTAAAGGTCACCGTTCAGTTGGTGGTTTCCGTGCTTCTTGTTATAATGCTATGCCGATAGAAAGCGTGCAGGCTTTGATAAATTGCATGCAGGAATTTGAGAAAGCTCATTAATTGATAATAGTATGAAAGTTTTAGTAGCAACTGATAAACCGTTTGCCAAAGTTGCGGTAGACGGTATTCGTAAGGAAATAGAAGCGGCTGGTTATGAACTGGTTTTGCTTGAGAAATATGGCGAAAAAGCCAAATTGCTGGCAGCTGTAGAAGATGTGGATGCTATCATTATTCGTAGTGATGTAATTGATGCGGAAGTATTGGATGCAGCGAAGCGATTGAAAATTGTAGTACGTGCAGGAGCAGGATATGACAATGTCGATTTAGCTGCTGCGACAGCTCACAATGTTTGTGTAATGAATACTCCGGGACAAAATTCTAATGCTGTGGCCGAATTGGCTTTCGGACTTATGGTATATGCGGTTCGTAACTTTTATAACGGTACATCGGGCAGCGAACTAAAAGGAAAAAAGCTCGGTATTCATGCGTATGGTAATGTCGGGCGCAATGTGGCTCGTGTAGCAAAAGGTTTCGGTATGGAGATTTATGCTTACGATGCTTTTTGTCCGAAAGAGGTGATAGAGAAAGATGGAGTGAAAGCTGTTGATTCGGTTGAAGAACTCTACAAAACGTGTAATGTGGTATCTTTACATATCCCGGCTACACCAGAGACAAAAAATTCTATTAACTACGCTTTGGTTAATTTGATGCCGAAAGGTGGTGTGTTGGTCAATACGGCTCGTAAAGAGGTTATCAATGAAGCCGAGTTGATTCAGTTGATGGAAGAAAGGGCAGATCTGAAATATATGACAGATATCATGCCTGCAGCTAACGAAGAGTTTGTTTCTAAGTTTGCCGGACGTTATTTCTCTACTCCTAAAAAAATGGGAGCTCAGACTGCTGAAGCGAATATCAATGCTGGTATTGCTGCTGCACAGCAGATTGTCGGTTTCCTGAAAGACGGTTGTGAGAAATTCCGTGTAAATAAATAAGGTATTCTATTCACCACAAACTATACGAGATTTCATAGAAAAAACTTTTAAGGAGAAAGGGGATTTCCGTTCATCCAGTTGTTTTTCATCTGTGTTGTGTCTCTAAAGTTTGTGGTGAATTTTTGTATAACAGTCTAAACTTAATGCTATGGCAATCATTAAACCATTTAAAGGTATTCGCCCACCACAGTCTTTAGTGGAAGAAGTGGAATCACGCCCCTATGATGTATTAAATTCCGAGGAAGCCCGTAAAGAGGCAGAAGGAAACGAGAAATCACTTTATCATATTATTAAACCAGAGATAGATTTTCCGGTAGGAACAGATGAGCATGATCCGCGTGTATACGAGAAAGCAGCAGAGAATTTTCGGAATTTTCAGGATAAAGGTTGGTTGCTTCAGGATAAAGAAGAGCATTATTATATTTATGCACAGACGATGAATGGTAAGACGCAATATGGCTTGGTTGTGTGTGCTTATGTGGATGATTACTTGAATGGAGTTATTAAGAAACATGAGTTAACACGCCGTGATAAGGAAGAAGACCGCATGAAACATGTACGGGTAAATGATGCCAATATTGAACCTGTCTTTTTTGCTTATCCGGATAATCAAGTGCTTGATGCGATTGTTGCTAAATATACGGCACTGAAACCGGAATATGATTTTATTGCCCCGGTAGACGGATTTGGACATCAGTTCTGGGTGATTGACGAAAAAGAAGATATTGCAGCTATTACAAAAGAATTTGCGGCAATGCCGGCATTATATATTGCCGACGGACATCATCGGTCGGCTGCAGCGGCGTTGGTAGGTGCAGAGAAAGCAAAACAGAATCCGAACCATCGAGGTGATGAAGAATATAATTATTTTATGGCTGTATGTTTCCCGGCTAACCAGTTAACAATTATCGATTATAACCGAGTCGTGAAAGATTTAAATGGTTTGACTACTGCCCAGTTCCTCGATGCTTTAAAAGAGAATTTTGTGGTAGAAGAAAAGGGAGCCGATATCTATAAGCCAAATAAATTACACAATTTTTCTCTTTATTTAGATGGTAAATGGTATAGTTTGACGGCTAAAGAAGGTACTTATAATGATAATGACCCGATTGGAGTTCTGGATGTTACCATTTCTTCTAACCTAATTTTGGATAAAATACTGGGTATTAAAGATCTCCGTTCGGACAAACGTATTGACTTTGTGGGCGGAATTCGCGGTTTAGGCGAATTGAAAAAACGTGTGGACAGTGGTGAGATGAAGGTGGCATTGGCTCTCTATCCCGTATCCATGAAACAATTGATGGATATAGCGGATAGCGGTAACATCATGCCTCCTAAGACAACATGGTTCGAACCAAAGTTACGGTCAGGATTAGTCATTCACAAGTTGAGTTAGAAATATATTGAAAAGTGTTTTTAATACTGTAAAAAGTTATAGATTGTAGCTTATACTAACGAAAAGAGGCTATCTTCAAATAGAAATTGAAAGTGGAGAATTTTGGAAATTGAAACCTCATTTTAAGATAAACCCCTTTGTTCCTGCCTTATATTGCGTAAATTAGGGTTAAAACAAGGGAATTAGTATGTTTCAATTTACAAATTATAAGTAAGACTTTTCTCTTTTTCTATTTAGAGATGGCCTCTTTCATTGTTTATGAAAGTAGTGCGAGTGGATTCTTGTAGGATTTGCTGTATAAAATTATTTATTCATACTTCCTTATTTGGACTGTACTATCTTCTTTCCTTTTTATAAAGTCCGTCTTTAGAGCTATGCCGGAATCCTCATTTATCTGGTTGGTCCTATGGTATTTCTGCATTTAGACGCATTCGAACCAGCCTGCAGTTGGGCAAATATATTTTCGCAGTTGCAAAGAAATATTTGTGTAATTATGTTTTTGCGAAATTATAAACTAAAGATAACTTCGAAAGGTTATAGTTTTCCTATATGAATAGGAATTTTATTTATGATATGGAGGTCCATTGGAATAATATTGGTATGTTTGCAGTTGAATTAGCTAATCAGTGAATAAATAATTTTATGCAAACATATCAGGAGGTAAAAAGAATATATAAGAGAATCATTAGCGAGTCAGAAGCAGAACTTCGATTAGTTCTTCGAAACATTCGATATATTAGTCTTTTAAGGGTTTTTCTTTTTTCAGGAATCATTATTGCAGCTATTTCATTATGGGATGAGAATCGGTTACTTTTTTGGTTATGTATAATTCTTCCTTTTGCTTGTTTCCTTTGGCTAATTAAACGACACAATCGCTGGTTTTACCGACGAGATTATTTAAAAAGAAGAATAGAGATCAACCAGCAAGAATTAGATGCTTTGCAAGGAAATATTTCAGCTTTCGATGACGGAAAAGAATTTGTAAATCCATCACATCTCTATACATTCGATTTAGATGTTTTTGGTAACCATTCTCTTTTCCAATGTATGAATCGGACTTCTACTCCGATTGGGAAACAGCGGTTGGCAAGTTGGATGAATAATGCTTTAAAGGATAAGCGACTTATTGAAGAACGTCAGAATGCGGTTCGGGAACTATCCGATAAATTGGAATTCTGTCAAGATTTCCGTTTAATGGGTTTATTGAACAGGGGAGAGGGAAGCGATAAAAAAGAAATAGAGAAATGGATTGATATGCCTGCGCGTTTTCTCAAACATAAAGCATTCCCTTTTCTTCCATATGTAGTTTTGATAATCAATATAGTATGTATAGGATTTGCATTTTATGGATTGATGCCTTTTTCCATAGCTGGAATGGTTTTTGCTTTTTTTGTTTTCTTTAGTTTTCTGTTCTCGGGAAAAATAACCAAATTACAACAGATGTATGGAAAGAAAATGCAAATACTCTCTACCTATGCGAATCAGATTGTTCGGGTGGAGGGGTTGGAAGTGGAGTCTTCCGAATTAATAAGGATTAAAGGACAGCTATCGGATGGAAAAGAGAAAACAGCATCTCAGATATTGATGCGTCTGATTACTTTAATGAATTCTCTTGACAGGCGGAATAATATATTTATGACCATTTTGTTGAATGGTTCTTTTTTCTGGGAATTGTGGCAGACAATGCGTATTGAACGGTGGAAAGAGCAATATTCTTCTTCTTTGCTCGGTTGGCTGGAAGCGGTGGGCGAGATGGATGCTTATTGTTCTTTGGCGACTTTTGCATATAATCATCCCGATTATATATATCCTTCTCCTTCCGTATCTCCTTCTTCTTTTTGTTTGGAAGCCAAGTCTTTGGGGCATCCGTTAATGGATAGGGAAAAGTGTGTGCGGAACGATATATCTCTTCTTAAAAGGCCTTCATTTATTATCATAACAGGAGCTAATATGGCAGGTAAAAGTACTTATTTGCGCACGGTAGGGATAAATTATCTTTTGGCTTGTATAGGTGCGCCTGTTTGGGCGGATCGGATGGTATTTTCTCCTATTCAGCTTGTAACAAGTCTTCGTACCACAGATTCTTTAACGGATAATGAGTCTTACTTCTTTGCCGAACTGAAACGTTTACAATTAATCATAAAAAAATTGGAAGCCGGAGAAGAGCTATTTATTATATTGGATGAAATTCTGAAAGGTACAAATTCAGTAGATAAGCAAAAAGGTTCTCAAGCGTTGATTAAGCAATTTATGCTGTTAAGGACGAATGGAATTATTGCTACCCATGATTTAATGCTGGGAGCTTTATCTCAGAGTTATCCCGAGGATATAAAGAATTACTGTTTTGAAGCGGATATAACGAACAACGAGCTTACTTTTTCTTACCGAATGAGAGAGGGAATAGCTCAGAACATGAATGCATGTTTCCTGATGAAAAAGATGGGTATAGCCGTGGACTTTTCATCTGTTACTGATTGATTTTGTTTCTTACGGTTATATAAAGACTGATTAATCCGATCATCTACATACATTCCGGGGTATATCAGGTCTTTTATAAAGAAACAAATAATTAATCCACCGAAAGACAGTTCCTCATTATTCGTTTATATCATCCGTAATGAAATTATAAGAGGGATATTTACTGAATACCCTTCCTTAAAGATACAAATAATCCAACTAACTCGCAATGAGTTAGTTGGATTATTTTATATTATTTACTGAATGTCCCTATACGAGCCTCTTTAATTTTTCTTCGCATTGTATTGCGAGTTATTTTTAGAGAAAACAGATCCGAAAGATCCATTTCATCCGATAAACCCATCATACGAATTTATTCCGGCAAAATTAAAAAGGCTCTGAATACTCATTCGTTTAAATCAATGTTCAAATAAAAACTTATTTCCAGATTTTATAAGGAAGCCCGAAAGCTTCTCCTACTGCGGGGAAAACAATGTCACCATATATTATATTCAATCCGGCTGCGAGTCCTTCGTCTCCACGACATGCTTTTTCCCATCCAAAATCTGCCAGTTTCAGTACATAAGGCATCGTTGCATTGGTTAGAGCTAAGGTTGAAGTATAAGGTACCGCTCCGGGAATATTGGCAACGCAATAATGGATAATACCATCTACTTCATAAACAGGATCGGCATGAGTGGTAGGGTGGGAAGTTTCGAAACATCCGCCTTGGTCTATGGCGACGTCCACCATAACAGTTCCAGGTTTCATCCGTTTTAGCATTTCACGCGTTATCAAGTGAGGCGCTTTAGCTCCTGGAATAAGTACGGCTCCAATAATCAGATCTGTGTCTGGCAACTCTTTTTCTATGTTGTGGGCAGTAGAGAATAAAGTGCGTACATTCCGAGGCATAATTTCACTTAAATATCGAAGTCTGGGTAAAGATATATCACAAATCGTCACATCCGCTCCAGCTCCAGCGGCAATAAGTGCAGCATTCGTACCTACAATTCCTCCGCCTAGCACTAATACTTTTGCAGGTTTTACTCCCGGTACGCCACCTAACAGGATACCTTTTCCTCCTTGGGGCTTTTCAAGGAAACGGGCTCCTTCTTGGACGGACATTCTTCCAGCTACCTCTGACATAGGAATTAACAAAGGCAAAGTATGCTGTTTGTCAAGAACCGTTTCATAAGCAAGGCAAACAGAACCGCTTTGAATCATAGCCTCTGTTAAGGCACGCTCGGAAGCAAAATGGAAGTAAGTAAAAAGTAGCTGTCCTTTGCGTACTAACGGATACTCGCAAGCAATAGGTTCTTTCACTTTTACAATCATCTCAGATCGAGCATATACCTCTTCGATAGTTGAGAGAATTTCAGCGCCGGCTTTGCTGTATTCTTCGTCAGGAAAGCCGCTGTTGATTCCCGCCGTGTGTTGTACATAGACTTTGTGACCTCGCTTAGTTAGTTCATACACTCCGGATGGAGTCATGGATACCCGATTCTCATTGTTCTTGATTTCTTTAGGAATTCCTACAATCATGTGGTTTAGATTTAAAGGTTCAACATGTCCAAAGATAGTAATTCTACAGAATAAATTTATGATAGCATTTACTTTTCTTATAAGATAGCAACAGTTTTAACTTTATTAATAAAGAAATGATAGTTCTAGAATTTAAAGCACAGTTTGCAAGCGTTAGGAGAAAATATATATCTTTGCAGTCGTGATGCAGAAAGATACTTACAATACTATTGCGGGAATTTCCGAAGGTGTTTATACGGAGAAACGTAGCAAGTTTATTGCTATCGCCCTTCCTGTTTGTACTGTGGAGGAGGTAAAAAGCTATCTCGAAGAATATCAGAAAAAGTATTATGATGCTCGGCATGTTTGTTATGCGTATATGCTGGGTGCGGAGCGGGTCACTTTCAGGGCGAATGATAATGGTGAACCTTCTGGTACAGCAGGTAGACCTATTTTAGGACAGATCAATTCAAACGAACTGACGGATATCCTGATTATTGTAGTTCGTTATTTTGGAGGTATAAAGTTGGGCACAAGCGGATTGATTGTGGCATATAAGGCTGCTGCTGCGGAAGCTATAGCGAATGCATCCATTATAGAAAAAACAGTGGATGAAAACGTAACGGTCGTTTTCGAGTACCCTTTCATGAATGAAATCATGCGTATAGTGAAAGAAGAAGGTCCTGCTATCATAGAACAATCATATGATATGGATTGTTTGCTGACATTAAGGATAAGGAAATCCTTCATGCCGAAGTTGCAGGAAAGGCTGAAAAAAGTAGAAACCACCCGTATTGTGGAGCCGGAAAGCGCAAAATGATATACGCCTGCGATAATAATCTTTTCAGTATTAGATTGTTTTACCTTTTAGTATTTCTTCCAGTCGTAACAATTCATCCCGGTATTGAGCCGCTTCGATAAATTCTAGTTTTTTGGCAGCCTCCTGCATCCGTTTTCTTGTTTGTTCAATACTCTTTTCCAGTTGCGGGCGAGTCATGTATTCTACAATCGGATCAGCTACAATACTATGGAATTCTGGTTCGATATAAGCTTTCGGGACGTTATTGTCGGTTTCCGTTTTAGCTCCAAGCAAAGCGGTATTTCGTGCCTTCTGTATCTGTTTCGGTGTAATACCGTGTGCCTCATTGTAAGCCAATTGTTTTTCTCTGCGGCGGTTAGTTTCATCAATCGTTTGCTTCATGCTGTCCGTAATTTTGTCTGCATACATAATTACTTTGCCGTTGATATTCCGAGCTGCCCGTCCGGCTGTCTGGGTAAGCGAACGGTGGCTGCGCAAGAAACCCTCTTTGTCGGCATCCAAGATTGCGACCAAAGAAACTTCGGGCAAATCGAGTCCTTCACGTAACAAGTTGACCCCTACCAGTACATCGTACAATCCCTGACGTAAATCATCCATAATCTTCACGCGCTCCAACGTATCCACATCACTGTGTATATAATTACACCGTATGTTGTTACGCAATAAATAATCGGTCAATTCTTCGGCCATCCGTTTGGTAAGCGTCGTAATCAGAATACGTTCGTTCTTTTCGATACGCTGTTGTATTTCTTCCATCAAATCGTCAATTTGATTCAAACTCGGGCGGACTTCAATAATCGGATCTAACAGGCCGGTAGGACGTATAACTTGTTCCACTACAATACCTTCACTTTTTTGTAACTCATAATCAGCAGGAGTAGCGCTTACATAAATCACCTGTTTGGCCATTTCCTCAAATTCTTCGAATTTTAAGGGGCGGTTATCCAAAGCTGCGGGCAGGCGGAAACCATATTCCACCAAATTTGTTTTTCTGGCTTTATCTCCTCCGTACATGGCATGTATCTGCGGAATGCTGACATGACTTTCATCAATCACAATCAGAAAATCTTCCGGAAAGAAATCCAGCAGGCAATAAGGACGGGTTCCGGCTGCTCTGCCATCGAAATAGCGGGAATAATTTTCAATTCCCGAGCAGTGTCCCAGTTCTCTGAGCATCTCCATATCGTAGGTTACCCGTTCATACAGTCTTTTGGCTTCAAATGTTTTGCCTATCTCGTTAAAATAATCCACCTGTTTGGTTAAATCGTCTTCTATCTGATGAATAGCCCTTAAGGTACTCTCTTTAGTAGTCATGAATAAGTTAGCCGGATAAATTTTATATTCATCAAAAGAAGCCAGCCGTAGCCCGGATATCGGGTCTACCTCTTCAATGGCGTCTATTTCATCGTCCCAAAACATAACTCGCAATAAATTGTCGGAATATGCCAGATAAATGTCTACTGTATCTCCCTTTACCCGGAAATTCCCTCTGTTTAATTCCAAATCATTTCGGGTGTACAAGCTATCTACCAGTCTGCGAAGAAATACGTTGCGGTCTATCCGTTTTCCTTTTTTTATTTCAATAACGTTATTATAAAAATCGGAAGGGTTTCCCATACCATAAATACACGAAACGGAAGAAACGACCACCACATCTTTTCTTCCCGACAATAAAGCGGAAGTAGCGGCCAGACGCAATTTATCTATTTCATCATTGATGGCCAGGTCTTTTTCAATATAAGTATCGGATGAGGGCAGATAAGCTTCCGGCTGATAGTAATCGTAATAAGATACGTAATACTCCACCGCATTGTTCGGAAAAAAACTTTTGAATTCACTGTATAATTGAGCGGCAAGTGTTTTGTTATGGCTTAATATAAGAGTAGGTTTATTGATGTTTTTTATAACATTCGCTATGGTAAAAGTCTTTCCCGATCCGGTAACACCCAAAAGAGTTTGGGCAGGCATACCTTGTCGAATGCCTTCTGTAAGTTGGGCAATGGCTTCCGGTTGGTCGCCTGTGGGACTATAATCAGAGATCAATTCAAATTTCATAACCACATTTTTATTCAGAAGTTGTCGATACCTGCTTGGGCGGTTTATCTTATTATCCTTCTTACTTAAAATATTTTGGTTGTAAAAATACACAATAATCTCTATCAGTGGCAGAACTGAATATTTTTTTGTATTAAAAAACATTGATTAATTGTATTATTCGTGGGTTATCCGTACATTTGCGCCATATTTTGAGTAATATGATGAGAAAGAACGTATCAGCAGTAATCATATCCGCATTGATTTTCACCTCATGCGGCGATTACAATAAAGTACTGAAAAGTACCGATTATCAATATAAATATGAAGCGGCAAAAGGCTATTATATTGATGGAAAATATAATAAAGCCATTGTTGTATTAGGAGATATGATTACCGTATTAAAAGGTAGTGTACAAGCCGAGGAATCGTTATATATGCTTGCAATGAGTTACTATCATAACGGTGACTGGTTGGAAGCTTCTACTACGTTTAAAAAGTATTATAAGACTTATCCGCAGGGAGAATATGCTGAATTAGCTAATTATTATTCATGTAAGTCTCTTTATAATGATACTCCGGAACCGCGTTTGGATCAGACTAGTACATTCGAGGCTATACGCGATATCCAATTGTTCTGTGAACTGTATCCTACCTCCCCTTATAAAGAAAGTGCTCAGGAAATGATGTTCCGTTTACAAGATAAGTTGGTTGAAAAAGAATTCCTTTCCGCCAAATTATATTATAATCTGGGAAATTATTTGGGAAATAATTTTCAGTCATGTGTGCTTACGGCTCAAAACGCTTTGCGCGACTTTCCTTATTCATCTCGTCGTGAAGAACTTTCCTGGTTGATACTCCGTGCCAAATACGAGATGGCCGTACAGAGTGTGGCAGAGAAACAGATGGAACGTTATCGGGATGCGATTGATGAATATTACGCCTATAAGAACGAGTTTCCGGAAAGTAAGCATTTAAAGGATGCGGAAAAGATATTTGAGAATTCAAGTAAGCGAATTAAAGAATAAAAACGTACATATATATTTTAAGGTATAATTATGGATTACAGAAAAACGAATGCGCCGACGAATACCGTTACGCGTGACTTAATGGAATTGTGTGAAGACACTGGTAATATTTACGAAACTGTAGCTATTATCGGCAAACGTTCCAATCAGATTGCTGTGGAAATAAAGAATGATCTTTCCAAGAAATTGCAGGAGTTTGCTTCATACACCGATAGTATGGATGAGGTTTTCGAAAATAGGGAGCAAATAGAGATTTCTCGTTATTACGAAAAATTGCCGAAACCTACATTGATTGCTACGCAAGAATATCTGGAAGGTAAGGTATATTACAGAAATCCGGTAAAGGAAAAAGAAAAATTGCAGTAATTCTATTTTGTATGATTCAACGGATACAGACAGTTTATTTGTTGGCAGTTGTCGTTTTATTGATTATCTGCATGTGTAGTCCTGTAGCTGCATATACAGGTAGTGACGGGAGTATTTCTCCTTTTACGAATTTAGGAATCGATGTTGCTAATGTAGGTCGGGAAACTTCGTGTTGGGGTATGTTTGCTATTTTGTTGTTATCAACGTTGGTAGCTGCAGCTACAATATTCTTGTTTAAGAATCGTATACTTCAAATTCGGATGACCATATTCAATATTATCTTATTGATTGGCTATTATGCAACGTTTATAGCATTTATCATTGCTTATAATGGGAGACTGCCGGAATCAACTTTTCAGTTGCGTATTGCAGCTTGTTTGCCTTTTATTGCTATTGTGCTTAACTATCTTGCGATTCGAGCAATAGGGAAGGATGAGGTAATGGTGAAAGCTGCAGACAGGTTACGTTAAAGATTGAGTGGCATGGAAAAATAAAAAGAGTATTCTATAATGAAGAATTATAAAAGGACAGGCATTGCGGATAGAAATTGAAGCAGTGCTTGTTTTTTTGTATATATATTGTATAAATTTCGTATCCGTTCGAAATAGAGCGTCTTTTAGGTTCTCCCAACGAATTCCGTATGTGGAAGAATGGCGGCTGACAATTCCGGCTTTGGAATTCCACTTTTAAATTAAAAGGTAAACTATTAGAAACCAAAACTTTATCCAAGACAGAAAGAAACGGTTCCCGAGGGGATATGTTAAGGTATGTATCCTACTGTTAATCCAATCGAAGCCGGTTGATCTTACCTTTATAGTAGGAGTAATTCGTTCACCTGTAAAAGTGTGGAGGAAATTATAAATAGAAAACACCTATAAATATTATCGGGCGATCCGTTCCAAAACCATTGTATAGAATAAATAAAAGTGCCGCTTTAGCCTATGAGAATTAGGCATAAAATGGCACTTCTTTAAGTATTGGCTATTGTCGGTTTCGAATAGAACATTTTAATCTAAACTTTCAGACTTCTTAGACTTCCATCGAAGTTTCCGGGAACAAGTAGTTTTTAGAGGAAAGTATCTTGCAAGTCAAGTAATTAGAGTCTCTGTATCCATCCGTAATCGGCACTGCTATTTGGTTCTCAGCAAATCGAACAAGTAGCTGAACTTGATGGAAATAATAGAATGATTTGAATTGCTGAAAGGATCTTTTTTCGTATCGCTGAAAATATTTCCGAAACCATAATAATATCTTCCTTCTAGGATAAAATGGCCGATTTTTGTACTTAAATCGATTCCTAAACCGCCGGTGATTCCATAATCAAATGTATTTTCAATTTCCTTGCCGTATTGTTGCGTGACGTAGTTCGGACGATTCGTTACATCCCATGTATCTCCTCCATAAGTTTCCTTATCACTCAGGTATAAAGCGAATTGCGGGCCGGCGTTCACAAAAAACTGTACGCCCCGTTGCTCGCGTCCCCATCCCAGATGAGCTAGAAAAGGCACTTGTATATAGTTGATTGTCCTTTTGTAGGTATTGTTGCTGCCGTCATCGATTTCTTCTTCCCATCCTTGCTGTGAATAATTGATTTCCATTTGTACGGCGGCAATGGTAGCGAAATACTTTTCGCATGTATACCTTAAGGTCACTCCTCCGGTCATTCCCATTAAAGAGCCCTGTTTTATGGTAGGAGTGAATCCCATGGAATTCAGGTTTACGCCCCCGTTTATTCCGATAGCCAGGTCTCTTCTGAATTCACCTACCTGTGCATGGGCGAGCTGGGGCATAGCGCCCAGCAAACAAACAAGGCCCATTCCTGTAAGGAAACTTTTCATTCTGTTCATTTGTCAAAATCCATTTTTATCAGTTCATGTTGCTTCGTAAAATGTACGAAGAACACTTTTTTATTAATAAAACCTCCCCAATTATTTACGCGTTCAAACTTGAAGCTGGTTTGTATGGGGGAAACTTTTATTTTACTTAAGTTCTCTTCCAGATTGTTGCCGTACATGGACAATCCTTTCAGGAAATAATAACCCGTATCGAATCCGAGTATGGCATATTTGGGATAAGTGTTCATAATAGTTTTGCCATACCATTTACGGAACGCATGCTGGAAATCCGCTACCGCCACCGATAAGTTGTTCGTATAAAACGAACCGTAAAAATAGGTATCGAAAGCATAAAAATCGGCTATATGGTCAGTTGTATAGGTTTGCCATTCCGGGTAGCCGAACATGTGGATGCTACATTCGGGACTCTCTAAAGCCAGTTGTTTCAGATAGGGTAACAATTTAATCAGCGCAATGTTGCTTCCAGAGGTAGGGATGAATAAGTTTTCTTGCGTGGTACTGACCGCTTCTTTTAAAGGGGTTGTTTGGCCGGCACTGATGGTTAGGTTCTTGTAAGGCATGTGCTGCGCATCCAGTTCCATTTTTAATCCTTTGATAAAATCGGTCTTTTCCATGTTTCCGTCTTGGGTGTCAACGAATAGAATATTCACATTATTTCTGAAACAACGGATGAAGTGGTCGTATACTTCCGAATACAGATAGGATTGAGGTGTATTGATCTGGTAAATATACGGATTATTGAATACCTCATTGTCTTTTGAACTGAAAGGTATGATCATCCTGATTTCATGTTTTCTAGCAAAGGCAGCTACCACTTTGGTATGATTGGAATGCACGGGACCGATAATAAGGTTCATTTCCTTCATTTCAGGTTTGGTCAGTATGCCTTGAATGGAAGCTGTGCTCCCTTTTGAATCATAGGTATGGATTTCAAAAGAATATCCTTCTTGTTTCAAACTATCCACAGCCATGAGGAACCCTTCGTAATATTCGACCATTCTTTTTTGTTCGTTGGAACTGCCGTTGTCGAGCATAAAGGGAAGAATTACAGCTACTTTAACCTTATCCAGACGTTGCTTTTTCTTGGAATTGGAAGACGTTTCGTTGAAAAGTTCCATATTGCTTGGCTGTTTGGTTGGCTTTTCGTTCTCAAGCTTCTGCACCATGCCAGGTTGTCCGGGAACTTTCGGAAAAGGGATACGCAGGAATTTTCCTTTTTTCAAAGGTTGTGTTTTGAGTTCGGGATTGGCGTCGATCAATTCTTGACGGGTGATACCGTATTCCTTGCAAATGCTGAAGATGGTTTCTCTCCGTTTTACTTTGTGCATATCCTGAAAATTCGTTTGCAGACCGCTCTTCGACTGTTGGGAAACTGTTGCCGGAGCCTGAGGTTCCGTTTGGGCAACCACATTTTCTTCCTTGTTGTTTTCAGGGATAACAATTACTTGTCCGGCTCGGAAATTATTTGCTGTTAATCCCGGATTCGCCTCGCATATCTTCTCTGCCGATATCTGATACGTTTGTGTCAGCCGGTATAAAGTTTCTCCGGGTTGAATAGTATGGAAACGTTGTTGAGAAGAGGTCTGAGCCTGGGGAATTTTTAGTGATTCTCCCGCTTTAATGACTTTCTCGCTACCGGGATTCAAACGGATAATCTCTTCGGTAGTCACGTTATACATGGCTGCGATAGAGTATAAACTTTGTCCTTTAGAGATGGTGTGTAAGAAATAGCTAGTCTGTTGTGCCTGTCCGACGAACGGTATAAGAAGAAAAAGACAAAGCCACAATTTGTATTTAAGCGTTCTCATGAATACATTATTTTTTCTTTAGTGGGGCAAAAGTAGTAAAAAAAACTCTTTTCTTCACATTCTCTATATAGATTCACAAATATTATTAGGCTTTTTAATTAAATATTTCGGAAGGAAGCATTAATTTTGCAGGGGTCGTGAAGTGTTGAAAATAAAGAATTATGATAGACGAAACAGAAAAGATAAGTGTATACGGTGCTCGTGTGCACAATCTCAAGAATATAGATGTAGAAATTCCCCGCGATAGTTTGAGCGTGATTACGGGATTAAGCGGAAGCGGTAAATCGTCTTTAGCTTTTGATACCATTTTCGCCGAAGGGCAACGCCGGTATATAGAAACGTTTTCTGCTTATGCACGTAATTTTCTGGGGGGAATGGAGCGTCCGGATGTGGATAAAATTACAGGATTGAGTCCGGTGATTTCCATTGAACAGAAAACAACAAATAAGAATCCGCGTTCTACCGTGGGGACTACTACGGAAGTATACGATTATATGCGTTTGCTTTTTGCTCGTGCCGGAGAAGCCTACTCTTATTTGTCCGGGGAGAAGATGGTGAAATATACGGAAGAGCAGATTCTCGATTTGATCTTAAAAGAATATACCGGTAAGCGTATCTATTTATTGGCTCCTTTGGTGCGTACCCGTAAAGGTCATTACCGCGAATTGTTTGAACAGATACGGAAGAAAGGTTATCTGTCGGTTCGTGTAGATGGGGAAATTAAAGAAATAACCCACGGTATGAAGCTGGACCGCTACAAGAACCACGATATAGAACTGGTAGTGGATAAGTTTGTGGTAGACGGGAAAGATAACAAACGATTGAAGCAGAGCCTTTCCGTGGCCATGACACAGGGAGATGGGCTGGTGATGATTCTGGATGCGCAAACCCAGAGCGTGCGCCATTACAGTAAACGTTTGATGTGTCCCGTTACCGGATTGGCGTATAAAGAACCGGCTCCCCACAATTTTTCTTTTAACTCTCCGCAAGGAGCCTGTCCCAAGTGTAAAGGTTTGGGATTTGTAAGCCTGATAGATATAGATAAGGTGATTCCCGACAGGAAGCTTTCTATTTATGAAGGGGCGATTACGCCATTGGGCAAATATAAAAACTCGATGATATTCTGGCAAATTGCCGCTTTGCTTGAAAAGTATGGTTTAGATTTAAAAACTCCTCTGTCCGAATTTCCGGATGATGCACTCGATGAAATTCTTTACGGATCGGACGAACGCATACGAATCAAAAGTACATTGATTCATACAGGATCGGATTATTTTACTACTTTCGAGGGGCTTGTCAAATATATCCGGATGATGCAGGACAGCGAGTCTTCCGCTACCCAACAGAAATGGGCCGAACAGTTTTCTAGGACAGCTGTTTGTCCGGAGTGTAATGGCGCCCGCCTAAATAAGGAAGCATTGCATTACCGCATTCATGATAAAAACATCTATGAACTTTCCACTATGGATATTAGTGAGTTGTATGACTGGCTGGCGCATGTGGAGGAGCATCTTTCGGATAAACAGAAGCGTATCGCCGTGGAAATATTGAAGGAGATACGTACGCGTCTGAAATTTTTGTTGGATGTAGGACTGGATTACCTTTCGTTAAATCGTTCTTCTGTATCTTTATCCGGAGGAGAGAGTCAGCGTATCCGGTTGGCGACCCAAATCGGTTCTCAACTTGTGAATGTGCTTTATATCCTGGATGAACCCAGCATCGGATTGCACCAACGTGATAATCTCCGTTTGATACACTCGTTGAAAGAATTGCGCGATATAGGCAACTCCGTCATTGTGGTGGAACATGATAAAGATATGATGATGAATGCCGATTATGTAGTAGACATGGGACCTAAAGCCGGACGGTTGGGGGGAGAGGTGGTTTTTGCCGGAACTCCTCAGAAAATGCTCTCTACCGAAACGTTGACTTCCCGTTATCTGACGGGTGATTTGAAGATTGAAGTCCCGAAAATCCGTAGGAAAGGCAATGGTAAATCTTTGTGGCTGAAAGGAGCGACGGGCAATAATTTGAAGAATGTAGATGTGGAGTTCCCTTTAGGAAAACTTATTTGTGTGACCGGTGTGTCCGGTAGCGGGAAGTCTACGCTGATTAACGATACGCTTCAACCGATATTGTCGCAGCATTTTTATCGTTCGTTGAGAGACCCGCTTCCCTATGCATCTATTGAAGGGTTGAAATATATTGATAAAGTGGTGGATGTAGACCAGTCGCCTTTGGGACGTACACCTCGGTCGAATCCGGCTACTTACACAGGCGTTTTTTCGGATATCAGAACATTGTTTGTGGGTTTGCCGGAAGCGAAAATCAGAGGATACAAACCCGGTCGTTTTTCTTTTAATGTCACAGGTGGACGATGTGAAGCTTGTGGAGGAAACGGGTATAAAACCATAGAGATGAACTTTCTTCCCGATGTGATGGTACCTTGTGAGGTTTGTCACGGCAAACGGTATAACCGGGAGACGCTGGAAGTGCGTTATAAAGGGAAATCGATAGCCGATGTGTTGGATATGACAATCAACAGGGCGGTAGAGTTCTTCGAAAATGTGCCGCAGATATTGAATAAAATAAAGGTTTTGCAAGATGTAGGATTAGGTTATATCAAATTGGGACAGCCTTCCACTACTTTGTCGGGAGGAGAGAGCCAGCGTGTAAAATTGGCTACTGAACTGTCGAAACGGGATACGGGCAAAACGCTTTACATTCTGGACGAACCGACTACTGGTTTGCATTTTGAAGATATCCGGGTGCTGCTGAATGTGCTGAATCGGTTGGTAGATAAAGGCAATACAGTTATCGTCATAGAGCATAACCTGGACGTGATAAAGATGGCAGATTATATTATCGACATGGGACCCGAAGGCGGAAAAGGAGGCGGAAGACTGCTTTCGTGCGGAACTCCCGAGGAAGTGGCTCTCTCGGAAAAGGGATATACTCCTATGTTCCTTCGGGAGGAGTTGAAGGAAACCAAGTCGGAATTATAAGGGATTGATAATTGGATATGGTTGTTTTTGCGTACAGAGTTCATATACCCAAAAGCATGTTTAACAATCAGGGAGTTACACTCTTTAAAGATGTGGACGCGGTTGCTCTGGAGAAGAGTGGAAGGATGAACTTTTTTATAAAAGACGGAAAGAAAAAATAATGGGACAGGAAATAGAACGTAAATTCCTTGTAAAGGGCGATGGGTTCAAGCAGGACGCTTTCCAATTCCTGCGTATTACGCAGGGATATCTCAATTCGGCGCCGGAACGTACCGTACGTGTCAGGATGAAAGGGGAAAAAGGATACCTTACCGTTAAGGGTGTAGCAGACGAAACCGGAGTGTGCCGTTACGAATGGGAGAAGGAGATTCCCGTAAATGAGGCAGAAGAATTATTACGACTTTGTGAACCAGGAGTGATTGACAAAATCCGTTATTTGGTGCGGGTCGGAGCGTATATATTTGAGGTGGACGAATTCTATGGTGAGAATAAAGGATTGTTGATGGCGGAAATAGAACTGCCGGAAGCGGATGCTATCTTTGAACGTCCGTCTTGGTTGGGAGAAGAGGTTACCGGAGATTCCCGCTATTATAATTCCATGCTGGCGAAGAAACCGTTTAGAGAATGGAAGTAAGGTAGAGCCGATTACTTTTGTGAATTAAGAGGCTTTCGGTTTGTTTGGATATAAAGAATGGATAAAATTGAAATAGAGATAGGATGGTTAAAAAGACAAATGTAGCCCGATTATTGGATAAAGCCAAAGTTTCGTATGAGTTGATTCCTTATGAAGTGGATGAGAACGATTTGAGTGCCCAGCATGTTGCAGCCGGACTGGGAGAGAATATAGAACAGGTATTTAAAACCATCGTATTGCACGGAGACAAATCAGGGCATTTTGTTTGTGTTATTCCCGGAGAACTGGAAATAGATCTGAAATTGGCTGCTAAAGTTTCCGGTAACAAGAAATGCGAATTGCTGCCTTTAAAAGAACTGTTACCTACTACGGGCTATATTCGGGGAGGATGCTCGCCTATTGGAATGAAGAAAGTATTTCCTACCTATATTCACGAAAGCTGTATGAATTTTCCCTATATCTATGTAAGTGCAGGTATACGCGGACTGCAAATAAAGCTGGCTCCAGCCGATTTAATTAAAGAAACTCGTGCTGAAATTTGCAAGTTATGTGTATAAAATCTCATTAAAATTATATCTTTGCACTCAATGAATATTAAATATTAATCTTAAAAACTTAAATTTTATGTTTGAAGGACAGCCTAAAGGTTTGTATGCGTTAGCGTTAGCCAATACTGGTGAACGTTTCGGATACTATACCATGCTTGCCGTTTTCGTACTGTTTTTGAAAGCTAACTTCGGTTTTTCGCCGGCTGTAGCGGGTAATATTTATGGTGCGTTTCTGGCTTTAGTTTATTTTTTACCATTTATTGGTGGTATATTAGCTGATAAATTCGGCTATGGTAAGATGGTTACAATCGGTATCGTGGCCATGTTTACCGGTTACGTTTTGTTGTCTATTCCTTTTGGAACGGGTGTGTTGGCTATGGTTGGCATGTTTGCCGCTTTGATAATTATCAGTGCGGGAACCGGTTTGTTTAAAGGAAACTTACAGGTAATGGTGGGTAATCTTTACGATGCACCTGAATATGCCTCCAAACGTGACTCTGCATTTAGTATTTTTTATATGGCAATCAATGTAGGTGCTCTTTTTGCCCCTTCTGCTGCAGTAGGAATTATGAACTATGCCCAGCAGAATTTGGGTATCAGCGTAAATGATTCGTACCACTTTGCATTTGCCATAGCTTGTATATCGCTAATTATTTCCATGCTTATATATTATAGTGCCCGCAGTACGTTTAAACATGTGGAAGGAAGTAGCAAACAACAAGCCGCAGCAAAGACTTCTGCTGCCGGCGATGAATTGTCTCCTCGTGAAACCAAAGACCGTATTGTGGCTCTTTGTTTGGTTTTCACCGTAGTTATTTTCTTCTGGATGGCTTTTCATCAGAATGGACTGACATTGACTTACTTTGCTGATGAGTTTACGGCGAAGAGTTCTTCGGGTCTGGAAAGTATGATGTTTACCGTATGGAATCTGGTGGCTGTTATTTTTATCGTATATGCCTTATTCTCGTTGTTCCAGTCGAAGACTCCTCGTGCGAAGCTGATTTCGGGTGTTGTAATCGTGGCGGCAGTTGTTTTCCTTGTCTATCAGTACAACTCATTGCCGGCATCAACTCCGGTGGATGCGCCTATTTTCCAACAGTTCAATTCTTGTTTCGTTGTAGCATTGACACCTATCTCTATGGGTATTTTCAGTTGGTTGGCTTCGAAAGGTAAAGAACCGAGCGCTCCCAGGAAAATCGGTTTAGGTATGTTGGTTGCTGCATGCGGTTACATCCTGATGATATTCGCTTCTGTTGGTTTGCTTTCTCCGAATGCCCAAGCGGCTGCAACTGAAGCGGGTACGGCTTCTTTCGTATCACCTAACTGGTTGGTATCTACTTATCTTGTATTGACATTTGGTGAATTACTGTTGTCTCCGATGGGTATTTCGTTTGTTTCGAAAGTGGCTCCTCCCAAATATAAAGGTATGATGATGGGTGGCTGGTTTGTAGCTACTGCTATCGGTAACTATTTGACTTCCGTTGCTTCCGCTTTGTGGGGAAATTTACCTCTTTGGGTTGTATGGGGCGTACTTGTAACGCTTTGTTTGTTGTCGGCTCTGTTCATTTTCTCTATTATGAAGAAATTAGAGAAAGTATGTAACTAGGGACATTCAGAAGATAATATAATAATAGCCAACTAATTCATTGCGGGTTAGTTGGCTATTTTGTATCTTTAGGTATTCCCTCGAAAATAAGGTTTGATGGTCAAAACGGAGGAAATCCCAGGACTAAGATATGGCAAAAATACAAAATAGTTAAGAGATTCAGCCTACATTAGGGACATTCAGAAAGTATCCTAAAAATATAAGATGGCATGTGTAAATGATTGATATTTTTCATTTCACATGCCATCTTCATTGTTGCTTTATCCCTTGAAGTCCCGAATTAGATAGGGACATTCAGAAGAGAATATATAAACCTGTCTTCTTTATTTTGCGATCTCTTTTTTACTCCCAACAACTTCTGATCATTTGAGCCACTTATCCAGCCAGTTGAAGAAAGTACGTTGCCAAAGGATACCGTTCTGGGGTTTCAATACCCAATGGTTCTCATCGGGATAGAGGAGAAGCTCTGCCGGAATACCGCGCATGACGGCGGCATTAAAAGCCGACATTCCTTGTGAGGCAAGAATACGGTAGTCTTTTTCTCCATGAATACAAAGAATCGGTGTATCCCATTTATCTACAAACTTATGAGGCGAATTGGCAAACGTGCGTTGAGCCGTTGCGTTATTCTTTTCCCAGTAGGCTCCGCCCATATCCCAATGTGCAAACCACATTTCTTCGGTTTCGAGGTATTGCTGTTCCATATTGAAGATACCGTCGTGGGCAATGAAAGCTTTGAAGCGTTTATCGTGATGTCCTGCCAAATAGTAAACCGAATATCCGCCGAAGCTGGCACCTACGCATCCTAACTTATCTTTATCCACATAAGGTTCTTTAGAGACGTCGTCGATGGTCGTCAGGTAATCTTTCATACATTGACCGCTATAGTCTCCGCTGATTTGCTCGAGCCATTCCATACCAAAACCGGGAAGTCCGCGGCGGTTTGGAGCGACGATGATGTAATCGTTTGCCGCCATAATCTGGAAGTTCCAGCGATATGACCAAAATTGGCTGACCGGACTTTGCGGACCGCCTTCGCAGAATAGGAGAGTAGGATATTTTTTATCAGGATTGAAATGAGGAGGATATATAATCCATGAGAGCATTTCTTTTCCATCGGTAGTTTTGGTCCATCGCGCTTCTACTTTTCCCATGGTCAATTGATCGTAAATATGTTTGTTTTCGGTAGTAAGTTGAGCTATCTGTTTGGTTTCCGGATTGAGCATATAAATTTCATCGGCCATACGAATAGAGTGACGTTTGGTGATGATGTTATTCCCTGCCATGGCAACGGAAGCGTAATCATAATCTCCGTCGGTCAGTTTTTCCACATTCCCATTCAAGTTAGTACGGTACACCATAGTCGTGCCATGCCATACGCCGATGAAATATAAAGAGTGTGAATCATTGTTCCAGCAGTAATCATCCACTCCGCTTTCGAAACTTTCCGTTACATACGTCTTGATTTTATTTTCTAGATTGAATACACAAAGGCGGTTGCGGTCGCTTTCGTATCCGTCTCGTTCCATACTTTGCCAAGCAATATATTTTCCATCGGGAGAGAAACGGGGATTGATGTCGTATCCCTTGTTTTCATCTTTACTTTGGAGAGGCACTTCTTTGGATCCTGTTCCATCCGCATTTGTCAGAATGGTCTTGTCTGAGGCTATTTGATATGTGGTGTAGTCTTTACAAAGATTTTCCGTTTTCCCGCTTTCCAGATGATAGAGGTAAATGTCCGAGTCGGTAGAAAAGGCATATTCTTTACCTGTTTTTTTACGGCAAGTGTAAGCTATGCTTTTTGAATCGGGACTCCATGCCAGTTGTTCCATACCTCCGAAAGGTTTCATCGGACATTCGTAAGGTTCTCCTTCCAACAAATCTTTTGCTTCACCTATCTTATTTCCATCATAAGAAGCTACGTAAGGATGAGGAATAGTCTCTACCCATTCGTCCCAATGTTTATACATTAAATCGTTAACGATAATTCCTGAAGCTTTAGGCAGGTCGGGATAGATGTCCACTGTACGTTGTCCGTATTTTATCTGTGCAACAAACAGCACTTTTGTTTCATCGGGTGAGAAGCTGAATCCTTCAATGTCTCCTTCAAACGTGGATATTACTTTTCGTCCGCTACCGTCAGCATTCATTTCCCAGATTTCGTTTTTTCCGTTTTCTGGACTAAGATAGGCGATTTTAGTTCCTCCTTTTATCCAACAGGGTTCCATTTCACTTTTTGTACTGGTGGTGAGCATTTTGTTCTCGCTGCCATCGGCGTTCATTGTATAGATAACCTGGTGACTCTTGTTTTCGGGAACACTATAATAAGATACGGTATAAACGATTCTCTTTCCATCGGGCGAAACGGATAATCCTCCTATTCGTCCCATTGCCCAAAGGGCTTCCGGAGTAAGTCGACCGTCCTTAATGGTAATTTCCTGTTTCCCAATAAAGGGAGAATTCGTATTTTCCGTTTTATTGGCGGAACACGAAGCAAGCATTGCAGCAGCCGTCATAATGAATAATTTTGTTTTCATACATACTATTTATTTGTTAGATTTTCTTTCGTACATACAAAGGACGTAAAAAGAGGGGAATAATACAAGCAGGAGGACGGAAATTGTGGTATTTGCGGAGTAACTCTCTAAATAGATGCGTTTTTTCGGATAGTTACTTTGGATGAGGGCAATAAGTTTTGCATTCGGGGAGAGTGGTGGTTCGCAGGTAAACGTATGACTTTTTTAGAATGTTTTTCAGAAAATGAATAATATTTTGTTAACAGTATGTTTATGTACTGTTGCAAGTGTATATGCGCAAGATTCCGTAATGCCTGTCTGAATCGGGGCTTCCGGTGAAGGGACGTGTTTGTAGGCCATACTTTGCATAGTACATAATAGAGCGTAGTAGGGATGTATCTGATAACAGATATAAGAAGACGTGGAGGCAGTTTCACCGTGAGACTTGTGTGAAACCAAGGATGTTTCACAGCAATTGGTTGAACGATAGTAGGTTGTATCTGAAAATGACAGGATGAGGCAGGGGAGAACCAAACACGTATGGGTAGGGGAAGAAGTGGTTAATCAGGCGTAAAGCTTCCTATTAGGCAAGTATTTCATATAGCCCCGTTAAGTGGTAACTTTGTCAAAGACAATTTTTAGAGGGGTTACGCTATAATAAGCCAATTTCTTTAGATTTAAAGAATTGTAGAGTGAAATTTTAGGTATAACAATGTTAAGTGTCAACTAAATCCTGTATAGTACAGGACGTGGTCACCTCTGCTAAGTGACGTGGTTGCCTCTGCTAAGTGACGTAGTTACCCCTGCTAAGTGACGTGGTTACCTCTGCTAAGTGACGTCCCCGAGAGGAAGGTATGAGCCGTAAGCCTACAGCTACCTCAAGTGCTACGCCTACGGTATCTCAAGCCGCAAGCCTACGACTACCCCAAGTGCTACGCCTACGGTATCCCAAGCCGCAAGCCTACGGCTTGTCAGGTGATATGCGGGGTCATCGACATTCGTTCTACTTGTCTGATTCGGTTAGCTGAACTTAAGCAACGGGATTGGTCGGGTACGAGCAATACATCAATTTTATGTATTTCATATCTGCGATAGCATCTTTATGGATAAAAAAGTCAGGAGAGTTGGAAAGATTTATCCACCCATTTGCGGGGTTGGAAGTTTATCTTTCAGACTCCCCTGACCACTATATAAGTAAATTCAGACCGAATTGCTTATTTTTTCTTATTACGCGCTTCCCGTTCGCGGGCTATACGCTCTTGTTCTTTTTGCAAAGCCTCCAGTTTTGCCATCATATTGGATTTCTTTTTCGGATTACTCTTGTTGGCTTGCATTCTTGCTTCCAATTTAGCCAGCAAGGCTGCATCATCTGTCCGCTTACGAAGTATAATCATAATCAGGATACTGATTAAGCCGGAAATGAAGTAATAATAGTTCAAACCGGAAGAATAGTCATTGAATATGAAAATAAACATAACCGGCATCAGGTACATGATCCATTTCATACCCGGTATCTGCTGTTGGGTTGCTGCATCCTGTTGCTTCATCATGTACATGGTATTCAATATGTTTGTGATAGAAAACAACAAACAGAATAAACTAAGATGGTTACCCAGGAGAGGAATATGTGTTCCCCAGCTAATGACATCATCATACGTAGATAAGTCGGGAGCCCATAAGAAACTCTGCTGGCGTAATTCGATTGCGTTCGGTACAAAGTTGAATAAGGCGATGAATACCGGCATTTGTATTAACATAGGTAAACACCCACCCATCGGACTTACTCCGTATTTGCTGTACAGGGCCATAACTTCCTGTTGCTTTTTCATGGCATCTTCCTGTTTCGGGTATTTTTTATTAATCTCATCAATATGCGGTTTCAATACCCGCATTTTTGCTGATGACATGTAAGATTTGTAGGTGGCCGGATAAACCAATACTTTTACAATAATGGTCATTAACAGCAATACAACTCCCATGCTTAAGCCCCAGTTGGATAACCAGTCGAACACATAAATAGTGAAGAAACGGTTGATCCACCGGAAAAGAGGCCATCCCAAATACACTAAATCTTGCATTTCCAGATCCTTATCGCCTGCTGCAAAATGATTCATTTTTTGCAAAGTTTTATAGTGGTTCGGCCCGAAATAGAATTGCATGATAGTGGGTTGTTTACCCGTCGGATCAAAGAATGTGAACATTTGCGCATCATAGTTCTTCAGATAACCGCTTCCTTCTTTTTGCATTTTAGAGGAAAGTTTAGTTTTATCAAAATCTTGATAGGCAATGAATACACAAGAAAAGAATTGATTCTTGAAAGCAATCCAATCCAGTTTTTCGGGAACTTCCTCTTCTGCATCCTTTGTTTCGCTCAAGTAATCGGTGTTATCGTCCTTTATTTTATAAGTAAGGGTAGTATAGCGATTCTCGAAAGAGTAACCCTTTTCTAACTGACGTGCATATTGATGCCAATTGATGTCTACCGTATTGACGGAAGGTGCAAAATAATTCTGCATATTGTGAGCTTCAATTGTGAAGTCCACCATATAATTGTTATGTAGTAGTTTGTAGTTGAAATCTATATAACCTGGTCCGTTTGTTTGTAGACGCATGGTAACCGTACTGTCCGTTACATTCGTAGGGGTAAAATATAGATCTTCGGTGATAATGTTTTCGTTTTTGCCGTTGAACGAAAAGTTCATACCGGCATCTTGACCGTCGAATAGTACTACTGGTTTTCCATCCTGTCCATTGTATTCTTTTAGTTTGGCCGAATATACGCGACCTCCCTTATTGGTGAATTTTAGTTCTACCAACTCATTTTCCAACGTAATGAACGATTCTGTTCCTTGTTTAGCCGGAAAGAGTAGGGAAGTGGAATCCTGAGCCGTAGCGACAACCTGAGCCTGCGCAGTGACCGCTTCGGTCGTTTGTTTGTCGGCTTGTTGTTGCCGGATAGTCTGGATGGAGTCTTGATAGCGTTGCATTTGAGCCTGTTGCTCCGCATTGGGACGGTTTAATAAAGTAAAACCTACTAATACGGCTCCGATCAAGGCAAATCCTATAAGAGTGTTTTTTTCCATTTCCTGAAATTAATATTATTAGTTATTACTGATTGCAGCTTTAATAAACGACAGGAACAAAGGATGCGGATTAAGCACTGTGCTACTGTATTCCGGGTGGAATTGAGTGCCGATATACCATTTTAAACCAGGTATTTCAACAATTTCCACTAAGTCGGATTCCGGGTTAATGCCTACGCATTTCATACCTGCTTTTTCATATTCTGCCTTATATGTATTGTTAAATTCGTATCGATGACGGTGACGTTCTTGAATATGAGTCTGATGATAAGCCTCGAATGTTTTTGATTTTTGATCGAGTATACATTCGTAAGCGCCCAGACGCATCGTTCCTCCCATATTGGTTATCGATTTTTGCTCTTCCATAATATCGATAACATTGTGAGGCGTTTTTTCATCCATTTCGCGAGAATTGGCATCGGCGTATCCTAATACGTTCCGTGCAAATTCTATAGCCATGCATTGCATGCCCAAACAAATACCGAAAGTCGGTTTGTTATGAGTGCGGGTATATTTGGCCGCAACAAATTTTCCTTCTATCCCTCGTTGTCCGAAGCCGGGACAGATAACGACACCGTCTACATGAGCTAATTTTTCTTCCACATTTTCATCTGTAAGGTGTTCGCTGTTTACATATTCAATTTTTAGTTTGCGATGATTATATGTAGCCGCTTGTGATAAGGATTCCAAAATGGATTTATAAGCATCCTGCAACTCCACGTACTTTCCAACCAAAGCTATTTTTACTTCTTCCGTAGCGCTGTGGCGGAGTTCGAGGAATTTTTTCCATGAATCTAGGTTCGGTTCACCTTCTATCGGAAGTCCCATCTTGGACAGAATGGTTTTATCCAGTTCCTGTTCCAGCATGCGCAGAGGCACTTCATATATAGTGGGCATATCTACGGATTGTACAACGGCTGTTTCGTCGACATTGCAGAACAGGGCAACTTTTTTACGTAAGGTCATGTTCAGTTCATGTTCGCTACGCAATACCAGAATATCCGGCTGTATACCTACCGATTGCAGTTCTTTTACCGAATGCTGGGTCGGCTTGGTCTTTAATTCTTTTGCTGCGGCAAGGAATGGAACATACGTTAAATGCACGCATAAGGCGTTGCGCCCTAGTTCCCGTTTCAATTGACGGATACTTTCAAGATAGGGAAGAGATTCTATATCGCCTACCGTACCACCTATTTCTGTTATAACAAAATCGAATTTATATTTGTTTCCGAGAAGTTTCACATTGCGTTTAATTTCATCCGTAATGTGAGGGATAATTTGAATCGTTTTTCCCAAATAGTCCCCACGGCGTTCTTTATCGATAACGCTTTTGTAAATACGTCCGGTGGTGATGTTATTAGCTTTGGTAGTTTGTATACCAAGAAAACGTTCATAATGACCCAAGTCCAAATCAGCTTCATGACCATCCACCGTTACATAACACTCTCCGTGCTCATAAGGATTTAGAGTTCCCGGATCGATATTAATATACGGATCAAATTTCTGAATGGTAACGTTGTAACCTCTTGCCTGAAGTAATTTACCTATAGATGATGAAATGATTCCTTTTCCTAAGGACGAAGCGACACCACCTGTAACGAAGATATACTTTGTTTCTGCCACAGCTATATGATTTTAATTTAGTTCTTAATGAGTTCTGTTCGCATTTTAATTTTAAACCGCAAAATTATAAAAAAATGAAGAATCCACGAACCTTTCTTCTAAAAAACATTTGTTTGACGAGTACTTTTATGACGTTTTTGAGATTATTTTACAGTTTATATAGAAGGTTTGATTTTTTCCTTTATTTTTGCACTCAAATGTCCAAACTATGTTGAATATGAAAAGAAAATGCTTGATATGGATGATGTTGATATTAACGGTTAATACGGTATTTGCCCAGCGTACGACATCTTCTTCCTATTCCCAGCGTTTGAGAGGAAAAAGGGTATTTAATAAGATCATGACTGCCTATTCTGATTCGTTGGCCAAGGTAGTGGATAAATATTCGCATGACAGTACTTATTTGAAAGTGTCTCTGAATCCATATTATTTTCGGTTGTTTGCGCCTGTGACTTTATATAATTCGGTCGTGTCGGATGCAATGGCTATGGATAATGAAGCAGAGGTGGCTGCAATGGACAATTTGATTCCTATAAATAATAAAGGGATGATAGAAACGGATGAAGAGATTAATGCATCCATAAATAATGCCTTGATGAGTGTTTATCTTAACGAGCCTCTTTCGGTACATTACACGGAAAACGATTTAATGGGAAGAAGAACATTTAAGAAAGATGTAGTTCGTAAATTACCTCGTCGTGAAAGGGTTACTGATCTGTTAGGAGATACTCGTCTTGTAGATCCTTCGGTAAATACGGAATTAATAATTAAAAAACCTAATTTCTGGACGAAATCGGGGAATTCCTATTTACAGTTTACACAGAACTATATTTCGGGAAACTGGTATAAGGGTGGTGAAAGTAATAATACTCTTTTGTCCGGGTTAGTACTTGAGTCGAATTATAATGACAGGCAAAAAGTACAATGGGACAATAAGCTTGAGTGGAAACTGGGATTCTTAAGTTCTCGGTCTGATACTTTACATAAGTATAAGACTAATACGGATTTGATCCGCCTTACTTCTAAGTTGGGACTACGGGCCATAAAGCATTGGTATTATACTATACAGGCTGAACTATATACTCAATTTTTTGCCAGTTATAAATCCAATAAACCCGATGTAGTTTCCAGCTTTTTATCTCCAGGGTATTTTAAAGTGGACTTAGGTATGGACTATAAGCGTTCGACCAAGAATTTTGAAGTTTCTGCCGTCATAGCGCCGCTTTCCTATAAGTTGACGTATGTGAGAGATGATGATGTGGATGAAACGAAATTCAGTGTGGATGAAGGCAAAAAATTTAAAAATGATCTGGGTTCTAATTTGCAAATAACTTCTTCCTGGAAGATTATTTCACAAGTGGTATGGGATTCTCGTATATCCTATTTTACCACGTATGATAAATCTCAGGCGGAATGGGAAAATACATTCAACTTTAATTTGAATAAATTTTTGACGACTAAATTGTTTGTTCATGCGCGTTTTGACGATGGCGCAAAGAAAAAAGAGGATTATAATTATTTTCAATTGATGGAGTTGCTTAGTTTCGGATTGAGTTACAATTGGTAGAGTAACGTTTCAGTGGAAGGTTAAGATAGTTAAAGCCCGTTCTTCTTTAGTGTTGAACGGGCTTTTTTGAACAGAAAAATAAATAAGTCAGTTAAGTTTAGGTGAACGTTTTTTCGTCGGAAGAAGCATGGAGCTTAGGTTGTTCTTCCCAATGGAAAGGTTCAAATTCCGTATCTTTGTTTTTCCAGGATGGTTTTCTGGAAGCATAAATGATAAACGGAGCCGCTACTACAATCACACATCCCAAAATCAATACCGCGAACCAAACGGTGTTGCTACCTACAGATATCTGGCTAGGCGGGATAAAACTTAAAATGAATGCTAACAATGAACCGCAGAAACCAAGACCTCCGATAAACCACATGAGTCCATTTCCTTTTTTACCAATACGGAATGGACGATTGGCATTTTTCATGTTGTATCGTAAATAAATGGCTGCGGAAAACATTAACAGATACATAATCAAATAGAGGAGTACGGTCAACTGCGAGAGTATCTGATAGAAACTCTGTACTGACGGCATTACTACAAATAAAAGGCTTAATACCGTTACAGCGATTCCTTGTATAAAGAGAATATTCTTCTGGACACCGTTTGTATTGGTCTTTTGGAAGAATGGAGGAAGATACCCGGCTTTCCCTACGGCAAATATACCTTTGGAAGGGCCGGCAACCCAGGTCAATACACCGGCTAATACTCCGAATGCAAGAGCAATAGCAATGACCGGAGATAGCCAACTGGTATGGATGTATCTGAAGTAATTGTCGAATCCTACTAATAAGCTCTGTGTAAGGTTGATGTCTTTTTCCGGGATAATGATTCCCAATGCGAATGTACCTAATACGAAAATGATAACCGTAATCAATGAGCCGATGAAGACAGCTTTCGGATAGTTTTTGGAAGGATTATCCACATCTTTTACATGAATACCGCCCATTTCCATACCAGCATAGAACAAAAAGATACTTGCTGCTAATACAAGGTTATTGAAATTACTAAGATCCGGTAGGAAACTACCGTGGAAATCCATTTGTGAATGTCCACCTGTAGCCAAATAAATAATAGCCAATAAAACGAGTAGTCCGGCTGGGATAATGGTTCCCACCATACCACCGACTTTAGACACTTTTCCGACCCATCCCATACCTTTCAGCGAAATAAATGTAGCAAGCCAATAGATAATAAGCACTACCGCTAAAGAATAGTATCTGTTAGAGGCTAGGCTCATGTCGTGTACATCATTCGTGCCAATAAAGGCTAACGCTACCGCACCGAAAGTTAAAACTGTTGGATACCAGATAGTACTTTCAATCCATTGTAAGAATATGGCTAAGAAACCGATCCTTTTGCCATATGCTTCGCCTACCCAACGGAATACACCGCCTTGTTTATCTTGAAACATGGCAGCAAGCTCAGCCGCTACCAATGCCGTAGGGATTAAAAACACAATAGCTGCGAATAAATAATAAAAAGCAGAACTTAAACCGTATTCCGCTTCCGCCGGAAGTCCGCGCAACGAGACGACTGCCGTTACATTCATGATTGCGAGAGTAAATACTCCCAATTTTACTGTTTTACTAAGATTTGCCATAATATAAATATTTAGGTGATTTTGTTTTTTATAGGGTCTATAACAAAACTTTGTCGTTTAAGTTTATGTTGTATACAGAAAATATGATTTTATGAGTATGGCATCATCTAATTTAATCTATCAGAAAAAAGGACTCCAAGGAGTATTTCATGTATTGATATTGTTACTTTCCTTATTCTTAATTCTCAGTATCTCTTTCGATACGTTTAAGAATATACCGTTTGTTAATCAACGTTCGTATTTACGTATTCAATTTTGGATATGCATGTTCTTTTTGCTTGATTTCGTACTGGAATTCTTTTTATCGAAACGTAAGTGGCATTATTTGGCTACTCGTTGGTTATTTTTGATTGTTTCCATACCCTATTTAAACATTATAGATTATTATCATCTCTCATTCTCACCAGAGTTGAGTTATTTTATTCGCTTTATTCCCTTAATTAGAGGAGGATATGCACTAGCAATTGTAGTGGGCTGGTTATCCTCCAACCGGATATCGGGGTTATTTACTTCTTATATTACAATGTTGATGGCCACCGTTTATTTTTCCAGTTTAATATTTTATGTATTAGAACGCGGTGTAAACCCTATGGTTAAGGATTATGGATCTGCTTTGTGGTGGGCCTTTATGGATGTTACTACAGTGGGAAGTAATATTTATGCAATGACTGTTACAGGAAAAGTTTTATCTGTAGTATTAGCGGCATTAGGAATGATGATGTTTCCGATATTTACGGTTTATATAACAAGCCTAGTTGAAAAAGCCAATAAAAGAAAAATAGACTATTATAAAGCATTAGAATCAAATACTCCTTCCTCTGGCACTTTTAAATAAAAGGCCTTTGTTAAAAGAACTAAAATAAATTGTTTTTTTTTCTGTAATGTTGTCCGTTAGTGCTTCATAATATTTATGGGAATTTGAGATATTATAAATTTGCTTTTAAATACAAATAGATAAAAGTTAAAAAAATGATAAGTAATGATTTCGATATTTGTTTTGATGAGCCTATATTGCCTATATCTACTTTCCCATCATACTATCAGCATGCATTAATAGGACTATGCACAAGTGGACAGGCGAAATTGATTGTTTTTTCGAAAGAACATTTACTTGTTAAAAATGAATTGATTGTGTTTGTTCCGGGAGCTTTGATTTCGTTTGTGGAAGTATCTTCTGATTTTTCTATCCGTTATATATATATATCAAAAGACTTGTTTCAGGATATAATGAGTGGTATAAAGGTCGTGTTACCACCATTTTGCATTTATCTGAATAGTCATTTCAATTATTATTTGACTGAAGAACAATATAAGTATTTTATGTTCTATTTTCAATTGTTATACAATCGTGTGACATCTCCGACAAATTTATTTCCCCGTGAAACTGCTATAATATTGTTGAGGATCCCTTTTTTTGATTTGTATAATGAATATGAATGCTGTAAAAGGAATAATAAGGATTTGGGAAAGACCCGTAAAGAAGAATTAACTTCTTCTTTCTATAAATTAGTATCGAAGTATTACAAAGAACAGAAAAATGTCGATTTTTATGCCGGTAAGTTAAATGTCACTCCTAAATATCTGTCTAAAGTTGTAAAGGAAGTTTGTGGTGTATCTCCAAAAAGCTGGATTATTGAGTGTACTTTATTAGAGATCAAAGCATTATTAAGAGACTCCGTTTTTAATATTCAAGAGATTACTGTTAAGACAAAATTTCCCAACCAATCGGCTCTTGGACGTTTTTTTAAGAGGCATACAGGCATGTCACCATCTGAATTCAGAGATTTAAGACGATAATTACATAGATATACAAGACTAATATATTGAATTTTATATGGGCATGCTGTCCTACATACAAGAGCTTAATCTCTGCCTTGTAGTAATAAATGGATAAATTCTTGGGCAGACTTCTTTTGATAACTTCCTTTTAACCACAATAACGAGGCATGCATCTCGAATCCCTTTTCAGCAATGGGAACGGCTTTTAAGTCTTCTAATCCGTAAATCGTAGCTTTAGAAAGAATGGTAATCCAATGTCCTGTTTTAACGAGTTGAAGCAAAATGTTAGCTTCGTTTAATTCTACTTGAGGATATAATTCTACATGTTTTGCATGCAATACATTATCCAGTATAGACCGGGCATTTAATCCGGAAGATGGGAGAACCAAGGGATATTCTTTTATTTTCTCTAATGACACCTTTTTTAATGCAGCCAAAGGATGGTGTGGATGCACAATTAACGAAAGAGAAGATTCGAAAAGAGTTTTATCTTCTATTTGGTCGTCTTTACCTAGAGGTTTGAAAGAAAGAACGAAATCCACTTTGTGTTCTTTCAATAAATCAATTAAATCAGTTGCTGTTTGATAAGTTATTTCTAATTTAATGTCCGGATACATTTTGGAAAAGCGCATGATGGTATTGGTTAATATAGTACTTAAACTATATGTAACACCTATTTTCAAAACTCCAGTTCGTATATTTTGCAGATCAAGAAGTTTCTGGATGCCATATTCTGTATCTTGTATGGTTTTCTTAGCATACGGAAGGAATGATTTTCCGGCTTCTGTTAGATAAACTTTTTTTCCTATTCTTTCGAATAACAAAATATTTAGTTCTTCTTCCAATTGCTTTATTTGTTGGGAAAGGGTACTTTGAGTAATATATAAAGTCTTTGCAGCTTCTGTAAAGTTAAGTAATTCAGCAGATTTGATAAAATATTTAAGTTGTCTCAGTTCCATTTGATCAATCGGTTTTATCTATGATTCCAATCGTTTCTTTCCATTTTGCAAATATAGCCGGTTAAATTATTACTTCTACCTTTGCAGCCGAAAAAAATGAAGAGTTTTATCGACTGACATTATCCGGATATAGCAGTTATTTTTTTAATAGGAAAAGAGTGTATTCTCGTATAAAATAGAATCGTTCTTTTTCATTAAAATAGTTCAGGTATGTTTAACTTTTAAGTAAAAGAAATTTATGAGTATGTTAATAAGTGTTTGTCCGAAAATAATGCATTTAAATCCCAATGCGGATGTGATAATAGGATTCATTGTGGGCTTTTCAATAGCGTATGTATTGTTTTTAACTCTTTTCAGCGATAAAATCCGTCGGATAGTAACAGGTAAAAAGAAGTGTAAGGATGACAGATGTTCATAATCAGTTAAAGGAGGTTTCCAAATTTCTATCCGATTATTCAACATGTTTAATGGCTGTGGGAGTGCAGACGTCACGTATTGTGCGTAACACTTCCCGCATTGCCCGAACATATGGTCTTACGGTGGAGATGACTGTGCTTTTGAAAACAATTGTCATGACAGTGTGGGACTCCGAACATACCCATTCTTATAGTGCGGTAGGGCAGGTAAAACCTAAAGGTTTGAATTTTGAAATGAATGCCCGTCTTAGTCAATTGAGTTGGGAATGCCAGGATAAACAATTGTCATTAGATGAGTTACAGTTAAAATATGAAACCATTGTTTCAAAACCACGTGTTAGTAAATGGATTGTATTGATTTTAGTATCTTTTGCCAATGCTGCCTTTTGTTATTTGTTTCAAGGTGACTCTATATCGATGATTATTGTTTTTTTTGCAACACTGGATGGCTTTTGCATCCGGCAAACATTGATGGAGCGAGGGTGGAATCATTTTGCTATATATATTATATCGGCTTTTGTTGCGTCGATAATCGGCAGTACTGGGTATGTATTTGGATGGGGGAAAACGCCGGACATGGCATTAGGTACTAGTGTTCTTTATTTAGTACCGGGTGTACCTCTTATAAATGGCGTAATGGATATTATAGACGGACATGTATTAGCAGGAACTTCCCGTCTTATTAATGCTGCCTTATTAATTATCTGTATCGCAATGGGACTCTCGGCCACCCTATTTGTAATAGGTATTGAAACGTTATGATCAGTTTGCAGTTAGTAATAGAAGTGATAGGGGACGGATTCTTTGCAGCCATTGCTGCAATAGGCTTTGCCATTATATCAAACCCTCCCCGTAAGGCATTGTTCATATCTGCTTTTTTGGCAGCAGTAGGACATGGGTTACGTTATTTCCTGATGCATGCTCCCTATATTGAATGGAATATTATTTCATCGTCTTTTTTTGCTGCATTATCTATCGGTTTATTGGCTCTGCCTTTTGCTAAAGCGATTCGTTGTCCTGCAGAAGTCTTTTCGTTTCCGTCTTTATTGCCTATGATTCCCGGAATGTTTGCATATAAGGCTGTACAGGCTTTAGCTAAGTTTATTGTTTGTACGGGATATGAGGAATCTATGATATATATAGAAACTTTTTTCCGCAATGGAATTACGGCCTTATTTGTACTTTTTGCGTTGGTGGTTGGAGTCTCTATTTCAATTTTTTTATTTCCGAAGTTAGCATTCAGTTCTACTCGCTAGGAAAAATAGTTATTAGTTTTTTGTAAGATGAAAAAGTCTGTATCTCGTTATATATGGAGATGCAGACTTTTTCGTGATAATAATAAAAATACATTGCCATGTTAAAAGGCCGACTGAAGAATCCTGAACATTCTATGCGTTTGACGACTTCCTCGTTTGCCAGCCTCTTTGCATGGCAGTATAAAAGTGTATCGGAGAAATATAACTATTTTATTGGATTGTAACCTGATCTCCGTTAAATACATTCAAATTCAGCTTGTTGACAATATACTTGATTGCAAGTTGGGCTTTTACCGAATTTCCTGCGGAATCGATTGGAGGTGCAAATGCTGCAATACCCATTAATCCGGGCAAAGTACCCATTACGCCACCTCCAACACCTGTTTTAGCGGGAATTCCCGAGGTGTAGAGCCAGTCGCCTGTATGTTCATAGAAACCAACGGTTGCAATCATGGAAGTGATTTTGGGGGATAATTCAGCATCAAAAACTTGTTGTTTGGTAATAGGGTTGATTCCGCCGTTAGCAATGGTTGCACCGCAAATTGCTAGCTGTTCAACCGTAATACCTAATGAACATTGACGGGTATATAAATCAAGTGACATATCCGGATCGTCATAGATACGGTTGTAATTTTTCAATAACCAAGCAATAGAGCGGTTGTTAAAGTTTGTTTCGGACTCAGATTTATATAGTTCATCAATCAAATGCGGAGCACTTCCACATAGTTCAGTGATATTGTCAACAATAGCTTTCCATTTTTCATCACTGTTGCCTACTGGTTTTACCATACTGTTGGCAGCAATAGCTCCGGCATTAACTAACGGAGTAGAAGGATGGTCGTTCTCAAGCAAGATGGCTATAATCGAATTAAAAGGCAATCCGGTAGCGTCTGCACCAATCTTTTGCAGTATGGTTTCAGCTCCATATTGTCTGAGTACCAAAATAGCTGTGTGAACTTTTGAAACGGATTCGATGCCAAACTGATACGAGGTATCACCCGTTTGGATTATCTCTCCATCAGAAAGGCAAATGCTAATACCAAACAGATTCTTGTTCACATTAGCCAGATAGGGAATATAATCGGCATTTTTCCCTTCGGTATTATTTTTATAAAGGTCGTGCGCTTCTTGCACGACCTCTTTGATTTGAGATTTGGATATAGTCCTATTCATAATACTTACTTTTTAGTGCTATGAGGTTCTCCGCTGTGAGTAAATACGGTACCTTTAATTTTCATATTCTTTTCCGTTGCAATACGGGTAGGGGTTGGATATTCCAACTTTTCCAAATCCGCTACTGCCGTTGTGATATCGGTCAGTAACTGATCGGCCATGTCGCGACTAAATCCTTGGCGAACTACTACACGCATTACTACAAAGTTTTCCAGATTGCTGGGTAGCGTATAAGCCGGAACCATCCAACCACTTTGTTTCAGTTTATCCTGTAGGTCGTAGAGAGTCCATTTTGCATCTTTTTCGTATTCCGGTTTCATATACCAAATGAAAAGCGGATTGACCACTTCATCGCTGTAATTAACGAACGGTGTCATTTTGGCAATTTCTTCGTGGATATATTTGGTAATTTCCATGGAGTTCCACTGAATGGATTTATAACCTTCGAATCCTAAGCGAATAAATTGATAGTATTGTCCGAGAATTTGAGCAGCCGGGCGAGAGAAGTTCAAACCTACCTGTGTAATATTAGCACCTAGATAATTTACGCTGAACGACATTACTTCCGGAAGATATTTCTTATCCTTCCATACAATCCAGCCAAGTCCGGGATAAACCAATCCGAATTTATGTCCGGATGTACTGATGGAAAGAACCCATTTTAAGCGGAAGTCCCATTTAATATCGGGATTTAGGAACGGTAAAATAAAACCACCAGAAGCTGCGTCTACATGGATAGGAATGTTGTATCCTGTTTTAGCATTGAATTCATCCAATGCATTATCAAGAGCTTCAACATCATCGTTAAGTCCTGTCCAAGTAACACCTTCTATAGGAACGATGCAAATAGTATTTTCATCGCACATAGCCAATGCTGCTTCCGGATCAAGGGTTGTTTTATCTAACGTCAATGGCACTGTACGCATTTCAATCTGCCATAATTGTGCGAATTTTTCCCATACTACTTGGAATCCTGTTGAGATAACGAAGTTGGGTTTATCGAAAGGTTTACCTTCTGCCTTTCTTCTATCACGCCAGCGCAACCAAGCAGCTACACCGCCAAGCATACAAGCTTCACTTGAACCGATGGCCAATGCTCCTGTTTTCCATTTTTCCTGTTCAGGAGTATTCCAAAGATTAGCAACGATGTTGATGCATTTACCAGTCATCAATGCAACACGTGGGTATTCCGTTTCATCAATGTAATTGATATTAATGGCTTCGTTCATTAATTTTGTTGCATACTTATCCATATAAGTAGTAACGAAAGTAGCAAGATTTAAACGAGGTTGCGTTTGGGCATACGTTTCGTCTTTTACCATCTGATAAGCAATCTCTGGGGTGGTAGGTTGTTGCGGGATTTTATCAACCGGAGACGGTTGTAACATTTCGTCGGAGCCAAAGATTGCTGTCTTTGCGTCTCCTTCTCTTAAATTCAAATCTTTCATCTTTAAGAAGTTTTGGTTATAAAAATTAATAATCTCTACATCGGAGTTCCCGTATGTATTCCCTCCAACAAGGAGTTTGACAATTTGTTTGTTACATTGAAGTTATTTTAGATAAAAAATATGTTGAACTTTACTTAAACAGGATTTGTTTGATATTCTAACAAAATATGTTTAGGTATGAAAATTAATACAGGAAGAGGTACTATTCCTCTTATTATATTGGTTGGTATATGGTCTATATCGGCATTAAATGCATTGCCGGGATTGGCGGTATCACCTATATTGGGTCAGCTTTCAGTTATCTTTCCGCATGCTACGGAACTAGATATCCAAATGCTTTCTTCTTTACCGTCTTTATTAATAATTCCTTTTATCCTGTTATCAGGAAAACTAACGGAAAAAGTAAATAACATCTTGCTTCTGCGTACAGGACTTTGGATATTTTTGCTAAGCGGAATTTTATATTTACTTTCCGGAAAAATGTGGCAACTTATAGCTGTCAGCGCTTTATTGGGAATTGGTTCCGGATTAATAGTGCCTCTCTCTACCGGATTAATTTCTCATTATTTTGTGGGAAAATACCGAACAAAACAATTCGGCTACAGTTCGGCCATTACGAATGTTACATTAGTGCTGGCTACTACTTTAACCGGTTATCTGGCAGAGGTTAATTGGCATCTTCCTTTTATAGTATATCTCTTTCCTGTTGTTTCCATCGTATTGTCGTACTTTTTGCAAGGTGGTATGTCTGCGGCTGGAGCATCTACCAGTGAAACAAAATCTTTAGAGTCATCCGCTATAGCTTCAGTCCAGTCGGAAACCTCGGAACAAACTATTATAGCTTCTGCTCATTCTACTGTATCTGTACAAACTGTAGTAACTTCTGTTAAAGTAGAGTCACCTACACAACAAACTTCAGTCCAATCCCTTTCCCATAACTCTAACTTTGGTAAAAAGGGAATAGACGTTAAGAAATTACTTGCCGTGATGGGTTTCTATGGGTTAACCACTTATTTAGTATTAGTTGTCACTTTTAATTTGCCCTTTCTAATGGAGGAATATGGTTTCAGCAGCGGTCATTCGGGAATTCTTATTTCTTTATTTTTTCTAGCGATTATGTTGCCAGGTTTAGTATTGGATAAAATTGTAATGATGCAGAAACGTTATACAAAGTTTTGGTGTCTGATAGAGATTGCATTAGGACTTGCGCTTATTTTACTGTCACGTTCTGAAGTATGGATAGGACTTGGAGTAGTGTTAATGGGATGGGGATATGGAGTGATTCAACCGTTAATTTATGATCAAACCTCTCGGTTGGCAGTTCCCCGTAAGGTAACTCTAGCTTTGGCATTTGTGATGGTCATGAATTATGTCGCTATTCTTGTATGTCCTTTTATAATTGATTTTTTCCAGCAATTATGGCATGTTAAGTCGCAACAGTTTGGCTTTTGGCTAAATCTTGCATTAACGGTTATTGCTTTTATCGGCTATTGGTTTATGCGCCGTTCTTCACTTTTTGATGATTATGTAGAATCCTAAAATTATATGCGATATGAAAAATAAAATAACCGAAGCTAACTTGTATATGATTATTTCCAAAACATTTAGCGGATTGAATATCAATGCACTTAAATATCTGTTGCCGGTATGGATTGCACCAGTTACAGGGGTTACCATGCGTGTTTGTTTTGCAGCAGTTGCATTTTCTCTGATTGATATTTTCACTAAGCCTGATACATCTACCATGCGTGATAAAATTCTTTTATTGCTTTTGGGAGCATTCGGATTGTATGGTTTTATGTATCTTTATCTTGTCGGCCTGAGTACCACAACACCAGTCTCGGCTGCTATATTCAGCAGTACCCAGCCTATATGGGTCTTCCTTATTTCCGCATTGTTTTTGAAAGAAAAAGTAACTGTAAAAAAGATTGTCGGTATATTACTTGGATTAGGAGGAGCCCTACTGTGTATTTCCACTCAGAAGAGTGATGATCTGGCTTCGGATGCTTTTACCGGTAATTTATTGAATCTGTTTAGTGCAATTATGTATGCTGGCTTTTTAGTGTTGTCTAATAGAATACTAATGAAGGTAAGTAGTCTTACTATGTTGAAATATACATTTATCGGAGCTGCTTTCACCGCATTAATTGTGAACAGTTTTTATGGATTTCATGCTCCATTGTTTGATGAACCGATTCACTGGTGGCCGCTTGCATTATTATTATTCGTTTTGATATTTCCTACTACTATTAGCTATTTGTTAGTGCCTATAGGATTGAAATACTTGAATGCTACTATTGTAGCTATTTACGGATATTTGATGTTAGTGGTTGCTACTATAGTATCGTTAATTATAGGACAGGATCGTTTTTCTTGGTGGCAGGTACTTTCTATCATTCTGATAGTAATTAGTGTATATTTTGTAGAGATCGCCGAAAAAAAGTGAAAAGATTATCTTAATTCTATTCAGGTAGAAATAAAAATTTGTAATATTGCACAAAATTTTAAATAATTAGTGTAATGCTTACATTAGACAATATCTATAAAGCGTCGTATGTACTTAAAGAAGTCATCCGACGCACCCATTTAATTGCTGCTCCACAAATAAATCCGGAAAGCACTATATACTTAAAACCGGAGAACTTGCAGATAACAGGTTCGTTTAAAGTGAGGGGCGCTTATTATAAAATTTCCCAATTGACGGATAAAGAAAAAGCAAAAGGAGTGATAGCTTGTTCGGCCGGGAACCATGCACAGGGAGTAGCTTTAGGTGCTACTCATAATGGTATCAAATCTCTGATTTGTTTGCCGGAGGGCGCTCCTATAAGTAAGGTGGAAGCTACTCGTCGTCGTGGTGCCGATATCTGTTTGGTTAAGGGCGTGTATGATGACGCTTATCAGAAAGCATTGCAATTGCGGGATGAAAAAGGGTATACTTTTGTACATCCGTTTGACGATGAGCTTGTTATTGCTGGACAAGGTACTATCGGATTAGAAATCATGGAACAACTTCCCGATGCGGAAGTGGTAATAGTACCGATAGGTGGAGGCGGGTTAATTAGCGGAGTGGCTTATGCTATCAAAGCGTTGAATCCCCGTGTGAAGATATATGGGGTACAAGCCAGCGGTGCAGCCAGTATGCTAGCTAGTCTTGAGCATCATAAAATAGAATGCTTGCCATCAGTGTCGACTATTGCCGATGGCATTGCAGTAAAAGAACCGGGAGAACATACCTTTGATTTATGCCAGCAATATCTTGACGGAGTGGTATCAGTGAGTGAAGATGAAATCTGCGCAGCTATTCTTACCTTGATAGAACAACAGAAGATGATTGCCGAGGGTGCAGGTGCAGTATCGGTAGCGGCTGCCATGTTTAATAAGGTGCCGGTAAAAGGTAAGAAGACGGTTTGTATAGTAAGTGGCGGTAACATTGATGTAACCATTTTGAGCCGTGTTATTAACCGGGGACTTGCAAAGAGCGGGCGTATGTGCACATTAACTGTGGAACTTCCCGACAAACCTGGGCAACTTTCCAATATTACTCATATTACGGCTGAGTTGGGTGCCAATATTGTATCTGTTCATCATGAGCGTAACGGTGAAAGTCCTGAAGTAAATGCTTGCTATTTGCGTATCGCTATGGAAACTCGTAATCAGGAACATATTGAAGAGATAAAGAACGGTCTCCTCAAAGCAGGATATCATTTATTAAACAACTGAATAATTAATTTATGGCAGACGACAAAAAAATCATTTTCTCGATGGTGGGAGTGAGTAAATCTTTCCAATCGAACAAACAGGTTTTAAAAAACATCTACCTATCTTTCTTTTATGGTGCGAAAATCGGTATCATTGGTTTAAATGGTTCCGGTAAGTCTACCTTGCTTAAAATTATCGCAGGGTTAGACAAAAGCTATCAGGGAGAGGTGGTTTTCTCTCCGGGATATTCTGTAGGATATTTACCGCAGGAACCACTGTTGGATCCGGATAAGACGGTGAAAGAAGTTGTGATGGAGGGTGTACAACCTATAGTAGATACTTTAGCGGAATACGAGGAACTGAACAAGAAGTTTGAGTTGCCTGAGTATTATGAAGATTCGGATAAAATGGATGCATTGTTGGCGCGACAGGCCGAGTTGCAGGATATGATTGATGCAACCGATGCCTGGAATCTTGACAGCAAGCTTGAACGCGCCATGGATGCCTTGCGATGTCCACCGGAAGACCAGCCGGTAAAGAACCTTTCAGGAGGTGAACGCCGACGAGTGGCCTTATGCCGTCTTCTATTACAGAAACCGGATATTTTGTTGCTTGACGAACCCACTAACCATTTAGACGCCGAATCTATTGATTGGTTAGAACAACATTTGCAACAGTATGAGGGAACGGTAATAGCTGTTACTCACGATCGTTATTTCCTTGATCACGTTGCCGGATGGATTCTGGAGCTCGACAGAGGAGAAGGCATTCCTTGGAAAGGAAATTATTCGAGCTGGTTGGAACAGAAGACTAAACGCATGGAGATGGAAGAGAAAACAGCCAGCAAACGTCGTAAAACGCTGGAACGTGAACTGGAGTGGGTTAGAATGGCCCCCAAAGCTCGTCAGGCAAAGGGGAAAGCTCGCTTAAACTCGTATGATAAGTTGCTGAACGAAGATCAAAAGGAGAAAGAGGAAAAATTAGAAATTTTTATACCTAATGGACCTCGTTTGGGAAATAAAGTCATCGAAGCGAAGGGAGTTAGAAAGGCTTATGGCGATAAACTTCTCTTTGATAATCTGGAATTCAATCTTCCGCCTAATGGAATCGTGGGAGTTATTGGCCCGAATGGTGCCGGAAAGACAACTCTTTTCCGTTTGATTATGGGATTAGAAAAAGTAGATGCCGGAACTTTCGAAGTTGGAGAAACTGTGAAGTTGGCTTATGTAGATCAGCAGCATAAAGATATCGATCCGCAAAAGACCGTATATCAGGTAATCAGTGGTGGAAATGAGCTTATCCGTTTGGGTAATCGGGATATTAATGCTCGTGCTTATCTTTCTCGTTTCAATTTCTCAGGTGCCGACCAGGAAAAACTTTGCGGAATGCTTTCCGGAGGGGAGCGTAATCGCTTGCACTTGGCCATGGCATTGAAAGAAGAAGGTAATGTATTGCTTTTAGATGAGCCCACGAATGATATTGATGTCAATACTTTACGGGCTTTGGAGGAAGGTTTGGACGATTTTGCTGGGTGTGCTGTTGTAATTAGCCACGACCGATGGTTCCTCGATCGTATTTGTACACACATTCTTGCTTTCGAAGGCAATTCGGAAGTATTTTATTTCGAAGGCTCCTATACCGAATATGAAGCTAATAAACTAAAACGTTTAGGAAACGAAGAGCCTAAGCGTGTACGTTATCGCAAATTGATGGAAGATTAATACATATTTGTATATAATTTTTAATCGAACACTAAAGACTATTTCATCGTAGTTAGTATACATGCAAGAAACGAACGTTCATTTAGGAGATAATGAACGTTCGTTTTGCCTATAATGAACGTTCATTAATGAGAAGATGAACGTACGTTTGTAATAGGGCTAAATATTATGTCTCTATTTTTTATCTATTCATATAGTTCACTTGTTCCTTTTCTTTTAATATATATTTTAAAGTAAATCTTGTTTCTAAATAAATTGTAACAGGTTTGTAACGAAAGTCTAAAGAATGTTATATATCTTTGCAAACATAAATCTAGATAAGATGTATAACTAAAATTAAAATTTTATGGTAAATAAAATGCGTTCTTTTGTAGCGTTAGCATTGATAATGCTGGTTACCACTTTGTATGCGCAAGTGACCACTTCCGGCATCGACGGTGTAGTGATGGCAGACAAAGAGCCGATTATCGGCGCTACAGTGATGGCTATACATGAGCCCTCAGGATCTCGCTATGGAACAATTACAAATGTAGATGGTCGTTTTGCACTTCAGGGTATGCGTGCGGGAGGTCCATACAAAATTGAAATTTCTTACGTCGGTTATCGTACGGAAAACTATTCGGGCGTACAGTTGCAGTTAGGTGAAACTTATCGTTTGAATGTGAATTTGAAAGAGTCGACCGAAATGCTGGATGAATTGGTAGTGGTAGGAGAAAGGACAGGTATAGAGAGTTCACGTACTGGTGCTGCTACTAGCTTTAATCTGAATAAGATTCAATCCATTCCGACCATTACTCGTAGTGTAACAGACATTACACGTTTAACTCCGCAAGCATCGGTGAATTCCAATGGTGCTATTTCTTTTGCCGGAGCGAATAATCGTTATAATAGTTTTCAGATTGATGGGGCTATGAATAATGATGTTTTTGGTTTGGCAAGTAATGGAATGAATGGAGGACAAGCCAGTACACAACCCGTTTCTATGGAAACTATAGAACAGATTCAAGTTAACATAGCTCCGTTTGATGTCCGTCAATCTGGATTTACAGGTGGTGGGATAAATGCTATTACCAAATCTGGTACGAATAGGTTTCATGGTTCAGCATATTTTTATGGCAATAATCAGAACCTGGTAGGAACAACAGCCGGAAAAATGAAAGACGGGGAAAAACGTTCTAAATATCAAGACCAGAATGATTATCAATATGGTTTAACCTTAGGAGGACCGATCATTAAAAATAAACTATTTTTCTTTGCTAATTATGAAAAAACGGATAAGTCTTATCCTACTTCTAATAACATTGGGGATGGTTCTAATTTAACAAAAGAAAGTGCTGAGGCAATTTTGGCTCATATGAAAGAATTGACCGGAGGTAAATATAATGCTAATTTTGACGGACGGGATGTTGTTACCGAATCAGATAAAGTTGGATTTAAAATAGACTGGAACATTAACGATCGTCATAAATTAACAGCTCGTTATAGTTTTATAAAAGCTACGGATGATGTTTTTAGTCGTTCTGCTAATTCAATTAAAGCCTCGGATAATGGGTATGCTTTCAGTAACCGGACAACTTCTTATATACTTGAATTAAATTCTCGTGTAGGAGATAAAAACCCTATAAATAACGAACTCCGTTTTTCTTATGTTTCAGTACGGGACAAACGTGCTCCTTTTGGTGATCCATTTCCTAATTTCTCTATTACAGGCGTAGATGGGGGTGTGACGGTTAATTTGGGAACGGAATACAGCTCATGTGCTAATAGTTTGGATCAGGATATTTTGACTCTTACCGACAATTTGACATGGTTGGTAGGAAAACATAACCTAACTTTTGGAACACATAATGAGTTATATGAATTTAAGAATTTGTTTATTCAGAATCTTTATGGTTCATATTCATTCCAAGGATTGGATAATTTTTTGAAGGGAACTGTTTCTCAATATTATTATGGCCAAGCTAAAGAAGATATTACGGGAACCCCGAATTGGGCTCCGAATTTTGGTGCAGCTCAGTTTGGTTTGTATGTTCAGGATCAATGGGAAGTTAGTAATAACCTTAGCTTGACTTACGGTATTCGTATGGATATTCCGATGTTTATGGATACTCCTACAGAAAATGTGAAGTTTAATGAGTCTGAAATAGCAAGACAATGGGATGTAAAAACGAATCGTGATATTCGTAGTAATCCTTTATTCTCTCCGAGAGCCGGATTCCGTTGGAATATAGATAGAGAAAAAGGAATGTTGCTTCGTGGTGGTGTTGGTATCTTTACTGGACGTATTCCTTTTGTATGGTTAAGTAATAGCTTTTCTAATACGGGAGTTGAGTTTATGAAATATTCTTATTCCTTTGGAAAGAATGCTCCTTTCTCTGGTTTCAATATAATAACAGATCCTCACGGACAATTGAATATGCTACAAAATGCAACAGCTTCTAAGACGACTGAAGTGGATGTTTTCTCTAAAGACTTTAAATTTGCTCAAAACTTGCGTTTTAATTTAGCATATGAAATGCGTCTGCCTTTTGATGTGAAAATGACATTAGAGGGAATGTACTCAAAAACCTTAAATGACATTGTGTATCGTAATCTTAATATTAAAGAAACTGGAGGTACTTTTGCTAGTACAAACGAAGGCATTGCACCGTTTGATACCAGACCATATCATACCAAAATAAATAGGGATGATTATACTTATATTATGATGTTGGACAATACGAGTAAAGGTTATACTTATAATTTATCCGCTAAATTAGAGAAATCATTTGACTTTGGTTTGGACGCTATGATTGCATATACTTACGGACAAAGTAAATCTGTCAATTCTGGTGGTTCTTCTGTTGCATGGTCTAATTTTCGTTACAATTATACAACCGGTTATTCCAATAATCCTGAATTAAGCTATTCTAACTTTAATATTCCTCACAGAATTGTTGGAATGTTGACTTATAATAAAAAATGGAATAACAATATGCGTACAAGCGTGAGTTTGATTTATACAGGTCAGAATGGTTCACCTTATAGTGTATATTGTGATGGTGATTTAAATGGAGATGGAAGTTATAATAATGATTTGCTATTCATTCCTACAGATGCCCAGATTGATCAGATGAAATTTGTTGCAACAGGTAAGCTTTCTGCAGATCAACAACGTGCAGATTTTAAGGCATGGTTAGGAAAAGCTGCTTATTTAAAAGATCATAGAGGTGAAATTTATGAGCGTAATGCAGATAATACTCCTTGGGAGAATCATTTCGATTTTCGCTTTATGCAAGAATTTAGTTTGAAAATTGGTAAAGAATATCATTCTTTGCAGTTATCTTTCGATATCTTGAATGTAGGAAATTTATTAAATCGTGAATGGGGATTAGAAAGAAATATAACTTATTATGCTCCTATTAGTTATGGTAAATTTAAAAATGAGAATGGTATAGATGAATCTGGTTTTAGATATTTGAATGGTGCAGATTACAAACCTTTAACAAATAGTGATTTTTATTCTCGTTGGAGAGCACAGATAGGTGTTCGTTATTCATTCTAACAATACTCGATGTTCTGTATAAATAAAAAGAGCGGTTTTGATAAAGCCGCTCTTTTTATTTGGTTCGTCTGTCATTTATGGGTATGACGAAAATGCAAGCTTTTCTATCTGATAATTGGGCTGTTCTTTCTACAACAGGTTTAAAATATCCGTATAATTTAAAATCAAAGAATATCTTGCTAAATTGGAATGATATAAGTTTATACTATCTATATTTATTGTGAGATTACTGCTTTTATCGCTTTGTTCTTGTTGATAAATAGTAGATTCTTCTTGAGGAATTGCATGATTGATTGCTAAATCTTTATTCTTTCCTGTCTTTAAAATGTTTTTTAAGTCTATTCTTTTATCAATATATGAAATCGATGAATATCTAAAAAACTTGCATAAATATAGTGTGGTTTGATAATTATTTGATATATTTATCGCCCTATACTGAAAAAGCTAACTCATAAGGTTTTAGAGGGGATTCCTTCTTATTTTATAGTGGAATAAGGTATATATATTTGAGAGAGAGTTTGTGGATATAAGAGGTTTTCCGGCTGGAACAGCCTCTTATTTTTTTGTATATAAATTAGAGGGGGGGGATAAGATTCTGACTAATCCTAAATAACTGTAACGCTATTTAGACATTCAGATAAATAAAACAAGAGACTATCTAAAAAGATAGCCTCTCTTGTTTTTTAAGAAAAGAATGTTGAATTATGCTTCAGCAGGTGTTTCTGCCGGAGCGGCTTCTTCTGCAGGCGCAGCAGTAGCTTCAGCCTCTGCTTTAGCGGCGGCTTCTGCAGCTTTCTTTTCTGCTACTTTCTTAGCGATTTCTTCGTTTATTTTCTTTTCAGCTTCCAAACGAGCTTTTTCTTCAGCTTTCTTAGCTTCTTCGTTTTTAGCTTTCAAAGCTTCCAAACCACTTTGCTTGTTGTTTTTCCATGCTTCAAATTTAGCCTGAGCTTCTGCTTCGTTGAAAGCACCCTTCTTTACACCACCTAACAGGTGTTTCATCATATAAACACCTTCTTTCGAAAGAATGTTACGGACTGTATCTGTAGGCTGTGCACCGCATTGTACCCAATACATAGCGCGGTCGAAATTCAAATCTACTGTGGCAGGATCGGTATTAGGGTTATAAGTACCGATTTTCTCAATAAATTTACCATCACGTGGAGCTCTTACGTCTGCAATAACGATTGAATAGAACGCATAACTTTTACGTCCGTGTCTTTGCAATCTGATTTTTGTTGCCATTTTCTTTTAATTGTTTTTATTATGAATGATTTGAATAATGCTAATATCTCGTATTAGCGGCTGCAAAGATAGTCCTTTTAGCTAAGCTTGCAAAATATTTGCTGTTCTTTTTATAATTATTCTCTAATGCTTTCTTGCTAATCTTGTAAAGAATATCTTATAAAAGATTCAAACAAAAAACATATGAGATTGTTAAGAACGAAAAAGTATCAGATGAAACGTACACTATCAAATGGCAAAAAGAAAATAGCCAAAGTATTTAAAATTGTCAAGGATACTATTATAGGAGTTATCAATGACAATGTAACCACATTAAGTGCTTCTTTAGCTTATGCAACATTATTTTCGATTATTCCCTTTCTATCTCTTATTGTTACAATAGGTGTTTATCTTCATATAGATTTGGCAAATCAACTTTATACTCAGTTGCAGTCAGTTGTTGACCCAAAGGTATTGGAAGCTTTTAGGGCAATTATAAATAATGCTCAGCGAGCTGACTTAGCTTCTTCGGCGGCCATATTCAGCTTGGCTATATCCATTTTTGGAGCAACCACAGTATTTGCCGAAATGCAAGGTTCATTGAATACTATTTGGGGAATAAAGGCGGTTCCTAAAAAAAGTTGGTTGAAATACATTCGAAATAGATTGCTTTCGTTTTCGATTATTCTTGTTTTTGCTTTTATTTTGTTGGTAACTTTCAGTGTTACGAATGTAATTATAGAGTTGAGCCAAAGATTTATGACCAATTATCCAGAGGTAGCCGAATCATTGGTCAAAGTAGTGGGAATTATTCTTAATATAGCAATTACGGCTTTTATATTTACATTGATTTTTAAAATACTCCCCGATGCAAAAATAAAAATGAAGGATGTTTTCATCGGGTCGGTAGTCACAACAGGATTATTATTGGTAGGACAATGGGGAATTTCTCTTTATATAGGAATAGCGAACGTAGGAACCGTTTATGGAGCTGCAGCATTTATGGTAGTTTTTATCACGTGGATATATTATTCTGCCATTATAATTTATACTGGTGCTGAATTTACCAAAGCGTGGGCCAATGAAATGGGAGGAAAGATTTTTCCGGATGAATATGCGGTAGCAACAAAAGTAGTTGAAATAGAAGAGGACAAACCGCAAGAATCGTCTAACTGATAAGTTACAGAAATAGAAATTATTTCATAATAGAAAAAGAGAAGTCTTTACTTTTTAACTAGTTCCGCGGAGATGAAGTTATCTTAAAATACTTAGGGACAGTGAAAAATAGTATAAAATTAGCTAACTAATTCCCCCCCCCTCCGAAAATAAGGTTTGATGGCCAAAACGGAGGAAACTCCAAGACTAAGATTGAGGCAATGATAAAAAATAGAAAGGCAACGCATAATAACGCGCTGCCTTTCCACTTGCTTATTTGTTTAATTCTCTGAGCCATTTTTCCAGTTCTCCTGTCCATTGAGGTTTATAAGTAAAAGCATCTCTAAATCCCCAACCATGTCCGCCAATAGGATAAATATGCATTGTCGTCGGAACTTTGTTGGCTATCAATGCTTCGTAATAACGGATGCTGTTAGCAGGAGGCACAGTCCTGTCATCGCTGGAAAGTGCAATAAAGGCCGGAGGTGTATTTTGAGTAACCTGCAATTCATTGGAATACTTGTTTATCAGATTTCCGGAGGGAGAATCTCCTAACAGATTTTTGCGGGAACCGCCGTGTGATATGGAGGGATCCATGCTAATAACCGGATACAACAGAATTTGAAATGCAGGCTTTGTTTCGTTATCATAATGAGTCGCTGCGGTTGAAGCCAAATGCCCTCCTGCAGAAGCACCCATGATACCTACCTTATTAGGATTGATTTTCCATTCATCGGCATGAGATTTCATTATTCGGATAGCCTCTTGTGCATCACTCAAAGGCACTTCGTTATGACCATTCGGCATACGGTATTTCAAAACGGCAAATGTAATGCCTTGTGCATTAAACCATGCAGCCATGTCATGTCCCTCATGGTTCATAGCAAGATGTTGATATCCGCCGCCCGGGCAGGCAATGACAGCCATTCCATTTGGATGAGATGCTGGATAAACAGCTAAAGTTGGTTCGGTCACTTTTACCGGACGATCAGATGATTTTATTTCTTCAGTATTTGTAATACCATTACTGTTCGGAGCCCCGTTCGGCCAAACTTTCAGTTCAATCGGTTTTTGTGCGTTAGCCATCAGAGTGGAACATAAAAGTGTAATATATATAAGTGTTTTCATTTGATTGATTATTTCTTAAAGGTTATTACTTATTTATTAGTCGAAAGCAGAAGACTTTATTATTTTGTTATTTTCATGCTTGCTTTAATCATGTAGATGATTAATACGATGTAAATAACTAGAGATAAAACCTGGCTCCAAGGATTAATTAACCAACCTTCGTTAATAAGATTAATTCCACCGAAACGCATGGCAGCACTGATTACTCCCATTAAAGCACCACCAGCAATAAATCCGGATGCCAATAACGTCCCCTTTTCTCCTCTTTCCGTATTGACAGAGGCGTCTTTACTGCGGCTGGTAACATACCAGTTGATAGCTCCACCTACGACTAATGGAATATTTAATTCTAATGGAATAAACATGCCTAAAGCAAAAGCCAAAGCTGGCACTTTGAAATAGGTGAGTACGATAGCGATTAAAGCTCCGATTCCATAAAGCAACCAAGGTGCGCCTACACCACTCATTAATGGCTCTATTACTGCAGCCATGGCATTGGCTTGAGGAGCAGCTAATTGTCCGCTAGTAAAACCGTAAGTCTGATTTAGTATCATAATAACGCCGCCTACTGTAGCTGCAGAAACTAAAGTACCCAAAAATTTCCAGCTTTCTTGCTTTTGGGGTGTACTTCCTAACCAATAACCGATTTTCAAGTCGGTAATGAAACCGCCTGCCATAGAAAGCGCTGTACATACCACACCACCCATTACCAAAGCTGCTACCATTCCGGCGGTACCTTTCAGACCTACAGCAACCATAATTACAGATGCGAGGATAAGGGTCATGAGAGTCATACCCGATACAGGGTTTGTACCAACAATTGCAATAGCGTTGGCCGCTACGGTGGTAAATAAAAAGGCAATGCCTGCTACCAATACAATGGCTACTAGCGTATGAAGAATATTTCCTTGCATCACATCAAAATAGAAAAATAATAGTACCAACAGAAGAGTAAAAATAGAACCGAAGGCAATAATCTTCATGGATAAATCCCTTTGGGTGCGTTCTACTTTAACTTCTACGTTACTTTTGCCCTTCATTTCTTTTGCAGCAAGTCCTACCGCGCTTTTGATGATGTTCCAGGAACGGATAATGCCAATAATACCTGCCATAGCAATACCACCAATGCCGATACTCTTCGCATAGGAGCTGAATATTTGTTCTGGAGTCATTTCCGATACGGTTTGGGTAATAGTCGGATCCCACATATTTAATACAGAATCACTCCAAATCAAGGAGATTCCCGGAATGATAACCCACCATACGGCAAGCGATCCGAAACAGATAATAGCTGCGTATTTAAGTCCGACAATATATCCCAAACCTAAGACCGCAGCTCCTGTGTTGATTTTAAAAACAAATTTGGCTTTATCCGCTAATACTTCACCCCAAGCACAAACACGAGTAGTAAAATTTTCATTCCACCATCCGAAAGTGGCTACAATGAAATCGTATAGACCACCTACTAGACCGGCAAACAATAACGGTTTAGCCTGGCTACCACCTTTTTCGCCTGAAACCAGTACTTGAGTGGTAGCAGTAGCTTCCGGGAAAGGGTATTCTCCGTGCATATCTTTTACAAAGTATTTACGGAAAGGAATTAGAAAGAGGATGCCTAAAACACCTCCTAATAAAGAGCTTATGAATACTTGGAAGAAATTGACTGTCATTTCGGGATATTTCGCTTGGAGGATGTATAATGCAGGTAGGGTAAAAATAGCACCGGCAACAATTACTCCCGAACAAGCGCCAATAGATTGGATAATTACATTTTCTCCTAAAGCGTTTTTTCTTTTAGCAGCTCCGGAGATACCTACAGCTAAAATAGCAATAGGAATAGCTGCCTCAAAGACTTGTCCCACTTTTAATCCTAGATAAGCAGCAGCGGCCGAAAATAAAATGGCCATGCCGATACCCCAAAGAACTGACCATAGATTCACTTCTGGATACTTTTTTTTAGGAGACATGATAGGTTCGTAGGTTTCGCCGGGTTTAAGAGGCCGGAATGCATTCTCAGGTAGACCTGTTAGCTTTTCTTCTTCTTTCATGATTTACACTATTTTATGTTTTTGTTCTATATTAAAATGTTTTGTTCTTAAAAAAGATCTATATATATCCTTATATGCTCGTATTTCAAATGCATTTTTATTTATTTTATACATGTATAAAAACAGGTCAAACTTAAATATATTTCATGTTCTATTCTTTTAAGCACCAAAAGTATGAAAAAATGTAGCCTTAAACAATGTTTTCTTATAAAAATACGTTTCTCATATCAATTATTTGTATTACATTTGCATCCAAATTGCAATGTGTAGTTTACAAAAATGACCAATACTATAAAACATCTAGGTACTGTGGAAAGCATTGAAGGATCTCACGTCCAAGTTCGGATTGTGCAAACATCCGCGTGCTCTTCGTGCACAGCTAAAGCTTATTGTCGTTCTTCTGAAAGTAAAGAAAAACTGATAGATATTTATGACGCAAATGCTTCAGTATTTAAAGTGGGAGAGGAGGTAATGATTTATGGCACTACATCTATGGGGATGCGTGCGGTAGTATTAGCCTTTGGGGTTCCTTTTCTTATATTAATTATTGCTTTATTTATTGTTTATTCATATACTGGAGGTAACGAAATACTTTCGGGTATCATAGCATTGGCTTCTATTATACCTTATTATATATTACTTTATTTCTTTAAAGATAAACTGAAAAAGAATTTTTCATTTACATTAAAACCAATAAATAAATAACTTATGAATTTGATTCTGATAGCTGTAATTTCATTGGGTGCTATAGGCTTGGTCGCTGCAGTGATCTTGTTTGTCGCCTCTAAGAAATTCGCTGTGTATGAAGATCCGCGAATTGCTCAGGTGGCAGAAGTGTTGCCTCAGGCAAACTGCGGTGGATGTGGTTATCCCGGATGTAACGGTTTTGCCGATGCATGTGTAAAGGCCGGTTCATTGGAGGGGAAACTATGTCCCGTTGGTGGCCAGCCGGTTATGGCTAAAGTGGCTTCCATCTTGGGATTAGAAGCCGGTACGGCGGAACCGATGGTTGCGGTAGTCCGTTGTAACGGAAGTTGTGAACATCGTCCTCATACGACGCAGTATGACGGAGCGGTTTCTTGTGCTGTTGCCCATGCTACGTATGGTGGCGAAACTGGTTGTGCCTACGGTTGTTTGGGATGTGGCGATTGTGTGGCTGCATGTCAATTTGATGCCATACACATGAATCCTGAAACAGGACTTCCTGAAGTGGATGAAGAAAAATGTACGGCTTGTGGTGCTTGTAAGAAAGCTTGTCCGCGTAACATCATTGAAATTCGTCCGAAAGGGAAAAACAATCGTCGTGTGTATGTTTCTTGTGTCAATAAAGACAAAGGAGCTATTGCGCGCAAAGCATGCGAAGTCTCTTGTATTGGTTGCGGAAAGTGTGTGAAAGTGTGTCCGTTCGAGGCTATTACGTTAGAGAATAATTTGGCATACATTGATCCGGCAAAATGTAGATTATGCCGTAAATGCGAGCCAGAATGTCCGCAGGGAACGATTATAGCTAAGAATTTTCCTCCGAGGAAACCAAAAGTTGAGTCTGATCCGGGAACGGAAACAGTTAAACTGGCTGCAGCGAAAGTTGTTGCTTTGAAGACTGAAACTGTAAAAGCTGAGCTTTCTGTAACGGAAACTCCAAAGGTAGAAATTTCTAAAATGGAGGAACCTAAGGGTAAGACTCCCAAAGCAGAAGCTTAATTAAATAGAATATTAAAAAATTAAAAGATAACAAAGTGAAGACATTTAGAATTGGTGGTGTACATCCATCTGAAAATAAATTGTCCGCCGGCAAAGCTATTGAAACACTTACTCTTCCTAAACAGGCCGTATTCCCCTTGTCACAGCATATAGGAGCTCCGGCCACAGCTATCGTAAAGAAAGGTGATGTAGTGAAAGTGGGTACCAAGATTGCTGAAGCCGGAGGTTTTGTATCGGCGCCGATCTTTTCTTCTGTATCAGGTAAAGTTAATAAAGTAGATACGGTGATTGATGCCAGCGGTTATCGTAAACCTGCCATTTTTATAGATGTGGACGGTGATGAATGGGAAGAAACAATCGATCGTAGTACGGAATTGGTAAAAGAATGTTCATTAACGCCCGAAGAGATTGTTGCAAAAATAAAAGAAGCCGGTGTGGTAGGTATGGGTGGAGCTTGCTTTCCTACACATGTAAAACTATGCCCTCCTCCAGGATGTAAAGCCCAATGTGTTATTATTAATGCAGTAGAATGCGAACCATATCTGACAGCCGACCATCGTTTGATGCTTGAAAAACCTGAACAGATTTTAGTGGGTGTTACTTTATTGATGAAAGCCGCTAAGGTTAATAAAGCGTATATTGGTATAGAGAATAACAAACCCGATGCTATTAAGTTGATGCAGGAGAAAGCGGTTGCTTATCCAGGTATCGAAATCGTTCCTCTAAAGGTGAAATATCCCCAAGGAGGTGAAAAGCAATTAATTGATGCTGTAATTGGCCGTCAAGTTCCGGCACCTCTTGCTATCCCTATCAATGTAGGTGCAGTAGTGCAGAATGTAGGTACGGCCTACGCCGTATATGAAGCCGTTCAGAAAAGCAAGCCTTTATTTGAGCGTGTTGTTACCGTCACAGGAAAGTCAGTAAAGAATCCATCGAATTTTCTAACTCGTATGGGAACACCTATCAGCCAATTAATTGAAGCAGCCGGCGGTATGCCTGAAGACACCGGTAAGGTAATTGGTGGTGGTCCGATGATGGGTAAGGCTTTGGCTAACACGGAAGTTCCTATTTGTAAGGGAAGTTCCGGCGTATTGCTGATGAATGATAAGGAAGCAGCCCGTGCGGAAGCCCAGCCGTGTATCCGTTGTGCAAAGTGCGTAGGCGTTTGTCCAATGGGATTGGAACCATTCTTGTTGGCAACCCTGTCTTCATATAAAGAGTGGGAGAGAGTAGAGAAAGAAGATATCATGTCATGTATCGAATGTGGATCATGTCAGTTTACTTGTCCATCACATCGTCCGATGTTGGATTATATCCGTTTGGGTAAAGGAACTGTTGGTGGAATCATCCGTGCACGTAACGCTAAAAAATAATTCGACAAAATTATGGCTAATAAATTAATCATATCATTATCCCCGCACGTTCATAGTGGTGACAGTGTGCAGAAGAATATGTACGGCGTATTGATTGCCTTGATTCCTGCTTTCATTGTTTCCTTGATCTATTTTGGTGTGGGTGCTGCAATTGTAACTTTGACATCTGTTGCAGCTTGTGTGTTTTTTGAATGGGCAATTACTAAGTTTATCCTGAAAAAAGAAAGAACTACGGTTGGGGACGGTTCAGCTATCTTGACAGGTGTGTTACTTGCTTTTAATTTGCCTTCTAATTTACCCATCTGGATTATTGTTATTGGTGCGCTGGTAGCGATAGGTATTGGAAAAATGACCTTTGGTGGTTTGGGATGTAATCCGTTTAATCCAGCTTTGGTAGGTCGTGTATTCTTACTGATTTCTTTCCCAGTTCAGATGACAAGCTGGCCGCAAGTTGGTCAGGTTACCTCCTATTTGGATGCGGAAACAGGCGCGACTCCGTTAGCTGTTATGAAAGCAGCTATTAAAGCCGGGGATGCTTCTATTCTAGAGCAATTGCCAGGAAGTTTCAATTTATTGATTGGTGCACCGGGAAATTGTCAAATGGGAGCTGGAAGTTTAGGTGAAATTTGTGCTTTGGCTCTAATTATAGGACTAGTGTACATGTTGTGGAAAAAGATTATTACATGGCATATTCCGGTTTCTATCTTGGCAACCGTATTCGTTTTTGCAGGCTTGATGCATTTGGCAAATCCTGTTTATGCAAATCCTGTAGACGTGTTGTTGAGCGGAGGTTTGATGCTGGGTGCTATTTTTATGGCAACAGACTATGTTACTTCACCAATGACTCACAAGGGAATGCTTATTTATGGTATAGCAATAGGTTTCCTTACGGTAGTAATCCGTATGTTTGGTGCTTATCCTGAAGGTATGTCATTTGCCATATTGATAATGAATGCGTTTACTCCGTTAATAAATAACTATTGTAAACCAAAAAGATTCGGGGAGGTAAAGAAATGAAAAAGTTAGAATCTTCTTTTAAAAACATGGTGATCGTGTTGACAGCGGTAACTGTAATAGCCGGTGTCTTGCTGGGCTATGTAAATGAAATTACCGCCCAACCTATTGCACAGGCTAATGCAAAAGCTTTAAGTGACGCAATTGCAGTGGTGATGCCAGAGGGCTATGACAACAACCCTGCTGAAGCTCCTGAAACAGTCGAATTAGATGGTGTTTCATATAAGGTATATAAGGCAACTAAAGGTGGTGAATTCATTGGTGCTGCAGTAGAATCTAGTGCCGGTGGCTTTGGTGGAACTCTTACGGTATTGGTGGGATTTGACAAAGAAGGTAAAATAAAGGACTATTCTTTATTGAGTCACGCAGAAACTCCGGGATTAGGCTCTAAGGCCGCAGATTGGTTTAAAGCCGGGAGTAAAGGTAATATTGTAGGCTTGAATCCGGGAGAAGAAGCTCTTATAGTGAGTAAAGATGGTGGAAAGGTGGATGCGATTACTGCATCAACCATTACTTCACGTGCTTTTTTGAAGGCTGTGAATAATGCTTATGCTGCTTATGCCGCACAAAATGGTCGGCAAGTAGACACTCAAAGTGGCGCTACTCCGAAAGCAGACATGAATGTTGAACAAAATTAAAGAAAGGAGCGAATTATGAATAATTTTAAAGTATTGATGAACGGTGTTGTAAAAGAGAATCCTACATTCGTTCTCCTTTTAGGTATGTGTCCTACATTAGGTACTACTTCTTCAGCAATCAATGGGATGGGTATGGGATTAGCTACTATGTTTGTGCTTATCTGTTCGAATGTGGTAATATCTTCCATTAAGAACTTTATTCCGGATATGGTTCGTATTCCGTCATTCATTGTGGTCATTGCTTCATTCGTAACTTTATTGCAAATGGTGATGCAAGCTTATGTTCCGGCATTGTATGCTACATTAGGATTATTTATTCCGTTAATTGTAGTAAACTGTATTTTATTGGGACGTGCGGAAGCTTTTGCGGCAAAGAAAGGTCCGGTTCCTTCTTTTTTTGATGGCTTAGGTATGGGCCTTGGTTTTACCATTGCCTTAACTCTTTTGGGAGCAGTGCGTGAGTTATTAGGTACAGGAAAGATATTCGATATGTCTCTCATTTCTGAGGATTATGGAATGTTGGTATTCGTGTTGGCTCCGGGTGCATTTCTCGCGTTAGGCTATCTGATTGCTATTGTAAACAAATTTAAGAAAGCATAACACCATTAATGAAAAAGTAATATGGAATATATATTAATATTTATCACAGCTATTTTTGTGAACAACATTGTATTGGCTCAATTCCTTGGTATTTGTCCGTTCTTAGGTGTTTCTAAGAAAGTGGAAACAGCAACGGGTATGGGAGCAGCTGTTGCTTTTGTATTGACTATTGCTACGATTGTAACATACTTGATTCAAAAGTTTGTGTTGGATGCTTTCGGTTTGGGTTATTTGCAAACCATTGCTTTCATCTTGGTCATTGCAGCCCTCGTTCAAATGGTGGAAATTATTTTGAAGAAGGTATCTCCGGCACTATATCAGGCTCTCGGTGTATTTCTCCCGTTGATTACAACTAACTGTTGTATTTTAGGTGTGGCCATTTTGGTTATTCAGAAAGAATATGATTTGTTAACCGGAGTTGTTTATGCTTTTTCTACAGCGATAGGTTTTGCATTAGCATTAATCGTATTCGCCGGTATTCGAGAACAGTTGAGCTTGGTAAAAATCCCTAAAGGTATGCAAGGGATGTCCATCGCTTTAGTTGTTGCAGGTTTGTTAGCTATGGCGTTTATGGGATTCTCTGGTGTAGACAAGGGTTTGGCGACTTTATTCGGTATAGAAGCTTAATCTGACAAAATACATTATAAAAAAAGTTGTGATGAATATATTATTCATTACAACTTTTTTTATGCTTTTTATGCAACAGGTTCATCCTATTTAGTTATATTTGCTTCAAAAAAGAGGACATGACCACAACGTTAGTAGTTCTTGCAGCGACCATGGGCAATAAGTACGGGGGATTAAAATATCTGGAAGGTATTGGTCCGAATGGAGAAACGATACTTGATTATTCAATATATGATGCTGTAAAAGTCGGATTCAATAAAGTAGTATTTGTAATTAGTAAATATTTTGAGAAAGAATTTAAACAAAAAGTATCCAGTAAGTATGAGAATATAGTTACTGTTAAATATGTATATCAAGAAGTTGAAAATGTGGCGGAGGAGTTACGCCATCCTCGGAGAACTTTGTTATGGGGATCAGCTCATGCAGTACTTTGTGCGAAAGAAGTGATAGAAGCCCCGTTTGGAGTGATTAATGCTGTTAATTTCTATCAGCGAGAGAGTTTTGAATTGTTGTATAATTCTTTGCAGACTTTATCGAATGCTCCGTACCAGTGTTGCCTGATAGGGTATAAATTAGGAAACGTAATGCCGGAATCAGGAGGAGCGAACAGAGGTATTTGTGAGGTAGACGAAGAGGGATATTTGCAGAGTGTGATAGACTGTCCCCAAGTAGAGCGTATAGGCGGCCATCCTATGTATTTGAATGAGTTTAATAAATGGGTGAATTTAAATGAAGATGATTGTGTTTCAATGAATATGTGGGGATTTACTCCTCAGATATTTACACAATTGACAGAAGGTTTCGATAATTTTATTGCAAAGAACGGACAGGATATAAAGGCGGTATTCATTATTCCAGATTTTATTAGTGATATTATTAGCCAGGGAATGAAAGTGAAAAATATTCCTACCTCATCCATGTGGATGGCTTTAGTATCACCAGATGATAAAATACAGGCAATTTTACGTATTAATGATATGATTCGTAAAAAGATATATCCACCCAAAATATTTTGATTGAGGTTACATAAATAAATAGCGTAGTATGAAAGAAAAAATTTTAGTAACAGGTGGAACTGGCTTTATCGGTTCGCATACTGTAGTGGAACTGCAGAATAGTGGTTATGAAGTGATTGTTGTAGATAATTTATCTAATTCTAAAGAAGAGGTGATCGATTCGATAGCGAAGATAACAGGTATCCGTCCGACCTTTGAAAAATTAGATTGTTTGGATTATAAAGGATTGGAAGCAGTGTTTGCTAAACATAAGGATATGAAAGCAATTATTCATTTTGCCGCAAGTAAAGCGGTTGGGGAATCTGTGCAGAAGCCTTTATTATATTATCGGAATAATATTGTTTCTTTATTAAATTTATTGGAGTTAATGCCGAAATATAATGTAAAGGGTATTGTTTTTTCTTCTTCATGTACGGTTTATGGACAACCAGAGGTGTTGCCGGTTACAGAAGCTGCACCAATTAAAAAAGCTGAAAGCCCTTATGGGAATACAAAGCAGATTAATGAGGAGATTATACAAGATACAGTAAGATCCGGTTCGCCTATTCAGGCTATATTACTACGTTATTTCAATCCGATAGGAGCTCATCCGACTGCATTAATTGGAGAATTGCCTAATGGTGTACCAATGAATCTGATACCTTTCTTAACCCAAACAGCTATTGGCCTTCGTGAAACGTTAAGTGTCTTCGGTGCTGACTATAATACTCCTGATGGGTCATGTATCCGCGATTATATAAATGTTGTTGATTTGGCTAAAGCTCACGTTATAGCTATTGATAGAATGTTAAATAATAAACAGAAAGAGAAAGTAGAAGTATTTAATATCGGAACCGGAAAAGGACTCTCTGTACTGGAATTAATCCATGCTTTTGAATCGGCTACCGGAGTGAAATTGAATTATAAGATTGTAGGACGTCGCGCTGGTGATATTGAAAAAGTGTGGGCAGATCCTGAAAAGGCAAATAAAGAATTGGGATGGAAAGCAGAAACTAGTATTGAAGATACGCTTCGTTCTGCGTGGAAATGGCAGCAGAGATTACGGGAAGAGGGTATTCAATAATAATATTAACTTATTTTAATGAGAATGTTAGAACAAACGTTACGTTAGAGCGTTTTATATATGCAAATAACCTGAAACCGGGCTTGGATATGTGAATACCTTGGCGATGGGATTATGTTTGTAAAGACATAGAGCAGGCTAACAAATTGCATAGTAGTTTTGTCGTGTTTTATTTTGTGTTTGTGTTGTAGCTATCCCTCGACGTGAGTCGGGGGATAGCTTTTGAATAATCACAGTTAGATATTTGTTTTAGATATGGGTTTCAATGGGGTTTGCGATATTGTATGAAATAATATTTGTTTGTATTATGCCTCAAGAATGATCTAGAAATTTAATTTAGTTCAACTTAAAGAGGGTTTGCAATATGCAGTAATTAAATCTTAAAGGAAATACGAAAATAAAATTTATTATATTGTTAATTGAAAATGACTATAGAATATAAGTTCCGAATGAATTTTAGTAGAGTAAGAATCACCAATCATTAGGTTGACAGATTTTTTCAATATACAATGAAAACGATTTATATATTAAAGATTTAAGACTTGGCAATATTGATCCGAAAACAGAACCTCTATACCCTTAACATTATCTTTAAAGATTCCATAAACAGATGAACCTGAGCCCGACATGGAAGCATACAGTGCTCCTGCATCATATAGTTGTTGTTTTATGATACCTATTTTCGGATGCACTTGAAATACACTATATTCAAAATCATTAATTAATATTTCTTTCCATTCTTCAAGAGGCTTGCGGATAACTTCTTTAATGGATATTATCGGTTTTTTCGGTTGGATATGAGAAAATGCCTCTTTGGTAGAAACAAAAATATTTGGTTTTACTACTACTAATGTATATCCTTTCAAAGACAATTCAATTGGACTGAAAACGTTTCCGATACCTTCGGCAAAGACTGGTTTATTTTGGATAAAGAATGCGCAATCTGCTCCCAATGAAGTTGAATAAGTTTCTAATTGTTCAATCGATAAATGTAACTGGAATTGCTCATTCAATAATTTAAGCATAAATGCTGCGTCGGAAGATCCGCCTCCCATGCCGGCACCGGATGGAATATGTTTGTGCATATATATGGAAATAGGAGGAAGTGAGTGCTTTTTCTTCAATAAGCGGTATGCTTTCACTACCAGATTGTTTTCGGGGAAACTGTCTACTTTAATGCCGGAACAAAATAATTCAAATTCTTTTTCAGAAAATGGAGCAGGAATTACTTCCAAGACATCTTCTAAAGGAATAGGGTAGAAGACAGTTTCCAGATTATGATACCCGTCTATACGTTTTTCTGTAATATTAAGTCCCAAATTGATTTTAGCGTTCGGAAATACAATCATAGCTTTTCTATTATATAAACGGCTTCAAATATAAAGTAAACATTTTAGTTATGGAAGATATTGCATCATTTCTTTTATGTATTATTTTTCATATGCATAAAATTATGTTCTAATAAATGTATATTTGTCTTCCTGTAAAGGCTTATCTTACATTTTTACGAATATTTTTGGTTTCACTTTGTCTGTTTAAGACATACAGAGATAGTCTTTCTTTTTTAGACTTAGTTAATGAGATTTTATGGAAAAACGATGTGCTTAACAATATCTGCCTCGTCTTTTTATGTTATCTTTGTAAGCTCAAAAAATAGAATTTATGGCTGAACAAAGAAGACGACAATCCAAAACTTCTAATAAACCGCAGATTATAGGTGATTTAGAACATGTACAACCTCAAGCTCCGGAACTGGAAAAAGTGGTATTAGGTGCTTTAATGGTAGAGAGTGACGCTTATTCATTAGTCAGTGAAATATTGCGTCCTGAATCTTTTTACGAACATCGTCACCAGTTAATATATCAAGCTATCAGTGCATTGGCTATTCAACAACAACCTGTTGATATTCTTACTGTAACAGAGCAGTTAAAGAAAACAGGAGATTTAGAAGAAGTAGGCGGACCGTTCTATGTTACCCAATTAAGTGGCATGGTGGCGTCTTCTGCCCATATAGAGTTTCATGCACGCATTATAGCGCAAAAATTTTTAGCTAGGGAATTGATTACGTTTACGAGTAATATCCAAACGAAAGCTTTCGATGAAAGTATTGATGTGGACGATCTCATGCAGGAGGCTGAAGGAAAACTGTTTGAGATTTCTCAACAAAATATGAAGAAGGATTATACACAAATTAATCCGGTAATTAAGGAAGCGTATGACTTATTGCAGAAAGCCGCAGCAAGAACAGATGGCTTGAGTGGCTTGGCAAGTGGATTTCATGGCTTGGACAAGATGACTTCCGGATGGCAGAATTCGGATCTGATTATTATTGCAGCCCGTCCTGCTATGGGAAAAACAGCTTTTGTACTCTCGATGGCCAAGAATATTGCTGTAAATTCCAAAGTTCCGGTTGCTTTGTTTTCACTTGAAATGAGTAACGTACAGTTGGTGAACCGTTTGATTATGAATGTTTGTGAGATTCCGGGTGAAAAGATAAAAAGCGGACAGCTTGCTCCATATGAATGGGGACAACTGGATTATAAAATAAAAGATTTATATGACGCTCCTTTATATGTCGATGATACTCCTTCGTTGTCTGTTTTCGAGTTGCGTACCAAAGCTCGTCGTTTAGTACGTGAACATGGTGTGAAAATTATTATCATCGACTATTTACAATTAATGAATGCCAGTGGAATGTCTTTTGGTAGTCGTCAAGAAGAAGTCAGCACTATTTCCCGTTCATTGAAAGGTTTGGCTAAAGAGCTAAATATACCGATTATTGCTCTAAGCCAGTTAAACCGTGGAGTTGAAAACCGTGAAGGAAATGAAGGGAAACGTCCTCAATTGAGCGATCTTCGTGAATCTGGTGCCATCGAACAGGATGCTGATATGGTATGTTTTATTCATAGACCTGAATATTATAAAATATTTCAAGACGCTAATGGAAACGATTTGCACGGTATGGCCGAAATTATTATAGCTAAACACCGTAATGGTGCGGTAGGAGACGTCTTACTTCGGTTTAAAGGTGAATATGCACGATTCCAAAATCCGGACGATGATATGGTTGTTCCCATACCTGGCGAAGAGCTGAGAGGTTCGCGTTTGAACGAGAGTACTCCGCCTCCTCCGATAGATTCAATGCCGCCTGAAAATCCTTTCAATACACCACCTGCAGGCCCTCTTCCGTTTTGATTCTCAGATAAAGGTAATATAAGGAGTATGCTTGTGAACTTTAATCCAATGTATCTCTTTTATTCTGTACCGGTATAAGAGCAACATTCTGAATGATAAAGCAAATATACTTGATATATTAAATGAAATAAAACAGTAAGATATAAGGGCATTTAGTTCTAGAAATGCTATCACAACACAAACATAGATCGATAAAATGTTGAATGATTCTAAAGACCACCATGAAAAAAGGAATATTTTGTGGTGGTTTTTTGATTTCTTTTCTATCTCTTGCCATGCGGCTTTCAGAATCAAGTAAGGTTTGAAGAGTTGCACTATAGGAAGTAACCATGCCAAATAAACTTCGGATGGACTATAAGGAAAAAAAGTATTAATTAAAGACATATTGTTACAAATATTATATTCCCACATAGCAAACAAAATGAATAAGATGCTTGAATATGCAAAAATAACAGTTTGCAGTATAATTTGTCGTTCATGAAAGTTAACCAGCCAGAAGAATAAATATGTAAGAGTTAGTAGAATGTATCCTAAAGATATGATAATATAGTTTGATAGGTGACTTTTCTTTGTTGTTAAAATAACATTATTGTACATATAAGGGATCGTACCTTTGATAGGAATTTGAGGATTTAGGAGCATCCTACGTAAATTTTTGACAGGACAACCACAATGCGGGCATACATGAGCCATTTCCGATAATTCGTGTCCACATTCAGGACATTTGATCAGTGCCATATTCATTATTGCAAAGACTGTTTCCCTAGCCCATTTATAATGTTAGATATATGAAGAAAGCGTGGAAACTGTTTAATTCTTTATTTGTTCCGAGGTATCGCCAAACACCCACCATCCAAATAATAATAGACAGCCCACGCTCTTAATATTATAGCATGTACGTGTATAATACAGATGTACATATATAACAAAAGAGGTGAGCGTTTTGGTATCTATTATTCTTGAATGGTTTGGAAAATTGGCGATTTTCGAAACAAGAATAATATAACTAAAAACGCTCTTCGAAAATAATTAATATATTTATCAATCAACAAACATTGATAAAACAAATATATGAGCAAAGGTAATGAATTCTTTTTATTATTATGTATAGATTCTTAGTTTTTTTTATCTTTTTGATTCTATTTTCATATCCAAACAGCAGTTATCGAATATAGATGTTTTTAGGTATAGATACTATTTTAAATAAGAATTAGAAAGAAGTGTTCTGCTTATGTAAAAAATAGTCTATTGTTGCTCTTGTGCAAAAAAAACTTTGTAACTTTGCACATCTTTTTTTAGAAATTACAAAAAAACTTAATCATATGAATATCTCTTATAATTGGCTGAAAGAGTACGTTAGTTTTGATTTAACTCCGGATGAAGTAGCTGGTGCGCTGACTTCCATAGGGCTTGAAGTCGGATCAGTAGAGGAAGTCCAAACAATAAAGGGAGGTTTAGAAGGCCTAGTTATTGGTGAAGTATTGACTTGTGAGCCACACCCTAATTCAGACCACATGCATGTAACTACAGTGAATCTGGGAAGTGGAGAACCCGTACAGATTGTTTGCGGAGCTCCTAATGTAGCTACCGGACAGAAAGTAGTTGTCGCTACGTTAGGTACAAAACTATATGATGGAGAAGAGTGTTTCACGATTAAGAAATCAAAACTACGTGGAATAGAATCCAATGGTATGATTTGTGCTGAAGACGAGATTGGTTTGGGGACAGATCATGCAGGAATAATTGTGTTGCCGGAGGATGCGGTTCCTGGAACTTTGGCTAAAGATTATTACAACATAAAGAGCGATTATGTTATTGAAGTGGATATTACCCCTAATCGTGCTGATGCTTGTTCGCATTATGGAGTAGCTCGAGACTTGTATGCTTATTTAGTACAAAACGGTAAGCAAACCTTTTTACAACGTCCTTCTGATGATGCTTTCCATGTGGATAACAACGATTTGGATATTGACATAATTGTGGAGAACACGGAGGCATGTCCCCGTTATGCTGGTGTAACTGTGAAAGGTGTGACAGTGAAGGAAAGTCCGGAATGGTTACAAAATAAACTTCGTATTATCGGATTACGTCCTATCAATAATATTGTGGATATTACCAATTATATACTCCATGCATACGGACAACCTTTACATTGCTTTGATGCTGACAAGATTAAAGGTAATAAGGTCGTAGTGAAAACTCTACCGGCAGACACCTCTTTTGTTACACTTGACGGAGTAGAACGTAAGTTGAACGAACGTGATTTAATGATATGTAACTTGGAAGATCCTATGTGTATCGGTGGTGTATTCGGCGGTTTAGAGTCAGGTACTACGGAAGTTACACAAAATGTATTTTTGGAAAGTGCTTATTTCCATCCTACATGGATTCGTAAAACTGCGCGTCGTCATGGTTTGAATACAGATGCTTCTTTCCGTTTTGAAAGAGGTATTGATCCGAATAGCGTAATATATTGTCTGAAGCAAGCTGCATTGTTGGTGAAAGAGTTGGCCGGTGGTACAATTTCAATGGCTATCAAAGATATATATCCGCGACCGATAGAAGATTTCACTGTAGATTTGGCTTTCGAGGATGTACATTCATTGATTGGAAAATATCTTCCGGAAAAAACAATAAAGAGTATTGTCAAGAGCTTGGAGATGAAAATAGTGAAAGAAACTCCAAAAGGATTGACTTTACAGGTTCCTCCTTATCGGGTAGATGTGCAGCGCCCATGCGATGTGATTGAAGATATACTCCGTATATACGGATATAATAATGTGGAGATTCCGACCACTTTAAAGTCGAGCCTTACAACAAAAGGAGAGGTGGATAAATCACAGAAGTTGCAAAATTTAGTAGCCGAACAATTGGTAGGATGTGGCTTTAATGAGATTTTGAATAATTCTCTTACCAAAGCTGCTTATTATGAAGAATTGGAATCCTTTCCCGCTAAGAATTTAGTAATGCTGATGAACCCATTGAGTGCTGATTTAAATTGCATGCGCCAGACATTATTATTTGGAGGTTTGGAAAGTATTGCCCATAACATCAACCGCAAGAATGCTGATTTGAGATTCTTTGAGTTCGGCAACTGTTATTACTTCCACGAAGAGAATCGTAATTCAGAGAAAACTTTGGCTGCATATAATGAAGATTATCATTTGGGACTGTGGCTTACCGGAAAGCGCGTATCGAATTCTTGGATACACTCTGATGAGCTGTCCTCAGTGTATGAATTGAAAGCTTATGTGGAAAATATCTTTATTCGTTTGGGATTAAGTATGCATGATTTAGTTGTTGGTAATTTGGCCAATGACATGTTTGCAGCAGCCTTAACGGTTCATACAAAAGGTGGTAAATTATTGGCTACAGTAGGAGTCGTTACTAGAAAAATATTGAAAGCTTTTGATATAGATAATGAAGTGTTTTATGCCGACCTTAATTGGCAACAAATCATGAAGACAATTAAGTCGGTAAAGGTTAGCTATAAAGAAATATCAAAATTCCCTGTCGTACGTCGTGACTTGGCATTGTTGATTGATAAGAAAATACAGTTTGCCGAGATTGAAAAGATTGCTTACGAGACAGAGAAGAAATTGCTGAAAGAGGTTGAATTGTTTGATGTATACGAAGGCAAAAATCTGGAGGTAGGTAAAAAGAGTTATGCAGTTAGTTTCCTGTTACAGGATGAAAATCAAACCCTGAATGACAAGCAGATTGATAAGATTATGCAGAAGCTCATCACGAACTTGCAGAGTAAATTAAATGCAAAATTGAGATAACTGTAAATTGAAAGATAACATAAAATTTTAAATCCGATGGGAAGAGCGTTTGAATATAGAAAAGCTACGAAATTGAAGAGATGGGGGCACATGGCCAAAACATTTACGAGATTGGGTAAACAAATCGCTATTGCAGTAAAAGCCGGTGGTCCTGAACCGGAAAACAACCCGACCTTGCGTTCGGTAATCGCTACCTGTAAGCGCGAAAACATGCCGAAAGACAATATCGAACGTGCTATTAAAAATGCAATGGGCAAAGACCAGAGCGATTATAAAAGCATGACTTATGAAGGATATGGTCCTCACGGAATTGCTGTCTTCGTGGATACTTTGACGGATAATCCTACTCGTACGGTAGCGGATGTACGTTCCGTATTTAATAAATTTGCTGGTACCCTTGGCACAATGGGTTCATTAGCATACTTGTTCGATCATAAGTGTGTGTTCTCTTTTAAAAAGAAAGAGGGAGCTGATATGGAAGAATTAATCCTTGATTTGATTGATTATGGGGTAGACGATGAGTTTGACGAAGATGAGGAGCAGGGATCTATAACTATTTATGGTGACCCCAAAAGCTATGCGCAGATTCAGAAATATCTAGAAGAACATGGATTTGAGGAAGTTGGAGGTGATTTTACTTACATTCCGAATGATTTGAAAGATGTAACTCCGGAACAGCGAGAAACACTTGACAAGATGGTTGAACGTTTGGAAGAGTTTGACGATGTGCAAACTGTATATACCAATATGAAACCGGAAGAAGAGTAAGTTGAAATGAAGATTACATATAAAACACAAGGTACTTGTAGTTCTCATATTGAGGTAGACATTGAAAATGGCATTTTGAAAGATGTTGCTTTTTGGGGTGGTTGTAACGGAAACCTAAAAGGAATATGCCAGTTGGTGAAAGGAATGAAAACAGAGGACATAATTGATAAATTAGAAGGAATCCAATGTGGACATCGTCCTACTTCGTGTCCCGATCAATTATGTCAAGCATTGAAACAAGCGGTCTCGGAAAAGGGAAGTTCAATTAGAGAACATTAAGTCTAATTCGACTAAACTTTGAGAGAAAGTATCTTGGATAGTAAAATTATTATCTTGCAATTTTACTTTCACAAGAATATAAGTAGGCTTAAAATATAGAAAAACAGAAAGAATTGTCCGGTATAAGGTAATTCTTTCTGTTTTTTATGTTTTTTCCCTTAGAAGGGAAAAAAAGTTTCTTTATTCAACGGATGTATTAATCGGAATATATAAGTCTTTTAAACATATTTTTTATCCAAACTCCATAGTATTATGGGATATTTTTGAAGATATAAAAAAGGTGACTTGCCATGAAGTAGTTTCCTTATATTCTTTTGTTTAGAGAATATCCTTAAATATAAAAGCTGTAAGATTACTTGTTTTATAAATGTGAAACTCTTCTCATAGGCATTATTAATGTCGGAAACACACATTTTCCCTATATGAGGCTTATGCTAAGCTCTGTCAGTTATAAATATCGTTTAAGTTTCCATTAACTGATAATAAGATTATTATCGTCTTTTATTAAATATTCTTGTCTATCAGTTAACCGGAGTTTAGTTGTAATCGGAAGGAGTAATTACTATAGTTCCTAACAACTTCTTACTATTTTTAGAATAATACTTGTAAACGAAGGTCATACCATACTCTTTATACGGTTTCATATCTACAGAGTTTATAACATTTTCCTTTATCCTTTCAATAAACAACGGACTTGTAACCAAATTGGTAAAGTCGTTGTCACTAGCTCCTTGTAACGAATAATAATACTGATACAAAGAATCTTGTGGGTTATATACAAGGCTATCCAGATCAGTGTTGGGATCGATAGCTATAGGACACTGTTTTGTCAATTCTTCAGCAGCTTTGGCAAAACTTTTTTCTCTTGACATCTGACATGCCGTGCACAAGAGACTACATAACATACATATAAATAAAATCTTTTTCATTCTTAATGAGTATTTTTTACGAAGATAGAATAATTATCAAACATTTGTATATACATATTTGTTTAAATTCATATTTTTGTGAAAAAATAGAAGATTAACAATGAATATTATTAAAGAATTTCAACGAAAAGACCATAAAAGAAGTTTGGAAGCTTTTGATTTTTTTAAATATATAGGTCCGGGATTGCTTGTAACGGTAGGGTTCATTGACCCCGGCAATTGGGCATCGAACTTTGCGGCAGGGTCAGAGTTCGGATACGCTTTGTTGTGGGTGGTAAGTCTCTCGACCGTCATGTTAATTATATTGCAACATAATGTAGCCCATTTGGGAATAGTTACAGGATTGTGCCTATCCGAAGCTGCTACGAAATATACCCCGGGATGGGTGTCACGTCCGTTACTTGGAAGTGCAATGCTTGCTTCCATTTCTACTTCTTTAGCTGAAATTTTGGGTGGAGCTATCGCTTTGGAAATGTTATTTCGGATACCTATCACGATAGGTGCTGTCATAACTACTATTTTTGTGCTTATTATGTTGTTTACTCATTCATATAAAAAAGTAGAACGTTGGATTATTGCTTTTGTATCCCTTATAGGATTTTCTTTTTTATTTGAATTGTTTCTGGTAGATGTGGATTGGCCTGAGGCTGCCCGGTCATGGGTAACACCAAGTTTTCCCGAAGGGAGCATGCTTATTATTATGAGTGTTTTAGGTGCTGTGGTAATGCCGCATAATCTGTTTCTGCACTCGGAAGTAATACAAAGTAGGGAACTGAATAAAAATGATGAGCAGGGAATCAGGAAATTGTTGAAGTTTGAATTTTATGATACTTTATTAGCCATGCTGATAGGCTGGGCCATAAATAGTGCTATGATTATTTTGGCAGCCGCTACTTTCTTTCAAAACGGAACGTTGGTAGAGGAGTTACAACAGGCGAAATCTTTGTTAGATCCCTTGCTGGGACAAGCTGCAGGCATTGTCTTCGCATTTGCTCTATTATTGGCCGGTATCTCATCAACCGTAACAAGCGGAATGGCTGCAGGTTCCATCTTTTCAGGTATTTATAACGAGTCGTATAATATTAAAGATATACACTCTAAAGTAGGAGTATTAAGTTCTTTGCTTATTGCTTTATTGATTATTTTTTTTATTGGCAATCCGTTCCAAGGACTTATCATTTCGCAGATGATACTAAGTATACAGTTGCCCTTTACGGTATTCCTGCAAGTATATCTCACTTCTTCGAAAAAAGTAATGGGAAAATATGCCAATACGAAATGGAGTGCAGGGGTATTATATGGTATAGCACTAATTGTTACAGTTCTGAATATTATGTTACTTTTTAGTTTTTAATCAAAATAAAATATGGAAGAACGGATAGAGAAAGCAGTGGAATTATTTAAGCAAGGATATAATTGTGCCCAGTCCGTAGTAGCTGCTTTTGCTGATATGTATGGATTTACAAATGAACAGGCATTAAAGATGTCATCTTCATTTGGGGGCGGCATCGGACGAATGCGGGAAACCTGTGGAGCAGCCTGCGGCTTGTTTATGTTGGCAGGATTGGAAACAGGCGCTACTGAAGGAAGCGATAGGGAAGGGAAAGCAGCGAATTACGCTTTGGTTCAGCATTTGGCAGAGGAATTTAAAAAAAGAAACGGGGCTTTGCGGTGTGCCGACTTATTAGGGTTGTCTAAAAAAGAACCGATAGTTTCCACTCCCGAAGCACGTACAGATACTTATTATAAGAAAAGGCCCTGTGCAAAGATGGTTGAAGAAGCTGCTCGTATATGGGTTGAATATCTCCGAGATAATTCGTTGAAAGATAAAAAATATTAATATTTATTTATTAATAGCTTCAATAGCATTATAAAACTAAAAAAATATAGACATAATATGTTATATAACATGTTAAATGTGTATATTTGCGAGCGATAAAGAAACACAAGCATTCATTATAAGAATGTGGATTAACGTTTAATTTAAAGTATAGAATCATGTTAAAAGAAAAAGCAGGTGTTGTTGCAGGTCAAATCTGGAACGCATTGAATGGTACAGAAGGTTTAACTCAGAAACAAATCAAGAAAGCGACTAAGCTTGTCGATAAGGATTTATTCCTTGGAATGGGCTGGTTATTGAGAGAAGACAAAGTTGAAGTTTCTGAAGTAAAGGACGAACTTTTTGTAAAGTTGAAATAACTTTGAAAAGTTAGAGAAAATTTTGAGTCAATAAAAAAGCGTTAGTACATATTTCATGTTACTGACGCTTTTTTATGTCCTATTTTTGTTATATGAAACAAAGCTTTTCAAGATGACCGCTAATTGGTCGTTTGTATAATGAACGTTCATTCCTATAGAAACGAACGTTCGTTTTCCCATAAATGAACGTTCATTATAAGAGAAACGGACGTTCTAATCTATTGAGGTGTTTTTCCTATCATTTTTCATGTAAGGATTTAGTACTTAATGATCCAAGTTTTATAAATTCTACATTAAGAGAGGAAGTAGGTCTGGGTGGGTTATACGTCATCCTCTTTTACCAGAAGTTAAGATTCGGTACATTAGTAAATAAGAATAAAACATTTCCTCTGATTTCCCATTAAACTTCCAAATGAAGCGATAACTTCTTTTCATTTTAAAAGGTGTAGATAGCGAAACATCAGTTAATCGTATATTCTCGCTGAAAGTTATAAATGACCTTTGAGTTTTGTATTTTCACATACTATCTCACTGTCCCTATATTGAAAATTCTTTCTCCTAACCCCAATAGTAGGGAACTAATTTCGTATCTTTGCACAAAACTTTTTTGATTAGTAAAGCATTTCATGGAAAGAATACGAAACTTTTGCATTATAGCCCATATCGATCATGGAAAGTCGACTTTGGCTGATCGTTTATTAGAATATACGAATACAATTCAAGTAACAGAAGGCCAAATGCTTGATAATATGGATTTGGAGAAAGAACGTGGTATTACGATTAAGAGTCATGCCATTCAAATGGAATATACTTACAATAGCGAAAAATATATATTGAACTTGATTGACACTCCGGGTCACGTGGATTTTTCGTATGAAGTTTCTCGTTCTATAGCTGCGTGTGAAGGGGCATTGTTGATTGTCGATGCTTCACAAGGCGTACAAGCACAGACAATTTCTAATTTGTATATGGCTATTGAGCATGATTTGGAAATCATTCCTGTCATCAATAAATGCGATATGGCGAGCGCGATGCCCGACGAAGTGGAAGATGAGATTATAGAACTTCTCGGATGTAAACGTGAAGAAATTATTCGCGCTTCAGGAAAAACCGGTATGGGAGTTGAAGAAATCTTACACGCTGTTATAGAAAGGATTCCTCATCCGAAGGGAGATGAAAAAGCTCCTTTGCAAGCATTGATTTTTGATTCTGTATTTAATTCTTTCAGAGGAATCATCGCTTATTTCAAAATTGAGAATGGAATCATCCGGACTGGGGACAAAGTGAAATTTTTTAATACAGGAAAAGAATACGTTGCAGATGAAATAGGAGTATTGAAAATGGATATGATTCCTCGAAACGAGCTTCGTACAGGTGATGTAGGCTATATTATATCAGGTATTAAAACTTCTCGGGAAGTCAAAGTGGGTGATACCATTACGCATGTTACTCGTCCTTGTGCTGAGGCAATTTCTGGATTCGAGGAAGTAAAACCGATGGTATTTGCTGGAGTATATCCTATTGAAGCGGAGGATTTTGAAGATTTGCGGTCTTCACTGGAGAAACTTCAACTAAATGATGCGTCGCTAACATTTCAACCCGAATCCTCTTTAGCTTTGGGATTTGGTTTTCGTTGCGGCTTTTTGGGATTATTACATATGGAGATTGTACAAGAGCGTCTCGACCGTGAGTTCAATATGAATGTCATTACTACGGTGCCGAATGTTTCTTATCAAATATATGATAAACAAGGTAATATGACGGAAGTGCACAATCCGGGAGGTATGCCTGATCCAACACTTATTGACCATATTGACGAACCTTATATCAGTGCATCTGTTATAACTACAACGGATTATATCGGTCCTATCATGACGCTTTGTTTAGGTAAGCGAGGAGAACTTATAAAACAGGAATATATATCGGGGAATCGTGTAGAACTCCATTACAAAATGCCGTTGGGAGAAATTGTGATAGACTTCTACGATAAACTGAAGAGTATTTCTAAAGGATATGCATCGTTCGATTATCATCCTGCAGGTTTCCGGCCTTCTAAGCTTGTTAAGCTGGATATTTTGCTGAACGGAGAACCGGTAGATGCGTTATCGACGCTTACTCATGTGGATAATGCATATGAATTAGGACGACGGATGTGTGAAAAGCTGAAGGAATTGATTCCGCGGCAGCAATTTGAGATTGCTATACAAGCTGCTATTGGCGCTAAGATTATTGCTCGCGAAACCATTAAGGCTGTCCGGAAAGATGTTACTGCCAAATGTTATGGCGGTGACATAAGTAGAAAACGAAAATTGCTGGAAAAACAAAAAAAAGGGAAGAAACGCATGAAGCAAATAGGCAATGTGGAAGTTCCTCAAAAGGCATTTTTAGCAGTTCTCAAATTGGATTAATATAGATGGAGAAAACGAAACTTAATTACTCTTTTATCAGTTTATTAAAACACCATATTAATGGTGGCGTAATTTTGTTAATTATAGCTGTATTAGCTATGATTATAGCTAATACAGCATGGAGTGATGAGTATTTTCGTTTTTGGGGATACCCCATGCGGTTACAAATAGGAGAGTATAATTTATTGAGTCACGGTGGGGAACCTCTTTCTTTAATGGGATTTATTAACGATGCTTTAATGGCCATCTTCTTTTTTTATGTTGGTCTGGAAATAAAGAGAGAATTGTTAATTGGGGAACTTTCCGATGTAAAAAAGGCAATGCTTCCCATTTCTGCTGCGATAGGAGGAATGTTATTTCCCATGGCAATCTATTATTTTATTACAATGGGAACCGAAGCTGAACGAGGTTTAGCTATTCCCATGGCAACAGACATTGCTTTTTCCTTGGGCATACTGAATTTATTCGGTAAACGGGTACCATTAGGACTTAAAATATTTTTAACAGCTTTAGCTGTAGTAGATGATATTGGAGGTATTTTGGTTATTGCCCTGTTTTATTCATCCCATATCAGTGTGGGGTATTTGTTGGCTTCTGCTGCCGTATTGTTAGTGTTGGTTTTAGGTAATGCTACAGGTGTGAGAAAGAAGTATTTTTATTTTATAGGATTCTTATTCCTATGGTATTTTTTTATGCAAAGCGGGATACATGCAACTATTGCGGGAGTTATCGCCGCATTCACTGTTCCGGCTACCCCTCAATTGCAACTGAAAAAATACATCTCTCGTATACATGAGAATATACGGTTGTTACCGGAAAAAGATGATAAGAGTTTGCATTGGAGCAAATATGAAATAGAGATTCTAAAAAGTGTAGAATCTGCTTCTGATAAGGTGATTTCACCTTTACAGTCATTTGAAGACAGACTTAAGCATTTGGTAAACTACCTTATTATACCTATTTTTGCATTTGCGAATGCTGGAATTGCCATTACGGCAACCAATGGGATACCCGCTATCGGAACCGTTACAATGGCGGTTGCTTTAGGATTAGTGTTAGGTAAACTAATTGGTATTTTCGTATTTACGGCAGTACCTATAGTATGTAAATGGATACCCATGCCAAATGATTTGTCTTATTTACGTTTGGCGGGCATTTCTCTATTAGGTGGCATTGGTTTTACGGTTTCATTGTTTATTGCCAATTTATCGTTTGGTGAATATCCGGAGTTGTTGAATCAAGCCAAATTAGGGGTTTTACTCGGTACGGTTATATCGGGTATAATAGGATTTCTCGTCTTACGACATGTATTGCCGAGAAATCTTGCAGAATAAAATATAAAAGAGATTTATGGAAAAGAAAAGAGAAATTGCACAACTTATTTCTAATCACTATTACAAACTATCGCGTGTTAGTCTTGATAAGCTGGCAGTAGCATTAGTACCTTTCAAATTAAAAAAAGGAGAGAGGCTGGTAAATCGGGGAGAAGTGTGTAATTACATATATTTTATTGAAAAGGGAATGGTTCGCCAATTTTACTTTAAATATAATAAGGATCTAACAGAGCATTTTTCCTTTGAGGGAGATATGCTAACATGTATAGAGAGTTTTCTACTTAAACAACCATCCCAGTTAATGATTGAAACGTTGGAGAATACAGCTTCTTGGGGAATTTCATATAAAGACTGGATGCAACTAACGGACGAATCAAAAGAAATTAATCTATTATATCGAACCATATTGGAATATGGATTGATCTTATCACAGCGAAAGGCTGATATGCTGCGTTTTGAACCGGCTCATGTCCGTTATAACCGTTTATTGGAGACCCATCCACAAATATTGCAACGAGCTCCGTTGGTACATATAGCCTCATTTTTACAGATGACTCCCGAAACATTAAGTCGCGTACGTTCGGGACAACTCTAGATTAAAGGAAAAAGCGGAGAATGGAAAAGAGCCTCTGTTGTTTGACTGTTTTCATTCTCCGCTTTTTCATTCTATAAGTTTTTTAATTTAATCAGGCGTCCTTATATAAGAAACGTTTTATACTCTTTTTAGGCGTCTTCTCGAATTCTTCCTTAAATATTTTTATACGTGTAATTTGGGAATAGATAGGGAGAAGCGTATTCAAGGTCATACGGTTTTCCTCCATTATTCGTTCTATGGCTTTTTCATCAAAGCCTTGTGCAGTAGCTTCGTCATAATCAGGATATATCAAAGCGACTAGTTTATCGTCTTTTTGAATGACTATAGATTCAGATACATAAGGAAGACTGTTTAGTTTTTCCTCAATCTCTTCCGGGTATATATTCTGACCTGAAGGACCCAATAACATGTTTTTGCTGCGCCCTTTTATATAAATATTACCTTCTGCATCTTTAATTCCTAGGTCTCCGGTATGCAACCATCCATCTTCATCTAACACTTCACGTGTTGCTTCAGGATTTTTATAATATCCTAACATTACATTCATGCCTTTGCAAACAATTTCACCCACTTCGTGTTCCGGATCGGGACTCAGTATTTTGACTTCCATTCTTTGTACGGCTTTTCCACAGGAGCCTGGAGCAAATTTCTTCCAGTCTTCATAACAAATAATCGGTGCACATTCCGTCATACCGTATCCTACCGTATAAGGGAAATCAATCATTTTCAAGAAATTTTCTACGTCCGCATTAAAAGCAGCTCCACCAACTATTACTTCATAAAATCTTCCACCAAAAGCATTAATCACTTGTTCGCGTACAGTCGACTTTATTTTATCGTTAATGATAGGAACTTTCAATAAAATTTTCATTGTGGGAGTTTGTAACTTCGGCAACACATTCTTTTTGATGATTTTTTCTATAATAAGAGGTACTGCTATAACAATGTCTGGTTTAACGTCTGCAAAAGCTTGAAAAATAATTTTAGGACTCGGTACACGGGTTAGAAAATAAATATGGCATCCTACAGTGAACTCATAGATGAATTCAAAAGCCAATCCATACATATGTGCCATCGGTAACATGGAAACCAATTTATCACCAGGATGAAGTTTCAGTGCTTCATAGGCAAATAGTATATTGGAATATAATGCTCTATAAGGAATCATGACTCCCTTAGATAAGCTTGTGGTTCCCGATGTATAATTAATTAAAGCCAGTTCATCCGGTTGGTCTTTGTGATAATGAATATGTTCTATACGGAAGTTTTTAGGATATTTTTTCCCGAACATTTCATTCAAATGTTCCCGGGCATAAGTTAGTTTTTCTGTACGTGATATTAAAAGAGAATAATCATTAATCAGAATAATTCCTTCCAAATCGGGCATTTCTTTTTCGTCCAATTCCGGCCATACCATGTCGCCAACGAGTAACAGCTTTGCATCGGAGTGATTTACTAAATGATGTATATTTTCCGGTTTAAATTCGTGAAGTATAGGGACGGCCACAGCTCCATATGTCAGTATCGCTAAAAAAGCAGCTCCCCAATAAGAACTGTTTCGTCCGCATATTGCTATTTTATCTCCTTTTACTACACCGCTGGCTTCGAACATAATGTGTAGCTTCTCAATTTTGCGTGCTACATCTCTATATTGTAGTGTTGCTCCATTATAGTCGGTTAAGGCATCCAAGTTCCAGTGCTCTTTTATCCCGTTCTCAATGAAAGCAATAAAGCTTTGTTCCATATTAATTGCACATTTATTCTTGTTTTGTGCAAAGATAGAACAATAAACGGAGCTAACAAATAAAATATAGGGAAATTACATAAGGAGATATGAAAAATACGAGATATTGAAAGAATATTAATGTCTTTGACGAAGATGTAAAAGAGTTAATTAGTATCGTTCTCTCATATTATATAGTAATAAAGAAGTCTGGAGATACTAAAGTTTTAGAATTCATGTCATGTTAATTCTTATTTAACTTTTGGTTGTTGTGTCGGTTACCGACTCCTTTATCACTATATGAAGATCACTTATGACTTTCTGTAAGGAGATGAATGGTCAATCAGAAGGGTAACCGTATACTCTATCTCCGAAAATCTTACTTCCTACACGTATTATTGTTGCCCCTTCTTCCATAGCTATATGATAATCATGGCTCATGCCTATAGAAAGATCTTTGAAGGTAGGCATACAGGGAAAAAAGTTATTTTTTATATTCCAAAAATAGGAATGAAGCAAATGAAACTCGTTACGTACTTGTTGCATATCATCGCTATTACTTGCCATACCCATCAGACCTTGAAGAGAAATATTTTTTAGTTCTTTCCATTTTCCTTGCTCAAGCATTTCTGTACATTCATCGAAACTGAATCCAAACTTGGTTTCTTCTTGTGCAATATGAATTTGTAACAAACAAGAAATTATTCTGTTGCATTTGGCGGCCTGCTTATCAATTTCCGACAGTAGTTTATAACTATCTACCCCATGAATCAGAGAAACATAAGGTGCTATATACTTAATTTTATTTGTTTGCAAATGTCCAATAAAATGCCACTCAATATCTTTAGGCAGTGCTTCATATTTCTGTGTCATTTCCTGCACTTTGCTTTCACCGAAAATACGTTGTCCTGCAGCATAAGCTTTCTCTATTGCCTCATTGGGGTGAAACTTTGAAACTGCCACTAAACGAACTTTTGGTGGTAATTCCGTAAGTATCTCTTTTAGATTCGTTTCAATATCCGTCATATTCTTTTTTCTTTAAATTATTAGGTTTTATCTGCTTCGGGAAATTCCGGTTTTACATCAATTTCTCCATCATACGGATAAACATCCATGATAGCAGTTTCGTTCACCGAAGCAATCACATAATCGGCCATCGTTCCTTTCATTCCTTCATCCAATTTCTTTACGGCATCGCGCAAATCAGCTGCCTGTACCAATATTTGTGTTGCTGTTTTCTTTTCGGCACCACTTTTCTCGTCCAATGTGATAAAGAATAATTTGCATTTGAACCAACGATCAGCTGTCTCTTCTTCACTTGCGAACAGTTCGCTATAGTTAGCCCGTTTAATATCGGATACTGTAAATTCTCCGCTTATGAATGGTGTCATTTCTTCTATGATACGCTTTTCAGCTTCTGTAAAACTTAAAGCATCCACTAAATAGGGTTCCGTCACTTTCTTATTCATTCCGTTTTCCATCGTTTTTTCGTAACGGATTTTGCATTCAAACCAATTGTGCATCATAATCTCTTGTTATTCTTATATTAATTTATGGTATAAAAGAGTTATTCCTCTTTTCTTTTATTTTCCAATTCTTTCATTTTTTGCTGTGTGATTTTTGATATCACTTCGGCTGCAAGTTTTGCACCGGTAATAGGATCCATCTGATATTTTTCACAAAGTTCTTTCTGATATTCATCTAATTTCGTTATGCCTTGCATGCTTAAATCTTTGAAGTGCGACAAATCACTATTCATATTGTTGCTACTATAAATTTTGGACAATTCAACTTCAGCTTTCTTAGCAAAATCTTTTTTAAATATTTTTTCAGCTTGTTCTTGATAGATTTTTTGTTGTTCTAATTGTTCTTGAGTCAACTCTATAGGATTGCTGAACGATGTGTCTGGCACTACGAATCCTTCATTATTTAATATTGTTCCTTCTGGTAAATCTGTGTTCGAATTTACTGCAGGGAAAATAAGCTCCGTATCTTCATTATTTGGAACCAATCCGAACCAAATGATAGCAAAAAATACCAAAAAAGCAGTCATATACATTGCTCTCTTTCCTATATCTACCCAAGTAGCCGTCTTTTTGATTGTTGCTTTCATTTCTTCTACTGAACGGTACCTTTTAGCGGGGTCGGTTTGTGTAGCTTTCTTTATCAGTTTTCTATATTTAAGAGGTATGGCGGAATTAGTAAAAATATCATTAATAATTTTTCCTATGGAATAGATATCACTCTTTGCATCCGGTATTCCTTTTTCTTCTCTCATTTCGGGAGATGTAAACTCTTCATTATCAATAATAATAGAAGGTTTACAATTTAGGTAAGTGGAAGCCGGATTTATAATCAATATACTTTTTGAAGATCGTGTTATAAGTAGGTTGGAGGGTTTCAGATCCAAATGGCAAACTCCTTCCCGATGCATGTATGAAACAGCATCCAATAGTTCATCAATAATACGGTTTATTTCCTTTGTTTGAGCAATGAACGATGGGTTCTCTTTCAAATAATAGTCAAACGGAACACAATTTATACTTGCCATACGAATATAAGGCTCTTCATTTTCTTCTTTTCCGTACTCTTCATAAGCAAGTATATTCGGGTGTTTCAGACGTTTCCCTATTTCAAATTCTTTTTTGAAGGCTTCTTTATAAGCATCCAAATGGATAAGACCCTTTAATGGACGTTTAATTATTAAACGTTTCCCATTTTTTATAGTAATTGAAGTTTTAGTTGTTGCTGTCAAAATAATTTTAGACGCATCTTTTCCTTTAGATAAAGCCGTATCAATAAAGGTCATAATCTCTTTGTTTTAAATTGGTCAGCAAACTTACATAATTATTTCTGAATATGGCAATAAAAATAGACTTAAGATGCAGTTCTCTTGAATTAATCTTCTTTTTGTTTGCTTGGTTTAGCCTGATGAACTATCTTTGCCGCACATTATAAAATTCATATATAGATTTTGCATAAATATGCCACAAATTTCAATTCGCGGAACAGAAATGCCCGCATCGCCCATTCGCAAATTAGCTCCTTTGGCTGAAGCAGCTAAACAAAAAGGAATTCATGTATATCACTTGAATATAGGTCAGCCTGACCTGCCTACACCTCGAGCGGCGATAGAGGCCATTCGTAATATCGACCGGAAAGTTCTTGAGTATAGTCCGAGTCAAGGATATAGGAGTTACCGTGAAAAATTGACTGGTTATTATAAAAAATTCGATATCAATTTAACGGCGGACGATATTATTGTCACCACCGGTGGTTCGGAAGCGGTATTATTTGCTTTTTTGTCTTGTTTGAATCCAGGAGATGAAATAATCGTTCCGGAACCGGCTTATGCCAATTATATGGCCTTTGCCATTTCGGCAGGAGCTGTTATTCGTACTATTGCCACTACTATTGACGAGGGGTTTTCATTGCCAAAAGTGGAGAAATTTGAAGAACTGATTAACGAACGTACTAAAGGAATTTTGATTTGCAATCCGAATAATCCTACAGGATACTTGTATACGCGTCGGGAAATGAACCAAATTCGCGATCTTGTAAAAAAGTACGACTTATTCCTTTTCTCTGATGAAGTATACCGGGAATTTATTTATACCGGTTCTCCTTATATTTCTGCTTGTCATTTGGAAGGTATAGAAAATAATGTAGTACTTATAGATTCCGTTTCAAAAAGATATTCGGAATGCGGTATTCGTATTGGTGCTTTAATTACCAAAAATAAAGATGTGCGTAATGCGGTTATGAAATTCTGTCAAGCTCGGTTGAGTCCTCCTTTGATAGGACAAATCGCTGCAGAAGCCTCTTTAGACGAGCCGGAAGAGTATACGCGTGATACATATGATGAATATGTAGAACGCCGTAAATGTCTGATAGATGGATTGAACCGTATTCCCGGTGTTTATTCGCCTATCCCTATGGGTGCTTTTTATACAGTAGCTAAGTTGCCGGTAGATGATTGCGAGAAGTTTTGTGCATGGTGTCTTTCTGATTTCAGTTATGAAAATGAAACTGTGATGATGGCTCCGGCGTCAGGCTTTTACACTACTCCCGGTGCAGGACGTAATGAGGTACGTATTGCTTATGTATTGAAAAAAGAGGATCTGACTCGTGCTCTTTTCGTTTTGCGTAAAGCATTGGAGGCATATCCCGGAAGAACTGAGTAATAGATGAATTTCGAATTCTTCATAGCAAAAAGAATTTATTTAAACAGCGACCGGAAGAAACAAGTTGCCAAACCTGCCATACGTATTGCTACGATTGGTATGGCTATGGGATTGGTTATCATGATTATTTCCATATGTGTTGTGATGGGATTCAAGCGCGAAGTTCGTTCGAAAGTTATTGGTTTTGGATCTCATATTCAAATAAGTAATTTCCGAAGCAGCCAATCCTATGAAACATTGCCCATAGTAGCTACCGATAGTTTATTATCGGTAATAGAACATATAGAAGGAGTGGGGCATACTCAACGCTATGTCACAAAGCCGGGAATGATTAAAACGGAAAACAATTTTCAGGGAATGGTATTGAAAGGAGTAGGACAGGAGTATGATATGACTTTTCTACGGAACCATCTCGTGGAAGGAGAGATTCCTGTTTTTACTGATTCTATGGCTTCTAACCGGATACTTATTTCTCGTACATTAGCCAATAAATTACATATCAAATTAGGTGATGCGCTATATACTTATTACATACAAGAAAACATACGTGCACGGAAATTGACTGTTGCCGGTATTTACGAAACCAACTTTTCGGATTATGACAATTTGTTTGTTATTGGCGATATTTATACGGTCATTCGTTTGAACAAATGGGAGCAAGACCAAGTAAGCGGTATAGAAGTACAAATAACGGATTATGACAATTTGGAGAACATAGCTTATCGAGTGGCACAACATACAGATACATTGACAGATCGCTATGGCAACACCTATTATACTCAAACAATTGAGGAACTTAATCCCCAAATCTTTGCTTGGCTAGAAGTCTTAGACTTAAATGTATGGGTGATTTTGATATTGATGTTAGGTGTAGCAAGTTTTTCTATGATATCCGGTTTACTTATTATTATTCTCGAGCGCACTAATATGATAGGCATTTTAAAAGCGTTAGGCGATACCAACCGTTCTATCCGAAAAATATTTCTATATTTCTCAGCGTTTATAATAGGTAAAGGTATAGTATGGGGAAACCTCATCGGCCTAACTTTGTGTTACATACAAAACCAATGGCATATCGTAAAGCTCGATCCGGTTAACTATTATATCGACTCCGTTCCTATTTATTTCAATGTTTGGATTTGGCTGATACTTAATATTTCTACATTGATTGTTTCCATGTTAATTCTTGTAGGTCCTTCCTATTTAATTTCACGCATTCATCCGGCCAAATCCATAAGGTTTGAATAGATGAAACTTTTGTATTCCGTGTGGATGCGGAAACCATAGAAGCGATCGAAAAGTAGGTGACAAATGAGTTCCACTACACTAACGGCCAGCTTGAATGGATTATTGCTGAAGTTTTGCGTAAAAGCGGAAGGCTTGAGAAGAAAACGAATAAATCTGTTACAGAGGAATGATACAATTTTTTTATTTCACCAAACCTTCATTAGACTGCTCTGCTACTACCTTCGACTAAATCTTAGAAATTTTATTGTTATTCTTGCTGGTTTTCATTGTTGTTCTAACGATTGTTTTTTATCGGAATGGGTTTGAGCAATTTTCTATTTATTATAATCTTTCGGATAAAGCCGCTCGACGGGTGAGGGAAAAGAGATATTGGTAAATGAAAGGTTAAGTATCTCTGCAATTAGAAATATTGCAAAGATACTTTTTTTATTGAATATCAGTTTCACCTCCGGAAGTACTTCCATCCCAAGCTGTATTGATTAATACTTCAAATGAAGGAATATCCCCTGTAAAACGGGTGGAGATATCCAACAATTGATTTCTACGTACAGTTAACGTATCCGTTACGGTTTCGTTATACCATGGGGTTTCTTGTCCATTTTTATATAGACGAAGCTGATATGCCGAATGCATTCCTGTTACTGTGGGAAAAGTACCTATAACCACACTGATATCGTTATCGGCTTTTGTCGCACGATTTAGTTGATCAATTGAGATACGTTTTGTTACATCTATATTTTCCAGATATCCTCCTTCGATAACTTTTTTATTTCCTACATTGGTCATTGTCATTTCAATTCCGTTCGTATGTTCGGGTATATTATGAAACGTATAACGGATTACTCCATGAGTACGTTCCATGTAAATATTATATTCGCTTTTACAATCACAATTTACTGTAAAAGGAAAACAAGCGGTGAAATGATCTTCATCGTTATTCACACCTGCATATACAAAAAAGAGTTCGGTAGGTGCACTTCCTTGTATTGTAGCGCTACAGTTGCTTATTAATGCAAGACAATAATTTCCGAATTCAAGTCCTTTGCGCTGAAAAACATAAGAAGGATTAGAATAAGGAGAACAATCCTCAATACGACCCTCCTCAATCAATGTTTGCTCTTTAAACAAAAGATAATGAATATCTTTAATACGTGTGTTGAAAGAAGTTTCCATATCTGTCCGATAGTTATGAGTGACAGCTTGAAATTTTTCTACATACACATTTATTTCTATATCTCCTTTAGGACATTGATCTAATGTTTCGCGGATGCAGCCGGAAAACAGCAAGATTGGTGTAAACAATAATAATATAGTTTTCATAATTAATAAGCATTAGGGTAAATTACATTCATAATAAGGTCCAAACAATTCTTTCGAACTTTCCTCTTTTAAATGTTCCAACGTTACTTGTCGTTGAGGTTCCACGATATGGTTATCCACTATATCCGTTGTTTGAAATACAACTTGCTGAATGGTATCATTTTTCAGTTGCAAATTACGGATAGGTTCCGGATAAATATAAACAAATCCGTCGCCCCCAGATTGACCTATAATTTTGATATTTTCCAATTGGTAGGGAACTTGGGTATTTACATCCGTAAACACAAACGGAGAATAAATAGTGACATGGCTTGAAATCATTTTATACCGTTCTTTAGTTTTCGAAGAAGTCGAAGTCCTCCACGGGGTATCAAGGTCTGTACATATTGGTAATTCGGTGGTCGGTTTTATATGGTTATAGTAAGCATCTCCCCAACAATCGAGACCATCGCAGAACGGTATTCCTTCTTTAGTAGCCTTTAGTGTGGCATGTACAGTATGTTGGGTTGGGTTAAAATTAAAACTATCTTTTGGCGATATGTGATCTTTTAATAAAAAACGTATTTGCATTACTTTTCGAGTGAAAATAATATGAGTATTTCCATTAATCGGATTCGAATGCAAATTAGAAGTTTTACTTACTGTAAATTCTGCAGTTCCAGAGAATATTTCATATTTTACTTCTCTCTTTCCGATATTAGCGTACCCACCTGTTTGGAAACGATACATATAAGCATGTGCCACGGTATCGATCCCATCACCTTTCACTTTTGTTCCGGGAACCAATTGTGGATTCCATTCTCCAGACCGAGGATTCAATACGGCCAATATTCGATAATGACCCGGACGTAATGTTAGTTTAAGATCTTGAAAAATGGTCGCACTCGTTATTTTCAATTCCGGATCTGAGGGATCTGTCGTCAGAGTAGGTTCTGCCAATGTATCTACATACCATATATTATTTATTTCTTTTAATACTAAACATTTATATTTATTGGCTATTATGGACTTAATACTATCTCCGGCCCGTGTACTCATAGGCTGATAATTTGTGTTTCCATCTAAATGTACTTCCGACGCAAATGACAAGCTGAGATTTACCTCGACAGCATTTTTGCTCTCCATGTCTTTATTAAAGTTCATGTTTTCATCTAGCTCCGAGCATGCCGAGAATAATACACTTATACCTGTTAGGATTTTTATTATTTTATTCTTAATCATTTTTTATAATCTTAATAAGTTACTTAATTAGTTTTCCATGCTGTATTTATCTTAATACTTGAAGTATGTAGTATATCAATAATGCGATCACAGGGAAGAAATGCATTGCTAATAGTAAAGTGATCGGATATAACATTAAGTCCCAACGCATCTTTTAACCCTGGTAATTCAAGTGATAAACTTCGCACTGCATAACACTTTGCTTCGTGCGTATGAGATGTAACTAAGTTTCCGCAAATAGGAGTTGTATCATAATAGTTAAAAGTCATAGATACCTGAATGTTTTGATTCGATGGCAGTAGGCATAATCCTTTTAATATGGCTCCTCCTGGAATAGAATCAGCTGTTTCTATTGGAACTCCTACTTGAGGTAAATTTACTTTTTGTCCATTTAGGGTTTGCGCTAAATGAATGGTATGACTTAGAGATACGTCAGATCCCGTTATGGCTACTGGATGATTATTTGCATCGAAAGTAATTTGACGGGGAACTCCATTATATTTAATAACTATGGAGAAGATTCTATCTAATACCGAGGATATATCAGGATTCTTGGCAAGAACAGGTTTTTTATTTTCTTCGGATATGACTTTATAGAAGCAGAACACCATTTGTCCTACCATACGTTTTAAGTCCCCTTTAATGGTTCCTAATTTTAATATTTCTTTACCTACCAGGTCTGTAATACCGTAATAATTGTCTATCGACATGCTGTCTTTAGCCATCTCTATTACTACTTCATTCCACTTAGTCCCAAAAACGAAAGAAGAATTGTCTGTACGTTTTACAACTATTTCCGGCATTTTTGCTGGAGTTGAAATAAAAAGGAAACGGTATGATTTTTTGTTTAGATCAGTATATTTTAGTTTCAAACTGGTTGAACCATTAATGATCTGAGGTAAGGAATCAGTAAGCATGTAGTCACCATTTCCTTCTGAAGAGAACACATAAAGTTTAGTTAACAAAGTTTTTTCAGAAATTCCTTCATTACGTACTGTACGACATTCTATTCCATACCGAATATTGTCTTGTTGTTCTATGTTATCTTGCTCGGATTCCGCACAGGAATGTAAACCTGCTCCGAATAATACGATTATTCCAAATAAACCGATATATTTCATTTGTATTCTTTTCATAAGTTCTATTTTATATAATTATTCCCACATACCGGAATCTCCGTCTGTTCGTTCTGAAATAGAATCATTATGGATCGTCACTCCTATATTGAAATCAGAAGAGTTTAACCATAAATTAACTTTTAATTTCCGATTAGCTTCTAATTTACCATTTAATTGTAAAGAAGGGTACGAAGCTTCGGAAGAAGAGATAAGCGTCACAATTATATCCACTTCTTTATTATCCGCAGGAGGAAAAACAAAAGGTCCGGTAAATGTTGCGAATCCTTGTTCATCAATACTATCACATTGGGTTGCTAAGTAATTGAGGTAAACATTTCCTTTACCTGAAGTGTGGAGATAATTACATTCTTGGGCGACTCCTAATATTTCGATTTTTATTTCTTTAATTATCTTAAGAATATCTTGTCCTTTGTCAAATGGTTGTGGAATGAACTCATCTCCATTCTTATATCCCCGGTTTAACACAAACTCTAATTGGGAGATTCTTCTTTTAAGCATACATTTTATTTCATCCCCACCACGAATAGTATATATAGAGTCTGCAACTTCGGGGCTGGGAAGAAATAGTTCTTCAACTGGTAAAATACTGTTTTCACCATGTTGATCATCTTTTTTTGCCGTAAATCGGAGTTGCTCTATAGTAACCGTCTTGTCTAGGGAGACGGGTAAAATATTTAATTGTCCCGTTAACGGATTGGTAAATAGAAATTTATACTCTCCAACAAGGAGACGAGTTGTTAATATTCCATCCTCCGTCCATCCTTTATCAATCATCGAATTATATCGGAATACATCACCTTCCTTGCGGAAAATATAAACACGTTGTGAGGGATAATCACTTTTAAAAGCGACTAGGGAAGCTTTTGTTGAAATACAATCCCTTTCACCTGAAAGGTCTGTTTCTTCATTTGTTTCGGAACAAGAGAAGAACAACGGCAGAAACAAAAGGAATATCACAGATTGACGCATAAATACATGCATAATGATAATTGTTAGTTAATTTAACTTTCGTAATAGGTAATAAAGGAGTTATCATTTACTTTGTGGATACCTCCTTTATTACACAACAAATAAATATTTGATTTAGTTTATTTCACCGTTAACAGAGTTTGCTTCAGCCCAGACTGTATCGACTGTTACATTAAAGTTAACATCGGTATTAAACACTGTTCCGCTTAAAACATATATTTTTACGAGAGTTACCTTGTTTCGTTCTAAAGGAAGATTTCCCGGTACGGAAATTGTACGTTGGTCTCCTAAGCTATTAGTAAGAATCAAATTCAGTTTTGTTGTTGTTTTGGCGTTTTCAAACGGAAGAACATAAGCACCATGAACATGTGCCGAACCTATTTTGATATCTTTTTCTTCAATGCTATCATAACTTAAGAATTTAGCGGTACCTACTTTTGTATCCTCATTAGAAGTGCCTTTAGTCACTACATTTTCCAAATTCGGAATAGGGAAATTTACATTAAACAAAGAAGCTTTGTCTGTGGTTGTTTTGGTACCTAACAGATTCACATTCTTATTTAATCCGGTAAATTGCATTTCCATTCCTTTAAGTTGTGTTACTCCGAATACATCGGTACTGTCGGACACTTCTTCATAATTTCCATCAGTTTTTTTAGCTTGGATAAATAATACATCCACACGGGCAACCGCACGGCTTAATGACATACTTACTGGTTCGTTAGTAGTGGAAGCAAGACCTAAAGTATAAGGCTGTAAATCGTTAAGAGTTGCTTCTTTACCAAGAAACAAAACAGAGGTACCATTTATGGTTTCATGGGTAATCTGAAGGTCATTGTTTAATTTGGATGTTTTGGGAATAAAAGTAGGGAGAGTAAAACCACTGTTGTTTACTAAACCATAAGTAGAAACAAATTTATACTTGCCTATAGGTAAACGTGCAATGCCTGATAAAACATTGTTGTTACATTGCATCTGATCGGTAGGCACGTCCTGTGTGTAAAAGTAATCTTCGCTTGTAGGCGATTTTTTAAAAGCCATGATACGAAATTTATCTTTCGTAATGATAGGTGGATTAGCACTTCGCAACAATACAGAAGAATAATTTCTAGTTTCTGCATTCATTTCGAATTTAACGGTAGTTGTTTCACCTTCGTCCTGAAGGTTATTAGAATCCACCGTCTCATCATTAGAGCAAGAAGCCATGCATGTCAGCAAGACCACAAGCAAATTCAATTTTTTAATTTCCATTTTTAATAGAGTTTTTTAAGTTTAAATTATATTAATTGATGCTATTGAATAGCCGTGTAAGTTTCAAGTTCTTTAAGATTATATGCAGCCTCTTTGCAACCGCACTCGCAAGCTTTTTTGAAGCATTGTATTGCTTCAGGAATATCTCCTTCCAGATAGAGTAAAACACCTAGATTGTTTTGGATATCGGCCGTCTCTTGAATATTTTCTAAACAATTTTTAGCCAATTGTATATTTCCTTCCTCTAATGCTACGGCAGCTAGGTTATTTCGGGCTATAATGTTTTGGGGATAATAGTACAACATCTTAGCAAACAGTTCGTTAAATTGTGGAGATCCGATAGGATAACTCTGTGCAATAAGATACATCTCATTCAAACTTAGCTGTTCGGGATGTAACGTCATCCTTTGTTTTGCCTGCTCCGTTGTAAAAGGTTTTACCATATAAGCGGCATCGCACACTACACGCCTCAAAAGAGGATAAATATGTTGCAACAAATAAGCGTATGTCGCCCCGTTATCAAGTCGGCGGATATGCACATCGCGTTCGTCCGGATCGGGTATACTGTCTATGATAGACAAAATCTGCGTATGGTAAGGATAGTTTCCTTTTAAAATATTTTCTTTAAGTCCGTCCCAGTCTTCGGATGCTGCTATGGTCGTCATTACAAACCCTTTTGGTGTATATTTTCGTTCTAAATATTCTTTCAATGCTTTCGCTCGGTTTCCAGAAAGACGGACATTATAAGCATATTTTCCCTCAGGTGAAGCATAACCAATAATTGTAATCGAATCCACAACAATGTAAGGGTCTTCAGAAAGTTCAACTATAAGACTATCAGCCTTGGAAAGTTCTTCCCAATTACTCATGAAGTCAGGTAAGATAGTTGATTCGGCTTGTGGAAAGTTTAAATAAAGGGACACATTTTTATGGCGGATTTTTTGTTCCGGACGAGGTACTATGTAGTTTACTGCGAGTTTTCGAGGGATATAAGCTAGGACCATTGGTTCCAACTCTCGCTGGCATCCAGCACATCCGGTTACGATATTTTCTAAAACCAAATGACTACCATACATCCAATCACTGAATGGAACCTTTTTGTTATAAGTGATTCTTGTCAAACCGGATTTTTCAATCTGCTCAATATTATAATTAGCATAATCTTTTTTAGCTTTTCCGCTAAAGCGAGCTTGGCGTTGATTTACTTTTTCTCGGATTCCTCCAGTAAAAATAAGTGGAGGTAAACAAAGTGTATCGTTATTTCCAATAAGTAGAGGATGTACCTCAAGTTGTTCATTGGGCGAAATTGTTATACCATTACAATCGAGTAAAAAGTTCAGATCAATTATACCGTTCGTTTGCTGGATAGAACAATCTATTACTTTTAATCCAGAAATTTGTGTGGCCTTGGCAGAAACAGACAATAAAGTAAATAGAATATAAATAAGTTTTGTTTTCATGATGCTTATACAAATTATTTATTTAATAATATATATTATGCTGACAGCAATTTTTGTAGGACCGATATAATTGTGGTTATCTTTTTTAATCATATCACCACATTCGGCACAGGGATATTTTTTATCGTTTAAATGGGCGTATCCTAAACCTATGGAAGCTTCGATATTCCAATAATCATTCAATATCCATTGATAACCGTATGATATTCCTCCACCATATAGATGCCCCTGATATCTATTATGTTTCATGTTTCTACTCAGAGGCAAGCCTCCTACATTGTAATTAGCATAGAAACCATGTATGCCGAAAAAGTGACCGTTAAATTTTTCACAAGTCCAATATCTCCATTCCGGCTGTACTAAGAAATGTTTAAGACGGAATTCATGGAACTTCCAAGGGTTATAGTTGCCGGATATGTCCATCGTTGTTTTGGAACCGAGTCCAAACTCTACTCCAAGATTTAAAGTAGTAGTTACATCATACAATAAATTAGTTTTAATGCCTATATTCTGTGACTGGCACGTATTCCAGACTCCGGCTACACATAATAGAGTTACTGTCAGTTTGCGAACCCTAAACGTCCTTAACTTGTTAAATTTTAAGTTCATCATATATTATTAATTTAAATCTGTTGTTTTATATATTAGTCCAATATTACGCCGTTATAACATTGATGTCTTAAATTGTACCAATTAAAAACAAAATCGAGAGTAAAAGTTTTTTGTAATATCTAAAATTAATCGTAAAGAAAATTACCATTAAGAAATCTTCTTTAAAATAGTAACTACACTGAAGCTCTTTAATTAAATTATGCTATTAATGACTAGTATAGAACATTTATGAACACAGGATTAATTTGTTGAGAAGTAATGATTAATAAATTAAGTATTGGGAAAAATGAAAATTAATATATACATGTTAGATCATTTTAAAGCAATCTTTTTTAAATTAGCATATAATATTCCAATACTTTAATAGCGGTAGGAATAGTTGAAAAAGATGAATTATATTATAGTGAAAAAGGATGAATTACTGAAGAAGTTAAGTGATTAAATATAATCTATATTGACTAGATGTTTTATAAAGTAGGGTACAATTAATTTATAAATTATGGATATATGCATTCAATTATAATAATTACTTGCTTATTTATTCATCACATTACAAATTTTATGTTCCAAAGATCGGCACGCTATCACAACGGAAATAGGTAAATCAAGAATAGAAATCTATCGCGACAAATTTTTGATGTTAGTAAAAAGAAATATTGAGAGAATTATATAGAGTTCTCTCAATATTTTTATTTTATTTTCTATATAATATGAGGGCAGAAGAAGCAGAAATTTGAGTATTTCCTCCAGATATCAGATCTTGACTGTTCAGGTTTATTTGCCCGTTTCGGCAGACCACTATCCATTCCTGTTCCGGAATGGAGATATCAGCTGGATGTCGGTTACCATTATAAGCTACAAAAATCTCTTTCCATTCATCTCCATTCGCATGTTCTCCTAAAGTATAGGCAATTACACCGGAATCTCCTGTATCTAAAAATCGAAGCCATTGTTGTATTCCCTCCGTTGTAGGAATACGGAAGGCCGGATGTGCTTTTCGAAGTGTGATTAATTCTTTTATATATTGAAATACATCAAAGTTCTTGGTTTTCAGAGACCAATCGATTTGATTAATTTCATCGGGCGATTGAAAACTATTAGGTTCTCCTTGTTTATCCTGCATGATTTCTTCTCCGCCGCGAATAAAAGGTACGCCTTGTGCTGTGAGCAATATTGTGTTTACCAATTTAACTATTGGAACTAATTCGTTTTCTGCCTGTTCACCCTGTACCGACAATTTTAATTTATCCACTAGTGTATATCCATCATGACAAGATACAAAATTGATTACTTGTGAGGGGGCTGCTGCATAGGGTTTTGAACTATAAAGCAAACCGTTGTAATCTACTTGCGGATGTTCCGTACCTCCTACAATACCAAATTTTACAGACTCATAATGGCCATTAATGTTTCCCGATGCATATCCGGCACTGTGTTCGTCAAAAGTACTTCCTCGAACACCATCTCTAAAATCGTCACAGAATACAGCTATACCCTCCATTTTATTAATATTCTCTTTGACGGCTCGTTGTTCTGGAGGTAATGGGGAATCAGCTGCTATCCATCCTTCTCCGTATATAAAAATAGTAGGATCAATTTTCAATAACTCTTCTCTTAAACGGTTCATTGTTTCAATATCATGAATACCCATTAAATCAAAACGGAATCCATTGATATGATATTCTTTCGCCCAAAATTTGACAGATTCAATGATATAGTGTCTTACCATCTCTCGTTCAGAAGCCGTTTCGTTTCCGCATCCAGAACCATTCGAGTAAGAACCATCCGAATTTTGTCGATAAAAATATCCGGGAGCAGTTAGATTAAAATTGGAATGGTCGGTTGAAGCTGTATGATTGTAAACGACATCCAGAACAATACGAAATCCGTTCTGATGTAAATATTTTACCATTTCTTTAAATTCTCGGATACGCACCACTGGATTAGCAGGATCGGTGGAATAACTTCCGTCAGGCACATTATAATTTTTTGGATCATATCCCCAGTTGTAATTATTTTCATCCAGTTTTGTTTCATCTACTGTCGCAAAATCAAAAGATGGTAAAATATGAATATGCGTTACGCCAAGTTCTTTTAAATGATCTAGTCCTGATGATTTTCCTTCCGGTGTTTTAGTTCCGCTTTCGGTCAAAGCTAAAAATTTTCCTTTATTTTTAATTCCTGAATTTGGTGCAATACTGAAATCTCGATGGTGTAATTCATATAGAATAATATCAGAATACATATGTAATTCAGGTGCCTTATCTGATTCCCAATTTTCGGGATTTGTTTCATTCCAGTCGATTATAGCAGCACGATTACCATTGACACCGACTGCTTTAGCCCAAATGCCAGGGGTTTCGTCTAACCAATTTCCGTCTTTTTCTATTTGGAACGTATAAAAAGTTCCTTTTAAATCGCGTTCTATATTTATTCGCCAAACTCCTTCTTCAGCAGGATTCATTTCTAATTGTTCTTCAGGTGATCCATTCTCACCGGAGGAATATAGGTTCAAGCGAACTTTATTTGCAGTAGGAGCCCACAGAGTAAAAGACGATTGTTCGGGAGAATACACTAATTCCAAATCGCTTCCATCGTAATATGGATATTTGTCATACGAGTTCAGTTGTTCTGTGGATGATTGATTATTGTTTTTTTCCATGCTATTATATTTTATAAAGTTAAACAAATACGCTTTGCAAATTAATACTTTATTAAGTCTTTTGATTTATGAAACAATTTAAAAATCAAAAATTTCGATATTAGAGTCACTAAATAAGAATATTTAAGGGACCAGGAATGAAGGATGTAAAGAACTATTTATTTATCACTTTTGTTAGGTATTGGTACTAAAAATATTAGATTATGGAAAATGGTGTTATGATGCAGTATTTCGAATGGAATCTGCCAAATGATGGTAAATTGTGGAAACAATTAAAGGAAGATGCTTCACATCTTCACGATATTGGTGTAACTGCAGTCTGGATTCCACCTGCTTACAAAGCTGACGAGCAGCAAGATGAAGGATATGCTACTTATGATTTGTATGATCTGGGTGAATTTGAACAAAAGGGGACTGTAAGAACAAAGTATGGAACAATAGATGAATTGAAAGAAATGATTGAGGAACTACATAAAAATCATATTTCAGTTTATCTGGATGTTGTGTTGAATCATAAAGCTGGGGGCGATTTTACGGAAAAATTCATGGTTGTAGAGGTTGATCCTAATGATAGAGAAAAGCCATTAAGTGACCCCTTTGAGATACAAGGTTGGACTGGGTATAGTTTTCATGGACGCCAAGACAAATATTCAGATTTCAAATGGCATTGGTATCATTTCTCTGGAACCGGTTTTGATGATGCCCAAAAGCGTAGTGGCATTTTTCAAATACAAGGAGAAGGAAAAGAGTGGAGTAAGGGCGTAGATAGTGAAAATGGGAACTACGATTTTTTAATCTGTAACGATATTGATTTAGATCATCCAGAAGTAGTATCCGAATTGGATAGGTGGGGAAAATGGGTTTCTAACGAACTAAACCTTGATGGAATGCGTTTGGATGCAATTAAGCATATGAAGGATAAGTTTATTGCACAATTTTTGGATGCCGTTAGAAGCGAAAGAGGGGACAATTTTTATGCAGTAGGTGAGTATTGGAACGGAGACATGGAGACCTTGGATGCATATATCGAATCCGTTGGTCATAAAGTTAATTTATTCGATGTTCCCTTACATTACAATATGTTTCAAGCATCACAAGAAGGAAAAGAGTATGATTTACGTAATATTCTTAAAAACACTTTGGTTGAACATCATAACGAATTGGCTGTTACTTTTGTAGATAATCATGACTCGCAAAAGGGAAGCTCTTTAGAATCTCAAATCCAGGATTGGTTCAAACCATTAGCATATGGTTTGATTTTATTGATGAAAGATGGTTATCCTTGTTTATTTTATGGAGATTATTATGGAATGAAAGGAGAAAAATCTCCTCACACTAAAATACTTAATATTTTGTTAGATGCAAGACGAAAATATGCTTATGGGGAGCAAATTGAATATTTTGATCATCCATCTACAATAGGGTTCATTCGTATGGGAGAAAAGGAATACCCCAATTCTGGTTTGGTTTTCTTAATGTCAAACGATGAAGCAGGTAGTAAAACGATGGGATTAGGTGCAGAACATAAAGGTGAAGTCTGGCATGAGATAACCGGAAGCATTCCAGAAGAAGTTACATTGGATGAAGACGGAAATGGAAATTTTTCTGTTGCAGCCCGTAATATAGCTGTTTGGGTGAAGAAAGAATGAATTTAATTTCAAAAAGATCTTTGATTTAGTTGTTTGTTTATTTAATTAAATATGAGGGTGATATCTGTGATTCTACTTCACCCTCATATATTTTTTTCGCAATTTTATTTCAACCACTCGGCTAAATGATTTCTTCCCCAAAAATAATAAAAAAGTAACCCAAGCCAATTGGTTATGATAATCAGCACAACAACGATTAATTTCTTTTCTGGAGTTGCAGGTATACGCCATACCTCAATAACCGCTTTAACAGTCAATACTAGGCCAATAGCCCAAATTATAAATCCAATCATATTTTCTAATTTTCATTGTATTTTTTATACTTATTCTTTAACAAAATATATTTTAATTTGTTTTCCGATTCTTTACTTTTAACTTCATATCAGTCTCAAAGTTAATGAACGTATATATACTTTTGTTTCTTGACAATAAATAAGCAGATTTAATTTACTGCTAATAAACTGATGTTTTTCATATTTGTTTTCTTATATTATCTCTTTAACTAGTTTAGGAATGCAAAATATAATAATTAAATAATATACAATGAATAAAATTATAATTTATAAATCTAGAAAGAAAGCAGTGATTATAACTGCCTCAGGTTTGTTGCTTGTCGTAGCCGGTGGGTTATTCTTTCAGTATACAAACAATAATTTAATAGGATGGTGTATTACTATTTTTGCTATTTTATGCGTAATATTTGGCATAGGTAGTTGGATTGATAAAACCCCTTATATTATTTTGACTGAGAATGGAATTATTGAAACATCAGGTATTCATGAGGAGATCGAATGGGATGCCATCCGTTATGTGGATGAATTTTATTATAGAGGTCAATATTTCATACGTCTTTTACTTGACAGGAATTATAAATCTAATATAATCCAACCAACATGGTTTAATCGTTTTGACAAACTCTATGCACAAGAAGGCTTACGAGCCATTTTTATACGGATTGGTTTTTTAGAAGTCAATTCTTTAAAACTTTCCCATTTTATAAATCAAATGTTGAAAGCAGATGCCGGACACCGAATTAAGTTATTAAATGATTTCCGGACATCTGTTAAAAAAGATTCTTAAAACTATTTTCATTTTTGAATGTCTTTATTTTCTTGTGCTTTATCATACTCCTGTTTGCCTTGACTGTCACTCGAATTATAATTTTGGATATGAATCGTACGTGTGGGAAAAGCAAAGTTTAGTTTTGCTTTATTAAAAGATGCTAGTATTTCTATATTCATATCAGACATAACTTTTAACAAATCTCCTTTTTTCTCAATATAATAAAAATAAGTGATAACAAGTGCTGAATCCGTATAGTCTGAAAAATAAGCTGTAATATCTGAAGGATTAGTAGACACATAATCTATCCTTTGTGGTATAGTTCTTAATATATCTAGAGCTTCCTTCATTTTTTCGTATGTTGTATCATATGTTAATCCTAACTTTACTGTTACTCGTCGCATGGGTTCGGAAGAAATATTAATGATAGAAGCATCTGTAATCTTATAATTGGGAAAAGTAGTTATACGTCTGTCATATCCTTGTATTTTAGTGCTTCTGACACCTACATCAACTACTGTTCCCTCAAACCCATTTACATTAATTGTATCCCCTATGCTAAAAGGTTTGTCTGTAAAAATAGTAAATGCTCCGAAGACATTCTTTACTGTATCTTGTGCAGCTAAAGCGAATGCAATACCTCCAATCCCTAAAGTACCAAGTAAGGCACTGATATTCACTCCGATATTACTCAAAGCCATTACAATACCAAGTATCCAGACAATAACCAAAATAGCTCGTTTAATAACTGGCATCATTTTAGTCAGCTGTCCATTTACCTTTAATCCTCGATAATTCTGTAATAATCCTCCAAATAAACGGGCAAAAATCCATGTAATGTCCAAAATTATTAGAATTCGATATGTTTTGTCAACTATTTCTACAAAATCATCCGGATATACAAGCCTGTGAATTGCTATCCAGATACCCAGTAGTATAACAGCAAACTTTATAGGCGGTTCTAAAGAATAATAAATGATATCATCCAATTTATTAGCAGTTCGGTTAATGAAGGGTTTAAGAATCCTTTTACTGAATAATGTTAATAGTTTTACAATAACAATCGCTCCTAAAAATATAAGAATGGAAATACACCAAGTTTCTATAGTATTTCCCCAAATTTCTCGTTCCAACATAATCTTTTTATTTAAAAGTTATACATTTTTCAATATACTATTTTCATTTCCATCTTTTTTTGCCATTCAATTTCTTTCAAAATAAATTTCATTTCCATCTGCAATTTTTTTGCAATTTCTTTTCCACAATATTCATCTGCTTGATAAAAACGTGCTATGGCTCTAATTCGGATGTATTCTGGAACTAGCGCCAGTTCTACAATTATATTATGGATAAATCTTTGTTGAGCCTCTATGCATTGTAGGCGAAAGAAAATCCCTGGTTGCAAATAATGATCTGATTTATTGTGATTGATATTTCTAAATTGAGGAATTTCAATACCTGGTATTAGATTAAAAGGACATAAATTAGAACAGTGTACTTCTACTGAATCGTTTTCCAAATTACGATGTAGTTCCAAGATACCAGCTTCTATAAGGGGATATTTATTATGTGGCCAAACTTTAGTAGGGTCGTACGGGTCAAAAGTACATTTATCTGCATCTTCTTCAGGCATTAGCTGGAGATACATTCTCCATTTAGGATAGTTTCCTCTTTTTATGTTGTCATATAAATCACGTTGGGCAAATCTATACCGTCCTATATCTATTTTTAAAGCTTCTCTTCTTGTGAAGTTTAAAATGCCTTGTTGAGTTAACAAATGAAACTTTCCTAGAAAGCGTTGGTTCTTATTATTAATAAAGCGGTAAGTAAGACAACCAAAACTATGCATGTGACGATAGTCTCGAGGAATACCCCGATCTCCCATTAGAAACATTATTTGATGAAGAGAATCAGGAAGGGCTGACCAAGCAGTCCATTTATCCACAAGATTCAACCTATTATTCTCTACTGATAACCTTTTAGATGAGATATAGTTATGATATATTTGCGGATGACATGTAAAAGAAACGGGATGGTTACAACCAACTAAATCCCAAATTCCATCTTTTGTATGAAATCTAATAGAACAAATACAGACACACCGTCCTATACTTTGATCCTCCATACATTCATCAACTTCTGAAAAAGTAAGGAAAACATGAGTCTTCTTTCCTGTTTGATCAAAAAGTGCAGCTTTTGTATATTTAGTTAAATTATTAGTAACTGTGAAAACTCCATAAGCACCACATTTTTCTTTTTTAGCTTTACCGCCAAAAATCCACTCACATTCTGAATCTAAATGCTCCTTTACGGAAGGAGACTTTGTTATCCTCTGACATCTATTTTCTTCCATAGTTATTTTCGGGTATAATTTATAATTCAAGTATGGTTTTAAGGAGGTATTGCTTGGGCTTATCAGGAGGTAAAAGAATTAAAGGAGTTATCACTTCATTCAGTTATTAGAGGAATAATAGTCAAAATATAAACGAAGTATTCCTTCTTGTTTCCCGAGAGAAGCGATAATTCCTTTAAATTCACTTAGAATCTATAGCCGTATCCAATCATAATCACTAAATTGTCCTCATCTGCAAACATGAATTTTGCTTCGGCATTCAAATAGCTACGAGCCGATAAAGGAAGGGAGATACCACCACCTAAATTAAAGGCGAACTTAGATTTATTATCACGATCCTCTTTCACGCTTTCACCATTTACTTCAATGGTTTTGTCACCATAAAAATTATTCTGCATGCCGAATCCAGCAAGGGGATATACAGAAAATCCTTGTCCATCTTCACTAAAATTGAAAATATAGTGAAAGTTAACATTCACATCTAGTCCGGTTACTTTATCTTTTGGAAAAAAGAATGTCACATCAGGAGCTATACGAAGATTATTTGCTATAACATAACGCCCTTGGACAGCCAAACCAAATCTTTCATAATTAGATTGATATCCCAGATTTCCCAAAATAGAACTTTCGCCTTTTAGCGATTGTGCATTTGTTGCAATTGCCGTCAGGATAGTGGCAATGAATAAAAATAACTTTTTCATAATTCAAGTTTTTAGATAATTTGATTTGTAAAACAAATAAATACAGGGAGGGTCAAACTAGAAATACATTCCGTGTTCCCTCCCTGGTGAAGAACTAACTTGTTTACTTCTTCGCATTATCAGCGAAGGTGTGAACCTTATTCTTCATTTCATCAGCCTTTTCGGCTACATCAAAAGTTTTGTCAGCTACTTTATCGGCTACCACTGCTCCAGCATTCATAGCTTTGTTTTTAGCCGAATCCACAAAATCTTCTGTTTCATCTGCAGCCATATGTAAGGCGTGAGAAACTTTTGCTTTCAGCTGTTTTGCTTTAGAAGTCTGGCAACAACGATAAATAACCGCTCCAAGGATAGAACCTAATCCTAGTCCAATCCAGAAATTTGAACATTTACTTTCCATAATTAATTTTATTTTAAAGAATTAAAACAATAGGATTCAGGAAACGCGGGGTCTTCTGAATAAAGAAACAATCCATAACAATAGGACGGCACCCACAATTGATGTGATAAGATTACCTAGAATTCCGGCAGTAACTATTCCAAACAAGCCGAAAACCCAGCCGCCTAAAAGGCCACCTATAATACCTACCAGTAAATTGATGAAGATTCCGAAACCGCCTCCTCTCATGATTTTGCCAGCAATAAATCCGGCAATAATTCCAATAATAATGTACCAAATAAAAGTCATACGCTTTAAATTAAAGGTTTATAATTACGTCAAGAAAACTATCTTTCAGCATTTTTCAGAGAAACAAGACTTAATGAAAAATAGTTCGAATAAAGAATTTCTAATTAACAACATTTGCACTTTAAAAGGTCTATCGTTTTTACCCCATAAAAAGTTTCAAAAAATAAAAACAATATAACCTATTATTAATTACGTGTTGTTACTTAAAAGAATTAAAAATAGGTTGATAGATAAAGAAGAAAAATGTTTTAAACTTAATTTCTTTGATGGCGTAGTATTATTCAAATTTCACGAATTCTCCTTATTAGGAATAAACAGAATCATTATTTCGTTCAAGAGGTAATAAGGGGTGATAAATTGAGTATTATCAGTACTTATGGTATTTATATAAAAAAGTTACCTTGTTTTTATTTATCACCTAATTTCTTTAAATAATAAAAAGGAAAAATTATGAAATGGGAAATTCTTTTTCAAAAAAGATTTTTGGAGATAAGTAATGGCTCTCACAAAGAAGTATATGAATTGTGTCTAGCTGCTTATTCTGAAGGTTGTTTAAAAGAAAGAGCATTGGCTATTGAAGCATATCGGTTACGGTGTATTCATTTATTTGGAAATAGATGTATGAAACATACACGTTCTAAAATAGGCACTAAAAAAATATGTGATAGAGATTGCTGTTATATTAAAAGCTTTCTTAAAGAACTGGATAAATTAGAAATTTAACAACAATTTTATTTTCACAATTTTACCGTTGACAGGCTATAAAAAGTTGCAAAAAAAAAGAAAAGCATGACCTATCCCCAACGAGCTTTGTTAGGTTGTTAAATTACCGGAACATACTATATATGAACTGGAAAAAGATGTACATCTATAAATAACCCGATTATTAATTAAAAAGGAATGAGTTATGTTTTATCATGTAAAAGATTTACAATTCAATGCCCGAGTATCCCAGCCCGATCCACGTTTCGCACGGGTAATGCTCGAAGCATTTGGTGGCGCTAATGGAGAATTAAAGTCAGCCTTACAATATTTTGTTCAGGCTTTCAGTTGTCATAATCCTTATCCGGATAAATATGATATGCTTATGGATATCGCTACAGAAGAGTTCTCACATCTTGAAATTGTAGGAGCTACCATCCAGATGCTTTTAGGGCCGATAAACGGTGAAATGAAGGATGTGGTTAAGGATTCACCACTTCATATGATGATGAGTGGTAAAGCCGCTAAGGAAGACCTCATTCATCAGGCCTTTACCAATCCCCACTTTTTAGTATGTACTCCTGGTAGCCCAATGCTGACAGATAGCAATGGGAATCCTTGGTGTGCTACTTATATTTCAGCTAATGCCGAGCTTACAGTAGACCTCCGTTCTAATATGGCAGGTGAAGCTCGTGCTAAAATCAGCTATGAAAATCTTATTCCACTAACGGATGATCCATTGGTTAAAGAGACGCTTGTTTTTTTGATGACACGTGAAGTTACTCACTTTCAACAGTTTGAAGCGGCACTGGAAACCATTCAACCTAATTTCCCTCCTGGTGTATTCCAAACATCTCCAAAATATAGTAATCTTTATTTCAACATGTCAAAAGGCAATGATGCTCGCGGACCGTGGAATGAAGGTGAAAGTACCCGATTAAAAGAAGAATGGCAATACATTGAAAATCCATTAGAAGAAGTTAGAAAGACAGATGGGCTATTAAACCGGGAACCTGAAGGAACGCCTCGTACGGAGAAGGATGTTCGTCAAATGGATGAGGAACTTGCAATGTTACGTAGTAGTGAAGTATTGTCTGCTACTCCGAAAGAAAATATGAGTTGGTGTTGTACATGCCAAGAGAAAAAAGAGGACAGGAAGTAAATAGTTTTCCTTTAATTTTTGTTTGATTTTTAATTTATAGAATTATGACTATAAAAACAGAAAAAAACAAGAAGAAGCAAAAAGGATACTATTGCAAAAGAATGCAATACCTCTTTTAAGAATTGCATGACAATAGCCTCAAGTAAGAAATCGGACAAGAAAATGATAAAATTGTTCCGTAAAATGTATTTTACTCATGAATTCCCGGTTGATCGATTTATAAATCTCAGACCGGGAATCATGAAAAAATATTTTTATTTAAAACATATATTTAATACTAAGAGAATATGAAAAAGTTGATATTTGTATCTATTGTTTCTATTTGTACTTTATCTCAAATATCTTGTAGTAAGCGTGATCAGAATAAGGTGAATCAACGTATGGAGAATGCTAAAGAATCTGTTAATCACGCATTAGATAAAGCTTCGGACAAGATGGAAGAAGGAGCTGACAAAGCAAAAGATGTCTGGAATGAAACTAAAAGGGATGTTAAAGACGGAGCTAAACAGGTAAAAAAAGAGGTAAAGAAAAACTATAATGAAACCACAAGAGAGGTAAAAAGAAAACTTAATTAGATTCTTTTTCAATGATTTCACATCTAAAAAGTAATATAATTTCTACGTGTATGTTACAATTTGCGATAGCCATTGTAGTACTTATTAAAAAAGTCCTATCTCTATATTAGAGATAGGACAATAAATGAAAGTAGTATTAAAGCAGAACTATTTATAGCTACCTAAATAGTTAAATGAAAAAAGCTTTAAGAAGCTATGAGTATATCTATATATAATAAAATAGGATGTAAAAGCATAAAATCATTTTAGTATAAAATCACTTTTTCGACGGAATAACCAAATCAATTTATAACGAAAGTTCCAGAGAGGTTGTAATAAATCAAAGAATAGGAGGGATGCTGTATAGCGACGTTCTTTCAAATCCTTAGAAGTATTTTGAAAAACAAACAGTTGGTATACATAGCGTATTGACCATAATATCAAGGTTATAATTCCTATAAGCCAACGTTGATAATATATGGCATATAGTAAAAGGAAAAGACAACCTAGCAAAAAAATATAGCGACTGAAACTTTCAAATCCCATCATTAAGCGTTGTAAGCCCTTATATTGGCATCCCGTCGCCACATGTTCTACTTTATTTTCCACCCACATTTTCTTATATTTCGGAGGTAATATTCTTATAATACTATTTTTACTACATTCTACACGTGTGTTATTATGTGTAGCAATTTGATTTACAAACAAATCGTCCTCTCCTCGTAGCAAGTTCAGATGAGAAGAATATCCTTTATTCCGATAAAATAATTCTTTACGATAAGCTAAGTTGGTACCCAGTCCCATATAGGTATATTTTAATAAGGCACAGCCTAGGAAACGTAAAGAGTGAAATAAAAGATCAAATGTAATCTTTCGGTTAAACCAACTTTTTTCTTTCGCATAATTGCTATATCCCAATACAATATCAGTATCCGTAGTAAAATTGCGAGCTAGAGATTTTAGCCAATCTTTACTTTCAGGATAACAATAAGGCTCCGTAAAGACGAGCCAGTCATATTTAGCAGCACGGATACCGAGCGTCAAAGAAAGTTTCTTACGACTGACATAACGCGTTGTTATCGGTGTGAAAGTATGATAAAGATGAGAATATTTATTCTCAAATAATTTTAATACTTCTTCCGTATCATCTACTGATCCATCATTCACTACAATCACTTCATATTGAGGATAGTTTTGCTCTAATATTAAAGGTAAATTTATCTTCAAACACTTGGCTTGATCTTTAGCTGAAATAATAACAGACAATGGAGCATAAGTATCTGTATATTTCAATTTCCCATTTTTATCCGCAACATGGTGTTTATGTATTCTGTTATAAAGAATTATATAATAGAATAATTGTATAAGAAAAAATGCTTCTAGTCCGATTAACAGAGAGCATTCCAAGTGTGTCAAACTAAAAAATTCCATGCTTCTTATTATTAAGAAATGATTGTTTTATAAAAACATCTAAACCATTTCTTCTGAAATATATCCTTTCGGCAAAGTTCGGCAATTATAACTTGAGGCCATGATTTCGCCATATGCACCGGCTGAACGAATAGCTAATAAGTCTCCGCGTTTTACTTGATTCAAATCAATGGCTTTACCAAATACATCCGACGATTCACAAATAGGTCCTACCACGTCGTAGGCTTCTACGGGAGCATCAGAAGTTATATTCTCTATTTTATGATAGGCCTGATATAAAGCCGGACGGATTAAGTCAGTCATCCCTGCGTCGACTATTGCAAATTGTTTGTGAGCCCCTTGTTTTACATACAGTACTTTTGTTATTAAACTTCCACATTGTCCAACGACAGAACGTCCTAATTCAAAATGCAACGTCTGTTTAGAATGTAATTTTAGATGTTTCCTATAGGTAGCAAAGTATGTTGCAAAATCGGGTATCGGTTGTCGATTGGGATGCTGATAATCAATACCTAATCCGCCACCGACGTTAATGTGCTCCACAATAATCTGACGATTACATAACTTATTTTGTAATTCATTGACACGATTGCATAGAGCTATAAAGTCACCCATATCTAATATTTGTGAGCCTATATGGAAATGCAAGCCTATAAACTTCACATTCTTTAAAGTCAGAGCCATATCAATTACTTTGTCCATATCTTCCAAACTGATACCGAATTTATTTTCAGCCAGCCCAGTAGTGATATTGGTATGAGTATGAGCACCAACATTAGGGTTAATACGAAATGCCACATTAGCTACTTTACCTTTAGCTGCCGCTAACTCGTTGATAATATTTAACTCTGGAATAGATTCGACATTAAAGCAAAAGATATTATAATCAAGTCCTAAGTTAATCTCCCAATCGGACTTCCCTACGCCAGCATATACTATTTTATTAGTAGGAAAGCCAGCTTTAACCGCTGCTTTAATCTCACCTCCACTTACACAATCGGCACCAAGTCCACTTTCGCGAACCACCGAAAGAACTTTATCATTTGCATTGGCCTTTACGGCATAATGCACACAAAAGTTTGTGTACTTTTCTACTTCCCGATTAATTTTATTTAATGTTTCTCGTAATATATTTGTATCGTAATAATAAAATGGTGTCTGAACATTTTGAAATTTATCAATTGGAAAATTACCTTTCATATAGAATTAATTAATGGTTAAATAAAGTATCGCTGAGAGATTGCAATGCACGTTTCTTATCCTCTTCTTTGATTAGGAAAGAAATGTTGTAATTGCTACCTCCATATGAAATCATACGAACAGGTATTTCTCTCATGGCATAAAGTGCCTGCGTTTCAAAACCAACGTTTTCCCATGTTAAATCACCCACAACACAGATAATGCACATATCACTGTCTACTGTAACGGTTCCATATTTTTTCAAATCATTCACTATCTCTTGTAAATGTTTTGTATTATCAATAGACATTGAAACTCCGACCTCCGACGTACAGATCATATCGATAGAAGTCTGATAACTCTCAAAAATTTCAAAAACCTTACGTAGAAAACCATGAGCTAACAACATACGGCTTGATTTGATTTTAATAGCTGTAATATTATCCTTCGCAGCTACAGCCTTGATTTTTCCATGTTCCGTATCGTTAGAAATGAGTGTGCCTGGAGCAGAAGGTTCCATTGTATTTAACAAACGGACGGGGATATTGGCATATTTAGCCGGTTGGATACAAGTAGGGTGGAGTATCTTTGCTCCAAAATAAGCTAACTCTGCAGCCTCTTCAAATTGTAATTGACGAACTGGAGAAGTTTTGTCCACTATACGGGGGTCATTGTCATGCATACCATCAATATCTGTCCAAATTTGAATTTCCGAAGCATTAACAGCAGCACCAATTAATGAGGCTGTATAATCACTGCCGCCTCGTTGTAGATTATCGATCTCTCCATAAGCGTTCCGGCATATAAATCCTTGTGTAATATAAATATCGGCATCCGGATATTTTTCGAGTTGCACTTTTAGTTTCTCTTTTATATATATTGGATCAGGCTCTGCATTTTTGTCAGTACGCATGTATTCAAGAGCCGAAATTAATACGGCGTTGACTCGTTGTTCCTGCAAATAATTGGTAACCATATTAGTGGAAATAATTTCTCCCTGTGCCAATATTACTTTCTCTTCGAAAAGCGTGAACAAATCTTTTGTATAAGAACGAATAAAATCAAATTCCTCTCTGATGAGATCTAATGTTTTCTTTTTATATTCTTCAGTTGAGAAAAGTTCTTCTACATGTTTCTTATATTTAGCTTCTAAATTATTAATAATTTCATTAGCACCTTCCGGATTTTTTTTATATAAATAATCCGAGATTTCCACTAACGTATTGGTCGTGCCGGACATTGCCGATAACACTACAATTTTCTTCTCTCCATCGGTTATTAATTTGGCAACATCTTTCATTCTTTGTGCTGAACCAACAGATGTTCCTCCAAACTTTAAAACTTTCATTTTGCTTTTTATTTTAATGATTAATGTTTATCGATAAAATTCTTGTGAGACATCCTTTATCCGATGACAATCGCAACGATAAACAATACCTGGATATTTCCAAATTAATTGTAAATTATGTGTTGTCATGATAACAGCTGAGCCCTTAGCGCTGATATGACGTAAGAGTTCAACAATCTGATGTCCGGTCTCTTCATCCAGATTCCCGGTAGGTTCATCCGCCAGAACTATTTCCGGAGAGTTCAAAATCGCTCGCGCAATAACAATGCGTTGCTGTTCGCCTCCGGATAATTCATGAGGAAACTTGTAACCTTTTGTACCCATACCTACCAAATCCAATACTTCATCGATACGATTTTTTATCTCTGATTTTTTCTTCCATCCCGTAGCTCTTAATACAAATTCCAGATTTGCGGAAACCGTACGGTCTGTTAATAATTGAAAATCCTGGAATACAATACCCAACTTGCGGCGTAAGTCCGGAATATATTTCCGTTTAATCGTCTGCATATTGTATCCGAGAACCTCTGTGGTATCTCCAGATTCAATGTAAAGTTCTCCGTAGAAAGTTTTTAACAAACTTGTTTTTCCAGAACCAACTTTTCCTATAAGATAGACAAACTCACCTTTGTTTATCTGGAAATTTACTTCTGAAAGTACTTCATGTTCTTGCTGACAGATTACTACGTTTTGGTAATTGATTAGCATTCCTCTTTTTTCATTTATTATTTATGCCGTCTTTTTAATTCACGAGCTAAATCTTCTATACGCAATCCTTTAGAGGTGAGCAATACAATAAGATGATAAATTAGGTCAGAAGCTTCATATATTAAACGGTCTTCTGTTCCGTTAGTGGCTTCAATTACAGTTTCAACAGCTTCTTCTCCCACTTTCTGTGCCATTCTGTTTATTCCATCCTTAAATAAGGAGGTTGTATAAGATTTTTCTGGCATTTCTTCGTATCGTTTACAAATGAAATCTTGCAAATAGGTAAAGAATAAAATATCTGCTTCATTGGTTTCTCCCCAACAAGTATCAGTACCTGTATGACACACCGGACCAAGGGGATGGACTTTAATTAGTAAAGTGTCATGGTCACAATCCTCATGGATAGATACCACGTTTAAAAAGTTTCCACTTTCTTCACCTTTTGTCCACAATCGTTGTTTGGTACGACTATAAAAGGTTACTTTACCTGTTTCCACGGTTTTTTTATAAGCTTCTTTATTCATGAAGCCGAGCATTAACACTTTTTGTGTACGGTTATCCTGTATGATAGCAGGAATCAAACCGCCCATTTTTTCAAAATCTAATTCCATTTTCTTAATTATATTGCTCTTGTTCTTATAATCTTATATTAATATTATAGCTGCAAAGATACTGTTTTAATTCGGGAATTTTGATTTCTCCGAAATGAAAAACGCTGGCCGCTAATGCAGCATCAGCTTTTCCTGTTAAAAAAACATCTCTAAAGTGTTCTGGTTTTCCTGCACCACCTGAAGCAATAACCGGTATAGTTAACAATTCTGTAAGCGTCACCAAAGCCTCATTAGCATATCCCGTCTTCACTCCATCATGATTCATACTTGTAAAAAGTATCTCTCCGGCACCTCTGTCATTGCATTCTTTAGCCCAATCGAACAAATATTTATTTGTTTCAATCCTTCCTCCATTTAAATAGCATTTCCAACCAACATCTGTCCGACGAGCATCGATAGCCACAACACATACCTGCGAACCAAAATGCGAAGCTACCTCATTAATTAATTGAGGGTTACGAATAGCTGAAGAATTTATGGAAACTTTATCAGCACCAGCTTCCAAAAGACGGCCGACATCACTTAGCTCATTAATACCTCCTCCAACGGTAAAGGGAATATTAATATTTGCAGCCACACGTCTTACCAAGTCCGTAAATGTTTTACGTCCCTCATAACTGGCAGTAATATCCAGGAAAACCAGCTCATCGGCACCTTGTTCACTATACATACGTCCTAGTTCCACTGGATCACCAGCTTGGCGTAAGTTAATGAAATTTGTTCCTTTTACAGTTTGCCCGTCTTTGATATCCAGACAGGGAATGATTCTTTTTGCCAACATTATTCTTCCGTGTTTTCTTCGTTCAAACTTTCAATTAATTTATTCAGCTCTTTTAATGTAATGCGTCCTTCATAAAAAGCTTTTCCAAATACAACCGCTGGAATTCCGGCATTATTAAGTTCACGAATATCTTCGATAGAACTAACTCCTCCGCTTGCAATCAAATGGATAGAGGGATATTGTTTCATTATGCTTTTGTACAATTCTATAGCAGGACCTTTTAGCATGCCATCACGGCTAATATCTGTGCATAAAACTTTTTTTGCACCTTTCTTAATATAGTTGGCTAAAAAAGGGATCAATTCTTGTTTGCTTTCTTCACACCATCCATTTATAGAAATCATTCCATTCTTTACATCTGCTCCAAGAATTATTTTATCATTTCCATATTTTGCCAACCAGGAAAGAAAGAGTTGTGGTTCATTAGCCGCTACGCTGCCCACAGTTACCATTTGAGCACCATTTTCAAAGGCTATTAATAAATCTTCATCACTTTTAATTCCTCCTCCAAAATCAATAACCAAAGATGTACGGCTTGCAATTTGTTCCAATATACGATAATTGACAATATGTCTAGACTTTGCTCCATCTAAATCTACTATATGCAATCGATGAATTCCGTAAGCCTCAAGTTCTTTGGCTACTTCCAATGGATTCTCATTATAGACAATCTTATTTTCATAATTTCCTTGTGACAAACGAACACATTTGCCTTCAATAATATCTATGGCAGGAATTATTTCAATCATATTTATCAAATACTTAAAAAGTTTTTCAATATACGTTCTCCCACACTACCACTTTTTTCCGGATGGAACTGGGTAGCATAGAAGTTATCTTTATGTAAAGCAGCACTAAATGATAAAATATAATCTGTTTCAGCTACGGTATCGGCACATATCGGCACATAATAACTGTGTACAAAATAGACAAATTCCTCCTTGGTAAATCCTTTAAAAAGCGGGCTCTTTGTACAAGTAATCGTATTCCATCCCATATGAGGTACTTTATCTTCATGCTGTATTGGCATAAACTTCTTAACATCTGTTTTAAAAATGCCTAAACAATCTACATCACCTTCTTCTGAATGCGAACAGAGTAATTGCATTCCTAAACAGATTCCTAAAACTGGTTGTTTTAAAGATTTAATAAATTTATCTAATCCCGAATTTTTCAGATAGTTCATTGTATTAGCCGCTTCCCCAACACCCGGAAAAATCACTTTATCCGCTTGACGTAGTTCTTCCATATTCTTCGTGATTTTTGCTTCCACTCCTAATCTACGGAGTGCATACTCCACCGAATAAATATTACCGGCATTATATTTTATAATTGCTACATTCATATTATTTAATTAAATATCACAGTTTTATTATGATATGCCAATATCTTTCTTTCAATATGTTTTTGTACGGCTCTAGAAAGAACTATTTTCTCTAAATCTTTCCCTTTGTTTACTAAATCTTCCGGAGTGTCTTTATGGGTAATGCGTACTACATCTTGTTCAATAATAGGCCCCGCATCCAACTCTGTTGTAACATAGTGACTCGTTGCTCCAATAATCTTTACACCCCGTACAAATGCTGCATGGTAAGGTTTTGCTCCTACAAATGCAGGTAAGAAAGAGTGATGTATGTTAATAATACGATTCGGATATTCCTCTATCATTTGTTCAGATACAACTTGCATATAGCGTGCTAACACTATGAAATTGATTTTGTTTTCCCGCAAAAGTTCCAGTTCTTTTTGTTCCTGCTCCATTTTATTCTCTTTCGTGATAGGAAATACATAAAATGGAATTCCAAATCGTTCTGCTACAGGTTTTAAGTTGGGATGATTACTAATAATCAACGGAATTTCAACATTCCATTCACCAGCTGTATAACGAGCTAACATGTCAAAAAGACAATGGGACATTTTAGAAACAAAAATGGCCATACGTGGCTTTACATCCGAAAAATAAAGTCGGAAACTTATGTCGTATTTTTGAGCGAAAAGCGTAGCAAAATAATCATGTATTTTTTCTTTCGGGATAAGAAAGCTTTCAAGTTCCCATTCAATACGCATAAAAAACACATTTTCAACTCTATCCACATATTGATCCAAATAAACGATATTGCCTTTGTTAATCGTAATAAAGTTCGTCACTTCGGCCAATATACCTTGTTTATCAGGACAGTGGAGCAACAATTTCGCTGTAGTACCCATAGTTTATCTATAATTAATAATATAAAGTGATGCAAAAGTAGAAAAAAAATACGATTCCTTGCATTTTTCTAATAAAAAGGTTCGTTTGAAAAGAAAATACCTCAACATTTGCCTTCAACTTTACCTAAATATAATAATTTTAGGTAATTTGTAGAGGATTTAGGTTATAACTATATTCTATGTATTAAAATATAACAATCAATGCTTTTAATATCTAAATAACTGATATATATTTGAAGTGTTCATTGATATTATACTTATCTTTGTCAATAAGTTTGAGGTACGAATCATTATCGTATAGTTCTTCTTAATAACATAAAAGTTAAGCGGGTCTTTTCTTTAATCATCCATTCTCATTCCAACATTAGTATTTATTTGATAAAATTTTAAATGAACATTTACATTTCAAGTTTAAGTTTCGGCACAAATGATGCTGATTTAAACAATTTATTTGCAGATTATGGAGAAATCTTTCTGCTAAAGTTATTTTAGATAGAGAAACTAGCAAATCTGGAGGATTTGGTTTTGTGGAAATGGCAAACGAAGTAGAAGGACAAAAAGCTTATATCAGTAAATATTACATGTCCACGCACCCAAAGACCTGACCAGAGGAGGACACGATTATAATAATTCAAAAAGATATTAAATAATAAAGACCAAAGATTTGAATCTTCTGTTTTTATTTAATTTCCCAATTGTTTTAAATATAATTTGGTATTTCCTTCATATATAGATATTTTTTCAAATATTTACAAGGATTATACTTCTGAACAGGTATCTTATTTATTCAGTAAAGGTATAAAAAAAACATATAGGAATATCAACGTATTCTATCACATTTAATAAATAGACAGAAATATTCTTTAATACAAATTTAAATTCTATATAATATAAACCAAAAATATAATTTCTATGGCAAAATCCATAACAAGTGACAAACGTGAAAACGAAAAGAAAAAATTAGCTCGTAGAGCAGAAAAATTAAAGAAAAGAGAAAGTCGGAAATTAGCCGGCAAAGAAAACTTTGATGATATGATTGCATATGTTGATGAAAATGGAGTAATTACATCAACTCCACCGGAAGTCAACGCAAAGAAAGAAGAAATTAAACAAGAAGAGATAATCATATCTACTCCCAAAAAAAGTGATGAAATACCTACAGTGCAGAAAGGAAGAATTGAATTTTATAATACCTCAAAAGGATACGGTTTTATTAAAAATCTTTTAGGTACAGATAAATATTTTTTTCATATAAACAATGTAAAATCGAGCGTTGCAGAAAATGATATTGTAACTTTTGATCTTGAACGTGGTCCGAAAGGTCTAAATGCAATAAATGTCTGTTTAGAAAATAAATCGGGAAAGTAATTTTTGAACTAATATAAATAAGTTCTTTAGGATTACATAGATAGAAAATGGATTATTAACTTTAAAAATAAGAAAATATGAAACCAGAAATCAATTATCAATCGACGGAAAATATGCTTAAAGAGCATAAAAAGAAAATCGGAGATGTGGTGCTAGTGGCCATAAGTGCACGCACCACCATAGAGCTTCCTGCCAGCTTGACTCCAGAAGAAAGAGCTGTTCGCATAGAACTTTATAAAAAATTACATAAATCGACAATATAAAGAACTCAAAGTTCTATTTTTTGAATTAAAGAAGTGATAAAAATCTGGGATATAAGCATTAAAATATTTTCTTCGTATTTATAATAATGCTTTATATTTCTAGCTAAATGAGAACTTCTTTATTTTTTGCTTGTCACAAAGAAGAGGGAATTAATAAATGTTTAGTGATAAATCATATTCTACATTAAACAGACTTTTTAATATTAGTATTTTAATCAAAAATTACTAATCCGACAGGCCTTCCATTGATGATTCTCATAGATAAACATCAGTAAGTCATAACAGATAATAATGGATCCGTTCCTTTTTATATGTATTTGGCAAGGAATTAATCCATTTTTTTTATGTTATAGTAAAAACGAAGAACTGTTTGTGTAAATTTAGCTGGTAACCATTTTTTACAACGCAAAAAAATAGTTTGTTTCCAAGCGCCGACTTGTGTGCGAAACGGGGGATGTTTATAATCTACTAACTTGCACAGGACTTTTGCAAATTTTCGGGGAGAACTTCCGTTAATCTCTTCGTGTTCTATAATTTTCATTGCTTGGGTGAATGCGTTGCTATATTCCGGATGTAGTAATGTTTTTTTTGAAATATTCCGGTTTGCGGTAAATCCTGTATTGAAATCTCCCGGTTCAATCAGGCAGATATGTATATTGAAAGGATATACTTCCATTGCCAATGCTTCAGAATATCCTTCCACAGCAAATTTGGAAGCAGAATAAAATCCTTGATAAGGAATTCCCATTCTGCCACCAATAGAACTGATATTAATAATCTTTCCGTTCCGGGCCTCTCTCATATAAGGTAATACTGCCTGACACATATAGACAACTCCTAAAAAGTTCGTGTTCATTTGTATACTTATTTCTTCAGAAGTCGCAAGTTCTAAAGCACCGCTAATTCCAATTCCAGCATTATTAATTAATACATCAATTCTTCCTTGTTCACAAATGATTCTCTCTACTGTACGAAATACAGATTGTTTGTCTGTAACGTCCATTTGCAAAATTGTAACTTTATTGTCTATCCTTTCTGTGTTTCTACTTGTTCCATACACAATATACCCTTTATCTGCCAGCATTTGCGCACTGATTTTACCAAAACCTGACGAAGCACCTGTTATTAATATAACTTGAGATTGTCTCATAGCTCAACTCTGTTTTTATTTTTAGCGAAGATACACATACTTCTTATAGAACAAATATAAAGAAATTGTTTCTTAAAAAAATTCCGCATAGAATGAAGTTTTTACAAACATACTCTTCTATGCGAAACTTTTAATTAAAATATAATAAGTTTATAAAGTTAATTCTTCTTCCGAAACTTCTGCTATACTTCCATATCGATGATACTCAAATGCGATACTCTGCTCCTTAATATAATGTATCAATTCAACCCGCCCTTCTTTCACCGGTGGAGCAGTAGCAATGTATTTATCTAATTTATTAATTGTCTTATACATTTCCAATGGTAAATTTGGTGAGCAAGTACGTATCCGTTCATATTTTGCTACTCCTTGGAGGAACTGCTGGAGAGATTCTTTTTTCGATTCACAACCAGTAGAAGCAACCAAAGCATCTCGATGATCGGAAATATCATAGCTTATTGTTAAAGGTGTATTACAAATGGATGCGGCAAAAGCTATCATGCTTACATATTCATCAGGATCATTGGGGAACAAACGGAGAACCATATTTTTTAGCGGAAGATAACGGAATACGTTCTGTTCACCAAATAGGTTGTTCACATCACGAGGTAACCTAAATTCTTCCTCAAATGCATTAGAATAGCTATCTGCATAATCCAATACAGCATTTTCTTTATCCTTTATCTGTACGAAACAAGTACAATAATTCGGGCCTCCGGCTTTAATGCCTCCGCCAAATGCAGACAATTTCATTCCTCCAAAAGGTTGACGATTAACAATTGCACCGGTAATTCCACGATTAATATATAAGTTACCAGCTATTATAGAATCTTTCCATATCTGACGTTCTCGTTCATCCAATGTTTGGATACCTGATGTCAAACCATAATCCAACCCATTTACCAAAGCAATGGCTTCCTCCAATGTTTCAAAACATGAAACACTCAGCAACGGACCGAACATCTCTTCACGAAAAGAGAAACTTCCCGGCCGGACATCCCATTTAATAGTTGGAGCAAGTATATAATGTTTTTTATCAATAAATCGGGGAGGAACTAACCAAGACTCTCCTGGTTCTAAAGTAAGTCCTCTTAGCAGCTTTTCGTTTTTGTTGGTAATCATGGGGCCTACAATGTTACCCAATTCCCATACGCTTCCCACTTTCATACTTGTCGCTGCATCGATTAGTTTTTCTTTAAAATTAGCATCTTCATATACCGAACGTTCAACGAGTAACAAGGAACAGGCCGAACACTTCTGACCAGCATTGCCGAAAGCGGAAGCCACAATATTCATTATTGCATGATCTCTGTCTCCGGATGCTGTTAGTATAATAACATTTTTTCCACCGGTTTCAGCTGATAAGGGTGTTGTAGGATTTACTTTCAAAATAGCCCGAGCTGTATCGGTTCCACCCGTTAAGATTATATGTTTAATAGCCGGATGAGTGGTAAGTACCTCTAAAGCCTCCCGATCGGTAATAACTACTTGCAATGCTTCTTTGGGCACTCCCGCATTCCAAAATGCTTTAGCAAACAGCCAAGCAACCGGAGCGGCAACAGTGGCTGGTTTTAAAATCACCGTATTGCCTCCCGCCAAACCAGCTACAATACCACCGATAGGAATAGCACAAGGAAAATTCCATGGAGAGATAACTAGAATAGTACCTTTCGAAGTGATCTCTACTGTTTCCAATGCCATGAACTTCTTCATGGTAGTAGTATAGAAACGAGCATAATCGACACCTTCGGATACTTCCACATCCCCTTCTGTTACCGTCTTACCGGTAACAGCACACATGCAACCGATTAAATCCCCACGCATTTCAGAGAGGTTGTTTGCAGCTGTGTACATTATTCTATGGCGTTCTTCAATTGTTGTATTTTTCCACCCTGCCGGATCTTTTTCTGCGATATCTATAATTTGCTTAATCTGTTCGGTATTAGCCTTCGACATTTCACATATACAAACCTCTTCATCCTGGCAACGGTCCATATACTTTTGTCGTTGTTCACACATTATAGTTGTTGAGCCAATTTGTAAAGGAATAATTTCCGGTTCATCTGTTTTTGATTTTTTCCACTTAGTTACGACCTTTTCTATCCATCGTTGATTTGCCGGCAAATCAAAATCAGTATCCGGTTCATTAGTCATTTTATCGGAAGGTCCTAATGGAGCATAAGGTTTATTACGATCCTGAGTACGAGAGGGAGTATGGTTTAGAGAGTCCTTCATGGCATATGCTTTTTCAAATTGCTTAGCCAAGAAATCCCATGTCTTTGTTCCAGGTTTCAAATTGAATGAGTGAGTAAGAAAATTGTCCGGAGCCGTATTCTCATCCATTCGGCGAACCAAATACGATACGGCATTTAAAAAATGTTCATCTTTTACCACAGGAGTATACAATATCACTCGGTTACCCAATAAAGACTGTGCCCGCCAAAGATGATTAGCCATGCCTTCGAGCATTTCAAAACTCATATAATTGACAGTATCATATCGGTGAGCCAATAAATATGCATAAGCTATTGAATATAAGTTATGTGAAGCTACTCCTAAATGCAATACTTTAGCATTTTCAGGCAACAAACCAATCTCCAATAAATGCAGATAATTAGCATCTACTTCTATTTTTGTACCCCGCACCGGATTCGGCCATCCTCGTAAAGAAGAGATAACCGTCTCCATTTCCAGATTGCATCCTTTCACTAGACGCATTTTGATGGGGGCTCCGCCTGCCTCTACACGGGCACGAGCAAATTCGAGCAATTCAGTCTGGAAGCTCAAAGCATCAGGTAAATATGCTTGAACTACTATGCCGGCAGAATAATTCTTAAACTCAGGTTTGCTTAATACTTCTTTAAATAAACGCAGGGTGAAATGAGCGTCCTTATATTCTTCCATGTCTAAATTAATAAATTTCGGACGGGTCATACCGTCTTCATCCACATAAGGATAATCAATGGCTTTTTGATAAAGTTTAGACATCCTGCGTACTAATTCAGGGAAGCTCTCCTTATAATTTAATGCATGTGTTTGTGCATAAATTCCTGATATTTTTACGGAGATATAGTTTATATCCGGTGATTCTAGGGCTTCAAGATAATGAAAATAACGATGATCGGCTTCTTTATCTCCTAAAACTACCTCTCCAAGCAGATTCACGTTCTGACCGATCTTTTGTTGGAAACGTGTAGCCAAATGTTTAGTTAATTTTGGACGTGCTTCATCTATAATAATCTTAGATGTATCCATCCGAAGCCGTTTTTTAATAATAGGAATAGCAATGAAATCAAAATGGTGCCCGAAAGCCTGGTACATTTTAAATAGGAAAGTATCTCTCTTATTCAAAAATTGCGGGACACCGTATTCATCTATCAGCCTCTTTATGCGTTTTGCCAGCTTTTTTCGGTCACGAATTTGAGAAGACTCATCAAGCATCTTTACAAGGAATTTCTTGTCCGTAGGACGTTGAACCATAACGGCATATTTATGCTGTTCACGACGCTCTCCAGTTGTTATAGTTTGTTCGCATGTGTTATATAGCTTTTGTACCCAATCGTGTACTTCGGCTATGGATGGTTTTTTATTATCCATAATGTAATCATGTTTTTCTTATGAAATGTAATATTGAAAATAACACTCTTTTATAAAAACATGATAATAGTAGGGCTAAACATTACAGCCCGATAGCGGTGCAAGGTCTGAAGAGCTTGCTGCGAGAATCGGTCAAATAGATGGTCTTTACTCATAAACTTTATATTTATCTTTGTGAATTCTCGTTGTAGATGACCTCTTTTGCAAATATATTATTATTATTCAATATAACAAACATAATTAAAAGAAAAAACTCCCGGTCTCAATTGATTCATAGAAACGGTATTTTTCCTATTTTTGCATCGAAGTATTTTAAGGATATTTACTAGGCGAGTTGCATGTTTATAAAAATATATGAAATTTGCATCGCTTCATTGATTTATACGATTTGAAAATTAAAACTAAATAAAACATGCTCTTAACATTATCTATTCTATTTTCTCTTGTGGCAGGCATCCTTATCGGACTGGTCTATAGTAAAAACGCGAAAAAATCGATGCAGACTGCTTTGTCCGAGGCACGGCTCGAAATAGCCCGTCAGCAAACATTGGCGGAAGCTAAAATAACTCAGCATAACAAAGAAGTTGAAATGCTGAAGAATAGTCATGCAATGCTTCTGAGTGTTGAGCAAGAAAAAGCATCCAAACAAATAGATGCTTTACGTAGCGGTTTCGAAGCCGAACGAAAGGCGTTAAAAGAGATCAACGAACATTATAAACATTCGGAAGATGAGATGCGGGAAAAGATGGAACTCCTGAAAAAGGAATTTCAAAATTTAGCCAACCAAATATTGGAAAACAAATCTGCCGCCCTTAAATCAACAAATAAGGAACAATTGGATGCTGTACTCACTCCACTGAAAGAAAATATAGATAAACTTGGCAAATCGGTTATAGATAATCGATTAACAAGCACTCAATATAAAGAATCCATCGAACAAGCTATTAAAGGGTTGATGGAGAAAACGGAGAAGATAGGTAATGATGCGGTCAATCTAACCAAAGCACTAAAGGCTAATCCTAAAATACAGGGCGATTGGGGAGAAATGATATTAGAACGTATGCTTGAAGAATCCGGATTGAGAAAAGGAGAGGAGTACTTTATTCAAGAAAATTGTGTGACGGAAGAGGGCCGTAACGTACGGCCGGATGTAATTATACGCTTTCCTGAAAGACGTTGTGTTATTATTGATTCCAAAGTTTCACTTACCGCTTATGTAAATTATATCAGTGCCGAAAGTGAAACGGAAAAAGAAATTGCTTTGTCTTCTCATTTTGCTTCGGTACGCGACCATGTGAACGAATTGGCCGAGAAAGATTATTCTAAAGTAGTTAAAGATTCCATAGGTTATGTGCTTATGTTTATTCCAAACGAAGGTTCTTACATTGCAGCCATCGAAAGAGATAAAGACCTGCTTAATTATGCATACAAACGGCATATTATTGTTATTAGTCCATCTAACCTGATGATGGCTCTTCAACTAGCTTACAATTTATGGCAAAGTGAAAAACAATCACGCAATGTAGAGGAAATTATCAAACGTGGCAACTTGTTATATGAAAAGTTTGTCACATTTGTAAATACCTTCGAAAAGTTGGGTGATCGTTTGAACGATGCTCATAGACAATACGATTCTGCTCTCTGTACCTTAGCTAAGGGGAATGGGAACATCATCACCAGTTTAGGTAAGATGAAGCAATTAGGGTTAACCCCAAAAAGAGAAATTTCTGCCAATATGCAGAACCAGGTTGAGGAAGGATTTGATCAAAGTGAAAGAGAAGCCGAAACTCAATTGCAATTCGAGAAATAATGTTGAATGACGAATCTCTAAACCTATATTCTCGTTTAGCTAAGTTTGTGTAGAAATTTCTACTGAAGAGAAATGAGAATTTAATATCGCTGATGTAACTATATAATTCAAAATCCCTTTTATACAGTAATCTGTCATTGGCTTATCGATGGCTTTAGAGATGGTATAAAAGAGATTTTGATTGTTTTATCTGATTTTAATCGTATGCGACCTAAAATGCTTGTCTTTATCGTAAATCAGGAAGGTTTGAATTTCTTTATTCGAAGCTCTATAATTTTTTAAGAGCTTTTTTCGCTTCTTTATGAGCAACAATCCAATCTGTATTCAAACTAAACGGAGTTATATATTCCGGATCGGAAACAAATGAAAGAGTTGTTTCTTTATCTTTATCATCAAAGAGCGGATTTTCGAGAGTCGCATTTACAAATATTTTAATGACGTTTTTGCGATTTTTATCATTAGCAGCTGCCATCTGCTTGAAGAAATCTGTTACAAACTCCTGCATAGCATAAGCTTGTTCATCCAATACTTTAAATCCAGCCTGATTAGACGCTTTTGATTTATTCTTCATGTAATTAAGCTCTGTGTAATAAAAGTAATTAATTTTGGTATTATAATCATTCCTATCTTCAGAATTAACTACCGAAGTTGCTTTTTCCAACATTGTATTGAAAACTTCCTGAGCTTTCAAATATGAAACCGATGAAAAAATCATCAGTATTAAAATCCATTTTTTCATAATTATAATTTTTTAAATATCTATGCCAAAAGTAATTTATTCTATCGCAGCGACCAAAATATTTCAGAAAAATCTTTCACTTTACTGAAACATAGCACTGCATATATGTAAAAGTATCCTAATTTCTTATTTTTCTAGAATAGAATAACTTCATTTAGTTATATAATAAAATGTAACCGTTTAGATAGGTTGCAAAATAAATCCATATAAGGTAAGGCCAAAAAAGAATAGAGCTGACTTTTCTTTCAGGATAACTTTTAATAGCATATACCGTAACACAAATGTCTAGTAAAATAATATCAATAAGTCCTAATAAGGGGTTTTGCAAATAGAAAAAGAAAATGCTCCATGCAAAATTAAGTGCTAATTGAATGCAGAAAAGTTCTATCAATCCAAGTTTCTTTTTAGAGTCCGAAAGATAAATAAGTCCAATTGATATTCCCATACATAAGTAAATAATACTCCACGCAATAGGGAATACAAAGTTAGGAGGAGTTAGAGATGGTTTGTTTAAAAAAGGATACCATGTTTCAATCGCATCCCTTTGAAAATAATTTGCAGCAAATCCGACAAGAAAACATATCACTATCGGAATTAATATAGACATTGTCTTTTTCATACGTTTCTATTTTTATAATAATGTTTACTTTTTGTATAACACGATGAAAGCCCCTCTTGTTTAAGTTTCTTCATATTTTTCCCTTTTAATACCTTTTTTCTTTTTATATATGAATAAAAATATCACTATACTCAGGAAGGTTTAATTTGTATTTCGATTTTATCGTTTTTATATTTTATGCGCAATATTAGCTAATGGATTAAATATTTCACTATTTTTGTAGCAAAGAAATTAATTATACCTTAAAACCAACAAAGAATTCTTATGCAGTACAATGAAATCGGTAAAACCGGAATGAAAGTATCTAATCTTAGTTTCGGAGCTTCTTCGTTAGGAGGAGTGTTTCGTAATATTAATGAAGAACAAGCATTGCAAGCCGTATATGCAGCAATAGATCATGGAATGAATTTTATAGATGTGTCGCCATATTATGGCCATTATAAAGCTGAAACAGTATTGGGGAAAGCTTTGCTTAATATTCCCCGCAACAAATATTACCTTTCCACTAAAGTGGGAAGATACGGTAAAGACGGTGTTAATACGTGGGATTATTCCGCCAAACGGGTAAAAGAAAGTGTTTACGAAAGTATGGAACGTCTGCATATTGATTATATTGACTTGATTAACGTACACGACATTGAATTTGCCGACAGATTTTTCAGCCTTGATATGATAGTGAATGAAACATTGCCTGCCCTTTGCGAACTTCGTGATGAAGGGGTGGTGAAACACGTAGGTATTACTGATCTTCAACTAGAAAATATTGAATGGGTAGTAAAACGAGTTCCCGAAGGAACTGTTGAAAGCGTCTTGAACTTCTGCCATTACTGCTTGAATGACGATAAATTAGCGGATTATTTAGATCTCTTGGAATCAAAAGGAATAGGTGTTGTTAATGCATCACCTCTATCAATGGGGCTTCTTTCAAAGCGTGGTGTCCCCGATTGGCATCCTGCCCCCAAACCGTTAGTAGAAGCTTGTCACAAAGCAGTTGCCCATTGCGAGTCTAAAGGATATCCCATTGAAAAACTGGCTATCCAATTTTCGGTAAGCAATCCACGCATTGCTACTACTTTGTTCAGCTCAGCCAATCCGGACAATGTTATAAAGAATATTGAATATGCAGAGGCTCCAATCGATTGGAATTTGGTAAAGGAAGTACAAGAAATTATTGGTGATCAGAAACGGGTTAGTTGGGCTAATTCTTAAAAATAAGAAATAATTATGGATTTTCATATAATAGATGCTCACTCACATCTTTGGCTTAAACAAGATACGGTTGTAAACGGGCTTCCTATTCGAACGTTGAAAAACGGTAGGTCTGAATTTATGGGAGAAATCCGCCAAATGGTTCCTCCGTTTATGATTGACGGACGAAACAGTGCAGAAATATTTCTTTCTAATATGGATTATGCACAAGTTTCGGCAGCTGTTATTACTCAAGAATTCATCGATGGAATACAAAACGATTATTTATGGGAAGTAGAACATACATATCCCGATCGCTTTTTTGTATGTGGTATGTGCGAATTTCGTCAACCGGGTTATTTTATCCAAGCCAAGCAGTTAATTAAAAAAGGATTCAAGGCTATTAAGATTCCAGCTCAACGCTTGTTGCTCTCTGAGGGTCGGGTATATCTAACATCACCCGAAATGATGGAGATGTTTAAATTTATGGAGGAAAATAATATAATGCTTTCTATAGATTTAGCAGATGGAGATTTGCAAGTGAGTGAAATGAAAGAGGTCATTTCCGAATATCCCGATTTACGCATAGCTATCGGTCACTTTGGCATGGTGACAACTCCCGGCTGGGAAGAACAGATAAAGTTGGCGCGCAATACTCATGTAATGATTGAATCGGGCGGTATCACATGGTTGTTTAATAATGAGTTCTATCCATTTAAAGGAGCCATTAAAGCGATAAAAAAAGCAGCCGATATGGTAGGCATGGAGAAATTAATGTGGGGTTCAGACTATCCTCGTACCATTACTGCTATTACCTATAAAATGTCATATGATTTTGTTTGTAAATCAATCGAACTGACTGATGAAGAGAAGATTCTCTTTTTAGGCAAAAATGCAGAAAGATTCTATGGATTCACACACTTAATTGATTTGCCATATATAAAAAATATGTCCGAATGAATTTAAGGAAATAAAGAAAGTAAGAAAATTTATTTTGCATTCAATTCTAGTAGACCTATAGTAAAATAGTGAAGAATATTAATTAAATATATTTAGAAAATCATGAAAGCAATTCAAATTACAGCTCCCTCGGAAATGAGAGTGGTAGAGGTAGAGAAACCTGTATTAAAAAACGGAGAAGTCTTGTTAAGGATTAAATATGTAGGCTTCTGCGGTTCCGATCTTAATACCTTTCTAGGTAGAAACCCAATGGTTAAATTGCCTATTATTCCCGGACACGAAGTAGGAGCCGTTATTGAAGAAATAGGAGAAGGAGTTCCTGCCGGTTTCACTAAAGGTATGAGTGTTACCCTAAATCCATACACTAATTGTGGAAAGTGTGCATCTTGTCGTAACGGCCGTGTAAACGCATGTGAACATAACGAAACATTCGGTGTGCAACGTAACGGTTCCATGTGCGAATATCTGGCATTACCATGGCAAAAAGTGATTCCGGCTGCAAATATTTCCCCAAGAGACTGTGCGTTAATTGAGCCGATGAGTGTTGGATTTCATGCAGTATCGCGAGCTGAAGTCACAGATATCGATACTGTACTAGTTATCGGATGTGGAATGATTGGAATGGGTGCTATCGTAAGAGCTGCTTTACGTGGAGCAACCGTTATCGCTATGGATTTAGATGATGAAAAGTTAGCATTGGCAAAAAGAGTAGGAGCTGCCTATACCATCAATTCCAAAACAGAAGATGTACATGCACGTTTGCTTGAATTTACAGAAGGATTAGGCCCGGACGTAGTAATCGAAGCCGTGGGCAGTCCAGTTACGTATGTCACTGCAGTGAACGAGGTTGCATTCACAGGAAGAGTAGTATGTATCGGATACGCTAAGACTGATATTTCTTTCCAGACAAAATTGTTTGTACAAAAAGAAATGGATATCAGGGGATCGCGTAACGCTTTGCCAGCTGATTTCAGAGCGGTAATCCGTTATATAAATAAAGGAAATTGCCCGGTAGATGAACTAATTAGTAAAATAGTAGAGCCGGAAGGGGCTTTGGATGCTATGCAGGAATGGGCTGCTGCTCCGGGAAAAGTATTTCGTATACTTGTGAAGTTCTGAAATATAAAAAAAGTGCCACTTTACACCTGATATTCAAAGGTTAAAGTGGTACTTTTTATTTATTCAGTTACAATCTGTAACTTTAGGTAATTTAATTCTGATTTTATGGAAAGCTCCCTTTTTTGTTAAGATAGTATTGATAATAAACTTTCCACTTTTAATACTCAATCAAATAATAGGTTTCTTTATAGTCAATTAAACTAAGGCTTCTTTCATCCACTGGATGTCACGCAGATAATCTGTCAAATCCTGTTCATGTTCCTCTTCTTCCGCCATAATTCTTTTGGCAATATCACAGGTAGTGAAATCAATTCCGTCAGTAAACTGCGCTAATTGTTGGTAACGCATAATGGCACAGCGCTCTGACGAGACATTCTGTTTCAACAGATTCACTACATCAAAATTCATTGGGACATCATATTTACAGCGGGCCAGTTCAAACCATTGTTTCGGATCCAGTACAGGAACTCCTTCCAATTCGATAATACGTTTAGCAAGCATTTGTGCATGTTCATGCTCTTCGGCGGCATGTTCTTCAAATTCACTTTGAACATTAAAACGCATAGCGCCTTCAACTACCAATGCGCCAATCCAATACTGATAATAAGCGAGCCACTCTTCCGAGAGAGCTGCATTCAACTGTGCAACCACTTCGGTTACATCTATTTTCCCTTTCAGGATGTTTACACTTTCTTTTGCCATAATTCTAAAAAATTAGATTCATCTTTTTTTCACATCTATACATAAGAAACAACCTTTATAGTGGTTTGTTCAAATAAAATAATGATTAACTTTGCCACGATACCTATATCAAAAACAAAAAGCTATGTTAGTTTACAATACCACTTATCAGATGGCTATCGAAGATGCCCGAAACTTCGTTATTTGGATAAACGAATGCTATATTCCTTTAGTTGAAACGGATGGACGCCTGCAGAATCCTCGTTTGTTGCGCATTCTCAGCCATAAGGATCAGGAAACTGAATGTTTTTCCTTACAGTGGGAAGTTGAAGATTCAGCTTTGCTTCATAAGTGGCATACGGAACAAGGCATACATTTAAATGAAGAATTAAATGAAGTATTTAAAAATAAAGTAGTAGGATTTCCTACCTTGATGGAGGTCATTAAGTGATACAACCTGTTAAAGAAAAAATAATTTTAGGAATCGACCCCGGAACTACAATAATGGGATATGGAGTACTGAAAATCACAGGTACACATGTGGAACTCATTACTATGGGAGTTATTGATTTGCGCAAATATGCTAATCACTATTTGAAGTTAGGGCGTATTTACGAACGCGTCATCGGCATTATCGAAGCTTATCTTCCTGATGAATTAGCTATTGAAGCTCCATTTTTCGGTAAAAACGTGCAATCTATGTTAAAATTGGGTAGAGCACAAGGAGTGGCTATGGCCGCAGCACTGAGCCGTGACATACCTATAACTGAATATGCACCGTTGAAAATAAAAATGGCTTTAACGGGAAACGGTCAGGCAAGCAAAGAACAGGTAGCGGATATGCTGAAAAGGATATTAAAAATACCGGAGGAATCCATGTTACCTTATATGGATGCCACCGACGGGTTGGCAGCCGCCTATTGCCATTATTTGCAGGCGGGGAGAATATCGACAGATAGACCATATCACGGATGGAAAGACTTTATTGCCAGAAATCCGGAAAAGATAAAATAAACATGAATCATAAAATAAGTAAATGCGATGGAAAAGACGTGGAGATGGTTCGGTAAGAAAGATAAGATAACGTTGCCGATGTTACGCCAAATAGGGGTGGAGGGTATTGTAACGGCTTTACATGAAGTTCCTAACGGAGAAATATGGGCGTTAGAAGCTATCAAAGATTTAAAGAATTATATAGAATCATATGGACTTCACTGGTCGGTAGTCGAAAGCCTTCCGGTATGTGAAGCCATCAAATATGGCGGTCCAGAACGGGAGAAACTGATAGAAAATTATAAAATAAGTCTGGCGAATTTAGGTAAAGCAGGCATTCGGACCGTATGCTATAATTTTATGCCGGTTATTGACTGGGTACGTACAGATTTACAACATCCGTGGGCGGACGGAAGTTCCTCTCTATACTTCGATCGGATACGTTTTGCTTATTTCGATACCATGATTCTACAACGGAAAAATGGGGATAAAGACTATACCGATACAGAAATGGCTAAAGTCTGTGCATTGGATAAAGTGATTACCCAAGCCGAAAAAGATGAGTTAATAGATTCTATTATTGTCAAAACACAAGGTTTTGTGAACGGCAATATAAAGGAAGGAGACAAAAATCCGGTAGCTATCTTTAAAAAACTATTGGCTTTGTACGACGGTATTGACCGTGATTCACTGCGTGAAAACATGCGTTATTTCCTATCTGCTATTATGCCGGTTTGTGAAGAATACGGAGTAAATATGTGCGTACATCCCGATGATCCTCCTTTCCAAATATTGGGATTGCCGAGAATCGTTACGAATGAAGAAGATATCGCCTGGTTCCTTAATGCGGTAGACAATCCCCACAATGGGCTGACATTCTGCGCAGGTTCATTGAGTGCAGGGGAACATAACGATACGCGGGAACTTGCAAAGAAATTTGCCAAACGTACCCATTTCGTGCACTTGCGTAGTACAAAAGCCATTCCGGGCGGAAACTTTATCGAATCATCTCGTTTGGAGGGGCGAGGACACATTATCGACCTTATCCGTATCTTTGAAAAAGAAAATCCCGGACTACCTATGCGTGTCGATCACGGTAGAATGATGCTGGGAGATGAAGAAAAAGGATATAATGCCGGATATTCGTTTCATGGTCGGATGTTGGCCTTGGCTCAAGTAGAAGGAATGATGGCTGTAGTGAGGGACGAAATAAACGGTAAATAGAAAATCATAAAATCCCCTTGCTTTTCCAATATTATTATAATGAGGATCAAGCAAGGGGATTTCTCTGAAAGTGGTTTTAATCTATGAGATTTTAAATTCTTGAATTCTCTTTTGAGCTCTCTTTTATTTTTAATCGATTCCCCATCAAAGAATTTCCGTAATCCGTAATAGTAAATACGGTCTGTCAGGGAGTTTCACCCGTCCGAAATTCTTGTCGAAAATGCGATAATGGGTTGGGGTTCCGGTTTCAAAGACGGTCGGACATTCTGTAACAGTCATATTCCATGTATCAAGAATCTCCACTTTAAAGCGTGTGCCCTCTTTCAGACGAGGATAAACTGCATTTTTCAAGGGCAAATTAAATTCCCATTCAGGTTTTACATCCTTTCCAAGATATACAAGCAAATAATTCTCTCCCGCAGTAGATGTAAAAGGGTCCCAACTGCTATCACATAGCTGAACAGGATTTGGTAGGGCGTCCAATACTTTACGCATGAAAGCAATCCGCTTCCAAGCTTCTCCCTGAAAAGTTCCTCCTACAGCCAGAAAATTTCGTGAATAATCATTCGCGCTGTTCATATAACATTCCGCATGAGTTACATACGCACCGCTCATGACGCCCTGCCACATGCGATACAACATTTCTTCCCCGCTCAAACTTCCCCACCGGTTATCCATATTCCCTTCGTAACAAACCTCATCGAATATAATCGGTTTCTTATAAATATTCTTCACAATAGCCGCACCTCCGTGAATCTCGACCGGAGCCTGATCCTGAATACTGGCGTGAGTGTATTCTGGCATCCAATACTTATAATACTTGGCCGTATTGCTATGGATAGAACATAGATGAGAATACGGATCATTCTCTACCACTGTACGGGTAAATACGTCCCAATCTTCCGGTTGACGCTCCCTCAAAAAGTCATATTCATTAGCCAATGACCACCAAATATTACGAAAAGAACTCAATCGTGCCACTACATATTTTAAATAACGGACATTTGCTTCCATAGGCATACGGTCAAATCCCCAACGACCTTCATCGTAAGGATGAAACAAAATCATATCCGCTTCCACTCCAATATCCGACAGTTGCTGCACACATTTTTCTACATGGGCGAAATAAGCGGGATTGAAACGGGTATAATCCCATTCGTAGACAGGTTTTCCCTTTTCGTCTTTCTTTATACTTTTTATTTCAAATGGAAAGCGTTCCGGTTCCGGATAATCCGGATCGAAATTCTGTACAAAGAGTAACATCCTTATTTTATTGAATTTTGATAAAGCTAGTGATTCCACCGTTTTATCCGGCATATCTCCAGCAACATGCATCCAGTCATAAGATGTAGTACCTATGGGATAATAGCGCTTCCCATCAGCATATTTGAAATGATACATCCCGTCTATCACTACTGGTCCATGGTTCTCTCCAGTAGAAGGTACACATACTATACTCCCGCTTTTAGCATTCAAAGCTTCTACTTTACTTTGAGTTTTATACGACCATTTTCCTGTTTTCACAGGCATAAAACGGATTTTAAAAGTATTATTTCCATCATAAAATCCCCGGACTGTAATAGTAGTGTCCGGCCCTTCAAAAAGAGCGGTTAATTCAGTTTCAAAAGGATTCCCTTTCACTTTAGTTTGCAAGGATACTTCGTAACGTCCCCAACACTCCACTTTTTCCTGTGCGGAAACACTCCATGTTCCTAAAAAAAGCAAAGTAATAAACCAATAATTAAGTTTCATAAGACTAAGTTTGTACATGTTATTTTTCATAATATCGTAGCAAATGTAGATAAAATCCACGAGATTTTATATCGGTAAGATATAAAAACGATGTTTTATAGAAGAAAGATCTGTAAATTACCAGATAGTCCCTACCAATACATTCTAAATATGAACGTCTAAATTGCCCATTTCATTGGAAGAAAAAAATAAAAACAAAAAATGTCAGAAAATATCAGCTTTTGAATGTTGCTTTTCTCATCATTTTCTATTACTTTTGTATATATTTAATTAATTGTATTAAAACTATCATGAGAGGTTATTTAAAAGTAACATTGTTGTTTCTCCCTTTATTGTACGCTTGTGAATCGAAGAAATCAAACAAGGAAGTTTATACAGACTTTCCCGAAAGTATAGATTTTACATTTACGTATTCGACTTGCAAGGGAAAGCGATACGTAAGTAAATACATTTTAGATAGGTATATCACTTGTATGTATGTTGACGAATCACGTAATGTTATTTTTGCAACAGACATCAATAACGATCAACCTATTATTACCTATCAACTTCCTTCATTTTGAAAAATAATTATTTATGGCATCTTCATCACTGATTCGTAGAGTTTTCCCTGTCAAGGTCAACTATGTGGTGGAGATGCTTTTTTTTATTTTACTGAATAGTATACTGTTATTTTAATATTAGGATTATGAAAAATATCAATCTCTTATCCGTTTTAATGCTGAGTATCCTACTATTGGGTTGTGGTACGGATAAAAAGAAGAATGGATTCTCTACACTAGAAGTATCTATATCGGGAAGTCGCAGGAATATTATCCTAAACGATATAGCGTCCAAAATAAGGTATATACCGTTAGAAACTAATGACAGTTTGATTATTGGGGAGATAGTAAAGGTAATTAAAAAAGACAATTATTATTTTATTTCAGATGCAACAGCATTGTATAAATTTGACCAAAACGGCAAGCTGGCAGGATATATAAATAAAAAAGGAAACGGACCTGACGAATACATTGGAATTTCAGATTTTCAGATAGATAAAGAAGGAGGGGTATGGATTCTTGGCCGGAATAAGAAGATACTTAATAACTATTCCTGGGCTGGCGAATTGTTGAAACAAATACATTTAAAGTATTGGATTCAGAATTTTATTTTCAACGATCGTTTTATTTATATGTATTGCGGTAATGAAGTGGAGGAAGGTAATGATTCAAAAATTCATGTATGGAATATAGATACGGAGGAATATGTAGCCAAGTTCTTACGAATAGACAAGAATCAATCCAACTATTTACACATTCTGTCTCAACTCTGTTTTATCCCACGGGAAAGAGATATATATTTTTTTCAAGCATTCAATGATACAATCTATAAATTATCACCCGAAGCAATACAACCTTATGCATATATTAATTTGGATGACAAAAATATACCTGCCTCTTTCTACAAGCAGAAATATGAAAATATAGTAGAATTCTTTAATTCTTTAATGAATGAATCTTATGCGTATGGTATTCCTTATTTCTATGAATATCCATCGCATTATCTGCTCTCTTTCTATTACAATCGTCAGCAATATATGGCAATCCTTCCCAAATCCGAAAACGAAGAATCTTTCGTTTCCTCCCATTGTAGGGTTGGGGATGATATTCTTCCGAACGATTTCAAAATGGAATTCTCTGATACACAAACATTCTTACAAAATGACGGAAGCTTGATTTTTATATTAAATCCCATGCAAATTGACGAGTACGCGAAAAACAAGAATAACAAAAATATACTACGAACATTACAAATAACAGATCCCGAACAGAATCCTGTTTTGCTAGATGTAGAACTTGAATAACTTCATGTAAGCTAAAAATTCTATGCAGGAAGATGTTTGGACATTCAATCGAAAAAACGTTCTTTTTATAACCCAAAATTTAATCAAATATGAAAAAGAAGTATTTATACTTAGCTCTGTTATCTTTATGTCTTCTTATTTCTTGTAAAAAAGAGATTATATAGCTACCTTAATGGTAGAATATCCTGTCATATCATTCTGCTATGAGGAAGCGAAAGACCGAATCCTTTTTGCCTTCGATAATGAAATGCAATTCGGATATTTGGATTTTAGCGAATGGAGTTCTCTCTAAATGTCAAATCATACTGGTACTTAGCTTAACTTGATTGAAACAAGAGCTAAAGATTAATGAAACGATAGTTTTCATGTATATCGGAACTATAGTTTCAACCTGTGGAAACTGTGGTCCCAAGCGTATGAAACTTTTGTTTCAAACACTCGGAACTACTGAAACATTCCCACAGAGTATACGTAGTAAGATATACTAAATTCTCGGAAAAGCGTAACTTAACGCTTGTTTTTTGGTAAGAACAGGTAAAAGTGGTGCTAGTAGCTAAAGCCGTAGTCAGTCAACATTTCAGAAAAACGGTGATAGTAGAAAACAAAAACTCTATATAAAAAGAACAGAAGCTGAATTTAAGTTTCGTATGCGGTACTCACTTTTATTTAACATTTTGCTTCCAATGATATCACGAAACCTAACTTGAGCTGGAATTATAAATGCTAAGGATAATGCCCCATATACACTACCTATATTTAAATAACTACTTATATTCTAAGCAAATCACATATAAATAAAGAAGCAAAGAACCTTTTCCTCCTTTTACTGTTCTATAGTGATCCATATTAGAATCTCAACAAAGAACAAGGGATAAAAAATAAGTGTGGGTCTTTCTATCTCTTATTCGCTAAAGGTGACTCTCGAACTTAGTCTTACAGTACGAATAAAAAGAAACAGCCCACACTTTTTCGGATATATAATTTTACTATATATCAAAGCAATGGACATTCTCTTTTTTCTTCTTGTACTGCAAAAGTGAGTGTTCGAGGTTCCCTTTAACAAGAATAAAAAGCTAATGCTTTTTCGATAAATGTTGTGACGCAATATCCTTACGTTACAGCTGCAAAGATAATTACAAAAAGGGAATAGTACCTAACTTTAAAGAATAAATTTGCATGTATAAAAGTTTTCTATAAGGTATTCTTGCCAAAGGTCCCCGTATTTTATAATTTTTAGTTGCCTATTTCTCTTTAAAACTTTTAGTTTGGCATTCGATAGGAATTATGTTCTCTTTCTAAAAAGATTAATGTTTCTCTATTTTAATCAGCACATACCTTGGAATGTATGCGCACATTTGTATCATAACGTATCATACAAATACAAAATTCAATGATGAAAACTATTAAATTTAGAGATTGCTTCCAATCTCTTTTACATTACAAATACTACATAATAGCGTATGTCATACTTTTATCTATAAGTATAGGATATTTCATATACGAATATTCAATAGAGAAAGCCAAAAAGAAATATATCGTCTGATTATTTTTCCTGTTCAACCTATATAAGGAAAGATACACAGAAAGACAATTATTATTAAGTTTTTTTAATGAAGTTAATTTTACCCTCTTTATAATGTTTAACTCGTTGAATATTAAGAAAGCAACATTTTACAACAAAGTGAATGTATCCTCCAACAAAAAGCAACAATTTTTAGTCTTGCACTATGCATTTTTATCACATACTTTTGCAGCGACAAACTTTGTAAAACAGAAAATATGAAAAAACTAATTTTAGGAGTTATTGTAGCGATAGTATATGGTATTTCTTATATGAAACTACTCTTTCGCAAAATTGAAGTAATAGATTCAAAAAAAATAGGATCGAATAGCTATACGATTGTTGATTGGTACACTTCCTTCTATAACTGGAATACTATGGTAATGAAGTAACTGCAAATTTTCAAAATAGTAGGGATTATCTTCTGCTATTTTTATAATCTGTAAATAAGTATTTCATATATTTAGATGTATTCACATCTGGTAAACTAGAAATTCACATGTTTTCTATCCCAATGATTATTCAATTGGAATAGGTTCTAAAAGATGTATTTTCTCTCCCCAATATTCTGTATTTCTAATAGATGAAATAAAGACATCCTTCTATGATTTGGAAAACTTTAGTGGCAACTTATCCTAAACAAGCTTAATAATAGAGGAATAAAGAATCTTTTTCATGCTTTGAATATTATTTAATAGTCCATAACGAAACTCTAAGGGAAACAATGGACAAAGAATAAAAATAAGTGTGGGTCTTTCTATCTCTTATTCGTTAAAGGTGACTCTCGAACTTAGTCTTACAGTACGAATAAAAAGAAACAACCCACACTTTTTTAGATATATAATTTTACTATATATCAAAACAATGGGCATTCTCTTTTTCTTCTTGTACTGCAAAAGTGAGTGTTCGAGGTTCCCTTTAACAAGAATTAAAGCTAATGCTTTTTCAATAAATATTGTGACGCAATATCCTTACGTTACGGCTACAAAGATAACTACAAATGAGAAAATACTCCTAATTTTAAAGAATAAAATTTTATATGTGCAAACGTTTTTCATTGATTCCCTCTCTGAAGCCCATATTGGCGGTAATAATATACATATTTCTCACAATTATTCCGTTTAGATTGCTTGGATAAATAAAATCTCCGTCTTCTTTCTGATGAGTACCTGTGTAACCTAGGATGCGTTTAAATATAATACCAGACAGGGGGGGAGAACGGGTGATTTCACCATGTATGTATATAAAGGTCACATGTTAATATAATGCATTGTCGTCTTTTTTTGTATCTGATAGTAAGGAAACCTAAAGCACTCTAGTGTTAAACTTTATTTAATCATATTTCTTTTAATATGCTCCTTCACTTTTAAATAATTGATTATCAAAAAAGAAACAAAAAGCAACAAAGTTAAACCATTTAGCAAGAAAAAAAATGTTTTTTTCTTGCATCCTATTTTTTTTGTTACATATATTTGTAAAATAAAACAAAATATTAAAAAATTAATTTCGTAAATAGTCAATTAGGATAAAATGAGACATATATCTGTATACGTCTTGAGTTTGCTTGCCATTGTTTTCACCGCTTGTAAAGAACCTCCGGAAAAGCAAGTAATTCGCTTGGTAAGCGAGTGGAGTGGAAAAGAAATACGCTTTCCCAATCGCTCTATTTTTACTAGTTTAGGAAAAGATACAGTCGATTCTTTCAATGAAGTGGGTAAATATCGGATTATTTCGTATGTGGATTCAGTGGGTTGTATGAGTTGTAAACTTCAACTTCCTAGATGGAAAGAATTGATTCGTGAGACAGATTCTCTTCTTGGAAACAAGCTGACGTATCATTTTTATTTCCATCCGAAAGATTTGAAAGACCTGAAGTATATTCTCCGTCGTGACCGCTTCAACTATCCGGTATGTATTGATTTGCAAGATGAATTCAACCGGTTGAACCGTTTTCCTTCGGACATGACCTTCCAGACATTTTTGTTGGATTCGCTCAATCGGGTGGTGGCCATCGGTAATCCCGTTCATAATGCCAAGGTGAAAGAGCTTTATCTTTCTCTCCTGACCGGAAAGAGAAAGGATGTGTCTTCTATGATGAAAACATCCGTTAAGTTGGATAAAACAGTGGCTGATTTGGAAGATGTTCACTGGAAAGAGGTACAGACAGCTACTTTTGAGTTGAAGAATATAGGAGAAAACCTGCTGGTGATACATGATGTGGATACTTCATGCGGATGTGTGAAAGTTGAATACAGCAAGGAACCGGTAAGACCGGGCAAGACGCTGGTCATTACAGTAACCTATACGGCAGAACATCCTGAACAAATTAATAAGACAATCAGCCTTCACTGTAATGTGGAAAACAGCCCTATTCAATTACAGATAAGAGGCAATGCGAGAGAATAAACAAGAAGTATAACAAGGAAAAAGGAAGTAAAGCTCTGTATTGCTTTTGTAGAGTTTTCAGCTTTTACAACTTTACTTCCGGCTTCCCTCACTAAAAAAGGAGGTAACGGGCACAAAGGTAATCTATTTTATGGAAACAATATGATGTTGCGTTGCGGAAATGATTAAGCAGCAAACTCTGAACAAAAAATAGTGAGGAGATTTCAATTAAAACAAAATTAATTTTAATAATGTAAATGGTTTATCCATTCATATAACTTATTTTTAAACGTATGAAGAAAATATATAAGTACATGGTAGTAACGACAATCATTGTTGCTGCAGGAATGATTACATATAATACACAAGTTGAAAAAATACATTTATCTAGCATTGCATTAGAAAATGTGGAAGCGCTGGCAAGAGGTGAAAGTGGTTCAGATCCAAATATTTCATATAACCGAAGGCTAATTGATTGTTATAATGAATATCATCAAATTATTGGCCATAGATGTGTTGATTCATATCCTGGAGATGAATGCGATTTAAGACAAGCCAAAGGTTGCTAATCAATTGACTGGTTATTTAGGACAAAATAAAAATCTTGTCCTAAATAATTAAATAATTTGAAAATATGAAACGAATTAAATTAGTATATCTTTTTTCTATACTTATGTTTCTATTAAACAACTCATGTCGGCAAGAAACAAGAAAAGATAATTTATGTCCCGATTTATTGTCTGAAGTAACAGATACTTTAAGATACTCTAGCTTTGTAGATTCTATAAGTTATATACGTTTAGAAACATCAGATGAATGTTTAATAGGAAAAATAGCAGATGTAACATTTTCCGATGAAAATATATTTGTTTTGGATGAATACAAACAAGTCATATGGATTTTCAATAAAAAGGGAAAATATTTAACGCAAATTGCAAAAAAGGGAAATGGTCCTGGAGAATATACTAAAATATCTCAAATTGAATACGATAAAGTGACAAAACAAATTTTAGCATTGGACTTATGGACCAAGACCATTTTATATTATGATTTGAATGGAAATTTTATAAGAAAAGTACAATTGGAAATTTATGTATCAGATTTTAAAGTTGTTCCACAAGGTGGTTACATAATTTCAAATGCAGAACGTGCCAAATCTGATGCTGGCATCTATTTAGCTAATGCGCAAGGAAAAGTTATACGAAAATTAGTAATGAAATCGCCTAAGCATATGCATCCATATAATGCCTATAAGGAACTTTACGATTATAATGATACAATAGCATTTATTGCTCCTAATTTTGAAAATGGAATTTATCATTACACATACGATAGTTTAGAATTAAAATACCCTTTCAAGTTTTATCCTAAAATAAAAAATGTATATAAGGAGAATACATATAAAAAAAATGGAGACGATTTTACAAGAACAATGTATATGGAAGGAAAGAAATGGATTCTAATTGTATTCTGGTCGGAAAAATATGACTTGCGGAATTTTCTATATTGTAAGGAAACAAATCAATATTGGATTGGAAAATTTTTATTGAATGATATTGATGGATTTCAAAGCAGAGATAATACTTCCATATCAACTAACAATCAGTTTGTTTTTTGGTGTGAAAATAGAGATTGCCCAGAAGATAATCCAATTCTTCAAATTTTACATTTGAAATAAGAATTCAAAAATAATGCCTTCACTCTAATATGGACAATAGCCCTATCCAATTACCGATAAGAGGCATGCGAGAGAATAAATTAGAAGTATAAAAGGAAAATGGGAGTAAAGCTCTGTATTGCTTTTGTAGAGTTTTCAGCTTTTACAACTTTACTCTCGGCTTCCCTCACTAAAAAAGGAGGTGACGGGTACAAAGGTTTTTGAATTTATGGAAACAACAAAGTCTTGCCGTTGAAATGATAGATTGTGGCATAGCATAGGAAAAATAGATTTCCTATTAAAAAACAAAAATATAAATGAAGAGCCTATTCTATTCATATAACAAAATTTGTAATGTTTAAAGGAAATGAAAAAATTATATAAGATAGCAGTGGCGGTGGTAATTATTGCTACTGCAGGAATGACTGCATATAATACACAAGATAAAAAAATACGCTTATCCAGCATAGCATTGGCAAATGAAGAGTCTTTGTTACAATTCCATCTGTTCCCATGCATCTCGTCTCCACGCAATGAATGTGTATTGAGTGACTCAAAAAGACCTAAATGTCCATCTGCAACATATTGTAGATAAATATATAACAATAATGGACAAAAAAGTATTGGCAGTGTTTCTTCTGATTGGAACTTTTTTTTCTTGTTCGAATAAAGAAAAATCTATAAAACGGGAGGTTCTAAATAGAATAAACATATCAACGGAGGAAATTAAATTTTCTCCGTCTGAAATTCTGAATGCAGAAGCTTATAATGTTAGTTCTTCCTGCTTAATGGATAGTGATATATGGGTAGTAGGTTATAATCGTCACCTCCATTCTCTGGATTTCATCAAACCAGACACAAAAGAGATCTTTCAAACAGGATTAGAGGAGGAAGGAGATGCTTCAATTATACGGCCTATCAGCATTCATGCACATAATCTTGATTCAATTTGGATATATGACCAAACAGGGCAATTGACACTGATGGACCATAAGGGTCATATAAGGCAAAAAGAAAATTTGAATAAACAAACGAACAACTCGAACGAAAAAGTAATGATTAATACAAATCACGCCATGTATACATCCAAATTATATTATAACAAAAAGAGAGGTTCGCTATTCTATATTGTGAAGAGAGATGATTTGTTTTATGCTAAAGAATGTTTTTTAAACGATAAAGACTCTATAAAATATTACCCATTAGCCTTGCCTTATACAACTGATAAAAAGATAAGTTCTAATTTTGGTAATATGGATGGAGTTAATGCCACCTTTACAGATGATTGGATTATCTACAATTATCCGATCGAATCTGTTTTTTATGTTTTCAATATACTGACAGGAGAAAATAAGCTGGTAGAATCTTATAGCGCATATACCCAAAATACAGTTAAGCCATTCACGGCAGTTAACGATTACTTCAAATGGGAAAGACATGGATTGGAAAATCCTCACTTTTATGAAATAATGTATGTTCCCAAATATAAAATGTATATGCAATTACATTTAAAGGAAACCGAGTTCAATCAAAGCAAATCTATTTTAGAGCTCTCTGATAGCCGTGAGTTATATCTTATTTGTTGGGATGAATCTTTCCAATTCTTATGCGAAATCATGTTACCTAATCACCGTTACAACTATTATACTGGGTGGTGTGGTATATACGATGGCCTACTGTTATATGTCAATAATAGTACAAGCCAGGAGATGGTAGATGATTTGTTGACAATAGATATTATTAGACCCCAACTAAAAGTAAAGAAATGAAAATGAAGAATTTTCAATTAATAATATTTTTCTTAAGTTGTTTATCATCTGTTCTATTCTCTTGTCAATCCAATGACCATATAGAAAGTATCCTGCAATACAGTGGTGAAAACCGCAATGAGTTGGAGAAAGTAATCAACCACTACTCTCAAAATGAGGAAGATTCGCTTCAACTCAAAGCAGCTCTCTTTTTGATTGAAAATATGCCGGGACATTATTACCTGACTAACTCGATGATGGAGAGACTGAATGAGAATATGGATTCGCTTTATCCGAAGATGTCGAACATAGTAAAAAGGGTAGTATATAATATTCCTATTCGCAAGGGAAATGTGGAGGAAAAGTGGAAACTTGTGGAGGATATTAAGACAATACAAAGTGATTTCCTGATAAAGCACATTGATAACGCCATAGCCATGTGGAACAGTTGCCCGTGGTTACGTCTGTTCACTTTCGAAGAGTTTTGCGAATATGTGTTGCCATATCGCATCGAAAAAGAACCTTTCCTTGAAAACGATTCCACCCTTTACTCATGGAAAACAGTAAAGGAAATATTCGAGGCCTACAATTATGTTCCTAAAACCATGCTTGAGCTAAAAGCGGTGCAACGTGATTTATTAGGGCATACCGATGATGTTTTTTTTCTTAGGCTGCAAATGCCAGCATGGTCGGACAAAACATATAACTTCGATTGCCTGGATCGGTGTTACTACGAAATGGGGCGTTTACGTTCCATAGGTATACCGACAGCTATCGATTTTGTACCAGGGTGGCCGTATAGAAACGGGCAACATTATTGGAGGGTATTGGTGGAACCATATTATTGGAACAGCAATCATAGTGACGCTTTGATTTCTGAAACCGGAAAGGTATATCGTATGACCTATTCACGCCATGAAGTACCGGAGCAGGATGGTAAGGAATTCATTCCTTTCTTGTTTAGAACACCTTTTTACAAGGATGTAACACGGGATTACGTAAAAGTTTCGAACGTAAAGGTCAACATGGAAAAGTTTAAGAAAACGACATCACGCTATGCGTATCTGAGCATTTTTAACGATTTGGAATGGAAACCTATTGCCTGGGCAGAAGTGAGGGGTGGGGAAGCTAAGTTCCAGAATATGGGACGTAATGTGGTGTATCTGCCTGTCGGCTACGAAGACGAAGAAATGAAATACCTCGGCTATCCGTTTTTACTTGACATGCAGGGGAGTGTAAAAGAGTTTATTCCTAACGAAGAAAAAAGAATAACACTTCGGTTCACTCGAAAATTTCCAGTAAATGATTCTAAAATCATCTGGTCGGAAGAAATTAAAGGAAGCCATATCGAAGCATCCAACCATCCCGATTTTGCTAAAGCGGATACTATATATACCATAGTCCAAACCAATACAGATTTGAATTATCAGACTCTGGTTCTTGAGAAGCCTGTAACTTACAGATATTGGAGGCTTTTTAAAGAAAACCAAATACTTCGCATCGGAGACTGGCAATTTTTTGATGAAGATTCAAAGCGTATACAGGGTAAGGTGATACCTCCAAAGGAGGATGACATAACTGCTAAAAATGCATTTGATGACAAAATTCTTTCTTTCACTTTGTCTCACACATGGATAGGGATAGATTTCGGCAAACCGGTAACTGTCCAAACAATGAAATTAGTTACTCGAACGGATGATAACGCTATTACTCCCGGACATTATTATGAACTTTATTACTTTACAAAAGATGGTTGGAAATTATTAGAGGGAAAAAAAGCTACGGAGAAACAGATTGTATTTGAATCAGTTCCGGCAGAAGCTTTATATTGGTTGAGAGATCTCACTGCCGGAAAGGAAGAGCGGATTTTCGCTTTTAAAGATGGCAAAATAGAGTATTGGTAAGATTCACAAATAAGAAAAAAAGATGGGAAGCTACATTAAAAAAATCCGATGGATGGACTGCATAATCAATCTTATCCTTATCGTAACAGGAGTGATAGGAGTGAGGACTTTATTGCAGATTTTTGTTGTCTCATCTTATTATATTCCTTCCGAATCAATGGAACCGACACTGATTCCGGGTGATTATGTATTAGTAAACAAATTAGCTTACGGAGCACGTTTATTTAATTTAAACGCTGCAGCAGAAAGAAAAACATTTACTATGTATCGAACCTGGGGATACGATACTATAAAACGAAATGATATCATTGTATTCAACAACCCTTATCCAAATACTCGTAAACGCATGGAATTCGATTTAATGAAATATTATGTGAAGCGATGTGTGGCATTGCCGGGTGACTCTTTTGAAATCAGTAGGGGACGCTACAAAGTACGAGGATGCCAACAAGATTTAGGAAACATAACACAACAGGACAAGGTGTGGTATATCAGTACGTATGGCAAACGGAAAATCTCAGGTCTGAACATGCATGCTCATCCCAAATGGCAAATAATAGGTTGGAGCATATTGGAATATGGTCCCTTATATATCCCACGACAAGGAGATGTCTTGTCAATGGATGTTCGTCATTACTGGATATACCGTCAACTAATAGAGTGGGAGAATCATGCAAGTTTGTCTCTGAAGAAAGATAGTACCATATGGCTGGACAACAAACTGATTACCCAGTATACTTTTAAACACAACTATTATTTTATGGCTGGAGATAATGTTGCCAATTCGGATGACAGTCGCTATTGGGGATTGGTACCCGATGATTTTATTGCTGGAAAAGTATGGGGAATATGGAAATCGAAAGATCCCAGTACTGAAAAACTACGATGGAGCAGAATAGGAAATAATTCATTAAAACTAGGGTATTGTGACATTTAAATTGTTCAAGCTAATGAAAAATTCTGTAAAAAATGATGAATGTGATTTTAGTGTCATCAACCGTATTACACTAAACGAAAAGCTTGAAAAAATTGTTTCTGCCATGTTTTATTACAACAAGATCTTTTTATATGATATAAAAGGAACACTTATAAAAGAAGTACAAATAGGTGAACAGGAAATTTGTCCTGAACTAGTGAATGGAAAAGAACTGAGTGATGAAAGTATACGCTGCTGTACAGACATACAAGCGATTTCAAAGAATGTCTACTTATTGATGCAGACGGTAAAAGAAAAGTCTTTTGAAAATCCCAACACGGAAACGTCAAGGATTACTGTATTAGATTAGGAACTTAACTATATCATGACTTACACTTTACCGCATTATGTAAAAAGTATATTGGTAGATGAGTTACAAAAACGAATTATTTATGTAGCTACTGGAAATCAGGAAGATACAAATATTTATTATTTTAATATTAAAAACTGAAACGTATCTCTATCCTTGATGTGGAATGGCGGACTTTGCGGTCGGAAAGGGCATGTTCGATTTGAATGAGAGCAAGGTAACCAAAGAAGGGACATTCTGTTCGGAATGCAGGAAGTATATAAGTTTATCGTGAATGTTTAAAAAATATCCTTCACCTTCACATATACCACGTATCTAATTAATTATCAATATAATTATCTGTAAATGATTGTGAAGTATATATTCTACTATTCATATAAAATGCAAAAATACCTCAGATTTAATACTATTTTGCATTTAAAACCGCAGGAAATATGCCCTGTTTAAAGCCTTTTTCAAGGATACCCCTTGGATATATCATTCAAACAGGCCGCTATGGCAGTGCGGTGCATCCTCCCCGCTTCGTGAAGGTGAGGGCGGCACCCGTTAGCGCTACCTCAAGGATAGACGCCTGACAACGGAGTTGGGATGGCAACGGGTTGGTGACCTTTCCGCATCGTACGGACGCCCCTCCTCAGGTTTGTTTGATAGGTATGCGGAGCAGTGTAAGCACTGGAGCATACATACTCTTGCAACAGTTGTTGCAAGAGTATGCAATGATTGTTGTATACGCCATCCAACTCCTGTTGCAACAGTTGTTCCACTGTTGTCGTATACGGGGTCGCATGGAGCTTGCGACCACTACAATGAAGTCGTCTGTGTTATATTTGCGGACAAACGTCCACACACATTATCAAACACCTTGTCAAGAATCTAATCCGCACCGTCAATCGTGATGTTGACAATGCAGGAAAACAGCAGTCAAGAGACAATCAGACGGTGGATTCTTCGTAATGAAGAACCTGCTGCCGCTTTTGCAATCAAAGGTTGCCGTAAATTTGGTATACGCCACTTGCTGCACTTTGCACAGGGTACATATCACCGTACTCATTGCCTTTATTCATACCAAATTCATACTTCTACGAAATGTTTGCTGAGAATCGGAAATAATTCCCTACTTTTGCAGTAGGCCTTAGAGCTTCGTACCATGGTAATAATATAGTAGTTAAATATTTTAAAGTTCCGGGATTTCGAGATCTTTTGCAAATATAATTATATGATATTAATTGAACCAAGAAGAATAAAAATATGAGATTTTTTATTTGTATTTTAGTCTTAATAGTCTTAATAGGATGTTTTGGATGTCATTCGAATGCAGTTACTGAAAAATACCAAAACGAAAGGAATCGTATCGTAGATGTAAAAGATAGAGTAAAAGCATTCGATGCGGAAGAAGTACTTATTGGAGGTTTTGCACAGCCTTACCTATTAGGAAATTATCTTCTTATAGCCGATCATAAGTCTTTAGATAAATTGGTACATGTTTTTGATTCCCAAACCTTATGTTATATAACCAGTTGTGTCAATAGAGGCGAAGGTCCCGAAGAGGTGCTTAATATGGGATGTCTTGGTATAGATGAAACACGTCGTATATTCTACGTTTCCGACCATGCAAAATTGAAGATATTCAGTTATCCTATCGATAGCATGTTAGCAAATTCTTTCTATGTACATCAGGTAAAAGCAGAAATGAATGCGAATCAGTTCCCGAGTGAATACCAATATATAAATGACACACTTTGTATTGGTCGGGTGATTTGTCCTATAGGGGTGAATGACTATAGACCTTGCGTGGCCAAATGGAATATGTTGACCGGAGAAATCATTCCGTACACGTATGAGTATCCTAACATGCCTAAAAAACGTGCCACATGTGCGGCTTCTATTGAAAACAATATCTATGTGGAATGTTATTCAAAGTATGATTTAATGACAATTTGTTCTCTGGATGGTCAATTGAAATGCAATGTATATGGTCCGAATTGGGAAAAAGAATCAAAAGATAATACATACTTCGGAATGCCCATAATCTGTAAAGATAAGATTCTTGTACCGTATTCCGGAGGCAAGACAAGGAGCGATGAGTATTATCCGACCAAAGTCCTGATTTTCGATGTGGATGGCGAGTACTTTCAGACGTTGAATATAGGTTATAAAATCAATAATTTCTGCTATGATAAGTATAATGATCAGCTTATTCTGAATTTTAATGATGATATTCAATTGGCAACTCTAAGCATGGATGGTATAATATAAAAGACACACAATATAAAAGTATGGATACAAAACGTTATAATGTTTATTTGTATATAGCAATTGTTATATTAAGCGTTATAGGGGTTATATGGGGAATCTGTGAGTATTTTGGGGAATACAATAAGCAGCAAGAGGAAATGAAGAGATTGTTTCCTCAAGTTCTGAAAGAAGAATTTGAAAAGCATCAAAAGGATTTAGGACCTGTTAGTTTTGATTCAAGACCTCCGGAAAGACAAGAAAGTGTAATTTTCAAGACAAAGGATGGAACAAAAGAAATGGATGTGGATTCTGCAAAAGAAAAACAGAATATTGCATTCGAGCTAATTGACCGTGCTTCCCATTCGGTGATGATGATGAAAAATGGGGTTCAGGTTGATAGTATATATGCTCGGTATCACCACTGTTTGGCCGCCCAATCTTTACAGGCTACGATATGTTTATTGCATAAAGCGTATGAAAAGAAAAAAGTTTGTTTGGGTGATACTATTTTTATTACCATGGCCGACAGTTTGACAAGCTCTCGGGTCGGTATAGCTCATGAACATGAATTCGTTTTATATGGAACGCCGACGATAAAGAGTATCATGTTCGGTTGCAAAAATAAATATTTTGTTATATGTCTTGCACTTCTGTTAATAGGATTTGTTGGCTATTTAATTAAACATTATTATTTTGTCATTCCGATTTATAATACAAATAATAAAAAGCATATATATATGCTGACGCATCATGTTTACTTAAACAGTTATAATAAGCGCCTATACAGGGTTGATAAACCTGAAAGTGAAGTTTATTTGAATGATAGAGACACTAAACTCCTCATAGCTTTTATTTTGACAGATACACATCAGTTAAATATTATGCAAATAAAGCAGATGGTGTGGAATAATTCTGAAATAAAGGAATCTACAGTCAGGGCAGCTGTTAAAGCTTTAAATGACAATTTTAAGATCGTAGACGAAAAACTTCGAATAAATTCTATACGGAATGGAAATTATAGGCTTATCTTTCCGGATTTCTAATTCTTTATCATTGACAACGATGTCTTTTTTAATGTTAGATGAAATTTGTATATATGAATTCTTTCTTAGTTTATATGCAAAAATGTAGCGAAAATATTCCCCTTTCCTTTACGTTTGTATTTTTTTGGCAAAAATATTATTTTACCTATGAGAATGTAAAACATTGAATATTAAGTAAGCAACATTTTACAACATTCTACTTTTAAAAATAACAAAGGATAGCAAAAAATAAAGAACTTTTTCTTTGTTTTGGATATTTTCTTTTATATAACTTTGCTAACGATTAATCTAAAAAGAATTTAGTTATGAAGAAGCTATTATTGTTTTCCTGCACAATAATGTGTGGAATTACTTAGTGAGTTTACAGGAAAAGCTCCATAGCACAACACCCCGATAACCTAATGCTTCAAAATATCAAGGCTTTGGCCAATGGGGAATATGGTAGTCAGGATTCCTGTTTTGGAGGAAGGAAGTGGTGTAGCATGTACAGGTGGATACTATGAATATTTAATTAATATCCATAATATAGAAGATGCAAAATAGAATATGGAAAAAGTTTATTTTTACATCTTGAGTTTGCTTGCCATTATTTTCACCGTTTGTAAAGAATCTCCAGAAAAGCAGGTAACCGCTTGGTAAGCGAGTAGAGTGGAAAAGATAATGCCAAGGTGAAAGAGCTTTATCTTTCTCTTCTTACGGGAAGAGAACGGATGCGTCTTCTATGATGGAAACATCAGTTGTGTCGGATAAGGCAGTGGTTGATTTAGGAGATGTTCACTGGAAAGAGATAGGAAACAACAAAATCTTGCCGTTGAAATGATAGATTGTGGCATAGCATAGGAAGAAATAGGGTTCCTATTAAAAAAACAAAAATATAAATGAAGAGCCTATTTTATTCATATAACGGAATTTGTAATATTTAAAGGAAATGAAAAAATTATATAAGATAGTAGTAGGAGTTGCGATTGTTGCCGTTACGAGTGTAACAGCTTATAACATACAATCTGACAAATTGCAAATGTTTTCTTTGGCAATTGATAATGTAGAAGGCATTGCAAGTGGAGAAATTAATCCAGATAGTCCTAACGGATGTCTAACGTATTTTGGCCATTGTTATTGTAACGGCTATCATCCTTTGGAGAAATATATATAGGAACAAGATTTGTGCTGTGAAAACAAACATAATTTTATAACATAATAAATTTAGAGAAAGAATCTAACGTAACTTCTTTCCCTGATTATAAGAATTTGGATCTATTATAATGAAATGTAGAAATATTATTTTCTGTATATACTTGATTTCATTTTTTTGCAGTTGTAATAAAAATGGAGATAAAGAGAAGAGATTTGATGTGCAGCAAAATATGATAAATATCAAGGAGAGAATTGTAAAAATTGATACAGATACTGTTGAAATTTCAAGTCTTGGTGTTCCTTATATTTTAAATGAATTTTTGATTATAAGTGATTATCATGCTCCACATAAATTGATTCATATTTATAATAAACATACATTTGAGTATTTAACAAGTGTAGGCGAACGGGGTGAAGGGCCTACAGAAATTACTACTATGGGAGGGGTAGAATCAAATGAGAAAGAGCGCATCTTTTATGTAATAGATCATGGCAAGCAAAAGGTTTTAGAATATGCTATTGACAGTGTTTTATCAGGCTCTTATTACGTTCCTAAACAAAAGGCTGCCATTCATAAAAGGGAATTTCCTGTATCATTTCAATATGTGAATGATACACTTTCCTACGCATTGTTTTTTAAAGTACTAAGTTCAAAAGATTATAAACCGATAGTCTCAAAATGGAATATGCAAACTGGTGAAGTTGTTTCTATGAATTATGAAGGTCATCCTCAAATAAAACAAAAGCGTGTAGAATATGCGGTATCACCTAAATATGGACTATATGTAGAGGCTTACTGGTATAATGAATTGATAAGTCTTGGTTCATTAAACGGTTCGTTGAAATTTAATCTTTATGGAAGAAATTGGGATAATGAAAATGTCAATCGTAACTCTTATTTCCGTAAGGTGATTTTCTGTAAGGATAAAATAGTTGTCAGTTATTCTGGAGAAAAGCATATAACAAATGAAGGTGGAATTCCTAAAGTTCATTATCCGACACAACTGATCCTTTTTAATTTGGAAGGGGATTATTTAGCCACATTAATAATAGAATACCCTATCATATCATTTGCTTATGATGAAGAAAATAATCGCATTATTTTTGCTTTCGATAATGAAATACAATTCGGATATTTGCAAATGGATCAGTTTATATAACAGAAGAATTATGGGTGGAAAGTGACGTTTCTAAGTAATTTTGATTTAAATATGTATTTTATATAATTTGTAGCGGTTATAATACCGAAAAACATGGAAAGCTATGAAAGCACATTCGTATATAGCAATTTTTCTGACTTTGATTTTCTGTGTCACTTGTAAGGAATTAAGGCAAGAGCAGGTAGTTCGTTTAGTGTACGAATGGGATGGAATAACAACTTTACTTCCGGCTTCCCTCACTAGAAAAGGAGGTAACGGACACAAAGGTAATTTATTTTATGGAAACATTCGATGTTTCGCCGTTGAAATGATAGATTGTGGCATAGCATAGGAAGAAATAGGGTTCCTATTAAAAAATGATGGAAATGAGTATGTGATGGTCCTATTTTATTCACGTGATAAAAACTTTTATATATAAGCGAAATGAAAAAAATATATAAGATGATGGCAGTGATCGCGATTATTGCTGTTGCGGGAGTGACTATATATAACCCACAAGGCAAAAGATTACATTTATCGGGCATTGCATTAAAAAATATAGAAGCGTTGGCGAGTGGAGAATCCGGGTCGGGTTATTGTACTATGCATATTGCCTGCTTTGATAAGTATGGAAATATGAATGGTAAATATTCAGCTTCCAGTTATACGGGCCCAGGATATTCTGGTCCATATCATTCTCATTCGTGTAGTTCTTGTAACAGCATATAGAAGCAAAATAATGAAAAGCATATTATTCATAGGATTTCTATTTGTCTTCTTTTGTTCGTCATGTAACAAGAAAAAGGCAACGATACAACCGGCCAAAATAATACGGATAACAGTAGATGACTTTGTTGATAAAGAAATCGATTTGCAAAAGGTTGTGAGGAAAATAGAAACGATTGATTTATCGGAAGATAGCACCTTCTTATTGGCTCATTTAAAGGATGTCACCCTAATGGATTCATTATTATTCTTGCTTGATGATGTTTCCGCTACGATATGGACTATCAATATGAACACTAAGAAGATAGTCTATCGTGTATGTCGAAAAGGAAATGGGCCTCAGGAATTCATACATCCAATTGCTATGTCTGCATGGAACGGACGCCTGTATATTTTGGATATGCCTATGCGTAAAGTGGTTGTACTTGATGGAAACATGTCCCCTTTGTACGATTTCATTCTTCCGTTTACTGCCTTGGATTTGGCTGCAACTTCATCGGGATTATTATTTTATAATATGACTCCTAATGAAGAGTATGGTTCCATTATTCAAACAGATTTTTGGGGAACAGATAGAACCAATCTTTATCAGGCGAAAAAAGAATTGGGACTATCCACATCCGGTCAGAAGATTTTTGTTAAAGAAGCTGGTGGGAATATCTATGCTATGTTTCCTGAAGAATATGATATATTCATATGGAAAAATGAGTCTTTTAATCCATTGTATCACATAGATTATATGGAGGCTTCTTTGCCTGACGATTACGACAGAAAGCGTCATAGTGTGATGGAGGAGGAGGATTATGCTATTCCTACGAATCTGTTTGTATTGCCTGAAATGCTGGTAAACAGTTTCCTATATAAAGAAAAACGGTATTATACATTTACTTCACAAAACGGTGAGAAGCAAATCACCGGTGTGGTAAGGGACAAAGAAACGGATTTACCCTTTTATCCGCAATGGCAAATTGATAATTGTTTAATAGGGTGGTGTAGTGGAGAAGACGCAATAAAATATCTCACAAAAGGAAAAGGGTTGCATACAGCCTCTGAAGACAGTGATATTCTTCTTCTATTTTATCCGGAATTTTTATAAATAGGCCTTTTTGGAGATGCCTTATTATATCCACTTTGCCGAGTAGGGTTTTAAGTGACTTTACTCCCGGCTTTTCCTCACTAGAAAAGGAGGTAACGGGCACAAAGGTAATCTATTTTATGGAAACATAGGATATTTCGCCACTGAAATGATAAAGTGTGGCAAAGCATATAGGAAGAAATAGGCTTCTATTAAAGAGAAGGGTAAACATATACATGTGAATACACTATTTCATTTACATGATAAAAATTTTAAAATTTAAATTTATGAGAAAATTATATAAGATAATAGCGACGGTGCCAATTATTGCTACTGCAGGAATGGCTGTTTATAATACACAAGGTAAAAAAATACATTTATCTAGCATTGCATTAGAAAATGTGGAAGCGTTGGCTGATGGTGAAAGTGATGGATATAAAAGAACTTGTACAAATGGTAGTAAAGTATCAATGGATGAAAAAAAGAATGGAGCAACGTTCCAAATGTTTTGTAATCCATGTGGGAGCTATGGTTACTCGTTTTCAAGCAGTGATTCTAAATGTTAATATTGTCGTCTAATATTTGAGTGTGCACATCAAAATGCACACTCTATAAAATGAATGGAATATGAACTATAAACCTATTATGACGATTTTATGTAGTTTTATAATTGTTTGTTGCACAAAGAAACAGGTAATTATGGATATTCATGAAAATGGAGGAGATTCTTTGTCTCCCCAATTAGTTGAAAATATAGAACTATGGTGTAGCGATGAAATGACGATATGTGATAGCACTCTTGTTATAATAGATGGTTGCCAAGAAAAGAAATTATATTTTTTTCAGCTCAAGGATTTTAGTTTGTTGAAAAATATTGGAAATACAGGCAACGGACCGGAGGATTTTTTATATCCGTTTTTTTTATTCAACAATAATTCTCTTCTGAATGAGTTATCACTATACGATGTAAATTTGGCAAAGATAAAAACAATAAAGATGAATTATTTACTGAATGATTCATCTCATTGTATTTCAACAAACAGGGCTATTCCCTCATGTTTGATAGGCTCTCCCGATATGGCACAAATAGATAATACGTATTATGGAAGCAAAGATTTGGGCTTGGGAATGTTCTTTACGTATTCTTCAAAAGATAAAATGGAAAAATGGGTACCATATCCACCAAGCGTATCAAATAACAAAGAGGAAATAAGATTAAATATAAATCAGAGTCGTATTACGGTAAATCACAAAAAGAAGCTTATCGTTGCAGCTACTCGATTTTATAATCAATTATTTTTGTATAACAGCAATGGAGAGCTTTTAAGAAGCGGGACTTTTGGGAAAAAAATAAATCCGGAAATGGAAAATAAGAAAATAAGTACTTCTTCTGATATTTTCTTTACTCACCTATATTCAACAGATAAATATATTTATGTGGTTATGACAGATGAAAAATATAGAGATAATAGGTTACCAAGTCAACGATATTCAAAAATCGCTATTTTTGATTGGAATCTGAATCATATAAAGACTTTATATTCTAATAAACATATTTATTCTGTCGTTGTGGATACTATATACAACAGATTGCTTTTATTATGTATGAACGATGATAGAGAACCAGAATTATATTATGATGATTACGATGAATCAAAATTATTAGAAACCATATAGTGCCTATTGGATAAACATAACAGGCTTAAATTAGAAAATGAAACATTTAAAATTATTGATTTTTTTTACTTATCTGTTGTATTTACTTTTCTTCTCTTGCCAATCCACTGACAACTTAGAAAGTATTTTGCAGTATAGTGGTAAAAACCGTAATGAGTTAGAGAAAGTAATCAATCATTATTCTCAAAATGAGGAAGATTCGATTCAACTCAAAGCAGCTCTCTTTTTGATTGAAAAAGAATACATAGCTTTAAAAATGATTTCCTGGAAGATAACAACAAGGGAAAAAAGCAAAAATAGAAGATATCAGAAAATATCAACTCAAATAGAAAGCTTTTAAATAAAGTAGTCATGGTAAAAGGAAAACACTTGTATATGGCCATTCTTTTCTACTTGCTTTTTTGCAGTGCTTGTAAGGAATCAAGGCAAGAGCAGGTAGTTCGTTTAGTGTACGAATGGGATGGGAAAGCCATACACTTTTCCTCTCATTCCATCTTTACGGTGATGGGTCAGGATACGGTTACTTCTGTCGATGAAAAGGGCAAATATCGTATTATTTCGTATGTGGACTTAGCGGGCTGTAGTTGCAAGCTTCAGCTTCCCAAATGGAAAGAATTGATTCGCGAGACAGATTCTCTTCTTGGAAACAAGCTGATACATCACTTTTATTTCCATCCGAAAGATCTGAAGTACGTTCTCCGTCGTGACCGTTTCAACTATCCGGCATGTATTGATTTGCAGGATGCATTCAACCGGTTGAACCGGTTCCCTTCGGACATGACCTTCCAAACCTTTCTGTTGGATTCGCTCAATCGGGTGGTGGCCATCGGCAATCCCGTTCATAATGCCAAGGTGAAAGAGCTTTATCTTTCTCTCCTGACCGGAAAGAGAAAGGATGTGTCTTCTATGATGAAAACATCCGTTGAGTTGGATAAAACAGTGGCTGATTTGGAAGATGTTCACTGGAAAGAGATACAGACAGCTACTTTTGAGTTGAAAAATACAGGAGAAAACATGCTTGTGCTACATGATGTGGATACTTCATGTGGATATGTGAAAGTTGAATACAGCAAGGAACCGGTAAGACGGGGCAAGACGCTGATCTATAAGGCAGAACATCCTGAACAAATTAATAAGACAATCAGCCTTCACTGTAATGTGGAAAACAGTCCTGTCCACTTACAGATAAAAGGCAATGCGAGAGAATAAATTAGAAATATGATAAGGAAAAAGGGAGTAAAGCTCTGTATGGCTTTTGTAGAGTTTCCAGCATTTACAACTTTACTTCCGGCTTCCCTCACTAGAAAAGGAGGTAACGGGCACAAAGGTAATTTATTTTATGGAAACATTCGATGTTTCGCCACTGAAATGATAATGTGACAAATTCCAAACTGAAACAGTAAGGAACTTTATTAAGCTATATTTAACATTATATTTGTTTATTATATAACAACTTTTTAACGGTATGAAAAACAGAATTAAAATAATTGTAGTAGTAGCGATCGCTGCTATTACAGGAATTACAGTTTACAATACACAATTTGAAGAGTTACGAATGTCGTCTTTGACTATGGAAAATGTAGAGGTTATCGCAAGAGGAGAAAGTGACTATCATATTACTTGCTATTATTCAGGTTCGGATTCTTCTTTTAGATGTAAATCTAGCTCTTGTGCACTGGAACGTCTAATAAATCAACTTGTTACTAATTTTTTATTATTGAATATCGAAAAGGTATCTATAATACCTTTCCAATATAAGTTCTGATGGTATGAAAAATATATTAATTTACGTTATATTGTTAAGTTTCCTTTCATGCGGTAAGAAGGAAGCTGTAACTATCCTTGTGGAAAACAAACAATTGTCTCCCCAAATAAAGGATGTTCCTATAGGAAATATTCTCTGTGTAGATAAGTTAGGTTTATGCGATTCTTTTTTTGTAGTAATCAATAGAATGGAAGAACCGTATATCCACGCATTTAATAGAACTGATTACTCCTTTAGAGGTTCATTCGGAATGCTGGGACAAGGTCCAAATGATTTCAACTTTCCTTTCTTTTTGCAAACTAATCATTCAGATTCCTTGGAACTGTATGATGTGAATTTAGCTGCATTTAAATATGTAGATATGAAAAAGGCAATAGCCAAAGCTCCCAATGCCATAACACAAAGTGGCATGCCAAAGCAAATTATAGGCTCTCTTGATTTGTATAAAGGGAAAAATTCTTATTTTGGAAATATAGACGGAGGTATGGGTCTATTTTTTATTTATAATCCAATTAAGGATAAAATAAAATGGGTGGATTTTCCTAATTCTGTAAAAAATGATGAATGTGATTTTAGTGTCATCAACCGTATTACACTAAACGAAAAGCTTGAAAAAATTGTTTCTGCCATGTTTTATTACAACAAGATCTTTTTATATGATATAAAAGGAACACTTATAAAAGAAGTACAAATAGGTGAACAGGAAATTTGTCCTGAACTAGTGAATGGAAAAGAACTGAGTGATGAAAGTATACGCTGCTGTACAGACATACAAGCGATTTCAAAGAATGTCTACTTATTGATGCAGACGGTAAAAGAAAAGTCTTTTGAAAATCCCAACACGGAAACGTCAAGGATTACTGTATTAGATTGGGAACTTAACTATATCATGACTTACACTTTACCGCACTATGTAAAAAGTATATTGGTAGATGAGTTGCAAAATCGAATTATCTATGTAGCTATTGAAAATCAGGAAGATACAAATATTTATTATTTTAATATTAAAAACTAAAACGTATAAAAAAATATAAATACATGTCAGTAGCAATAATTGTCGCTGTTGCAGGAATGTTTGTATACAGTACGCAAAGTAAAAAATTGCATTTATCCTGTATTACCATGGAAAATGTGGAAGCATTAGCTCATGATGAATCTTATTCTGAAAAAATATTTTACCAGAATAGTGACCCATGTAAAACTTGGGACGGAGGTTATAATGAAGTTACATTTTATTGCTCTATAGGAATAGAATCATACTTTTCAAATAGTTGTATTTCAGGGAGTTGTGGAGATGTAAGATAATACTATGATACTTTGTATCTAATTTGTTCTTTTGGGAACATAATCTCATATTAACATATAAAACTTCCAAGGTGAATATGGGCTTAACGAAGGTGAGCTGAAAAATGTAACAGAGAATAGTAATTTTATTGTGGCATTTTATACTTTAAGATAAATCAATAAGACAATCAGCCTTCATTGTAATGTGGAAAACAGCCCTATCCAATTACAGATAAAAAGCAATGCGAGAGAATAAATTAAAAGTATGACAAGGAAAAGGGGAGTAAAGCTTTGTTTCGCTTTTGTAGAGTTTCCAGCTTTTACAACTTTACTCCCGGCTTCCCTCACTAAAAAAGGAGGTAACGGGCATAAAGATAATCTATTTTATGGAAACATGGGATGTTTCGCCACTGAAATGATAATATGGTATAAAGTATTAGGAAGGAATAGTTGATGAGTATGATAAATCACAATTGAAACTGCAGTAAAAAGAATTAGTTATAAGAAGAGCTGTCTTCAATTCTCTTCTTGATTAAAAAAGAATACATAGCTTTAAGACTGATTTCCTGTAAGATAACAACAAGGAAATAAAGCAAAAATAGAAGATATCAAAAAATATCAGTTCAAATAGAAAGCTTTTAAAGAATAAAAACGTATATTTGAAAGCTGATAAGTAACTATGTCTATTATTCATGAAATACTTACATTAAACACACTCAATCATGAAAATCTCAACAACATTATTTATTCTGATACTTATAGCAGGTATGGTGCTCTCATGTACTGATAATTCTGCACTGGTAAGTATAATATTAGCTTATTCTGAATTTTAATGATGATATTTAATGGCTACTTTAAGCATGGATGGCATAATATAAAAAACAAACTGTAAAATAAAATCAGATACAACTTTTTTAATATGAAAAGATTGAAATTTAGAAATATTCATTGCTTCTTATTACGTTATTTTAAATACATACTTTTCGTCCATATACTCCTATTGGTTGTGAGTATAGTGGGTTTTGTATACGAATATTCAATAAAGAAAAGTAGATTAAAAGAATATTTGCAAGAAGAATTTCGAAGCGTAATCCTTGATGAATTAGAAGAACGGGCAAGTGAACATAAGCTGATACCAGTTTACTCAACTAATGTATCCGAATCTCGGGCAAACAGTTCAATATATATTAAGACCGAGCAAGGAGAGATTCAAATGAAACAAGATTCGTTAAAGAGAAACATTGCGGAATTTTCCTTTATGAGGTCATTACACTCGACGTTATTATTGGAAAAATTTATTTCACTAGACAGTATTTACACCCGATATATGGATTGTATAGAAGTCCGAAATGTTTTTGCGGATATTGCCCTATTGTATATAGATGAAAAAATGGATTCAGTTGAAGTTGGTGATTCCTCTTTAATAAAATCTTCAAATAAACTCGCATGTTACTATGCCGGATATTGTAATGAATTTGAATTTACGCTTTTTGCATCTATTCCATGTTATATAGTCTGTGACAATTGTAACGCACGTATTTGGATATTTATTATTCTTCTTTCTGGAATATTGCTTTGTACATGGCAAAAATTTAAATCTGAATCGTTTTCGGTAGATATGAAAGGACAAGTTCTCCAAATTGGAAAATTTGTATATTATAGTGAGACAAGCCATGAACTTTACCGTCTTGATGATTATAAATTCATTTCAATAAATAACAGAGCCGCCGATTTACTTAAAGCTTTCATTACTTGTCCAAATCATACATTGACTGTTGAACAGATGAAAGAGTTGGTTTGGAACAATACTGAAACTAAAGATTCCACAGTAAGGGCTACGATAAAAGAGGTAAAAGACAAACTGAAAATAGTAGATAAAGAAGGAGTGATTCCATTAAAAAGAATAGGAAAAGGTACTTATAGCTTGAGTGTTTTAGAGTAAATAGTAAAATTATTATATATATGAAAATATATATTTATGTTAAAAGTAGAACATGTTTATATTTGTAAAATTGTTAATATATTGTATACCAATAAAGCAACATTTGACAACAAATAAATTTATAGATATGGACGAAGAAGGTATTGCAGAATATAAATTCATTACATACTTTTGCTAAAAAATAATTAAATGCAAAATATATAAAAAAGTAATTTTAGGTTTTTGGGTTTCTGTAACGTGTAGTATAGTTTATACACCTACTCAAAGTAAAAATCTATTAACGTCAATGAGCGATTTGTCCCTTCAAAATGTGGAAGCTTTGTCGTCTTCAGAAAGTGGACCTTATCATTGTTGGCTAGATGGTAGTGTATTGTATCCCAATGGTACTTATTCTAATTATGTATATATTGGGTATAGCTTGTAAAGAATATGCGGAATATTGGTTTATGCATTATTGTAATTATGTGTCTCGCTTCTTGTAAGGAATCAAGGCAAGAACAGGTGGCTCGTTTAGTGAACGAATGGGATGGAAAAGAAATACGCTTTCCCTCTCATCTCATCTTTACGATGATGGGGCAGGATACAGTTACTTCTTTCGATCGAAAGGGCAAATATCGTATTATTTCGTATGTGGATTCAGTGGGTTGTATGAGTTGTAAACTCCAACTTCCTAAATGGAAAGAACTGATTCGTGAGACCGATTCTCTTTTTGGAAACAAGCTGACGTATCATTTCTATTTCCATCCGAAAAATTTGAAAGACCTGAAGTATGTTCTCCGGCGTGACCGCTTCAACTATCCGGTATGTATTGATTTGCAAGATGAATTCAACCGGTTGAACCGTTTTCCTTCGGACATGACCTTCCAGACATTTTTGTTGGATTCGCTCAATCGGGTGGTGGCCATCGGTAATCCCGTTCATAATGCCAAGGTGAAAGAGCTTTATCTTTCTCTCCTGACCGGAAAGAGAAAGGATGTGTCTTCTATGATGAAAACATCCGTTAAGTTGGATAAAACAGTGGCTGATTTGGAAGATGTTCACTGGAAAGAGGTACAGACAGCTACTTTTGAGTTGAAGAATATAGGAGAAAACCTGCTGGTGATACATGATGTGGATACTTCATGCGGATGTGTGAAAGTTGAATACAGCAAGGAACCGGTAAGACCGGGCAAGACGCTGGTCATTACAGTAACCTATACGGCAGAACATCCTGAACAAATTAATAAGACAATCAGCCTTCACTGTAATGTGGAAAACAGCCCTATTCAATTACAGATAAGAGGCAATGCGAGAGAATAAACAAGAAGTATAACAAGGAAAATGGGAGTAAAGCTCTGTAGTATTGCTTTTGTAGAGTTTTCAGCTTTTACAACTTTACTCCCGGCTTTCCTCACTAAAAAAGAGGTAACGGGCACAAAGGTAATTTATTTTATGGAAGCATAAGATGTTCCGCCACTGAAATGATAATGTGGCATAAGTATTAGGAAGGAATAGGCTTCCTGTTAAATGGAAAAATAAACATGAATATGTGAATGCACTATTCATTCACATAAAATTTTTAAGATTAAAAAATGAAAAAGTTATATAAAATGATGGCAGTAGTTGCGATGGTTGCTGCCATAGGATTCACCACATACAATGCGCAGAAAGATGATTTGCAAATGTCTTCTTTGGCAATGGCTAATATTGAAGCTTTGGCAAGTGGAGAAAGTGATGGATATTGTCACACCACAGATAATTACTCTCATATTTGTAATTATTATGATAAAGGACCTATATGTCCATGCGGATTCTAAATTCTAAACATAAAAGTTAAGGAAGAATATTTGGATATTTTTCATAATATTCAAGTATTCTTCTGATATTGAATAAAAAACTATGAGAAATTTATTATTGCTATTGTTGTTTTTAGGGCTTTTTATTTCTTGTAATAAAGGAAAAAAGCCAATACAAAACAAAGTGGATTTAAAAGCTACGGGAATTATTAAAAATTTTCCGTTAGACTCAAATGTCAAATATAATCTATTCTATTTATATGTATTCGAAGAGGAAGGGAAACGTTATCTTTCATTTCTCAATTATAGGACTGCGGAGTTACTTTTTTATGATTTTGATGAGGAGAAATTTCTCTTTAAAACAATACTTGAGTCGGAAGGTCCTAATGGAATAGTCATGCCTTCCGGTTATTATATAAAAGATTTTGATCATGTTTACGTGTCGTCATATTCTTATTCTGGTTTGATAAAAGTGGATACGATTGGACGTATTATACAAAAAATTCCGTATGGGAAAACAAATGACGATTATCAAATTTTGCCTTCGTACACACCATCTTCACATCCATACAATGTGCCTATATTTATCGGTGATAAAATGTACATAACCCAAACAAATAATGAGAAATTTTGTTCTCCGGATAAAACCCCTTTAAGTGTTGTAATAGATACGCTCCAAAAGCAATATACCTCCCTGCCGCTTACGTTTGGGATTCTAACTGACAAACAATTAAAAAGTAATGGCGATAGCTTCAGCCGTATATATGATGGAATGAATTTTATATATTCTTGTTATGTAGACGAGGATATTTGGGTTACTTCCGCAAACCATACTGATATGAGGAGGATAAAAGTGAAAAGTAATTATATTGATACTCCAGATGAAGAACAACCTCTTAATGCTAAGAATGGTCCCCAGCTTAACTTAGAATTAGCGCGTTATGGTGATTTGTTGTACGACCCTTACCGGAAAGTATATTATCGTTTCGCTTACCCAAAGACGGAATTGAACAGTAAGGTTAATTGGTGGGGTAAAGCGGTGTATGGCCGTAAAAAGTTTTCGGTGATAATCTTGGACAAAGACTTCCGTATTATAGGGGAGACCCTTTTCCCAGAAGCTGTTTATAATCCATACGTTGCTTTCGTGGAGAAAGAGGGACTTTATATCAGTCGTGATTACCAAATGAATTTCGATCAGTCAGAGGATTTCATGACTTTCGAGTTGTTCGAATTAGTAAACAACGAATTGTAAAAATGTGCCGCTCCTATTTCATTCAGATAATGAAATTTTAAAAATTGATATTTTATGCGAAATGTAACTAAAATCTTTACAGCGATAGCCAATAGTTGCTGTTGTTGGGATTACTGCTTATAATACACAAATGGATGAGTTACAAATGTCTTCTTTGGTTATGGAAAATATAGAGGCTATTGCACTTGGAGAAGGTTCTGGCGCTTGTGAAGGATATGGTAGTACATTGTGTCCATATAATAATTATTGGGTATATAAAGTACATTAATATTTGATATAAACATTTGCAAGATAAATATTGAAATATGATGAAAAAAATAATATATAATCTGCTTGGGGTCATTTTAGTGTTATTATCTGCATGTACTTCACAACAAAAAGATGAAAGATGTCCGGAAATATTTTTAAAAGGGGAATCTTATGAGATAGAAAATGTACCTTTTATGAGAATGCCTGTTCGTATAGGTTTGTCAGATTCAAAGCTTGTCCTGCTTGATTTGGCAGCTGACTCTTGCTTTTATCATATTCTTGAATACCCTTCTTTCAAATATTTGTATTCGTTGGGACGTAGAGGACAAGGAGAAAATGAGATAACGTTTGCTACACCATTTCAATTGAATGAAAATGATTTATATGTGTTTGACGGAGCAAAAGGGGACATTTATGATTACAATTTGGACAACGGGGAGCTTAAAAGGAAATACGCTACAGGTTTAGTTACTTCTGTAGATTTTGCATATAAAAATGATTCGACTTTTTATGTGGAGGATATGAGTGGCAAAAAACGTATTATAGAATGGAATCCATGCTCGCAGAGAGAATATTTTAATATTCCGGATTTAAAGAAAGAAACAGTGGAACACCGGTTTCTTCCATACGTATGGAGAAGTTACATGGATTACAATCCCAAACTCGGAAGAATGGCAATGGCCACCCAGCATGGAGAAGTGATAGAATTGTATGATATGCAAACGCAGGAATCGGAGTTGGTGTGCGAGGCTACGGATTTGTATCCCACAGATATGAATGAATGTAAAGGTTACAATGATTTGCATTGGGTGAATGACGATTTGTATGTTTTATATACGAAAGAAACTTTTAAGGAAAGAGATGAATTGCGGAGAAAAGAGAATAAAAAGATAGATGGGGGAAATATATTGAAAATTTTCAATAAAGAAGGGAGTGTGAAGAAACAATACAAATTGGATGTCTATATTAATGGATTTACAGTTGATACAGTAAATCATAAACTGATAGGTGTTACATCCAATTCAGATGAATTTATTTGTATATGGCAACTGGAAGAATAGATATAATTAAAAGTCAGTTGTAATCATGTATAAATTGTATATGTTTATCGTTTTGCTTCTTTGTTATAGTTGCAAACAAGCTGAAAAAACAATAGAAAATATGGTGGATATTGATATTGACTATTAAGGAGCTTCAAAAGTCCCATTGTCCCATATTTCGGATTCAATATGGGGGGCTCTAGAATATGTGTCAGCAGTTTGATAAAGTGAAATTTCTGCTTATATGGATAATTTTAATAAAATATTATTATGAAAAAAGCTTATAAGGTAGTAGCGATAGTCGCCGCTACTGGTTTTACGGCATCCAATACACAAAATAATGACTCACAAATGTCTGAAATGCCATTAGCCAATGTTAAAGCATTGGCTAATGGAGAAGGTAATGGATGTAAATTGAGTGTTCTGCGTATTTGTGTAACTGCAAATGGTGATCATATTTTATATAGAAACTTTTAAATTTTTATCAAGACCAAAAGAGTATCAACTTCTTGGTTCTGATTTTAATTAGAATACATAAATATGAAAAAATACACATTGTTCATCACTCTTTTTATTTTTCTGAATTCGTGTCAATCTTCCAAAAAGCAAGAAGAAATTATTGAGTTATTTGATGGCAAAACGTTAAATATTGAACTGGGGCTTCCTACGTCTGCATCTCTATATAGTAACTATCTTTTTGTTAATGACTTTTATGGAGATAGCGGTCTTGTTAAAATAATAGATATACAGAAAGAAGAAATTATAAATAGTTTCGCTGTAAAAGGAGAGGGACCTAACGAATTTCTAACAGTAGCAAATATTGATTATGCACCCTCTCTTAGTCAAAATTTCTATGTTTTTGACCAAGCTGCAAATAAGTTGAAAGTATTCAATTTCGATTCATTGGTTTATAACAAGCAAAAAAATCCTCAAGCGGTAATTAATATAAATGAAAATTTGCGATTTTATGAAGTTGCTAAAAGTAAACAGGGATTTATTGCTACCGGCATCATTGAAAATAAAAAGTTTGCATTATTGAATGATTCAATGCACGTTAGAAAGTGGGCTGGTAGCTATTGTTCCAAACCGTCGAAAAGCATACCGGATATAACCCATGCTATGGCTAATTATGGGAAGTTTTATATTACGGATGATAGAAAATGGCTTGTTAATATAATATATGCTGCTGGTATAATAACTTGTTATCAGATTAATGAAAATGGTGATTTGTCTTTAGTTTGGGAGAAAATATTGAATGAAATGAATTATAAGTTAGAAGGCAGCTCTTATCGGAATCTTGGGACTATGGGATATTTATCCGTATCATTTACTAAGAAACATATTTATGCATTGTACAGTGGACAAGAAGAAAATAATGATGAGATAGCCACTTATGGAAAAGAAATTCATGTATTCGATTATGAAGGCCATATCATAAAGAAATATTTGTTAGATACGCCAGCCTTGAATATATGTGTTACTGAAAATGATAAGTATATATATTCGATTGTTCATAAACCGGAATCAGGAATCATACAATATGAATTGTAGTTTTATTGGAGAATTTTATTTTTGTAGGAAATGAATTTTGGCTTGCTGAGAAAAATAGTAAATATTGACATGTGAATATTTTATTCACATAATAAAACTTTTGAAATTTGAATCTTATGAAAAAGATCTATAAAATAGTAGTAGTTTCAATTGTAGCCGCTACGGGTGTAAAAGTTTATAATGCACAGTCTAATGATTTGTAAATTTCTTCTTTAGCTATGGAAAATGTGGAAGCGTTGGCTAGTGGAGAAAGTGATGGATATTGTCATACAAATGCCGAATTGACTGCCATCTGTGATTATTATAATCGTGGTCCAATTTGTCCATGTGGATTCTAAGTTAAAAACAAGTAATAGTTAGAGAATAGTTTTGTCATAAAACATTCTATGACTATGAACAAAACATAATTTTATATGAAATATTTACTAATATCGCCTTTTATTGTTTTATTTTTTACTTCGTGTAAAGAAAAAATAAAACAAGGAAAAAATGACTATGTACTACAAGCTACGGAAGATGTCAAAAGCTTTTCTTTGGATTCTGATGTTAAGTACAATGCGTTTTATTTATATACCTTTGAAGAGCAAGGGAAACGATATCTTTCATTTCTCAATTATCGTACTACTCAATTATGTTTTTATAATTTTAATACAGAAAAGCTCCTTTTTAAGGTGGAATTAGAGGAAGAAGGTTCTAATGGAGTGGTAATACCTACGGGATATTATGTAAATGGTTTAGATAATATATATGTATCTACTTCGGCTTATTCGGGTTTGATAAAAGTAGATACAACTGGTACAATCATACAAAAGATACCATACGGAAAAACAGATACAGGATATCAAATTATCCCATCATACATGCCATCGTCACATCCATACAATACACCTATATTTATTGATGATAAAATGTATATTACACAAAAAAAATTGGATAGATTCTGTCCGTCAGATAAGACTCCGTTAAGTGTTGTGATGGATACGGTTAAAAAGGAATATGCTTCATTACCGCTTACTTATGGAATACTGACAGAAAAACAACTTGAAAGTAATACTGATGGTTTCAGTCGTATATTTGACGGGAAGAATTTTATTTATTCTTTTTATGTGGATGAAGATATAATAGTAACATCTGTTGACCATGCAGATGTGCAAAGGGTAAAAGTAAAGAGCCGTTATATTGATTCTCCTGATGAAAAAGTAAATTTTGAATCGGAGAAGGCTCCTATGCAAATTCTAACAGTACCTCGTTATGGTGATTTGATATACGATCCATATCGTGAAGTGTATTATCGTTTTGCTTATCCGAAGACCGAATTAGACAGTAAGGTTAATTGGTGGGGCAAGGCAGTGTATGGAAGAAAGAAATTTTCCGTAATCATCTTGAATAAGAACTTTCAAATTATAGGTGAGACACTTTTTCCGGAAGCCATTTATAATCCTTATGTCTCGTTTGTAGAGAAGGAAGGTCTCTATATAAGCCGCGATTATCAGATGAATTTTGACCAATCGGAGGGTTTCATGACTTTTGAGTTGTTCGAGTTAGTAAAAAACAAATAGTTTTAGCCCGTTGGAAAAGTTAAATATGTGTTAATTTAATTCAGACAACAGATTAGAGCCAATAACTACTGCATGAATAATATTGAGAATAGATACCGAAATATGAATTAATCTATATAACAAAAAATAGTATGCGAAACATCTTATTTATCATCCTCTTGTTTTTTGTCGCTTGTCAACCGGCAACCGACAAAAAGCTGGAACAGACCGGAGACAACCGATCGGAGCTGGAAAAAGTATTAAATGATTCCTTAAAGCTAGAAGCTGCCAGGTTCCTCATGGGCAATATGCTGGGACATGGTTCTTATATAGGAAAAGCGATTGAAGCTTATTATAAGGGAGCTACATCGATATTGTTATCCGACAGCTCTACTATTGTATAGCGAATGCTCCGGAAGTGTCAATAGTAATATTTACAATTTAATTAGAATTCAATATCAGCATTTATGAAAGAATACACATTATTTATCCTTTTATTTGTCAATTTGATACAATCTTGTACGATAGAAAGGAAAAATGCAAGTGATGAACAAGAACAAACGTTTGTCAGAACGGACTTTGCCAAAACAAAAGAATTGAAAATAGCACAGGAAATCGTTATTCCTGATTTGCTTAATCCAGCTTCATTTCGAGTCATTCATGATAGTATATTGATTGTTAACAATCAACCCGATTGTGATTATTTTCTTGAATTGTATTCGTTGAAAACATTGCAACCTATCATCCAATTGGTTCCTAAAGGGAATGGACCGGGGGGGGGAAATGAAATCCTGCTGGTTGTCATTGCATACACATAATTGTAATCAGTTTTATTTACAAGATGATGCAACTAAAACATACTATACCGTAGACATTGACTCCATATTGATTAATCGAAAGTTACATATCTTGTCTAAATTCAGGTATTCATCGGAAATACTGAGTTCTGCTGGTCTCTGTATGATTGATGACGAAGGTTATATAGGGTATCATCAATGGTATTTGGATAATAAAGAATACAATAATGGTATCAACTCTCCTTTGAAGTTTTTTAAGAGGAATGAGGATAACAAAAAGAGTGTCGGTGATTTTCGGTATTTTGTTAGTCAAGTCAATGGAACACAAATTTTTGTTAATCCTCAGTATGGGCAAGTTTGGAGTATTGACATGCATCGGGATCGGATTTGTATCTATAATGATTCACTTCGTTTGGTGAAAATAGTGAATGGGCCAGATCAGTTCTCACCAGATTATACTGTTAGAGAGAACAGACAACATATTCCCTTCGTGATATTTGCTGATGAACTCAATTATCGTGCTTATATAGATTATTATGTAACAGATAAGCATATCTATCTGGTATACGAAGGAACTAAACATTTTAATCCTGAGAATATGCTTCCGGTGGAAATATTCAAGTTGGATTTTGAAGGGAATCCTTTATGCAACTATAAAGTAGACAGGCACATTTATTCTATTTCAATAGATAAAAAGGAACAATATCTGTATGGTGTAGCACGTAGTTCTGTACTTAAGGAACCTGTTTTTTTAAAGTACGAATTGTAATTGAAAGGCTGGGTTTCGTTAGGACAGCAAGTGGCCAATGATCTGACACTGACATTTGAGAATATACCCGAAAATGCACTGCTTATCCTGAGAGACCATACACGGGGAAAGGATGAACATTTGTTTATTATATGACAATTTTTTAACGATATGAAAAACATAATTAAAATAGTTGCATTAGTAGCAATCGCTGCTATGACAGGAATTACAGTTTACAATACACAATCTGAAGAGTTACAAATGTCGTCTTTGGCTATGGAAAATGTAGAGGCTATTGCAAGCGGTGAGGGAAGTGGATCATGTGGTGGTTATCGCTCTTGGAATACGTCAGGATTTTTGCAACACAAAAAAGAATTTTATGACTGTACTTGTACGATTCTTAGACAAGGACATTCTACTTCTGGGAATTGTTGAATTTTATTTATAAAAAAAAAGAGGAAACTTTGCCTCCTTTAAACTTAGGAATATTATGAAAAAGTATACATATATAATCATAGCAATCACCTATTGTTTTTTTACTGGTTGTAAAGTGAATACAGATACTAGTAGACAAGGTCAAGTTGTTATCCGCCAAACTTTCAAGAAAGAGATATATGCCACTCCAAAGTCCATGTCGATAGATACGATGATGGCTTTTGAAAACTGGAATATTATAGACTCATTGTTATTGATAGAAAGTAATGGTACGGAAGATTTTTTCTATGTATTTCATTCAGATAATTTCAAAATGGAACACTCTTTTGGTAAAAAGGGGAATGGTCCTGAAGAATTTATAATGCCTCATTTGATACAAGGAGCCCCTGATATAATGATATTGGATAATGCGCTACATTCTATCAATTGGCTATCTTCAGATACGGGACTAATAGAGAGGAAAACTATGCTACCACTTCAAAATACTTATTGGCAACCTCACTATTTTGATGAGAATACTTTATGTTTCATTCAAAATTCTCCTAATGAATTGAAGTGGGTTATTTATGACATGCAAACAAAGGAAATAAAGGATAGTTTATTATTTATTGATGAAACAAATAAAGGAAATACGATTCAATATGAATTTGCTTATTATGTCGACACAACTCAATTAGCAATTTCATTCAACTACGACAATGTAACTTCATATTATAAAATTCACAACAAGAAATTGATTCCTCAGTTTACAATAAAAGGGGAAAGGCTGGATGATAAAATGTATGGCACAGGTGTTTTCATTTTTAGAGATAATATATATGTATTAAATCAAGAAAATATTGATATGCAAACTCATAAAGGAGAAAGTTATTTGGATGTATATAGTAAAGGAGGCGATAGCTTGTGTAGGGTTCATTTAAATATGATTGCCGGATGTATGTTATTGGATTTACGAAATGAAAGAATCCTGTTTTATTCTCCAGAGAATGAGGATGCTTTTTTTTCTATCCTTTTATCGGAACTGAAAGTATAGATTGGTGAGAATAAAGCTTAAAAAACAGATTATGAACTATAAACCTATTATAATAATTTTATGTAGTTTTATAATTACTTATTCCACAAAGAAACAGGTAGTCATGGATATTTATGAAAATAGGAAAGATTCTTTGTCTCCTCAATTAGTAGAAAATATAGAACTATGGTGCAGTGATGAAATGACGATATGTGATAGCAGTCTTGTTATAATAAATGGTAGCCAAGAAAAGAAATTGTATTTTTTCCAACTAAAGGATTTTAGTTTATTAAAAAATATTAGAGATACAGGCTAAGGACCGGAAGATTTTTTGTATCCGCTTTTTTTTATTCAACAATAATTATCTTCCAGATGAGTTATCATTATACGATGTAAATTTAGCAAAGATAAAAACAATACATCCTCCCTATATACTATGGAGATAAAGAAAGTAAAAGATAATTCTTAAGGTTAAATGTCGAGGTTTAACAAGAAGAAGGGGAGTAAAGCTCTATAAGAATGTCAGTTTGTAGAATTTTGGTTTTTATGACTTTACTCCCTACTTTTCCATTACGAAAAAGTACTAAAAAGGAGAAAACAAATAAAAAGGGAGACTTTTTATGGAAACACATGATGTTTCGTCACTGAAATGATAATGTGACAAATTCCGAACTGAAACAGTAAGGAAATTTTTGTTAAACAAAAATTCATTTTAACAACGTGAAAGGTATATCCATTCACATAATTAATATTAAACGTATGAAAAGATTTTATAAATATATGGCAGTAGTAGTAATCGTTGCTGCTACGGGAATAATTGCATATAATACGCAGAGTAAAAAGTTACATTTATCTAATATTGCATTAGAAAATGTAGAAGCATTGGCAAGAGGAGAAAGTGGAGGTAGCTATGGATGTGGCTACGCTGCATATGAATGGGATCAGGATTGGTATGAAGATACCAAACATTTTACTAAATGTATACAAGGATGTCCTGAAGGTGAAGGTACTAGTCCCAAATATAAACAATGCGATTAATTTTATATAATTAGTTTATAAGAATGTGCAGAAAAGAAGAGAATATAGACATAGCATTAACCCGAAGTCATATTTTCATTTCTGATTTGGCACATTCTTTTTAAAAGAAACTTTATGAAAAAAGATATTCTTATTTTAATTCCACTTACAGCTCTTTTGTGTTTTTCTTGCAAGAAAAGAGAAATACACACTGAAACATTAAATATGGATAGTATAAAAGAAATTCATATCAACACTTCACCAACGTCCTATTGTTCAACAACTTTATATCCGAAAAATTGTTTTTTTATCAAAGATTCTTTTTTAGTAGTATTTGAACCTAAAAATCAAAATAACTTTATTCATGTATACAATAATGATACAAAAAAGATAATCGCACGATTTGGTCAAATAGGAAAAGGAGGATATGATTTCATAAATCCTCGTTTAATAACAAATAATATTCCTGCTAAATCAAACGAATTTATAATAGGTGATACAAGAAGAATTTGCAAGATAAATATAGATTCTCTTTTATTGAATAAAAATTATAAAGGAGAAGATTATGCAGATATTCCTGATGAGTTACGATTATACAATTATATACTTTATTGTTCAGATTCACTAATTATCGCCAACCAAACAGGCAAAAACCAATTAACTTTTTGGGACAGGAACAAAGAAAAAGCTATCTATAAAAATATCTTTTTAAGGAACGAAGAGCTTAAGGTTACAGATTTATGTCTAACAATGGGGATATATGATGCATACTATACCTCCAACGGTGAAAGAATTGCTATAGCATATAAAAACTGGAAACAAATAGATATAGTTTCTCTTTCTGGCGATATTGTAAAAAGAGTATATTTCCCAAATTATTTATTTAATCAAGATAAAGTTGATTTATATAAAGACAAACAAAATATTGAATTTTCAAAAGATGCTCATTTATTTTTCACCTATGTAGCATCAACTTCAAAGTATCTTTATGCTTTATGTTGGAATAATACAAAAGAAAATATAAAAAAAGGAAAAGCTTTTTCTCAAATATACCAGTTGGATTGGGACGGGAACTTGGTGAACATTTATTCTTTTGATAGGGCAATTTCTTCATTTTGTGTATTTAAAGATAATATAACGTATGCTATAGGAGTTTCTGAACGAAACTTAGATCTTAATATATATAATTGTAATTACATAAATACTAAGAACTAAAAGATAACTTATTTATAGTTTATAGGATGAAATCAAATTAAGAATAGTTTAATAAAGTATACTTGCCTATTAAAGGTCTTTTTGATATAAATTCTGATGGTATGAGAAATTCTTAAGATATGAGCTGTAATCTAAGGAGAATAACATTTTATAAACTCTATTTCTGAAATAATGAAGCAATAAATGAATGATGCAATGGGATGATAACTCATTAAAATAAACCATGATGAAAATAAAAAATTGGATAGAGTGCGGAATAAATATTGTATGGAAAATTTTTGTAATAGGAATCTGTATTTTTCTGTGTTGGTTAGGAGCACAAATATTCTTATTCTCCAGTTATAATATTCCATCCGATTCTATGCAGCCTACTTTGCAGCCCGGCGACCGTATTTTGGTAAACAAAACGTGTATGGGGGCGAGACTTTTTGATCTGAGACCTGCTTTTGAGCATAGGCCTTTTAAAATATATCGTACATGGGGATGGAATAAACTAAAGACAGGAGACGTGGCTGTGTTCAATTATCCTTACCCGCAGACACGCGACAGTATTGGTTTCGATATAATGACTTATTATGTGAAACGTTGTATCGGAACACCAGGAGACAGTCTCGAAATAGTGAAAGGGTATTATAAAATAAACGGGAAAAAATGGATTGATATGCCGGTATCCGTGCGTCGTAAACAAGATAGTCTGCACTATGTGTTTTGTTATGGCGAAAGAAAAATACATGGGGTTTCTACCAAAGCATTTCCCAAAAAAAAGAAAATAGGGTGGAGTATTCTTGATTTCGGTCCGTTGTACATTCCCAAGAAGGGAGATATCCTGTTTTTAAACGAACGCCATTATTTGCTTTACAGATGTCTGATAGAATGGGAACAGGGCAAGAAACTGATTTGGGAAAACGGATCTGCTTATCTGGACGGCAAACGAATAGCTTATTACCATTTCAAGAAAAACTATTATTTCATGGGTGGAGACAATGTATTTAGTTCGGTTGACTCACGCTATTGGGGACTTGTACCGGAAGAGTTTATTGCAGGTAAAGCTACCCTGATATGGAAATCGATTGAACCCTACTCGGAAAAGATGAGATGGGAAAGAATAGGAAAAATTCGATAATTATGGAAATACGTAAGATACTTAAATATGGGGTAACGGCAGTAGGTACGGTGCTTCTTCTTCTTTGGCTTGGAGTAGTAACGGTAGAAAATCGAAACATACCTGTCAACGAACTTGCCGGACAATGGGCTTGGTTTTATAAGTGGGGAATAGCGCTCTCTGCGTATGGAATCATTATGTATGCTTGTTATCCGGAAACATGGCAACGTTTGTGGGTTGAAACTGTCAGCTGGATACTTATCTCCTTAGGTGTCTATGAAAGTATTATCGGACTGATGCAAGTATATGGTTATTCTATGTCGAATCATTCGCTTTATGCTTTGACGGGAACATTTTATAATCCGGGACCTTATTCCGGTTATCTGGCAATGATTACTCCGATTGCACTTCATGAATATATACGTTTGGGGAAAATTGCATCTAAAACAATTCTGATAAAAGTAGCCCGTTATTATGCCTTGTTTGCTTTCTTGCTTTGCCTTTGTGTGTTGCCTTCAGGTATGAGCCGTTCTGCATGGCTGGCTACTGCAGGAGGCATTTTATTCGTTGTATTTAATCATTTTAATGGAAAAAAGAGAATTATCAACTTCTTCCATGCAAACCGCCAACGCGCAATTATCATTGTTTCCATTATATTATGCTCTCTTCTGATTTTAGCGAGCGGCGCTTTTTATTTAAAGAAAGATTCGGCAAATGGACGCTTGTTTATGTGGAAGATTACTTGCCGTGCCATTATAGAAAGACCTGTTATAGGTTCGTGGGAAAGCTTTCCGAAGATTTATGGCGAGGCACAGGAGAAATATTTTGCCGAAGGCGATTATACGGATGAAGAAGCCCGGGTAGCAGGTTCTCCGGAATATGCCTTTAATGAATATTTACAGATTGCCGCAGAAAAGGGCATTCTATATCTTTTCGTAGGTATTTGCTTAATAATCCTATGTTTGTATTTCGGAGTAAGAAACCATAAATATGGAATATGCGGGGCTGTGCTATCGCTGAGTATTTTTGCTTTCAGCTCGTATCCGCTGCAATTCCCCGCTTTCTGGTCCGCCGGTATCGCTATGTTAATGGCTTGCATACTCGACAACTTATACAAACATAAATACCTAATCCGCATAACAGGCATTTATATCTGCTTGGCGGGTATCGTACTAGCTCCCGGACTTTACTTGCAATGGAATAAGCGGAGTGCGGCTTTAGAGAAATGGAATAATGCAAAATTACTGTATAATACAAGAGCATATGAAGCGGCCCAACCTGCTTACGAAGAATTATACAAGGAGATGAAGTGGAACTTCCGATATTTATTTGAATACGGCCATATTTTATCGAAACGGAAAGAATATAATAAATCCATTTCTATTTTACTAGAGGCTGAGACCAAAAGCAATGATCCGATGATACTGAACGTAATAGGAAAGGATTTTCAGGAAATGAAATTGTACGATAAAGCGGAAGAGTATTTTAAACGTTCCGTTAACCGCTTGCCTTCACGGATTTATCCTTACTATTTATTGACTAAACTGTATGCGGAAACGGGATACTGTTATCCGGAGAAGTTAAAAGAATATGCGAAAATAGTAATAACAAAAACTCCTAAAATTCCGTCTCCGGCAGTAGAAGATATGAAAAAAGAGATTGGTCAATTGCTTAAAACAAGAAAAATTACGTTAGAATGAGATTCTTTTGAAACAAAATGTTATTTTTTACTATATTTTACCTACATTTGGAGATTGATTATAAAATATAAAAATGAAACTTAAATAAATACCTATATGAAACTACCATTATTAGCTTTTGGCTTAGTTGCTATGATGGGAACAGCTTGTTCCAGCGATAAAAAAGAAGATAATATAGAAAAGGAAGGGGTTGAAACCGTATTGCCTTCCATGCCGAACGATGTGACGGTTCAAAAACTTGAAAAGCAAACTTTTAATCACGAACTGGTAAGCAATGGTAAAATCCGTGCGCAAGAGTATGCGGACATCTATTTTCAAACAACGGAACCGATTGCCCATATATACGTGAAAAATGGCGATATGGTAGTGAAAGGGCAAAAACTGGCTGAACTGGACAGATTTAAACTGGAACATGCGGTAAAGCAAGCGAAAGACCGTTTAGAACAAGCACAATTGGAATTGAAAGACGTATTAATAGGGCAAGGGTATTCTCCTGATAATATGAATGCCGTACCGAAAGAGGTCATGGAACTGGCCAAAGTAAAAAGCGGATACGACCAAAGTAGCTCACAGTATGATTTGGCAATAAAAGAATTGGAACAAGCTACGTTAACGGCTCCCTTTAGTGGACTGGTGGCTAATCTGTTTCAGAAAATACACAACCGAGCTTCGTCATCCGAACCGTTTTGCCGAATTATCAATAACCGGGATATGGAAGTTAGTTTCACGGTGCTGGAGAGCGAACTCCCTTTAATTAAAAATGGAGATAAAGTGATTATCAGTCCATACTCATCTTCAGTAAACAGTCAGGAAGGAAACATCTGTGAAATTAATCCGTTAGTGGACGAAAACTCAATGGTACAAGTAAAAGCTCGTTTAAATGGAGGCAGCAAATTATTCGACGGAATGAATGTTAGGGTGAATGTGCGCCGTATACTAGGCGATAAACTGATGGTGCCGAAAAGCGCAGTGGTATTACGCTCCGGCAAACAAGTAGTATTTACACTAAAAGGTGGAAAGGCCATGTGGAATTATGTGCAGACGGGATTAGAAAACATGGAATCGTACACGATTGAAGACGGATTGAAAGAAGGGGATACGGTTATTATTACCGGAAACTTGAATCTTGCTCACGAAACTCCGGTTAATGTCATTAAATAGCGCACGAAAATGGTAAAGTTCCTTTTACAACGCCCCATTGCGGTATTGATGGCATTCACTGCCTGTTTTATTATCGGGCTTATTACCTACTTTACATTGCCCGTATCTTTGTTACCCAATATTGCCATTCCGGAAATCACGGTTCAGGTGACCGGAGAGAATACTTCCGCCCGGGAACTGGAAAATACAGTGGTGAGTCCTGTACGCCGCCAATTATTACAAGTATCGGGACTTCGTGAAATTGAAAGTGAAACACGAGACGGAGCTGGAGTCATTCGGCTGAGCTTTGAGTTCGGAACTAATACGGATTTGGCTTTCATCGAAGTGAATGAAAAGATTGATGCGGCTATGAACAGTTTGCCAAGAGAAATGCCCCGTCCCAAGGCAATAAAAGCCAGCGCAACGGATATTCCGGTATTTTATCTGAATCTGACTCTCAAAGGTGATGTTCCCTACAAAGAAACCGAAGAACAACGGTTTTTACAACTCTGCGAATTCGCGGAAAATGTGATAAAACGCAGGATAGAACAATTGCCTCAAGTTGCTATGGCCGATATGACTGGCGCTCCAGGAAGAGAATTGCAAATTATTCCTGATTTCAATCTGATGCAAACTGCCGGACTGACAAGTGACGATATAGAAACGGCATTATCGACCAATAATGTGGAGCCGGGAAGCATGATTGTGCGTGACGGATATTATGAATACAACATCCGCATAGCTTCTCTATTACGTACGGCAGAGGATGTAGAAAACATTTATATCCGTAAAAACGGGCGTATGATGCAATTGAAAGACTTCTGTAAGGTAAAGATTGTTCCTCAAAAAGAGCAAGGTCGTTCGCTGGCAAATGGGAAAAGAGCCGTCACGCTGGCAGTCATCAAGCAGGCAGAAGAGAATATGGACGACCTGAAGAAAGAATTGAAACGTACTACGGAATACTTTGCTACCCTTTATCCGGATATCGACTTCGAAATATGTCGTAACCAAACAGAACTATTGGACTATACGATTTCCAATCTGCAACAGAATCTATCCTTAGGCTTCCTATTTATTTTCCTTATTGCCATTCTGTTTATGGGAGATATAAAATCGCCTCTAGTTATCGGTATAAGTATGATTGTTTCAGTAATCATTACATTCTTGCTTTTCTATTTATGCCGTATATCATTCAATATCATCTCCTTATCGGGATTGATTTTAGCAGTGGGAATGATGATCGACAGCGCTATTATCGTAACCGAAAACATATCGCAATGGAGGGAAAGAGGATATTCTTTGAAAAGAGCATGTGCCGTAGGAACATCCGAAATGATTACTCCTATGCTTAGTTCATCACTTACTACTGTAGCCGTATTTCTTCCGTTGATTTTCATGAGTGGCATGGCGGGAGCCATTTTTTTCGACCAAGCATTTGCCGTTACAGCAGGACTAGGTGTATCATATATAACGGGTATCATGTTGCTGCCGGTTTTGTATCTTTTATTTACAAAACTCAATATCCGAAAACGTGGTTTTCTGGCACGGAAATTTAATTATCCTATAAAAGACAAGGCATTTATAAACTTTTATGACAAAGGAATAGAGTGGGTGTTTACCCATAAAAAATTGTGTCTTTTGTTTGCTTTAGGAACAATTCCATTATGTGTGTTCTTTTTCTTCTTTATAGAAAAAGAGCGGATGCCTGCCATTGACCAAAACGAGATGATAGCTCGTATCGAATGGAATGAAAATATCCATCTGGATGAAAACAACCGCCGTGTAAACCAATTGCAAAAAGTTACAGACAGTCTCGTTACGGGACATACTGCTTACATTGGCATGCAGGATTATCTGCTGAACAGCGAAGCGGAACTTTCTTCTTCAGAAGCAGAACTTTATTTTAAGACCGAAAAGTCGGAAGATATTCAACCTTTACAGCAAAAAATATATGAAAAATTGAAAGAACTTTATCCGCATGCTATTATTACTTTTTCGCCTCCGGAAACGATATTTGAGAAGCTTTTTGATACGGGAGAAGCTGATGTGAATATAGAAATCCAACCTAAGAATAAAGAGAGGGCACCGGAAGCGGAATCAATCAGGAAACTGGAAAAGGAACTTTCGGTTCAAACAGGAAAGACCCCGTCAGGAACTGCTTTTCAACAACAATTGAACTTGGAAATAGATCGAGAAAAGTTGTTGTTATACAATGTTTCGTTCAATGAATTAAGTAACACTATCCGGACAGCTTTCAAAGAAAATAAAGTGTCGACGTTACGCTCTTACCAACATTATCTGCCCATAAATATTACCGGTGAGGAACTTACGGTAAACCGAGTGTTGCGAGAAACAGCTGTTCCTACACAAAAAGATGAAAACGGGAACATTTACTATATTCCTTTATCCGAATTGGTAAAAGTATATCCCGGAGAGGATCTGAAAAATATCACTGCCGGCAAAAACGGGGAATATATACCTTTCCGCTTTTATGAAGTAAATAATCCAACGGAATTGATTGAGACTGCTCGCCAATACATCACCGGTTCCGAACAATGGGAGGCGGATTTTTCGGGGAGTTTCTTCTCTAACAAACAAATGATAGGAGAACTAACTATTATTCTGTTTATCTCTATATTGTTGATGTATTTTATTTTGTCCGCCCAATTCGAAAGTTTTGTGCAGCCTCTTATCGTATTAATAGAAATTCCTATTGATGTGGCTTTCGCACTTCTGTTACTATGGATATGTGGGCATACGCTGAACCTGATGTCGGCTATCGGTATCATTGTCACTTGTGGTATCATTATTAATGATTCCATTTTAAAGTTGGACACTATCAACGAACTGCGTAAAAACGGTATGCCCTTGATTGAAGCCATACACGAAGCTGGTCGCCGACGGTTAAGGGCTATTATCATGACGTCCCTTACTACTATTTTTGCCATGGTTCCACTCTTATTTTCTTACGACATGGGATCGGAACTGCAAAAGCCCCTCTCTATAGCAATGATTGGCGCCATGGTTATCGGAACATTAGTGAGTTTATTTATTGTACCCCTATTTTATTGGTTTATATATAGAAAAAGAGCTTTATGAAACATTGTTTATGCATACTATGCCTGTTGGGTACTTGGTTTCAAGTCCCCGCACAAAAGGTTTTAAAACTAAATTTGGAGCAAGCCATCGAAATAGCAAACGATAGTTCCTTATCTGCTTACCGATACCAAAACCAATATCTGTCAGGATATTGGGCATATCGGACATACAAAGCCAACCGACTTCCTAGTCTTACGCTAAATATGACGCCCGCGCAATACAATCGAAATATTATTCAACGATATGATTCGGAGAGCAATAAAGACGTATACCGGGAACAGCAGTCATTTAATGCATATGGACAGCTGGCCATTAAACAAAACTTCGATCTGACGGGAGGTACATTTTATATTAATACTGATTTGGAATATTTGAGGAATTTCGGTGAAACACATAATACCCAATATTCAAGTGTTCCGGTACGTATCGGTTACTCACAAGATTTAGTGGGATATAATCCTTTTAAATGGGATCGCAAGATAGAGCCCCTGAAATATGAAAAAGTACGAAAACAGTTTATATATAATATGGAGTCGGTATCGGAAAGCGTTGTCAACTACTTTTTCACATTGGCTATGGCGCAAGCCGAATATCAGTTGGCTTTAGATAACGTAGCATCAACGGATACTCTTTATAGAATCGGAAAAGAGCGCCATAAGATAGCTATGATTTCCCGAGCAGACCTTTTAACTTTACAATTGGATGTCGTAAACGCACAAAATACTTTGCAAAATGCGCAAATGAGTGTTAAGCGTGCTTCATTCAGTCTAGCCTCATTTCTTAATTTAGATAAAAATACTGAAATAGATCTGGAATTGCCGGGATTACCTTTGCGAATGGAAATCTCTGCCGATGTTGCTTTAATAAAAGCGAAAGAAAATAATCCGACTTTGTTGGCACAGCGACAGAATGTACTGGAAGCAGAACAGGCTGTAGACCGAACTAAAAAAGAGTCTCGTTTTAATGCTAAAATTAATGCCAGCATTGGATTTAATCAAGTTGCCGACAAGCTGGGAGATGCTTATCGCAATCCGTTACAACAGGATATGGTATCAATAAGTGTCTCTGTACCATTAATTGACTGGGGTGTAGCAAAAGGCAAACATAATATGGCAAGAAATGATTTAAATGTGATTCGGAGCACCGCTCAACAAGAAGAATTAAGCCTGGAAGAAGAAGTGGTTATGACTGTAAACGACTTTAATGTACAACGTAATTTGATTGCCAGTGCCCAAGAAGCATTGGACTTGGCCCAACTAGCTTACGAACAAACACGCCAGCGTTTCATTATCGGCAAAGCGGATGTAAATAGCTTGACACTTTCTTTGAATCGTCAGCAGGAGGCACAAAAAAATTATATCAGTGCCTTACAGAATTATTGGCTGAGCTATTATAAAATAAGAAAATTGACTCTTTTCGATTTTGCTACGGGACTCTCATTAGCTAACAAGTTGAACCAGAAAATAATTTCATTGAAGTGAAAAACTCATACGGCATATCTTCGTTTACACTTATTGTCACCTTTGTTTGCCTGGCAATTGTAGGAGTGGCCCTTGTGCCCCTTTTACCGGTGAAATTAGCTCCCTCGCAAGAGTTGCCGGGGCTCAGCATCAGTTATTCGATGTCGGGGAATTCTTCACGCATCGTCGAAGCTGAAGTAACCAGCCGACTGGAAGCCATGCTTTCTCGTGTGAAAGGTATTCGTAAAATATCGTCTTCTTCGAACAATGGGAGCGGTTCCATCAGCCTGTCTTTGGACAAGCATGCCGATATTGACGCAACCCGTTTTGAAGTTTCCACCATTATCCGTCAGGCATGGCCCCAATTGCCAGAGGGCGTAAGTTACCCGCAAATAAGAACCAAACAGTCGGACAGTGAAAGTTCACGTCCATTTCTTGTGTATACCATAAATGCTCCAGCTACTCCAATTTTAATTCAACAATATGCGGAAGAAAAACTCAAACCGGTACTGGCACAGTTGAAAGGTATCTATAAAGTGGAGTTAAGCGGAGCAACTCCCATGGAATGGCGGATGGAATATAACCAGGAAGAACTTGTAAGGCTTGGAGTAAACGTGAGTAATATACAACAAGCTATCTCGGAATATCTGAGCAAAGAGTTTCTCGGTACGTGCAACATAGAAAGGGGAGAAGGAAAATCTGACGAATGGATTCGTCTAGTCGTGACATCTCCTTCCGAATCACAAAAGACTTTCGATTTGTCGTCTATTTACGTAAAAGGAAGTGGTAAAGAAAAAAGCCTGATACCTTTATCGAAATTGGTATCAGTCAAACATATTGAAGAAAAGCCCCGAAGCTACTATCGTATTAACGGACTGAACTCCATTTATCTTTCTATAACTGCAGATGAGACGGCAAATCAGTTGCAGCTAAGTAAAGAAGTAAAAAGTACGTTAAGCCGCTTAATTGCTCAAATGCCGATAGGTTACGAAATCCATATCAGTCACGATGCGACGGAATACATACAAAGTGAACTCAATAAAATATATTTCCGCACAGCGCTGACTATCATCATTCTTCTGTTATTCGTACTTTTGATTACTCGGAAAGTACGTTACTTATTACTCATCACCATCAGCTTGGCTGTAAACATTGCAATTGCCGTTATATTTTATTATTTATTCGGATTGGAGATGCAGCTCTACTCACTGGCAGGTATCACAATCTCACTGAATTTGGTTATTGACAATACTATTGTGATGGCCGATCATTATATGCGACAAAAGAATCTGAAGGTTTTCCTTTCCATATTGGCCGCCACCCTTACTACTATCGGAGCTTTAACAATCATATTCTTTCTGGAAGAAAAAGTACGGCTTAACCTGCAAGATTTTGCAGCTATAGTAATTATCAATTTGGCTGTATCGCTTTTTGTCTCACTGTTCTTTGTCCCCTCATTGATGGAGAGGTTGAAAGTGCGGCAAAAACGTGTTGGAAAAAGAGTACGTCTGAGGATGAAGCGCATTACCGTTTATTTTACTCGCATATATCGTACCTTTATTTGTTATCTATGTCGTTACCGGATATTTGCCTGCCTTCTGCTGTTGCTAGGTTTCGGGCTTCCTGTATTCCTGTTGCCGGAAAAAATAGAAAAAGAAGGAGAATGGGCCACTTTTTATAATAAAACAATAGGTTCTACTGTCTATAAGGAAGATATTAAACCTATAGTAGACGTAGCTTTGGGAGGAAGCTTACGTCTGTTTGTACAAAAAGTATATAACGGAAGTTATTTTTCCCGAAATGAAGAAACGGTATTGTCGGTTAATGCAACACTGCCGAATGGCAGTACTATCGATCAAATGAATGCGTTAATGAAACAGATGGAAACTTATCTGAGTGAATTTAAAGAAATTAAACAGTTTCAGACTTCCGTAATGGGAGCACGTCGAGCATCCATTTCAATCTATTTCAAAAAAGAACATCAATATAGCGGATTCCCTTATTTGCTGAAAGCAAACATTATCAGCAAAGCGATAGAGTTAGGAGGAGGAAGCTGGAGTGTATACGGACTACAAGATCAGGGGTTCAACAATGACGTACGCGAGAGTGCCGGTTCATTCCGCGTAAAGATGTACGGGTATAATTACGATGAATTATATCACTGGGCGGAAGAATTAAAGAAGCAATTACTTACTTACCGACGAATCAAGGAAGTAATCATCAACTCGGAATTCTCTTGGTGGAAAGATGATTATAAAGAGTTTTACATGCGCCCGGACAAAGAACGGATGGCTCAGGAAGGAATTACCGCATCTCAACTGTTTACTATCCTACGTCCGCTATTCGGACGGGATATGTCGTGCGGCAATATTTGGACGGATAACGCTTTCGAACGCTTAACACTCTCATCGAGCCAGTCACAGGAATACGATATATGGGGACTGCAAAATATGCCTTGCAAGGTAGGTAATAAAATCTATAAGCTATCCGATTTAGTTACTATAGAAAAGGAACAAGCTCCTCAGAAAGTGGTGAAAGAAAACCAGCAATATAAACTTTGCCTGCAATACGAATATATTGGTTCATCGGAGCAAGGCAGAAAAATATTAGATAAAGAAATAGAAGCTTTTAATAAGATCCTTCCGATGGGCTACTCGGTGGAATCGGAAATAAACCAATGGAGATGGAATGAAGAGGATAACGGACAGTATATGTTATTATTACTCATCATCGGTATTCTATTCTTCATTACGAGCATTCTCTTTAACTCGCTCAAACAACCTTTCGCTATTTTGTTTATCGTACCGGTATCGTATATAGGCGTATTCCTTACTTTTTATTTGTTCGAATTGAATTTCGATCAAGGCGGGTTCGCATCATTTGTCTTGCTATGTGGTATCACGGTCAATGCCAGCATCTATATTCTAAACGAATATAATGCCATACGGAAAAGAATGCCATTGCTTTCTCCTTTAAAAGCCTATACTAAAGCTTGGAACACTAAAATCATTCCTATTTTTCTCACTGTGGTTTCTACCATATTGGGATTCCTTCCCTTTATGATTGGCGAAAACAAAGAAGCATTTTGGTTTCCATTGGCAGCCGGAACCATTGGTGGTTTGGTAATGTCTCTTATTGGAATCTTTTTTTATTTGCCTATCTTCAGTCTGTCACGTAAACAACTTCCGAAGAAAAGCCGTTTACGTTCAAAAATAAAAAAAACATTTCATTTGACCAGAACATAGGTTTATTATACTTTTGCACATCTATTTATCAAACATTATGCAAAAGATTATTGAAATTGTAAACGGAGTGACACGTCATCCGCTCTACCGGATGAAGGAGCCTATTCATTTTTCTTTAGAAGGAAATGAACACATTGCCATTATCGGACCAAACGGAGCGGGAAAAAGTATTTTAGTAGATACTATTATAGGAAAATATCCGTTGTTGATGAATGAAGTTAGATATGATTTTTCACCGTCTCCTTCCTCCATGGTTTACAAAAACATCAAATATATTGCTTTTCGTGACACCTATGGGGATGCCGACGGGAACTATTATTACCAACAACGATGGAATTCCCAAGATTTGGAGGAAACACCTTTAGTACGGGAACTCCTGCCAGAGACTTCCAATGAAATATTACGCAATCAATTATATGCGCTCTTTGGTATAAACTCCTTGTTGGATAAACATATTATTTTATTGTCAAGTGGGGAACTGCGCAAATTTCAATTAACGAAAACGCTTCTGAGTAATCCTCGCGTGCTAATTATGGATAATCCCTTTATTGGTTTAGATGCTCAGACACGAGAACAATTGCACCAACTGCTAAACACATTAACAACCTTGTCGCAACTGCAAGTTATTTTGGTATTATCAAAAACAGATGACATTCCTCAGTTTATTACTCACGTAGTACCAGTAAAGAATATGGTATGTGGAAAGAAAATAACGAAAGAAGAGTATATCAATCAACAGGAAGCATATCCGAAAAGCGTATTGAGTAAAGAGAAAAGAGAACGAATACTGCAATTACCGTACAATCCAGAAATTTACCATACCGAGCATGTGGTGGATTTAAATAAAGTAAGTATCCGTTATGGAGAGCGAACCATCCTGAAAGAATTGGACTGGTCTGTAAAGTGTGGTGAAAAATGGGCTCTTTCTGGCGAAAACGGGGCAGGCAAATCAACATTGTTGAGTCTGGTTTGTGCAGACAACCCCCAATCATATGCCTGCGACATTAGTCTGTTCGGTCGTAAAAGAGGGACAGGAGAGAGCATCTGGGAGATAAAAAAACATATTGGATATGTGTCTCCTGAAATGCATCGCGCTTACTTAAAGAATCTACCAACTATTGATATAGTAGCGTCCGGGCTGCATGATTCCATTGGTTTGTATAAACGTACTCATCAAGAAGATATGGACAAATGCGCTTGGTGGCTAGACATATTCGGCATTCTGGATTTGAAAGACCGCAACTTCCTACAGCTTTCAAGCGGTGAACAGCGATTGGTATTGCTTGCGCGTGCTTTTGTCAAAGACCCCGAACTTCTTATTTTGGATGAACCGTTACATGGACTAGATATGAGGAACAGGCGTCTGGCTAAAGATGTAATCGAAACTTTTTGTCAGCGAAAAGATAAAACCTTGATTATGGTGACACATTATCAAAACGAATTGCCTAATGTAATAGACCACCAGCTTTATTTACGAAAGAACCGATAAGTAGATAAAACTTTATTAAGGTTTATTTGTTATATGTTCAACGAATCTTAAAATGTCGTTGAACATATGATTATTCAATTACTCTTTGTACTGGTTTGTATCATTGTTGGCGCCCGATTAGGTGGCATCGGATTAGGCGTAATGGGTGGCTTGGGAATGGCAATCCTTACTTTCTTGTTCGATTTGCAACCCACATCTCCGCCTATCGATGTCATGCTGATGATATTATCAGTCATTACGGCAGCTTCATGTATGCAAGCAGCCGGCGGGTTAGATTACTTAGTCAGGGTAGCCGAAAGATTACTTCGTAAACATCCGACTTACATAACTTATCTAAGTCCATTAGTTACCTATCTCTTCACTTTTATAGCCGGAACCGGTCATGTAGCTTATTCCGTATTGCCTGTTATTGCGGAAGTAGCTACCGAAACTAAAGTCAGACCGGAACGACCGTTGAGTATTGCTGTAATTGCTTCGCAACAAGCGATTACGGCAAGCCCTATATCTGCGGCAACTGTAGCACTGCTCGCGTTGCTCACTCCTTATCATCTTTCTTTGTTCGACATCTTAAAGGTAACCATCCCCGCAACATTAATCGGTGTACTGGCGGGTGCTGTTTATTCTTTAAAAGCAGGGAAAGAATTGCATGAAGATCCTGAATATAGGGCTAGAGTAGAAGCCGGATTAATAAACATATCGGCCTCACGCCCAATATATAAAGAAAGCAATGTCACTGCCAAACTTTCCGTATTACTATTTCTCATAGCCACCTTGCTTATTGTCTTATTCGGTTCATTCAGTTCACTCCGCCCAAGCTTTCTTGTACACGAAGAAGTTATTCGTGTGGGAATGCCTCATATTATTGAAATTATCATGCTGGCTACCGCCGCACTCATTCTCCTCGTTACACGGACAAATGGTCTGGACGCTTGTAAAGGAAATGTTTTCTCTGCCGGAATGCAGGCTGTAATCGCTATATTCGGCATTGCATGGATGGGGGATACTTTTATCAACGGGAATTTACAATCGTTGACTTCAACTATGGAACAGACAATTCAAGAAATGCCTTATCTATTCGGAATCGCACTTTTCATCATGTCTATTTTATTATATAGCCAGGCTGCTACAGTAAGAGCCGTCATGCCATTGGGCATTGCTTTGGGTTTGTCTCCCTACATGTTGGTTGCCTTGTTTCCGGCAGTAAACGGATATTTCTTTATTCCGAACTATCCTACGTTAATTGCCGCCATCAACTTTGATCGAACCGGTACAACACGGATAGGCAAATATGTGCTTAACCATTCGTTTATGCTTCCGGGACTCATTTCTACCGGAGTGGCATTATTAATAGGCTTTTTACTTATTCAACTTTATACATGAGTAACAGAAAGCTAAATGCAAGCAACAATAAAAAAGAACGGATTTCTTCTTTAAAAGATACATTTCTGAAAATAGAGCACACGATTGTCAACAAAAATAAATGCATATCGTATAAAGAGTTTAATCTCTATATTATTAACTTATAAAATTTTACAATTATGAAGAATTTAATGCGATTGAATTGGGTAATAGTATTTTGCTTATTATCCACCTTTACCCTGATGGCTCAGAAGCCTCATATTTACATTTTAGCAACCGGCGGAACCATTGCCGGAACAGGTGCTTCGGCTACACAGACGAACTATACAGCCGGACAAGTAGCTATCGAAACCTTGCTGGATGCTGTACCGCAAATCAGCGATATAGCAAAAGTAACTGGGGAACAAATAGTTAAAATAGGTTCTCAGGACATGAATGATAACGTATGGCTTACTTTGGCCAAGCGTATCAATGAACTTACATCTCGTGATGACATTGACGGCATCGTAATTACTCACGGAACAGACACGATGGAGGAAACCGCTTATTTCTTGAACTTGACCGTAAAAAGTGACAAGCCTGTTGTTTTGGTAGGAGCCATGCGCCCTTCCACTTCCTTGAGCGCCGACGGACCTTTAAATCTGTACAATGCCGTGGTTACGGCTGCAGCACCGGAAAGTCGGAATAAAGGAGTAACAATTGCCATGAATGGACTTATATTGGGCGCTCACGGAGCTACCAAAACCAATACGGTAGACGTACAAACCTTCCAATCCCCAAATTCTGGAGCAATAGGTTACATTCAAAACGGAAAGGTTGTATACAACATGTGCCCTTTGAAAAAGCATACCACCCAATCGGTGTTTGATGTAACCAACCTGATTTCTCTTCCCAAAGTAGGTATTGTTTACAGCTATTCCAACATATACCCTGATGTAATGCACCCGTTCCTGCATAACCATTATATGGGAATTATCCATGCGGGAGTAGGTAACGGAAATATCTATAAAGATATATTTCCCTTATTGCAAGAGGCTCGCAAAAAAGGAATCTTAGTAGTTCGCTCGAGCCGTGTACCCACAGGTCCAACTACTTTAGATGCAGAAGTGGACGATGCGGCTTATCAATTTGTGGCTTCACAAGAACTAAATCCCCAGAAAGCTAGGGTCCTTCTGATGCTGGCACTTACACAGACAACCGACTGGCAGGCTATTCAACAATTCTTTAACGAATACTAAGAAACAGAAAGATGAAAAAACACATATTACTTTTATGGTGCATGGCTATATTGCCATGCATCGTTCAAGCACAATCGGCACAAGACAGTATAAATTCAATATGATTGATTTTGCATAAATTATAATACCTTGATAATCAATAGCAATACATAGGCAAACAATCTGTGTGTAACAAATTCGCAACAAACAAATGGAGAAATATTGTTCCTACGGTAGAACATAGGAATTAACAACATGGAAGTTCATTACCATTATGAATAGGGAGGCGACAAGTCTCTACTTCCCCTAAATCTTTGATTTAGGTATGGTATTTCGTTTCTTTCCACGGGACAACAACCCGAAAGTTGTGCAAATTCAAATATTTGTGCTACCTTTGCAAATGAATTAAGCAATGTAATCGTTTCAATGAATACAGTGACAGACAAAATGCCTCGCGTGGGTTTGGAGACCGAATCGCAGACAGTCAAATCAGGACAGGATAAAAGGGACTGGGCGCAATGCTCACGGGCTATTGCCGTCCTTATGTCAAAGCGAATGTCGGAACTCGGCTTGTCGCAACGGATGCTTGCCGAAAAAATGAATTGCACCCAGCAATATATCTCCAAGATGCTGAAAGGGCAAAAGAACATGTCACTGGAAACCATTTGCAAAATAGAAAACACATTGGGCATCGAAATTATCAAAGGTCTGGACGAAAGCGAACAATAAAGCAGGAATATGGCGAAAGAAAGGGAAAATACAAACGGTATGGCAAAAGAGCCGGTCGCAAATTGCGACCAGTTGCCCGAAGTAATTAACATCCAGCCGATGATTCGGATTATAAGAGAGCGACAGGTCATGCTTGACAGTGATTTATCCGCATTGTACGGTGTGGAAACACGAAGGCTGAACGAACAGGTGAAGCGTAATATGGAACGCTTTCCTGATGATTTCATGTTCCAGCTCAGCAAAGACGAGCTTGATAACTTGATGTCGCAAAATGCGACATCAAGTTGGGGCGGAACCCGAAAACTGCCTTACGCGTTCACTGAACAAGGAATAGCCATGCTCAGTTCGGTATTGAAATCAAAGACGGCTGTCGAGGTGAACATCCGCATAATGAGGGCTTTCATATCCATGCGCCGCTTTATTGCGACCAATGCCCAATTATTCCAACGGCTTGAGACTATAGAGTATCACCAACTGGAAATGAAACAGCATCAGGACGTGACCGACAGACGCATCGACGAGGTTTTCAAGCGTTTGGATGCCGACGTTCCTCCTGTGCAGGGCATCTTCTATGACGGGCAGGTGTTTGACGCTTACCGTTTCGTTTCTGATTTAATCCGGAAGGCTGAACAGTCCGTTGTACTGATTGACAATTACGCGGATGACACCGTGCTGACTTTGCTTGATAAAAGAAAGGAAGGGGTATCAGCCACTATCTACACGCAGCGTGTCAGCAACCAGTTCCAACTTGATGTTGATCGACACAACGCCCAATATCCGCTTATCGAGGTAAAGCGATTCAACAAGGCACACGACCGGTTTCTGCTCATTGATGATAAAGTGTATCACATTGGAGCATCAATCAAGGATTTGGGCAAAAAATGGTTCGGTTTCACCTTTATGCGTGACATTACGGCAATAGAACTCATTAACAGGATTCAGCTTTAGTCCGGTTTGGCTTCAAAAGAACGTATCAGCATAGTGTGAACTTAATCCGCTTCTTTCATTTGTCGTACCAGTTCCTTATGCTGTTCGTGCAGTTCGGGGAAATGTCTTCTGATGAACTGGCCGAAGGAGCAGTCGTTGAATCCGAACCGCCGCGCCAATGACTTTATGCTTTCGGTTGTCGTAGAGTACAGTTGTAGGGCTTCGGCATATTTCCCCATGCTGTGCGGTGCCATTATTCCACCGTTTTCCGTTTTTTTCAT
>CANPVZ010000002.1 GCA_947581855.1 uncultured Phocaeicola sp.
TAAGTACTACTAATACTTGTACTGCATTAGGTGTATCTCCTCTGAATGGGACATCGCGTACATCTAAATATTTAGATATAAAAGAAGATAAATATACACAAGGAAGTACCGACGCTCTGAAGGTTCTTCGTACAACCGTAGGCGTAATCCCAGGTGACGCAAACTTTGATACACAAATCAGAGAATTGGCGGATTTCTACGAAACGTATTTCCAACTAGGAGATCCAACATCTCCGGCAGATAAAGACGCTAACAACAATCCTATTACTATTTTGTGGAGACCCAATTATTATATTCATGGATTGACTTCTACTGTGTTAAATGCGAATACTTGGCTTGGACAAACTAAAGGATGGACCGATCAAAACGGTGCTGCCGGAACTGTAGAATGGCAAGACGATGAAGTATTATCTGTAGATTAAATATATTTCTCGGGTTTAATAAGTATAGCCTTATATTAAAATTGTATTTTAATAACAAAGGCATTAAAGAGAGGTGTCGTGAGACACTTCTCTTTTTATTTTATTTTTAAAAACCAATATCCTATATAATAGAAAAGGAAATCACAAAGTTTATTTGTAAGTTCAATCATTGTCTTCTTAGAAAAGACAATAAGTTCTTCTGCTTTACTTATAAATATATTATTTTTGCAAGAAAACAAATACTCTTTTTCTGTTCTAAAAAGATATTTTATAATTTAATCACTTGCGATTAAATCTACATATATAAATCTATTACTATGAAATTAAAAATCTCTTCTATAGAAAAAGACATAATGATTTAATGAAATTCTTATAATACTATTTGAAAAGAACAAAATCATGTACACAAAACTAAAAATATTTATAGTTCTATTCTTTCAAACTATAGCAATCAACTCTTTAGCTCAAGGGCTGGTTAATGTACAACATTATTCTACCGAAGACGGATTATCTCAAAATATTATTCAAGATATCATCCAAGATAATGAAGGTTTTATTTGGCTCGCAACCAGAAACGGATTGGAAAAATTTGATGGTTATTCTTTTAAGAATTATAAATCATATCCAACAGATCAAGCCAAGTTAAAGTATAATCGATTGATCGAATTAGTAAAAGGAGGGAAACATATTATATGGTGTCAAACTTATGACAATAAAGTTTATCTATTTAACACACAACATAAAACGTTTGAAAATGTATGTGATTATCATCCGGAAACTCCAGAATGCACTAACGTTAAGCAAATGATTGCCTTAGGAAATGAAGTATTATGGGTAATAGGAAGCAATGGAGAATTATGGCGTATTGATGAAAAAAAATACAAGGAACCGGACGGTCTGAAATATTATCCCCCTAGTTCTAATAAATATCATGGTAATCGAATTTACACTATTGGTTTAGACATTTATGGTAATGAATGGATTTTTACCAATAAAGGGTATTTTGTACATGGAAAAAAAGAACTGTCGAACAACACTATTATTCGCTTCTTTACAGAAGTAGAAAAACAATTTTATATGATATCTTATCAAGGAGAATTAATCACGTATACACCCAACAAAGGATTACAAAAAATTCCATTACCTTATAAAATTGTAGGATTACGAGGTATTTTTCCTCTCAAAAATAATCAATTAGGCATAGCTACGTTTCGCGGTATTATCATATATAACATTCAAACCAAGAAATTCAAAAGAATATTTTTGGACGAGAACGAAGAAAATATATACCCAGAAGTCTTTTATCAAACCCGAGATGGAAATCTATGGATGTTTAATAGTTGGAAAAATATAATCCGCTTAGACTTGGAAAAAGAAAAAATGAAATTTATAAATTATAAAGTTTCGACAAAACAGAGAAATAAAGCTCTAATCCACGAAGACGAATACGGACACATCTGGATTTTACCGACATATGGAGAACTTCATTGTTATAATCCCAAGAAAGACTGTTTCGAACAAGCTTATACCTACGAAAAAGGGGAAAGAAAATATTACAATCTATATCATAAAACCGGATTAAGAAGATATTTAATAGATTCCCACAAGAATCTATGGTTTTGCCGCGAAACAGGATTCGATAAAATATCGTTTTCCGATAGCAGTTACAATGGGATTTCCGAACAGAATGAAACTGAAGTAAGAGCTTTATTCATAGATTCTAAACAACATTTATGGTTAGGAAATAAAAATGGAATAATAGAAGTATATGACAAGGAACAAAATTATTGTGGTAATTTAGCTCCTTCGGGAAAATTAATAAAGGACAAAAACGTTGTTTTCGGTGCCAACATTTATTGCTTCTTCGAAGATGAAGAAAACCGAATCTGGATGGGAAGCAAGGAAGACGGATTGTTTATAGCGACGCCTCAAAAAGCGGGGTACCAGATGGTTCATTTTTCTCACGAAAAGAATAGACCTCAAGGTATCAATGCTAATTCCATTTATTCGATAAACAAAGACAATTATGGACGTATCTGGGTAGGAACGTATGGAGGAGGCTTAAATCTAGTGCAAGGTACTTTTCCAAATTTACATTTCATACGTCCACTCGACCATTCGAAAAAAGACTTTAAACACTATAATTATTTAAATGTACGGTTCATACATTGTACTCCTAATGGTATTATAATGGTGGGAACAACAGAAGGATTGATAACCTTTTCTTCCGATTTCCAGTCCCCGGATAAAATTAAATTTCATTATAACCACTGCGAAGAAAAGAAACCCGAAAGCCTTGCCAATAATGACGTATTATACATTTTTGAGAGTAGCTCGGGAGAACTTTATATAGTTACATATAGTGGTGGCATCAGCCATGTAAAATCCGATCACATTTTATCCGACAGTATTCAATTTTCTCATTTGAATAAAAAGAACGGACTTCCATCAGACATAGCTTATGCCATATTGGAAGGAGAAAACGAAGATTTATGGATTAGTTTTGAAACCTGTATTTGCCGATATAATCCAAAAGAAAAGAGCTTCGAGAAATTTGATCATTTCAATTTGAATTCCCATCTGTTAATCAGTGAAGCTCCTCCAATTATCGACAAGAAACAAACTATGTATCTCGGAACCAATCATGGAGCATTGTGTGTAAACTTAAGACAATTACAAAAAAGTACATTTATCCCGCCTATCGTTTTCACAAAGGTAGACGTACGCAAAGACGACAGTTCCTTTCAAACCGTGTCGATGGTTGACAACACATTGTTTCTGGATAAGAATGAACGAAACGTAACCATTTCATTTGCGGCCATTGATTTTACAAATGTTGATAATCTGCAATACGCATACCGGTTAAAAGGTGTCAGCAACGAATGGGTATATATTGCTAAAAATCACTCTGCAAGCTTTGTAAATTTACCTGCCGGAAACTTTGTTCTGGAAGTGAAATCAACTAACGGGGATGGGGTATGGGTAGACAATGTGACGGAACTCTCCATACACATACAGCCAACTTTTTGGGAAACCGGATGGGCATGGAGTATCTATATTACCGGTCTTATCTTTTTAATATTAGTGGTTTCAGGTATCTTGACTTATATCTTCAATTTAAAAAGAAAGGTGGATTTCGAACAACAACTCACCAATTTAAAGCTTCGATTTTTTACGGATATTTCGCACGAGCTACGTACCCCGCTTACCTTAATTACTGCTCCTGTAGAAGAAGTATTGGAAGAAGAAAAGCTTAGTCCGAAAGGACACGAAAATATGATAGTAGCTAAACGAAATATCGACCGTATGCTACGCCTCATTAACCAGCTCCTTGATTTCAGGAAGATACAAAACAATAAAATGAAACTGTATATAGAACAAATTGATGTAATAACCTTGTTCAAACGTACGTTCGACAACTTCATCAGTTTGGCTCATCAAAGGAACATAGATTTCCGTTTTGTATCAAACATAGATAGTTTACTTATCTATACGGACGTGGACAAACTGGAAAAAATTTTATTTAATTTGCTGTCTAACGCTTTTAAATATACACCTAACGGAAAAAGCGTACAACTCTTTATTGAAAAACACGACTCCGAATTGTTGTTCAAAATAAAAGATGAAGGACGAGGATTGGACGTTCATAAAATAGACATGTTGTTTAACCGGTTTGAAACCCTGGAAAAACATTATAGCACCAACTCCAGCGGTATAGGTCTTTCGCTGGTAAAAGAACTGATTCGTTTGATACACGGAACTATTAAAGTCAACAGTGTATTAGGACAAGGAAGCACGTTTACCGTCTCTATCCCTACCCTTTACGAAGCATTTGCAGCAGACAAGAATATAGAGCTTATCTTAAATGACGGAAAAAAAGAGCTTACGAAGGAAGAAACATACAACCTGTCTGCACCAGACGAGACTCGCAAAGATTTAACTATATTGATTGTAGAGGATAATGAAGAATTAAGACATTTCATCATCTCCATCTTACAAGAAAAATATCAGGTGATAGAAGCGGTCGACGGCGCCGAAGGATTTGAACGTATCAAATCCGTAATTCCTGATTTGGTTATCAGCGATATCATGATGCCGCGCATGGACGGAATCGAACTGCTTGCCACTACCCGAAAAGACCATAATGTAAGTCACATACCTTTTATTCTACTATCAGCCAAATCGGCTATAGAAGACCGTATTAAAGGATTGGAATATGGAGCGGACGATTACATAACCAAACCTTTCAGTGCAGGCTACCTGAAAGCACGAATTGCATCCATGTTGAAACAGCGTGATATCTTAAGAAGATTCTTCACTCAATCAAAAGAAAGCGGAGACAAACAAGTCATTCAGTCCAACGAAGCTACCACGAATATGATCTTCCCCTCTACACCCCCTATTACCAGCTACGATGAGAAGTTTATCAAGAAAATAGCTCAAAGTGTAGAGGAAAAACTAGAAAACCCCGACTTTAAGATTGAAGATCTGGCCGATTCCATGAACTTGAGCCGTACCGTTTTTTACCGAAAAATAAAATCCATATTGGGAGTTTCACCTAAAGATTTCGTCAGAGACATGCGGGTCAAAAAGGCCGTACAATTATTAGATTCCGGGGAATACAGCATCTCTGAGATTGCTTATATGAGCGGATTCTCATCTCCCCAATATTTCAGTCGGGTATTTAAAGAAGTAATGAACTGCACACCCAGCGAATACAAAGCGAACGACGAACATCAGGCTGATTAAGAAACTAAAACACTCACGAAAAACTCTTTTTATAAAAAGGGGATAAAAGAATGCCACGAATCACGCGAATGAAACAGGCCTATCTACTTCCCGTCTTTTCATCTTATCGCGCCATTCGTGGCAATTCATATAGATTTTTCTATTTTATAACATATTCTGCTTACATAGCTTGGCTGAGTATGCTATAATAAGAACTAATAACGTCAAATACGATAACTAGTAATGTGCCAAGAGCAACTTCCAGAAATTGATTTACTTAATATTAGGCTGTTCCAAACCGTATCCTTTTTTCTTATCGACAAATTTAAGCCAGAAGCCCAATATCAAAGCAAGTACTCCCAACAAAGTAAACACAAGCATCGGATTAGTATAGTTATATTCCAACGGGTTAGTCACACCGGGATTCGAAGATTTCAACACCGAACCGATAATCATCGGAAAGGCATATAATCCGATATTCTGTATCCAGAATATTACGGCATAAGCGGAACCCAGCAAACGATTATCCACTAACTTCGGAACAGAAGGCCACAAAGCGGCAGGAACCAAAGAAAAGGAAATTCCCAAAAGGATAATACCGGCATAAGCAATCAACATCGATTTAGTAGCAGGAAGGAGGAACGCAAAAGACAAATGACATATAATCATTAAAGCTGCACCCAAAATCAACATCGTAGCCCCTTTACCTTTCCTATCGAGATAATTACCAAGAAACGGAGTGATAGCAGCCGCACCTAACGGAAACACAAAGAATACATATCCGGCTTGTTCCGCCGTATAACCCAAATTGCACTGCAACATATTAATAGCATACTTCTGAAACGGGAATATAGCCGAATAATAGAGTACACATAAAAGAGCGACTAACCAGAAAACTTTGGATGAAAAGATTTTACCCAAGTCACTAACCTTGAACGGATCCTCCTTTTCTTCACCGCTTTCACCCATTTGCTTTTCTAATTTCTTATCCATGAAAGCATAGCAGATGAATGATATCAAACCAATTAAAAGCAATAAAACCGCCACGACTACCGGACGAGATACACTTACAGGAGCAATGTTTGCCAACACTGGCGAACCTAATACCACCACAGCAACTCCCACACGGGCTATCGCCATCTCAATACCCATAGCCAAAGCCATTTCTTTGCCTTTAAACCATTTTACGATACCGCGAGATACGGTAATACCAGCCATCTCTACACCGCAACCGAAAAACATAAAACCGACAGCGGACATTTTAGCCGAAGCGGGCATTCCTGCAAAGAAAGGAGTAATGTTCCACCAATCCGAAGGGAGATTCATAAAATTGTTCATAAAAGCTTCCGCACCGCTTCCTATAAAAGCGTCGCTTACAGCATAGTAATTTACCGCTGCTCCCAGAAACATTACGGAACCCGACAAGATAGCAGTAAAACGTACTCCCATCTTATCCAGAATAATACCAGCAAAGATTAGAAAAAATACAAATACATTCAAAAACGTTTCCGAACCGGCGTAATGTCCATAAGCGGAAGGATCCCAGCCGCGCTGAGTTTGCAACAATTCCTGCAACGGTGAGAGTATATCCATAAAAATGTACCCGAAGAACATTGCAGAAGCTAATAACACAAGTGCTGTCCACCTAATGGCGGGCACATCTTTCATTAATTTAGTAACTTTCTCTGTCATGGTTTTATTTTCAAAAAATTATATTATTTATAGGTTGCAAAGATACGATTTATCCTACATAGAACAATTAAAATTGTTTTTTTAGCAGTAAAAGTACGCCGCATTTAATAAATTATCCTACTTTTGTGGAATATTACAAACGAGAAAAAGATTTAGAGAGATATTATCCTATTATTTTTATTTATTCATTAAACCAAAATAACATATGAAAAACTTTAAATTAACCACAGCATGTGCAGTGTTAGCAGGTAGCGTAGCGTTTACTTCATGTATCGGTTCCTTCGCTTTGACAAACAAAGTACTTGATTGGAACAAACAGCTCACTAACAACAATTTTGTGAACGAACTTATCTTCATCGGTCTGCATATTGTACCGGTATATGAAGTTTCCATACTTGCCGATGCATTAGTTATCAATTCTATTGAATTCTGGAGCGGTGATAATCCGGTTGCTGCCGGAACCGTTAAAGAGGTAAAAGGTGAAAACGGTAAATATCTAGTTACAACAACAGAAGACGGTTACTCTATTACTAAAGAAGGAGAAGAGAGTCCTATTGAACTGAAATTCGACGAAAAAGCTCAAAGCTGGAACGTTATCAGCAATGGCGAATCTTATGAGTTAATGAAAATGCAAGGTAACGGAACGGTTGATTTAAACATGCAAAACGGTTCGTACATGAATGTAAACCTGGATGCTCAGGGAATCATGACAGCTCGACATGCTATAATGGGCAATACATTCTTTGCTGCAAGATAACTTAATCAAGATTTTTGCAAACGTACATCATATTTAATTTCTAACACAAAAGATTATAAAAAAAAGACCGCCTTTTTATTAGAGGCGGTCTTTTTTATAAATATATGAGAATAATCTCTACAGTGATTAAGCTTCCAGTTTATTATCCGATCCCAATACGTTTACAATCTTATGAACATAGAGTTTCTTCATATTGTCACGAGCCGGACCCAGATATTTACGCGGATCAAATTCAGCAGGTTTCTCTGCCATTACCTTACGAATAGCAGCAGTCATAGCTAAACGGCTATCCGAATCAATATTGATTTTACATACAGCCGATTTTGCAGCTTTACGTAACTCTTCTTCCGGAATACCGATTGCGTCTTTCAATGCGCCACCATACATATTAATGGTTTCCACTTCTTCTTGAGGAACGGATGATGATCCGTGAAGTACAATTGGGAAGCCCGGCAATTCTTTTTCCACACCTTCCAATACATCGAATGCCAAAGGAGGAGGAACCAAACGACCGTTAGCATCTCTTGTGCACTGTTCCGGTTTAAACTTATTAGCGCCATGAGACGTACCGATAGAAATAGCCAAGCTGTCGCAACCTGTCTTTGTTACAAAGTCAACAACTTCTTCCGGTTTGGTATATGTATGATGTTCTGCGCTGACTTCATCCTCTACGCCGGCCAAAACACCTAATTCGCCCTCAACGGTTACATCAAATTGATGAGCATATTCTACCACCTTTTTTGTAAGAGCCACATTCTCATCATAAGGAAGATGAGAACCATCGATCATTACAGAAGAGAATCCCATATCAATACATGATTTACAAAGTTCGAAGGAATCTCCATGATCAAGATGAAGCACTATTTCAGGATGTGCGCATCCTAATTCTTTTGCATATTCTACAGCTCCTTCAGCCATGTAACGCAACAAAGTTTGGTTAGCATAGTTACGGGCACCTTTCGATACTTGAAGAATAACCGGAGACTTCGTTTCTACCGCAGCCTGAATAATAGCCTGCAACTGCTCCATGTTATTAAAGTTAAAAGCCGGAATAGCATAACCGCCTTTAACGGCTTTTGCAAACATAGCTCTTGTATTCACAAGACCTAATTCCTTATAATTTACCATGTTCTTAATTATTTAATGATTAATAAACTTCTTTTTTGAAAACCGACACAAAGTTAATGATAATAGTTTTTACTTTCTATGCCTGGATAACAATATTATCTAATTTTTTCTTGTATTTTAATAGTTATTTCTTCATAAAGCAGAGAAAAATTATCATATTGTAATCTCTATATTTCAAAACCACCTTCTTTGCATGAGAGGAAATGAGAATTAAAAGAAATACCTTTCAGCTCTAGACTTTTCTACCTGTTCCACGAAGGTTCTTTTAATTTGTTCCATCCGAAATAGAAAAGCAGACCTTGCACTTACCCGGCCTCATTATTTTACTTCCTTATTTTACTTCCTTCATTAAATAAATAAGTGTCGGCAAGTGATCGCTGTATCCATTCAGCCAAACGCCGCCCGCATGCGTACGCTGGGGGTAACCTTTATACTTTCCCTCTTGTTGAAAAAGATAGTCCCGCATAAAGACTTCATTTTTCCAGTATGAAAGTGTTTTGCAATCTTCATTAAGCATATTGCCTGTAAACACTATCTGATCAAATAAATTCCATCTTCCTCTATAACAAAGAGTTCCTTTTTTTTCTTTCTCCAATGTATTCCACCATGGGTTGTATAAATCATGAACCGCCACTTCTTCCCGCTCCCGTTTGGCTCCCAAGAACAGACTCATGCTTTTATCCATCGGATCATCGTTCATATCCCCCATAATGATAACTTTGCAAGAAGGATTATTTTGCACCAGTTCATCCTTCACGGCCCGCACTTGCGCTCCGGCCCAATTCCGGCACTCGCTTCCTGCCGCACGAGAAGGCCAGTGGCAAACTATAAAATGTACAGGCTCTCCTGCCAGCTTTCCACTCACTACTAAAAAACCTCGGGTTGCATGGATGGTATCCTTGTTCAAGTAAACATACGGAACTAACTTGCTGGAATCTACTTGAAAAAATTCCGGATTATAGAACAAAGCACAATCTATTCCCCGATGATCAGGCCCTTCATAGTGTTCTATCTTATAACCCCTGTCGGCTAAAGCCGGTTGGTTGAGTAAATCTTCCAACACACAACGGTCTTCCACCTCGGATACGCCAATCACAGCAGGCCCTTCCGGCACTTTATCCACAGCCAGTTCACTAATTACACGGGAGAGATTTTTCAATTTAGCCATATATTTCATCGTCCCCCATTTATTCCGTCCTTCCGGAAGATATTCATAATCATTCTTACCATCATTATGGATAGTATCAAATAAATTCTCCAAATTATAAAAGGCTACACCATAAAGAGCCTTGTGCTGCTTTTGGGCATGAGAGAATCCTATCAGGACCCAAAATACCATCATTCCAATAATTGCTTTTTTCATATTCTGTTCATTTTATTATATAATCACACCATCTGCGCTTCAATAAATGCCAACCTGCACTTCGCTAGTAGTTATCAGGAAAATTACTTTTTCTTTTCCACAAGCAAATATCTGCAAAAAAATCCATAAAAGTCCTATTCTTAACCGAAATTTCATACCCCTTCGGCTATCTATTCTTCTCCTTATCCCGTATCAATCCATTCTGTCTTCCTACAGCAGTTAAAAAGCAATCACTTTTTCTTCCGAAAAACTTTTTTATTTCATTCAAAGCCATTATCTTTGCAACCCGAATTAAGTCCATTACACACTTATTGTTACCAGCAATAAAATAAAAAGATATAATAATTAAAGAATAAAGCAATGAAAAAAGGTATTCATCCAGAGAACTATCGTCCGGTAGTATTCAAAGATATGTCAAACGGCGATATGTTTTTGTCCCGTTCAACTTGTAACACAAAAGATACAATTGAATTTGAAGGCGAAACTTATCCTTTGGTAAAGCTTGAAATTTCCAGTACTTCTCATCCGTTCTACACAGGTAAATCTAAATTAGTAGATACCGCAGGACGTGTTGATAAGTTCATGAGCCGTTATGGTAATGCCAGAAAGAAATAATTAAAGGATATATAGATTACTTTAATTAAGGATATTTCAAAAAAGCAACTCATTTATGAATGAGTTGCTTTTTTATATATCAACCATCTCGATTACAATTCAGAAAGAATAGTAACCTTCCGCAAAGTGCCGTCATTTCTCATATCGAAAAAGCGTTAGTGTGATGGCTTTCCCGTTACTACAATACTAACTTCAATGTCTCACATTTTACCATGTTGCACCTGAGAACAAGCGACTTATTGTGACAGCAGTATATCTTTCACCCTCTCGGAGCCTCCACATTAAATAATTAAGAATTATTTGCCCAACGTTTTCATACTTCAAAGGAAACCACTATATTTGCACCGATAAAAGGACAAATAGTCCTGCACCCAACAATAATGGGGCGTTAGCTCATCTGGCTAGAGCGCGACACTGGCAGTGTCGAGGTGATGAGTTCGAGTCTCATACGCTCCACTAAAAAGAAAGTTTCCCGTCAGCAAGTGCCGTTGGAAACTTTCTTTTTTATAGTATTCACTGAAACTGGTTCTAACGGAATAAATGTCCCCCAGGAATAAACAATATACCTAATTTATACGATTATTCAATCTCAGCAGGAATTTGGCAAGGATAACCGTAAACCCTATCATTAGAAATCATACAGGCTTCAAAGTTTTATCTTTCACAGAAAAGTCCCCTTTTAATCGGTGTTTCCTGTGAAAGCAAAGCTTCTTTCCCTTCTCGGGAAAAGACGAAACGGATGAACCGGTACCTATCTCTATCAAGAAGAAACTATCTTTTCTTCAGCAGCTATAAGGGGGGGGAGCCGAACGAGGTGCTATACTCTATACGATAGCACTCACTAGTAGGGATCCATAAAGTGGATCTATTTGAGTATCTCACGGAGGTGATTAACAGAACAGTAGACTGGCAACCCAACCCACCACTTAAAAAATATAGGGAACTCCTTTCCTGATAGATGGGAAAAGGATAATACCTGAACAAGGCCGTTAGACTTTTTATTTTATCATACAAGATAGAATCGAGGAGACGCTTACTTACGTGTAAAGTCTCCGTGAACGATGTGATGGATAGTGATTATAGGTTTCCCTTCACAAGAAGAAGCTGAATATTAAAGGCTTATATCAAAACATGAAGTGTGAAACATGGTGTGGGAAACTTTGTATAGGAGTGTGTATGGTGAAGCCGTATTCAAAGTACCAGAAGATGGGAATCCGAAATTGAGGCTTAGTATCGTAGACACGGGGAGGATTCCCTTCGCCAGGTGACGTATTTAGCGGTGCTAAGTGACGTGTTTAGCAATGCCAAATGACGTACTTAGTAGTGACAAGTGACGTGTTTAGCAATGCCAAGTGACGTACTTCATCGACCGACCCACCCCGTTTACGGAAGCCTAAGCCGTAGGCCTGTCACTTCTCGAGCCGTAGGCCTACGGATACCCCTAGTGATAAGCCTACGGCTCACCATTAGACAGGCCTACGGCTTGATATTGGCTTAACTTGTGCAACGATGACGCTCTTTTGAACGGATAAAAACGTAAAAAACAGAGGCATCAACGCACCCTATAAAAAAGAGTGACTAAAAAGCCACTCTTCTTCATATCAACTATCGAATAAACCTGTTTTTAGTTCCATGTCCATAAATTCATATCTACCGACGCCTCAATCTCATCTTCTATCGTATCCGGCAAGTTACAGAAGAAATCGTTTCCGGTTTCCTCTTCCAACTTATCTATCGTCACAACAAACTCTTTCAAATCCGCCGAGCTCGAAAGAGCCTCATCGTGCGGAAGCAAGAATGCAATAGTTTGGTATTGGCCTCCCTTTTCGGCCATAATAGCCATAAAATAATAGGCGGGGCATGCCAAACCATGTGTAGTAAACCCATTATCATCTGTTTTCGGATACAAGCCGTCACCTCCCTTCCTGGTTCCGGTAAAGCCTTTCAGGAGCTTATTCAGCGTACCCCCTTTAGCTATGTAAACATTATCAAATCCACCTTTACTTACCGAATAACCCCAACTCTGTACCAAAGCTTCCAACTTCATCCATATGCCTCCATTAAACGAACCCATCTGCGGACTCATATTACTGTAGTAGAATGTCTGGATATTGGCAGCTTGCAAATACTGACGATCCTCCGAAGCACAAAGATGGCCTTTATCAAACCCGTCTTTCTTGTGGCTGCTCTCTCCTACCCGCATATTCTCGGGAAGTAGTTCATCTTCCGGCCACACAAAACCGGAAATCACCTTATCCGCGCGACCGACTCCGTTATCCCATCCGGTTACCTTATTAAATGAGAAAGCCACCCACTGGGCGTGTTTCATAGCATCATTCCACTCTATCGCCAAATTCAATACTTCTTCACCATCTACCGTCACTTTATGCGGTGCATACGCATTCGCAACATTCCGACGCGGCATTTCAAATTCCATTACCGAAGTATCTCCATCTATCGGCTGATTGGCATTCTCATTAGGCGACACTTCCTGCTTTAGCAAAGCATATTCCAATGTTACTTCACTGCCTTCTACCCGGACTATACGAAGTTTCACATAAACATTCTTATAAATATCGCTGAAACGAGCCACATATAGAGCGTTTTCCACAATGGAAGCCACGGACTCATATCCGTCAACAGGCACCTCTGTCACCTCATCCAGACGCTCAGCTTGCACTTTGGCATAACTATATGCCCGTCCGGACAAACTAGTATTTTCTATATAAATAGGAGCCTCCAAATCGAACGGTTTGAGCACGTTGTCACCATAAGAAAATTGTTCGTGTCCATACCCTTTCAACACAAAATTGTAAGAACCGTCCTCGGTTGTATATTCATATTGCGCCTGTCCGTCCGAGTCATCATCACAAGCTGTAGCCACCCAACCTATACAGAGTAGCCAAAGAGACAGTTTAAATAAATTTTTGTTCATCTTACTCTATTATTATTTGAAAAAATATCACCCTCCAAGAGGTTCCCTCGAAGGGTGAATCCTATAATCAAGCAATTCTTAGATAATACTTTCTTTTTACTCGCTGCGTTCGGCTACCGAGAAATTCTTTATTTCCCATGTACCGGCACCACTATCCGTACTTGTGTATTTCAGTGCGATACGAATGGTTTCACCATTAAACTCGCTCAAATCAGCCTGTCCGACATTGACAAAATTCCAACTGTCGCCCGCCGCACGGGTATCCAGCGTTAATTTAGTCCATGTACAAGCCGAGACATCCGGATTCTCTTCATTATACTTATCGGCATCCTTCGTTACCCAAACCGTGAACATAGCGTCCACCTTACCTTCTCCCATTTTGTTGGCTGCTTCCTCAAACGTAACAACCGGCGCTTCGGATTCTTCTAAGAAGATAGCCGGAGAAACTAACCACGACTCTGCCTCATTGGTTTTATTATTAGCATACGCAGAGCCTTTCCAACCATACTCGCTTGTATTGGTCCATACATAACTGAGTCCGCTCAAAACGATATCACATTTTGTGAATCCACCTTCATCTCCCCTCAGGGTGTTTTCGTAGTACGAATTGGCGCCTGCCACCCATTTGCCGTTCTCCATAGCAAAGTTCAGCTTCTTCGTCACTACCGAGGTAACCTCTTTCCACACACCGGAAGCGTATTTGTATTCATCCACTTCTATCTTATTATCAGTATTTGTATAGGCCACAGCCATTACGGTTCCATTGGTTGCATACGGATAGTTCTGAGCCAGGAAAGTAGGAATCTGTGTTTCCGGTTTCATCAAATAATCGGCCCCGATTTGCTCATATGTAACCGGATCGACAGCTACTAGAGTAGCGCCTTCGGGTTTGTAAACTTCCCAAGCACTGTTGTTACTGTTATAAGCATAAATAACAGCTTTATTTGCCTGTACTTCACCATTAGCACGAACAGCTTTCATAGCATACGAAGCGGAAGACGCACCATCGATTTCACTTTGCGTCATGGCTTTAAACAAGCATACGTCCCAATAATTCACTTTTTCTTTTACAGCTACATCCCATATTTCCCACGTAGAAGCACTGGCTTCCGTACTTACATATTTGAAAGCAATATAGATTTTCTGCCCTTTATAAGCCGACAAATCCGCTTCGGGATAAGCCTTACTCCAGCTTGTGCCGGAAGCTCTGTCTTCCGAAACCAATTTATTCCAAGTAGCTGTTTTAACATCTTCCGCATAATCCGTAGAAACATAAACTGCCAAATCATCTACAGTTTGTCCTGTTCCAAGCTTATTCAAGCATTCCGCCCAAGATAAAAACGGAGCTTTTCCTTCCGTTAAATCAATTTCCGGAGAAACAAGGTAAGACTCAGAAATTTTACAACTACCTCCTACAAATGCCGACCCTTTCCAATATTTATTATTCTCATCCACTTTCCATACATAAGTGGAACCATCCGGTAACTGCACATCCTTTATGACAAACTTTGTAGTAGCCGAAGCGCTGCAATCATCCTCAAAATATGTTTTTCCTTCGTACGTTTTTTTCGGATAAGCACCATAACTATAACTATCATTATATAAGTTCAGCTTTACCGCCTTATCCTTTTCTATATTTGTTATTCCTACTGTACCGTCAGCATTAGAAACGAAGCTCCATTCACCGCCATTTTGAGGTAAAGACATGGTTCTATTGAAACTATTATACGTACCCGACATATACAGGTAATAACCTCCATGATCTTTCAACGTAAATCCGTCCGTACCTTTCTCCACAACCAGCTCATCAGCTTCTCCGTCGGCAAAGGTCACCATGCCGTCCGTCAAGGTAAGAGGCTGTTTGGGATAAAAATAACCATAATCTTTTGTCCATGAGCCCGTATTACCGAAAGCATAGTAATTACCATCGTTAGCTATCGCTGCCATCACATATCGTCCACCCTCTTCGGCCATTGCCTTTACCGGAACATAAGCCACGATTTCCTCCTGACCTCCGCCTCCAATACTAGGCTCCACATCATCATACGCATAATTCACCAACACTTTATCTCCATCGACAGCATCCGAATAAGCATCTTTCAATACAGCATCCATTTTAGCTACACTATTAGGAGTAAGATACAACACTTTTTTTGCCTCACCCCATACTGCTTTATAGTCGTTTTCCGTCAGAGTATACGACTTTATATCAGCAGTTTCTTCCAAGTATGCAGACGGCGTACGATACTCATTATAACTCACTTTAATACGCGATCCATCCGTAGCTTCGGGATAACGTGTTTCCAACCAAGCAGGAATGTAATCTGCCGCCGGCGCATCTATTGTAAAGTACTTATTCTCCTTTACCGCAGCCAAAGCTTCCACATAATTTCCACCACCCTGATCCTGCTTCACCACAGCCAAATTCTGATTCACTTCCAGCTCCGAAATAGTGGTATAATCACTACCGCTTAAAGATACTTCCAGTTCCTTTTCATCTTTAATTCCGTTCTCATCCAAGAAATGGAATTGGTCATTGTAATCATCACAAGCAGCCAACACCCCCATCAAGGCAAATACCGGCACTATATATTTTATCTTCATAGTTTTCTTATTTTTAGAAATTAACTTTTAACCTTACGTTATAAGTACGTCCGAAATTGTAAAAACAGTAAATGGTCTCGGCTGTAGCCACTCCACTAGTCGGATTGTAAGCTTTACCGATGTATTGATAATTGAACAGATTGTTAACATTTCCACTCAAAGTAGCTTTGAGTCCACCAAAATCGAACGTATACGAACCATTAATATCGACCGTACTTCCGGCAGGAACTCTCCAAGGTTGTTCCACAGTAGTCGTTTTGCCCAAGCTCAGATTTTGTCCATTCAATGAATAGTAAGCGTAATTTCGTCCTTCGAATGTCCAATCCGCACCGAAGCGTAAGGCTTTTGAAAGTTTCAATGTTGCACCCAAAGCTGCAGTTGTTTGTGCCGAACCACCCACGCGAATGCCTTTTAAATTGATGGTAGCCCAAGCATGATCTTCAGCCCCTATTTGAGTAACGTTTCCGGCTTGGGTAAGCGCCTGCCCGTATTCATTATACGCATAACCGGTAGCATTGCTGTCCCACGACCAGTCACCTAACGAAAGCATACCGTTCAACTCCAACCAAGGAAGGACTTTAGCCCGTGCTTCCAGTTCTACACCTTGGTGCAAAGCGTTCACGCCGGTCATATTCATATTATAGGGTGTGCCGTCATTCATTGTTCCCGATTTGGTCATTGCTTTATCGAGCCACTTAGTATAGTATACATTCAACTTTACATCCAGCCAACTTGCACGGAATCCGTAACCGCCTTCTACCGAAAATATCTTTTCATTCTTTGCATCGGGATTGGTGGCATTGCTGGTGGTGCTGTTCATAAACGCACCGTAAGCAAACATCGGCGCACGACTGATGTAACCTATGTTCACAAACACATTATGATTATCGTTTAAGTTGTAGTTGGCACCCCCTTTAACTGTAAAGCCCCAGAAATCGAGTCTGTCTGACTTAGCATGAGCCGCATCATAATAAAAACGGTCATAACGATCGTATGAAGTATTTGATACCGAACCTGCTATAAACGAAGTCAATTTATCTTTGCTATATTCGCCTTGGAAGAAGACTCCTCCGTTCCATACATGGCTGTCGTAATCACGGTAAACCACATCACCTACGCCCAACTTTTCGTTCACCCATTGAGGATTCAGCGCATTTTTATTATTTTCCGCACTGACTTTGCCACGAGTGGAATCAATGAAATAATCCCCGCTATACAAATCACTGATTTCATTAGTATGCGTACCCTTATAATAACGGAAATCAATACCTCCGTAAAAGTCGATATCCTTTCCAATCTTTGTTGTATAAGTAGAAAGCACTCCATACCAGTCATGATAGTTCTTGCTTTTGGTCATCACCATCATAGACCCATAATCACTGGCAGCATTGATATCCTCAATGGCTCCGTAATCAAAAGTTCCATCCGGTTTACGATAAGTATCGTACAAAGTTCCGCGATAACCTGGATACCATGACTGATAACTGTAACCGAAATTTTCGTTACCCTGTCCCGAATAGCCGTAACCACGTCCTATGGAAGTATACAATGCTGTAGAAAGCGAGCTTTTATCGTTGATTTCCCACGTGTGATTCAAAGAAATCTGAGGTTTGTGATATACATTATATTCGGAAGTACGGCGTTGCCCATTGTTATCAAAACCATAAGAAGCATTATACTTGTAATTTTCCACTCCGTATTTACGCTCTACCTCCTGCCATCCGGCAATGGTGAGCGCACCGTTATTCTTCCGTTGGTAGTGTTCCTGAGGCGCGCCAAAAGCCGTAAGAGTCAACTGGTGTTTGTCATTCAAACGTTTGGTAATGCCGATAAAGTAGTTATAGTCTTCAAAGTCGCCACCTTGAATGTACCCGTTTCCCCAATATTTACCGCCTAACAAGGTCAGCGCCCATCCGCTTTCACTCATTCCGGTAGAAATAGAGAAAAGCAATTTGTTTGAATTGTCGTTCCCCATCGAGTAAGAAATGAAACCTCCTTTTTTCGCTTCGGCAGCCTTCGTAACGATATTAATAGTACCTCCAACCGAAGGCGCTGCTACTTTGGAAGCTCCCAGTCCGCGCTGGGTCTGCACTGTACGTGCTACATCATAAAGTCCGCTCCAATTGCTCCAATAAACACTTCCTGTCTCCATATCGTTCATTGGCACACCATTCACCATGGTAGCGATGTTGCTGTTATCGAAACCACGCATCCAGATTTCAGAGTCGCCATGTCCTCCTCCCTCTTTGTTGGCATGTACACCTGGAGTACCTTTCAGGATTTCAGGAAATTCCTGTGTACCCATCTTCTCTTCAAGGAAGACCGGGTCGAGGCTTGACATGGCAACCGGTGTTTTCCGCGCTACGGCAATCTGGCTAGTAATTACCACATCACCTAACAGCACAGCGTCAACTTTCATTGGAATAATACCTAAATCGATCTTATTTCCTACTTTTGATACTTTCAGTTCATGGTCTTTATAACCTACATAAGAAAATTTCAACAGAGGTTTCTGCTTAGGAGAGTTAAGGGAGAAATTCCCGTCAAGATCTGTCACAGCTCCCACATTAGTACCGTCTACTCTTACAGACGCACCAATAAGTGGTTCTTCTGTATCCGCATCCACTAATTTACCTTTTATTGTTTGCGCAATAGTTAAGGTTACGCTACACAGCCATATCAGTGCTGCCATAGCTAAGAATCGTTTTTTATCAGACATAAAAATTGCAAAAATAGTTTATATTTATTTTTCGTAAAACCAAGAATCTCTTCTCTAACGTCTATTACAAAACCGTTACATTTACTTTCCACTCTTGCATATCATCTGTAGAGCTGACTAGGGATTTCAAAGAAAAACAAACATTTGTTTTGTGTGTTTCTTTAACTTCCATTAAGTTCTTCTCTAATAGTGTGTTTCCTCACAAATGTTTTTACCTTCTCTTTTTCAGGCCATTAGGCTGGCTCTTATCACGAATAAATGACTACTTCACCCCTAATCAAGCAAATCTTTTTTTAAAGGTATATCACATTTGCGCAGTAAATATATCCATTTTACATGAAACTTCACCATTTTTACCTAACTATTTTAATTTTCTGTTAACGTAAGTTCTGCGGCATATATAGTAAGGGTTCAGAAAAGAACCCATTTCTGAAGGTTATATAATATAAAAACCGGAACACCATCAGGTAAATTCCGGTTATTTCAGAGATCCGAATCGATCCACTGTCCCATAAGAAGGGAAAGAAAATATTAACAATAAGTTCTTATTTTATTCCGCCAACACAAACTTCCCTCCCGCCCACTTATATCGGAGAGGTGATTTACGGATATACTCTTTGAGCTTCTCCGCTGTCTCTTTTCGTACGAAGTCTATGGTAGTATAGGTAAAAGCGAGGGATGTATCATCCGGCGATAAAGTTGCTTTCAAGAAAGTCAAATCAGCTTCTCTCCGTAAAGTTGCCAAACTATCGGCATGCAGAGAATCAATTGGAAGATAAAATGAATCGGCAACCGGTAGCTGCATATACTCACCTTTAGTCAACGGTTGCCAGTCGGCAGTATAAAACTCAATTTTACTGTCGCAAACCGGAGCACATACCGTATGTACAAAGCATATCAATTTCGTTGAATCGTTAACAGGCAGCAACTTCATTTCCCATGAACTTTGCGGAGTTGCTTGCAAAAACAGATAATCTTTAGTCAAAGATTTCAACTCCGATTGACGGCCATAACGATTGGTTACTTGCGCCTTCATATCACTTGCCAGAAAATCAACGCAATCGGCGCGGTTTACTTTTGTAAGTAGTCCGGACAGCGAATCCGGCATATTCACAAACACATCTTTCATCTCTTGCGCCCTAAGTCCGCCGCTGCATAGGATACAAGCAACCATGCCCAATATAATCTTTTTCATTCTTCTCTATTTATTTCGACCCCAAATATAAGAATATCATTCCTATTAACACCAAAATTAAATCTACTGCTTTACTCTTTAAGTTCTTTTCACGGAAGAACATGGCACCACACAAGAATGAAACAACTACACTGCCCCGCCGAATCATTGAAACGATGGAAATCATGGCTCCGTCAAGACTCAGAGCATAAAAATAGACGAAATCGGCGGCCGACAAGAATATAGAAATTAAAATAATACACCAGTCCCACCGAAATGCTGTGGTAGTATTTCTTTTCGGATACCATAAAAACGCCATCACCGCTCCCATCATGAAGAACTGATAGATGTTATACCATGACTGGACAATCATCCGGTCGAGCCCGATGCCGCCTTCGCTTGCAGGAGCCATCAAATACTTATCATAAAGCCCGCTCACGGCACCAAGCATCGAAGCCAACACCACAAAATAGATATATTTATCATGCTTAAAATCTATTCCCTCTTTCTTACCCGATTTACTAAGCATAAAAAAAGAGATGACAGCCAACATGACACCTATCCACTGATAAAGATTCAACCGTTCGCCGAATACAATCAGTGCTCCAACCAATACCATCACCGGACGGGTGGCATTAATCGGGCCGACAATAGTAATAGGCAAATGTTTCATTCCGAAATAACCGAAGGTCCACGAAGAGAGTACAATAATCGATTTCAGCAATACGTATTTATGCACTTCCCATCCAGCCTCCGGGACATAGAAAATGCTCCCCTCAAGCGGACTGGTTTCCGGAAGAGAAAACAGAATAAACGGAAGAAAGATTAAACTCGAAAAAAGTGTATTCAGAAAAAGTACCGGAATTACGGCATTGTTATCTAACGAACGTTTTTTAAATACATCATAAAAGCCTAATAAAGCTGCCGACAGGAAAGCATATAGTAACCACATATCCTCTTAACTTAAATCATTTTACCTTTTGAGGTTGCAAAGATACGCATTTTTTAAATCGATACCATAGCGCTTACTATATTCTTCGCAATGCCCGTTATTCTTCGGACGGCTAAGTAAAACTATTTCCTTTCGTCAAGATAAAAGTTCGAATTGCCGGTTCAATCTTATTATAAGACAGAACGCTTCCTGTAACTCTTAATATGGTGAGGCATAACGAATAATGTGGCGGGACGCAACTAATAATATGGTGTTTCTTCAAATACGCTTCACTGCGTTAGGAGATAGAGCTGTCTACGTCGTGAGGTTGCGCTGTCTACGTCACAAGCTAGAACTATCTACGTGGGGAGGTTGCGCTATCTACGTTATCATCGTATATAGAGACAAAATGTAAAGTTTAACGGGGACTTATTTCCAAGCCCCGTTTCCTATTTTTTATATAGTTCAATTGGATTTCTTCTCCAATTCTTGCAAGGATTCCATCTTCTTGGTTTCCAAGAATTCATAGATACCGCAAAGATGTTCGCGTACACGTTGATGACCGAACTCATAGACTTTCGTTACCAAACCATCTAAAAAGTCACGGTCATGCGAAACAACGATCAGCGTACCGTCAAAATCCAATAACGCCTGTTTCAGAATATCTTTGGTCTTCATATCCAGGTGGTTGGTAGGCTCGTCAAGAATCAACAGGTTAACGGGCTCTAGCAGTAACTTAATCATGGCCAGGCGGGTACGTTCACCTCCGGAAAGAACCTTCACTTTCTTTGTACTCTCTTCGCCGCCGAACATGAAAGCACCGAGCAAGTCGCGTATTTTATTGCGGATATCCCCTTTTGCCACATCATCGATAGTCTGGAACACGGTCAGGTTTTCATCCAACAAAGAAGCTTGGTTTTGGGCAAAGTAACCAATCTGTACGTTATGTCCCAACGTCAATGTTCCCTCATGTTCTATCTCGTTCATGATACACTTCACCAAGGTCGATTTACCCTCACCGTTCCGTCCGACAAAAGCCACTTTATCGCCACGTTCGATGGTCAGCGATGCATTCTTGAACACGACATGGTCGCCATAAGCCTTGCCTACCCCTTCCATAATTACGGGATAGTTGCCGCTACGGGGCGAAGGCGGGAATTTCAGCCGCAAAGCTGACGTATCTTCTTCATCCACCTCCACAAGTTCCAGCTTTTCCAGCATCTTCACCCGGCTCTGCACTTGCAGGGTTTTACTGTAAGTACCCTTGAAGCGTTCGATAAAGTCCTTCGTTTCCTGAATCATCTTCTGCTGGTCTTCATACTGTTTTTGCTGCTGTTCCCGGCGTTCTTTGCGAAGTTGCAGATATTGCGAATAGTTCACCTTATAATCATAGATGCGTCCCATAGTTACCTCGATAGTACGGGTAGTGATGTTGTCGACAAACTTGCGGTCGTGACTGATAACCATCACTGCCTTACCATTATTAATAAGGAAATCCTCCAGCCATTGGATAGACTCGATATCCAAGTGATTAGTCGGCTCATCGAGCAACAGCACATCCGGATTCTGCAACAACAATTTGGCCAGTTCGATACGCATTCGCCATCCGCCGCTGAAATCGCTTGTCTGACGATTAAAATCAGTACGTTCAAAACCTAATCCGAGTAATGTTTTCTCCACATCTTCTTCGAAATGAGTAAGGTCTATAGCATAAAACTTCTCACTCATAGAAGCCACTTTCTCGATAAGTTCCATATACGAATCGCTTTCGTAATCAGTACGTTCCGCCAATTCCTTGTTCATCTGTTCTATCTCGGCCTCCATAGCATGCAGATGGGAAAAAGCCTGCGAAGCTTCTTCAAATACCGTCCGCCCGTCTTCCGTCATCAAATGTTGCGGAAGATAAGCTATCACGCAGTCCTTCGGAGCAGAAACTTTTCCGCGCGTAGGTTGGCGCACGCCTGCCAGAATCTTAAGCAAAGTACTTTTACCCGCTCCGTTCTTTCCCATCAGGGCGATACGGTCTTTCTCGTTAATTACAAAGGATATATCGCTAAAAAGTGTGGTTCCGCCGAATTCAACGGCAAGGCCATCTATTGAAATCATATTTAATTAAGAATTTTATTAAGTTAATTCCGGAGAACTAAAGAAGCGTTTCTTCCGAAGCGACAAAAAAAGAGAAAGTTGGAAATTGATGCCGGAACATGCCTTGCCGATAACCATATCCGCATAGGAAATATCCAGCTTTCAATCTTCAACTTCCCGTTAAGCAATATCAGTTTGCTAATATCAGAATCAATAATTGTGCGGTAAGAATACGCAGGAACATTGACAACGGATATACCGTAGAATATCCCACCGCCGGGGCATCGTTTCCAGCCGTTTGATTTGAATAAGCCAAAGCGGGAGGGTCTGTATTGCTACCGGCAATCAGTCCCATTAACGTAAAATAGTTGAGTTTATACCGCAAACGCGCTATGGTTCCCATAATAAGCAACGGGAGCACGGTAATGAGGAAACCGCATCCGACATAAAGCAACCCGTCTCCTTCTACCACCGTCTGCACAAAGTTGCCGCCGGCCTTGATACCGACACTTGCAAGAAACAGCACTATACCTATTTCACGCAACATCAGGTTTGCACTCATCGTGGTATACGTAACCAATTTCACTTTATATCCGAATCGGCCGATAAGGATCGCAACAATCAACGGACCGCCGGCCAAACCCAGCTTCACCGGAGTCGGCATGCCCGGAACCATTATCGGCAAACTGCCGAACAATATCCCCACAAAGATACCGACAAAAATAGTAACGATATTCGGATGATCAAGACGTTTCAATGAGTTACCCATCTTAGCCGCCACACGCTCTACCGCATCTTGCGGACCTACCACCATTACACGGTCGCCCACTTGAAGCGTCAGATTACGGTTGGCGAATAAATCCATACCGGAACGATTAACACGGGTTACATTCACCCCATACATACTGCTAAAATGCATCTCACCCAATGTTTTACCATTCATATTCGACTGAGTTACCAAAATACGACGCGATACCATCGGAGTGTCCTGCTTTTCCCAATCTACCTCGATTTTCGGTCCGATAAAAGCAATAATAGCTTCCGCATCATCTTCGGCGCACACAATAAACAACTGGTCTCCCATGTGAAATACCGTATCGGCACGCGGAATACTTACATGCCCATGCTGAAGGATACGTGAACAAACAAATTCTCGTCCCAAGAAATTCTTTACCTGCAACAATGTTTTTCCTTCCAGCGCATCATTGTGCATTTCCAAATGCATCATATGAGGCTTCATGTGGGGATTTGCCGCCTCTTCATCTTGAAGCTGTTCCTCTTCTTTCCTAAAATTCACCCGGCATATATAACGTATAGCAATAATAGAACCTATTATACCGATAACGCCTAACGGGTAAGCACAGGCATATCCCATAGCAATCTCCGGTCCATTGTACTGCAACTGACTCAACGCCTCGTTGGCAGCACCAAGTCCGGGCGTATTGGTAACCGCACCGCAAAGGATACCCACCATCATTGACATCTCCACCCGTCCTCCAAGAGAATAATACAGCACAAGCGCTACTGCAATATTCAGCACAACAATGCCTACGGCGATCATATTCATGGTAATACCTCCTTTCTTAAACGAAGAGAAGAAAGAGGGCCCCACCTGCAAACCGATACAGAACACAAATAAAATCAATCCGAAATCCTGTATAAAATTCAAGATAGCCCCATTCCCGGTAAACCCGAAATGACCGGCCAAAATGCCGGCAAACAAAACAAAGGTAACTCCCAGAGAGACACCGAATACTTTAATTTTTCCCAACAACACTCCCACCGCTATTACAAATGAATAAAGCAACACAATGTGCGCGATAGAGTTTTCATCAAATAACAGACTTTGCAACCAATCCATACCTTCAATTAATAGTTTTTTGTAATTAGGCTGCAAAATTAGTTATTTATGCAATTTTAAACCAATATTTAAGGTAATAAATTTAATCCGTCGCAAGTATTGAAGGCAAAAGAGGAAAATAACCTTTTGCCACTCCGACTTTGCAACCAATAGGGTCAGCTTTGTTCACTCTTGACAAAACGACACTTCGAGGCCCGAACACAACCTAAAAAATCACTAAAATTAGTTTGAGTTCACAGAGAATTACATATCTTTGCGTGATTATAAACAAAATACCGACATTTTATTAATCTTAATGTATAATAAACTATGGCAGATAGTAAAGAAAAACTCTTTTCAGATTTTGCTCCCGTCTCTACGCAAGAATGGATGGACAAAATCACGGTAGACCTGAAAGGCGCCGACTTTGAAAAGAAGCTCGTATGGAAAACCAACGAGGGATTTAAGGTGAAGCCTTTTTACCGACAGGAAGATCTGGAAGGACTCAAAACCACCGACGCACTTCCGGGAACATATCCTTACTTAAGAGGAACAAAAAAGAATGACAACACTTGGTACATCCGTCAAGACATCAAAGTGACCGATGCTAAAGAAGCGAATGCTAAAGCCTTGGATATTTTGAATAAGGGAGTGGATTCGTTAGGATTCAAACTCAAAGCAAAAGACCTGGGTGCCGAATATATCGAAACTTTATTAAACGATATATGTGCGGAATGTGTAGAATTGAACTTCTCTACTTGTCAAGGACATACGGTAGAACTGGCTAAATTATTAGTCGATTACTTCCAAAAGAAAGGATACGATCTCACTAAACTGGTAGGTTCCGTACAATACGACCCGATGGAAAAGATGTTGAGTAAGGGTAAAGACATGAGTAACTTCGCCTCTACTGCCAAAGAATTGGTCGAAACATTATCTGTTCTACCTCAATATCGTTGTATTGCAGTAGATGCTTTGTCACTGAACAATGCCGGAGCCTATATCTCACAGGAGTTAGGCTATGCGCTGGCTTGGGGTAACGAATACTTGAACCAGTTGGTAGAAGCAGGTATTCCTTCAGGATTGGCTGCCAGAAAAATCAAATTCAACTTCGGTATCAGCTCCAATTACTTTATGGAGATTGCCAAGTTCCGTGCGGCACGTATGTTATGGGCTCACATCGTAAAAGAATATCAGCCTACTTGCGACGGAAAAGAATGTACCGACCGTACAGAAGACGGTTTCTGCTATGATGCCTGCAAGATGATTGCTCATGCCGAAACTTCTACATTCAACCTTACTTTATTCGATGCACATGTTAACTTGCTGCGTACACAAACCGAAGCTATGAGCGCTGCATTGGCAGGGGTTCACTCCATTACCGTAACTCCGTTCGACAAGGCTTACGAAACTCCGGACGAATTTGCGGAACGCATCGCCCGCAACCAACAGTTGCTTTTAAAAGAAGAATCTCATTTAAATAAGGTAGTGGACCCGGCTGCCGGTTCTTATTATATCGAGAATCTCACCGCTTCTATTGCGCAACAGGCATGGAACCTGTTCCTGAAAGTGGAAGAAGAAGGAGGTTTTCTTGAAGCTATCAAGGCCGGACGGGTACAAGCCGACATTAATGAAAGCGGTAAAGCACGTCATGCGGCAGTTTCCAAACGGAAAGAAGTTTTATTAGGAACCAACCAATATCCTAATTTCAACGAACTGGCAGGAGAAAAGAAACCGGTGGCAAAAACTTGCTGTTGCGGCGGACACGACCAGCAATGCGAGAAACCGTTCGCTACTCTGAACTTCGACCGCGCTGCCAGCGAGTTCGAGGAACTCCGCTTGCAAACCGAGGCATCCGGCAAGCGTCCGAAAGCATTCATGCTGACTATCGGTAATCTGGCCATGCGTCAGGCACGTGCCCAATTCTCTTGCAACTTCCTTGCTTGTGCCGGTTATCAAGTAATCGACAATTTAGGATTCAAGACAGTAGAAGAAGGTATTGAAGCTGCCATGAATGCAGGTGCCGATATAGTGGTTCTCTGCTCGAGTGACGACGAATACGCCGAATATGCCATCCCAGCTTACAAAGCACTGGATGGACGCGCCATGTTTATCGTGGCCGGAGCTCCGGCATGTATGGAGGAACTGCAAGCCGCAGGTATCGAGAATTTTATCCATGTTCGCGTCAACGTACTGGAAACTTTGAAACAATACAATGCCAAGTTAGGAATTAAGTAAGAAACACTATGAGAAAAGATTTTAAACATATAGATATCTATGCCGGAATTTCAGCCCAAAACGGAATGGAATGGCAAAAGGCTAACGGCATTGAAGCGAACTGGAAAACTCCGGAGCACATTGAAGTAAAGCCTGTATATACAAAAGAAGATCTTGAGGGCATGGAGCACCTCGACTATGTAGCCGGTGTTCCTCCTTTCTTACGCGGTCCGTACTCTATGATGTACACTTTCCGCCCGTGGACCATCCGCCAATATGCGGGTTTCTCCACTGCAGAAGAATCCAATGCATTTTACCGTCGTAACCTTGCTTCCGGACAGAAAGGTTTGTCCGTAGCATTCGACCTTCCCACGCACCGCGGTTATGACCCCGACCACGAACGGGTTGTAGGCGATGTGGGAAAAGCCGGCGTATCCATTTGTTCGTTAGAGAACATGAAAGTTTTGTTCGACGGTATTCCTTTGAACAAGATGTCTGTATCCATGACTATGAACGGAGCCGTTCTTCCTATCCTTGCATTCTACATCAATGCCGGACTGGAACAGGGCGCCAAGCTGGAAGAAATGGCGGGAACCATCCAGAACGATATACTAAAAGAGTTTATGGTGCGTAACACCTACATTTATCCGCCTGCATTCTCTATGAAGATTATCTCGGATATTTTTGAATACACTTCTCAAAAGATGCCGAAGTTTAATTCTATTTCCATTTCCGGTTACCACATGCAAGAAGCCGGTGCTACAGCCGATATCGAATTGGCGTACACGCTTGCCGACGGTTTGGAATACCTTCGTGCCGGTGTGGCGGCAGGTATCGACATCGATGCTTTCGCTCCGCGTCTTTCTTTCTTCTGGGCTATTGGTATGAACCATTTTATGGAAATTGCCAAAATGCGTGCAGCACGTATGTTATGGGCAAAGATTGTAAAGCAATTCAATCCGAAGAATCCTAAATCATTGGCGCTGCGTACTCACAGCCAGACTTCAGGATGGTCGCTTACCGAACAAGACCCGTTCAACAATGTGGGACGTACCTGTATCGAGGCGATGGCTGCCGCATTGGGACATACCCAATCGCTGCATACCAACGCATTGGATGAAGCCATTGCTTTACCCACCGACTTCTCCGCGCGTATTGCTCGTAACACCCAGATTTACATACAAGAAGAGACTTACGTTTGTAAGAACGTAGATCCATGGGGAGGTTCTTATTACGTAGAGTCTTTAACAAACGAAATAGCCCACAAGGCGTGGGAGCATATTCAAGAAATCGAGAAACTCGGCGGTATGGCGAAAGCTATTGAAACAGGTATTCCTAAAATGCGTATCGAGGAAGCTGCTGCCCGTACTCAGGCACGCATCGACTCCGGCGTGCAAACCATTGTAGGAACCAATAAGTACCGCTTGGAGAAAGAAGACCCGATCGACATTCTCGAAGTGGACAATACAGCCGTTCGTCTGGAACAAATCGAAAATCTGAAACGTTTGCGCGAAGGCCGCAACGAAGAAGAAGTGCAACGGGCTCTAGACGCCATTACCGAATGTGTCAGAACAAAGAAAGGTAATTTGCTTGAACTGGCAGTGGAAGCAGCCCGCGTACGTGCTACGCTAGGTGAAATCTCCTATGCTTGCGAAAAGATTGTCGGAAGATATAAAGCAGTAATTAGAACAATATCAGGTGTGTATTCATCAGAAAGTAAGAAAGATACAGATTTCGCACAAGCTTGCGAACTGACCGAGAGATTTGCGAAGAAAGAGGGACGTCGCCCGCGTATCATGATTGCCAAAATGGGACAGGACGGGCACGACCGGGGTGCTAAAGTAGTAGCTACGGGATATGCCGACTGCGGATTTGACGTAGATATGGGACCTTTGTTCCAGACTCCGGCGGAAGCGGCTCGGGATGCGGTAGAAAACGATGTACATGTAGTAGGCGTATCTTCATTAGCGGCCGGCCACAAGACATTGATTCCGCAGATTATCGATGAACTGAAGAAGTTAGGACGCGAGGACATCATGGTAATTGCCGGTGGTGTCATCCCCGCACAAGACTATGACTTCTTGTATAAAGCCGGGGTAGCTGCCATTTTCGGTCCGGGAACATCCGTAGCCAAAGCAGCATGCCAGATAATGGAAATTCTTTTGGACGAAGAATAGAACACTACTTTCCTTTTATCTAACAAAATAGTGCGGTAAAGTGTCGGAAACGGCTTTTACCGCACTTTTTTATGTGACAAACACATCCTTTCGGCCGCCTTTGCTCCATTGAACCGCTTTTAATCCCGTTTTGCTTACGGCATTCCCTACTCTTGGAAAAAATAGGATTCCGATGTGTTGTCTTTCCAGAATTGATTGTCCATAAAATAAGGAAAGCCGATTCTTCACGAATCAGCTTTTCTTAAATTAAAAAGAAACAGATATTATATGAAAAACACCCTTTTGCTTTATTACAAGCAAAAGATACTAAACTAATATTTATTTTTCTGAACCAATCATCTTCCAAATACATGCAGCTAAAATAGCTCCAACAAATGGTCCGACAATGAAAAGCCACAATTGAGAAAGAGCCTCACCACCCGCAAATACTGCCGGAGCAATGGAACGTGCAGGATTCACAGATGTACCCGTTAAAGGAATACATACAATATGAACCAGTACTAATGATAAACCGATAGCAAGTCCTGCAAAGTTTCCTGCTCCTTTCTTTGAATCGGTTGTTCCTAGGACTACCAGCACAAATATGGCAGTAAAAACAATTTCTGCAATCAAACCACCCATTGTACTAACTCCTGCCTGACAAGCATTCGCTCCCGTAGTGGTGGCAAAATCTCCGTTCGCAGCAATATAGGTGGCCGAAGCAGCATCAATATTAGAAACAATCAAATAAATAATGCCTGACCCTATAAATGCGCCTATCACTTGGAACAACATATACATACCGGCATCCTTTCCACTTATACGTCCAGACAAAAGACATCCCAAAGTTATAGCCGGATTTATATGACAACCTGAAATACCGCCTATAGCATAAGCCATGGCTACAACCGATAAACCGAATGCCATGGCTACCGTCAAAACTTGTGCAGTCGTTCCACAACCCCCATTAAAGACTGCACTTCCGCAACCCATCAGTACAAGCACCATTGTACCGACCATTTCTGCTAAATACTTTTTCATTTGTTTATAATTTTAAGATTAATAGTTACGCAATATAAAAGAAATCATTACGTTTTTCCAAACAAATTAACGCATAATTCAGATAAAATCAAAATAATGTTATAATAAATAGAATAAAATCCAAGAATTAGCGAAAAAATGAAATAAAAACAGCAATAAATGAAAAGCTGACCTAATTACTTATCCAAATTAAGGGAGTGGGAAGATAAGAAGAAAAGAGTTGGCACCAAACAAATATAAAATTTAACGAAGACGAGGTACGGGGAAGATTAAGAAGATAAAGAACTGTATCAAGCAGATTACCCGACAAAGATAGATACGAGGAAGATGACGAAATAAAAAGCTAGTATCCGACAGATGTACAACCTAATCCTATTGAGGTATTTAGAAGATGGAAAAAAACAATAGATTTGAAACAAATGTAAACTCTTGACGAAAATGAAGTATCAAAAAAAACAAAAGAATAAAGAATTTCTCTGTGAGTATCGACTATTCTCCACTACCTAAGGTTTTTCATTTTTATGTTTTCCTTTATGGCTAAAAAATGTATCTTTGCATCTTACTACACCAATAACAAAGAAAGATGATTGTTTGCATTGCCGAAAAGCCCAGTGTTGCGAAAGATATAGCGGATGTATTAGGAGCCAGAAACCGCCGCGAAGGATATATCGAAGGAAACGGTTATCAAGTAACGTGGACTTTCGGACATCTTTGTACCCTGAAAGAACCTCATGAATATACCCCTTTATGGAAAACATGGAGTTTGTCGAACTTACCGATGATCCCTCCCCGTTTCGGTATCAAACTGATTGCCGATATGGGTATCGAAAAACAGTTTAAGATTATAGAACAGCTGATGCAAAAAGCTGACGAAATCATTAACTGCGGTGATGCTGGACAAGAAGGAGAGCTCATCCAACGATGGGTAATGCAGAAAGCGGGAGCCAAATGTCCGGTGAAACGTTTATGGATTTCTTCACTTACGGAAGAAGCTATCCGTGAAGGTTTCTCTAACTTGAAAGACCAATCGGAATTCCAACCGCTATATGAAGCCGGACTCTCACGGGCTATCGGTGACTGGACTTTAGGAATGAATGCTACCCGCCTATATACACTGAAATATGGACAAAACCGTCAAGTTCTTTCTATCGGACGGGTACAAACTCCTACTTTGGCACTGATTGTAAACCGCCAATTAGAGATTGCCAACTTCAAACCGGAACCTTATTGGGAATTGAAAACCATATACAGGGATACTACTTTTTCGGCAACTAAAGGCCGCTTTACCGACAAAGAGGAAGGATTAAGATTTCTGGAAACGGTTAAACAATCTCTTTTTACCATTACGGACGTTTCGGCTAAAAAAGGAACGGAAGCTCCTCCACGATTATTCGACCTTACTTCACTACAGGTAGAATGCAACAAAAAATATGCTTATTCGGCAGATGATACGTTACGAATCATTCAGTCGCTTTATGAAAAGAAATTCACTACTTATCCTCGTGTTGACACGACTTTCTTAAGTGATGATATTTATCCCAAATGCCCCGCCATCTTAAATGGCCTGCGGGATTACGCTGCTTACACTACTCCTTTGGCAGGAAAAAAGCTACCTAAATCGAAAAAGGTATTCGATAACTCGAAAGTAACCGACCACCACGCTATTATCCCAACGGGTGTATATCCGCAGAACCTGACAGATATGGAAAAAAGAGTATACGATTTAGTGGCACGCCGTTTCATTTCCGCTTTCTACCCCGATTGCAAATTCTCTACCACCACGGTTCTTGGAGAAGTAGAGAAGATCGAATTCAAAGTAACCGGAAAACAAATATTAGAGCCGGGATGGAGAGTATTGTACCAAAAGGAACTAGCGGAAGAGAAAGCCGTTCATAGAGAGGGAAAAGAGCAAGAAAAAGACACGGACAAAGGGAACGATGACGAACGTGTGCTTCCGCTTTTCACTATTGGAGAAAGCGGACCGCATATTCCCGACTTAAACGAAAAATGGACACAACCACCCAAACCTTATACAGAAGCAACTCTTTTACGTGCTATGGAAACAGCTGGAAAGCTAGTCGATAATGATGAACTTCGCGACGCTTTAAAAGAAAACGGCATAGGACGTCCTTCCACTCGCGCAGCTATTATAGAAACATTATTCAAACGCCGCTATATACGAAAAGAACGAAAGAACTTGGTTGCAACGGATACGGGTATCGAACTGATACAGCTTATCCGGGAGGAATTGCTGAAATCGGCCGAACTGACAGGTATATGGGAAAAGAAACTCCGGGAAATAGAAAAAAAGAATTACGATGCCCGCACCTTCCTGGAAGAACTGAAACAAATGGTATGCGATTTGGTGCATCAGGTGCTGAGCGACAGTAGCAACCGCCGTGTAACAGTGATGGAACCTGTTGAAGAAAAAGAAATAAAAGAGAAGAAAAAAAGAGAACGTAAATCTACCGGGAACAAAACGGAAAAGAAATATTCCGAATCCAAAGAAAAGACCGGAAAAGATTCACAACCGAAAACACTTTCCGGGGTTTCTCCCGAGGAGAAAACGGCTGCTACGGATTCTCCGCAACCGGAAACATCGGTTCAACCTCTTTTTAAAGAAACATCGGCTTCGATCTCCAACATGGAAAACAATCCTCGTGTTGATATAGAAAACAACACTGCATTAAATACCTCTCCGGCTCATTCCGATGATTGGGTGGGAAAGCCTTGTCCACTATGTGGGAAAGGAACTATTATTAAAGGAAAAACAGCTTATGGTTGCTCCGAATGGAAAAACGGTTGTACATTCCGGCAAGAATTTAAGAAAGACAACACACCTTAAAACAAAACTATACCAGAATCCGATAGCCGCATCCGCTTCGGATCCGAAAAAGATAATATACCTTAAAACAAACTATTACAATTATGAAAGCCGCTTCCATTTTGGTTATCATCCTATTTTTTGTTCTGATTCCGATTAAAGCGCAATCAGACTTCACGATTACCGCCTATCCGGTAAACAATGAATTAACACAAAATACAGTCACCGGCATGATTCAAGACCATAAAGGAGTAATCTGGCTTTCTACCTGGGACGGTCTAAATAAATTCGACGGATATAATTTCCAAAATTATAAAGCATATCCCGGCGAGAATGTGTCCCTTACCAATAACCGCATTCTCAATATAGCCGAAGACAATTCAGGATTTATCTGGGCCGTTTGTTACGATGGAAAAGTAAGCCGTTTCAATCCTCAAACAGAAATATTCGAACAAGTTCCGACTCCATCCGATTTTATTGTCAATTCCATTAAAGTATGCAACAATAATCATGTTTGGATGCTGAACAAAAATAACCGCGTCATACGTATGGTTGTAGACACTCTTACACAAAAAACAATGCAGGAAATTCAGTTCCAATGCAATGGAAATCCGTCTACTGAACGAATCATTTTATATGAAGACATAACAGGTAACGAATGGATTCTAGCTTCGGAAAGCGGCTTATATCAATTCGAAAACGGAACAAAAGAAATCCGGCATATAAGAGGAAGCGAGCAACAAGGGTTTTATGCGGTATACGAAAATCATGAAGAAATTTTGTTTGGCTCCAACCACGGAGAAGTATGGCACTACAATAAACAAAAGAAACAATTCTTCATCCGCCGAATTGAGGCAACTTCTAAAGTAAAATACATTAAACAAGCCGGCAATCAAACCGTGTATGCCACTTCTCTGGATGGATTTTTCATACAGAAAGCCGAAAACAAACCGGTACATTTTCCGATTCCTCACTCCAACCCGCAAACTAAAGGAATACGTAACGCTTATTTAGATCGGAATAATCTCTTATGGATTGAAACCAACGCACCCGAACTGGTTATTTTCGACCTGCCTACTCAGACTTTTCGCTTTATTCCGTTTAAAAGTGTTATTAGAGGGAGTCGTGAGGCTTATAATTTACAAGTCATTGAAGACGACAAAGGCAATGAATGGATTTATCCGTATTACGGCGGTTTAGCTTACTATAAGAACAAACAGGTTATTCCTTTTACAGAGCTGAATAAAGAATTGTCGTGGAACGCCTCGGATAATCATTACCGTTTTTTTTCTGACAAACAAAGTAACTTATGGGTATCCACTTCACGTTGGTTGGGCAAGATATCTCCCACAAATCCGCTCTTCCACCGAACCGTATTCGACAAAAAACGCCCCTATAAACCGGAGGATAATACATTCCGTACTCTTATGCAAGACCACGAAGGCAACTTCTGGGTGGGAAATAAAACCGGAGAAATACTTCTTTATAATTCTTCTTTCCTTTTTAAAGGCAAACTTACGCCTGAAGGAAAAATTACCTCTGATCCGCAACAATACACTTACCTGGGAAATGCTTATTCTATCAAACAAGACCATACAGGCAGGATATGGATTGGTACTAAGGGACAAGGCCTTCTCTGCGTCATACCCGACCGGAAGGGTACATACCGAATACAACGATATAACCATAATCCGAAAGATCCCTACAGCATTAGTTCGGACAACTTGTACGATATTTATGAGGACAATCTGAACCGGATATGGGTAGGTGCTTATGAAGGCGGTTTAAATTATATCGATGAAAGCCAGGCGTCAGCACCAAGATTTATCCATTATTATAATGAATTGAAGAATTATCCGATACAAAAAGGGGATAAAGTTTATTGTATTACATCGGACAGAAAAGGAAATCTCTGGGTAGGAAGTTCTAACGGTATCGTAGTATTCAACGAAGATTTCCAACGTCCAGATGAAATCGAATTCACTACTTATCAGCGTGTAGCAGGCGACCGTCAAAGTTTAGGCAGCAATAATGTGCAAAACATTTACTGCGCTTCAAACGGGGCCGTTTATATAGCGACATTCGGTGGTGGACTCTGCCAGGCACAAGAGACTTCTGACGGCTCCATCATTTTTAAATCCTATACAGTTAAAGATGGTTTGCAGTCCGACATTATTTTTTCCATTCAAGAAGACTCCCAAAAGAATCTCTGGTTAGCCAGCGGAAGCGGTCTCAGCCGTTTCAATCTAAGGACGAAGGAAATTGAGAAATGGGACGAGCGTCAAATTGGTTTTCCTCCTCTATTTAACGAAGGAGAAGCGGTTTACAGTTTAAAAGGTGAAATCGTATTCCTCACATTGTCCGGCCTTTTCCATTTCGATCCTCATCGAATTATTAAAAGTGATTACGTTCCTTCCATCATTTTCACCCAGCTTATGTTGGGAGGAAAAGTGATTCAGCCGCAAAACGGAAGCATCTTACCCAAGAATCTGGAATATATGGAACGTATTGAAATACCGCATGACGAGAATTACTTTACTCTTCGGTTTGCCGCACTTGAAATGACACATCCGGCCAGTGTTTCGTACGCATACAAACTGGAAGGTTTCGATAAAGAATGGAAGGAAGGAGGCGACCAGCGGACCGTTACTTACACCAACCTGCCTACGGGTAACTACCAGTTTCGGGTACGTTCCACTAACGGAGACGGTGTATGGGTAGATAATGTCCGGACTTTAGAGATTGAAATTCTCCCCTCTTTTTGGGAAACACCGTTGGCTTGGCTGCTTTATCTTATTACACTTGTATTGGCCGGTTATATTACCATCAAACTGCTGTCAACTTTCTATAACTTACGCAACAAGGTATACATAGAACAACAGCTTACCGACATCAAATTACGTTTCTTTACTGACATTTCGCACGACTTGCGCACTCCGCTCACGTTAATTACAGCTCCGCTGGAACACCTTCTACAAAACCAAGAGCTTCCTGCCTTTGCTAAAGAACAACTAACGCTTATAAAACGGAATGCCGATCTGATGTTGAAGCTCGTCAATCAGATTCTGGATTTTAGGAAACTGCAAAGCCACAAGATGAAGTTAACCGTTGAACAGATTGAGGCAGTTGCTTTTATTTCTCGGATTATGCTCGATTTCAAGCACTTGGCTCAAGAGCAACATATCCTATTTACCTTCACCCATTCTATACCGGAATGCTATATATGGGTAGATGCCGACAAACTGGAGAAAATTTTGTTTAACTTATTATCAAATGCTTTCAAATACACCGAATCGGGAAAACAGATAGAGATTTACATGGAAAAAGACGAAAAACACCTCCATATAGAAGTTAAAGATGAAGGTATCGGTATTCCCTTGAATAAACAAAAAGATATTTTCACCCGTTTTGCCAGTCTCAACAATTCTTCCATTTTAGGAGTGCCCTCAACAGGTATCGGACTTTCTATTGTTAAAGAGTTGGTAGAATTGCACGGAGGAAACATCTCCCTGACGAGTAAAGAGGGAGAAGGAAGTTGCTTCAGAATAACATTGCCGCTGGGCAAATCGCATTACAGTTCCGACACTGAGTTCGTACTACAAGACAGCTATCCGGAAACAGTCGATATGGAGAAAACAGACGATGCAAAAGAAAATGCCGTATTGTCTGAACAGGAGACCATGTTACCCAATGCACCCTGTATATTATTGGCAGAAGATAATCGCGACATGCGTTCATTTCTACGCGGTATCTTCGAAAACGAATTTCAGATTCTTGAAGCACCCAACGGACAAGCTGCATTGGAGATGGCTCGAAAGTATGTACCCGAAATCATTATCAGCGACGTGATGATGCCCGTTATGGACGGATTACAATTAGTTACCCAATTAAAAAATGAGCTGCAAACCAGTCATATCCCTATTATTCTGCTGACCGCCAAATCAGCTATAGAAAGCAAACTGGATGCCATGAAAGAAGGAGCTGACGATTACATTACCAAACCATTCAGTGCCGCATATTTGAATGCACGTGTAGAGAATCTGCTGACACAACGCAAAAAGTTACAAGCGCTCTATCGCCAAAGCCTGATGACCATAAATCCGGACGAAAGTGAGCAGAGAGAGGCAGAAGAATTCCTTTCTGAACAGGATCACAAGTTTATGGATAAGTTACTTGAGTTTATGGAAGAACACCTAAGCAACGGAGATTTGAATGTGGACATGCTGGTTAAGCATTTTTACATGAGCCGTTCCAGTTTCTTCGCCAAACTGAAGATGTTAACTGGACTTTCTCCCATTGAATTCATTCAGCAAATGCGAGTAAAACGGGCGGCAGAACTTATAGAGGAAAATAAATACAGCATGTCTGAGATATCCGTCATGGTAGGAATCAATGACCCACATTATTTCAGCCGCTATTTCAAAAAAGCCTATTCCATTACCCCGACCGAATACAAGAAAAAAATATTGGCAAAGAAGTGAACGACACAAAACATAAAATGCTAAAGCGACTTCTATTCAGATAAGCAATATTGATTACTACAGAGTATATCTTCTGAAAAGTCGCACACCAAGGCCTTCTTTATTCATTACTTCATACCTAATTTATGTATGCACAAACGTAAAAGTTCTTTGTACACAAACGGGAAATTGATAACATATAAAAGCAGGCATGCTGTTTCCAACATGCCTGCCTTATATACAAATAATCTGTTACGCCATTTTTCCTACAAATGGTATAAATTCAACAGGTTATTTTATTAATATCCCGGATTCTGATATTCCTCAGGATTGTCTATCAGCAACAATTCTTTATCAGGAATAGGACGCAAATAATGTACGTCTTTATTAAAGCTCGTGATTTGTGGATTTGCCAATGCGATACGTTCTTCAAAAGCACGGAATCTCTTCAAAGTCATCCAACGACTCCATTCGCCAATCATCTCACGGGCATACTCATCCAACAAGAACTTTTGGTTTACCTCATCCTTACTTACATCCATACTACCATCGTTTCCTTCGCAAGCACGGCTACGGAGTTTTGTCAAACGCTTTGCCGCTCCCTCGTTATCGCCTAATCTCCAATTGATTTCAGCCGACAACAAGTATGTTTCACCCAAACGGTAAATAATACAATCTGCTGCAGAATAGGGCTTAGAAGCATTTGTGCCGGCATACAGACTCGGACAGTCCATTTTCTTCAAACTGGGGAAAAACTTCAATGGTTTTGCCGGATCAGCATAGTTGTCCTCTATATTATAGATAGCATACCGACAAGCATCCCTTTCTGCCTGAGTGTAGGTTTTGCGTGAAATATACACAGCCGTATCACCCAATGTAATATCATACTTCGCATTACCTACACGATTGGCGTTCAGTCCGTAACGTTGCGCGTCGCCTGATTCCCAGGTATAACCGTCTCCGTTTGCATTGGTAGGTTTATTCACATAATAGGTATCTTTAAAGAATGCTTTGTAACGTTTATCTTTCTCGCCATACAAATCGAGCATATACTTACTAGGCTCCATATAACAGTTGCCTTTGGCTAACTTGGGAACCGTATAACCATTCACCTTGGTAGCATAGCTGGCTGTCATACCCGACAGATAAATACCGGATGTGTTGGCATTATAAGCTTCAGTATGTTTCCAGACACGATTATAATAGTTACCTCTCGGATTATAAGACTGAATGGTAGAATGACAGACAATAAACAGCGCTTCCTCATTTGTCTTGTTATTATTTTCATTGAACACTTCATCAACATCCTCATAGAGTTTCACTCCATAAGTAGAAGCATGATCAATCAACTCATCAGCAGCTTCTTTAGCCAATTGCAAATATCTTTTGCTTTCGTCTGCACTCAAGGCTTGAGTATTACCCAACCCATCTGTGTAAGTGGCATACGTCAGGCAAGCTTTTGCATATAAATGATAGGCAGCCGCACGAGTTACATGCCCTCTTACTGCTTGTTTAAGAGGCAAATGAGTTTTGGCAAAATCCAAGTCTTCGATAATTACTTTATAGAAATCGTTCACTGTACTGCAAGGCAACACCGGCAACGCTTTACCGGCCGGTTCTAACGGAAGATATTTGCCTCCCCAGTTTTCTACAATATTGTACAAAGCATGCGCGCGGATAAACCGTGCCTCACTGACCAGCTCATTAATTCGTTCCTGACTCAGGCCCTCGACTTTATCGGCATAATAAATCGCCGCATTACAAGCGCTTAACGTACCGTAAAATCCTGAATAGCTTTCATTTAATAAGCCAGAAAAAGAGCCTTCGTAACGCAACACCTTACTCCAGTTGCCATTCGTTCCCCCGGGATTGGTATCTTGCCAAATATCGGTTCCGCCTTCGGCTGTCACAATATAAGTATCCTCAGCCTGTCCATATATGATGCGGATCATATCATAATAGCAGTCATTTACCTTCTTTTCATATCCCTCAGGAGTGGTCCACTCTTTTTCGGTAGACATACCGGAAGGATTAAATTCGTCCAAGCTGCAACCATAAGTAAACAATAGTATGGCAGCAGCCGATATAGAGAGTAATGTATGTTTTTTCATTAGTATATAAGTTTTTAGAATGAGATATTAATACCAAATACATATTGTTTCGACAATGGTGCATCATCATCGTCACCACCCTTTTCAGGGTCGTAATCTTTCAAGTAATCGCATTTTGTCCAAATGAACGGGTTACTTGCAGTAAAGTATATACGAGCGCGGTCAATCTTCAATGCGTTCAGCCACTTTTTAGGTAAGGTATACCCCAATGTAATATTCTTCACTTTCAAGTAAGAGCCATCGAAATAATTAGCCCACTCCTGATAAGGATCTTGCCCGTTCGATATGCTTGCATCCGGACGCGGGAAGCGTGCATTTTGATTTTCGGGAGTCCAATAATCGCATACTTTCGGCGACGGAGTAAGACCATCGGTACGATACCATCCGGTCAGTCCGTAATTAATAGTCCAGTCCCAACGAGCAATCAACAGAATACTCAAATCAAAATCCTTATAAGTAAAGTTATTAAGTAAACTTCCCGACCATTTTGGAGAAGCATTACCCAATACATAATAATCGTCGGTATTTAATTTTCCATCCGGCGTACCATTCTCCGCAATATGTACCTGTCCCGGTTTCTGACTATATTTGGCAGCCTCTTCCGCTTGGTCCGTACTCCATATTCCCGCATACTTATAGCCATAGTAGGTTTTGATAGCCTCACCGGGAATCAAGTAATAATCGCCAAACTGAAGCGGTCCGTCGCTAGTAGTTTTGATAACTTCTTCCTTGTTGGTAGAGAACGAAAGAGTAGTGTTCCAAGTAAACTTGGGACCAATAAAGTTACGGCTGGTAACACTCAGCTCAATACCGGTGTTACGGGTTTCGCCTACATTCGACCAGATTTTGAAAGGAGAAGAAGCATAGCCTCCTGCCGCATACGGAAGACTCTTCTCAAACAAAATATCTTTTGTATCCGTACGATACCAGTCGAATACCACGCTCAAACGGTCGTTGAACAGACCCAAATCGAAACCGAAGTCAAGCATATATGATTTTTCCCATCCCAAGTTCTTATTGGCAATCGACGAAGAGTATCCACTGTAATAAACCGGAGTATCCTGGAAACCTATCACACCCGTACGACTGAAGTCTAACGTAGCGTATTCCTTAGCACCGGCATTACCCGTCACACCATAACTGGCACGCAATTTCAAGTTGGATATCTGCTTTACATCCTGCATAAATGCTTCGTCGCTGATACGCCATGCCACAGCCCCCGCTGGGAACACATCCCATTGATTACCTTTAGCCAAGATAGACGAGCCGTCCCAACGACTGCTCAATGTCAATAAGTAACGGCCTTTGTAGCTATAGTTAAGACGACCTACATACGACATTTTCTGGTTACCTACATATTTAGACGATACAGACGGAGTACCGGTAGCCGCACCTAAATTATGGTATGCATAATAATCGGTATCGAAACCGTTACCTGTAGCAGTAACCTCTTCTCTACGATCTTTCGACCACTCCGTAACTCCGGTTATCGTAAAGTCGTGTTCGTCATTAATCTGGAAATTATAAGTCAGGATATTCTGCCATTTATAATTATAAGTGAATTTGTTAGGGATGGCAGCTTTCACATCGTTTTTCTCCAATCCCTGATAAGATTTCTTTCCGGCATATTGGCTATCCTTTACGTTACGAAAATATCCGCCTAACACACTCTTGAACGAAAGTCCTTTTATCGGAGTTATTTCCACGTACATTTGCGGATTAACACTTAAAGTCTTCACATTATGCACATAACGTCCTTCACCCATATCCGACAACGGGTTGATATTACTGGTATCTCCACACGGATAATCTACCAAATTACCTTCTTCATCATACGGAGTACCGAGAGGCGGAGTACAAATAATACGATTCCATATACGGCTGGAACGTTTATCGTTCTTTGAGTACATGGCATACAAGTTCAATCCGTACTTCACCATTTCGTTTGCTTTGAAATCGAATTTCGCACGGGCAGAATAACGTTCCAACTCATCACCTTTCAATAAACCTTCCAGATCATAATATCCTAACGAGAAATAGGAAGTCATACGATCATTAGAATAAGAGGTACTTAAGTTGTAGCTGGTAGTGGTACCGGTTTGAGAAGCCAAATCGAACCAGTCCACCCACTGGTTATTATCGATGAATCCTTGCATATAACTTGGAAAAAGGTTGGCATCGTCGGCCGGACTATTCCATGCGCCGGCTGTCTTTTGGGCTTCGCGACGGAAGTTGATATAATCTTGCCCACTATTCATTTCCGGGAAACTGGAAATTACGTTCCAACCGTAGTAAGCATCCAAGTCTATGGAAAATTTATCTTTTTTCGGAGACTTGGTAGAAATGATGATTACACCGTTAGCACCCGCCGCACCATACACAGCAGTGGAAGATGCATCTTTCAAAACTTCAATAGAAGCGATATCATTCGGATTCAGTTCGTCGTAAGACCCTTCCATACCATCGATGATAAACAACGGGGTATTAGAACCATGTATAGAACGGGTACCACGGAGAGTCATGTTCACTTCCGAGCCGGCTTCACCGCTAGAACGGGTAATGTCCAAACCAGCCACTTGTCCCTGAATAGCTTCTACAACATTGCTGGTGGGCATACGAAGGATATCTTCACTCTTTACAGAAGCGACCGCTCCAGTAAGATCGCGTTTCTTAACCGTACCGTAACCAACTACTACCACTTCGTCCAATACCTGATTGTCCGGTTTTAATGCTACTGATAAGTTTTTTTGATTACCGACTTTGATTTCCTGAGTTTGATAGCCGATATAAGAAATTACAAGTACGGAACTAGGAGAAACATTGAGCAAAAATTTACCATTGAAATCTGTAACGGTTCCGGTATTGGTTCCTTTAACTAATACAGAGACTCCAATCATCGGTTCACCGGTCTCATCCACAATAGTACCGGTTAGTGTTTTGTCTTGAGTTACGACCTGAAGATCAGTTACTTTACCCCCCCCCCAATGGATTTTCAGCCATTGCAGGAAAAGCCAACGACATCATCGCGGCCGAAAGTCCCCATACAAGGAATCTACTGCCTTTGACGCTTGTAAGAAAGCGCACGGTTCTTTGTTTTCTTTTCATGTTTTTAGGTTAACAATTTGTTTTTATAACTAAATTCGAGGGTTTTTATTAGCATCTATGATGAAATAAAAACACCTTTTTTACTCTTCTAAATATTCTTTCATCTCTTTCATAGTAACCGCGAGTCTTCTTATTTTTATAAGGAATCTCATTTTCTTTTTTCACTCCCCATAACAGAATAAAAGTCCGGCGAAATCACTTCGACGGACTTTTTAGCGCATAATTAATAACTATATAAAACCGAAAAAATAGAAATTCTTAAAATTCATCATGTTTTTCATTCTTTATTCTTTTAGCAAACGCACTCCCGAAACTGTTTTATTCGTCACAGAGCCGGAAGCGACTGCTTGCCTATAGAATCAACACTCTAATGTTGTCCGCTAAATATATTTGTGAGTTAACGTTGCAAAGATATAGGGGCTATTTCTAAATGAAGTGTAATATCTGTTTTTATAAGTTCACAAACTAACAAAAATGTAGGTGTACAATTTGGTAAAGAGCTAAAATACACCTTTTAATCGAAGAAAATCAATATTGAAAGTTTCCCTTTTTCATATTGAATGAAATATAATCCGCAGAAAATTGATTCTTTATCCTCTATTTCTTATGCACGATTATTTCCTTTAATAACCTGAATAACTTGTGGCGAATTTTTCACCCGATCGACAATTTATGATAAAATAAAAAACAATCTATGTTAGTCCATATTAGAGATAAAGAAAGAGAAGAATGGTATCTCTTACTTCTGTTTTCAATTATACAAACAGCGAATTTCTTCAGGAAGATATCCACTCCGAATACGCCACTCCTGTGGATAGAGGTTATTGGCACGGTTTCCTATATTTTTGGCAAAACCAACCGGAATATTATGGTAAGTAAGCAATACATAGCCACGTGGTACATCTGTTTCCAAGGTTATGGTTTCCTTGCGCAAATAAGCGATCGTTTGATCATAAGTTAGAGAAACTCGGGGAAAAGCGGCGACATTTAAATCGGTACTCATGGCTAAACAATGATGCGGAACGCAATCCTTACCTTTCAACTCACACACGGTGATACCGGCGTGAAGGACTTTTAAATACCGGAATAGCTGCTGATACTTTTCCTGATGCAAAATCGGAAAAGCTGTAATCCGATTTTCATGGATATCCCATTGATATGCATCGGCATGCAACAAATATTTTTTGCATTCAGCCGGAACTGATAATGTTTTAGTCCCATTCTTCCCGCCTTTATTTTTAACTTTCATCCTATACGCCTCTTCTTTTTCAGAAAAATCTTCTCCATCTGGTTTGCGCAGCACTGCAAGAAAGAATCCCTCCCCTCTGGTCCGATGAGGAAAGAAATGATAAACGGGAAATTCTGCGTCCGATAGATTCCCTGTTATATTCCACTCCGGCGCTATGGGAACCGGCAAAACTTCCGCTCCAAAATGGTGCCTTATCCAGGCTACATTCTCTTCGTTCTCATACATATTATATGTACAAGTACTATAAATAAGCAACCCACCGGGCTTCAACGCTTCCCATACATCCAACAGGATACTACGTTGACGGTCTCGGCAATTACGTACGTTTTCGGCACTCCACTCATCGATGGCTCCTTTGTCTTTACGGAACATACCTTCGCCCGAACAAGGGACATCTGTAAGAATAACATCAAAAAAAGAAGGTAAAACCGCAAAATCTGCTGGAGCATTTTGAGTGACAACTACTTCGGGATTACCCCATTTAATTATATTTTCCGCCAACACTTGCGAACGGTTACGAACCAGCTCATTGGCAACCAACAAACTTCCTTCCGGCAATACAGAACGGATATGAGTAGACTTCCCTCCGGGAGCGGCACACAAATCGAGCATCGCTACCGGGCGTGTTACATATTTGCGTAACACTTGTTCCACAAACATTGAGGAAGCCTCCTGCACATAATAACATCCGGCATGAAATAGAGGATCGAATGTAAAAGTTGGTCTTTCTCCCAAATAATAGCCTGTAGAGCACCACCCGACTTTTGAAAAAGAAGCAAATACGGAATCCATCTCTTCTCCGAAAGAAAGCTTTTTCTGATTGATACGTATACTCACCGGAGGATCCTGTAACAAAGCTTTTTCCAAACACATGTAAGCCTCTTCGCCCAAAAGTTGGCGAGTATAATTTATAAAGTCTTCAGGCAGATTCATATCATTTGCTTATTTACGGGCAAATATACGGTTTTCAGGCAAAAATTTAACACACATTCCTCTTTTTATCCCTTTTTATTGTAGTTTTGTTTAAAAAAAAACCTCCACTTGCAACCAAACAAAGAAATGGTTACGTCTAATATGCAAATAAACCACATTATTAGTTACGCAAATAACTAATAATGTCAGAAAGCATAACTATATTAGTTAGAAAAATAAGTTCGTTAGTTGTGAGATAAAGAAAAAACATCCATTTTCAAACAAGAAATACGGAACAGAAAATAACAATTAAAATAAAAATAGTATGAAACAGATTTTTGTAACACTGGTCTTTCTTCTAGGTATGATGTGCTCCACGCAAGCACAAACCAACAAACAAACTGTCACCGACAATCAGCCCCATACCGCCAAACAAGTAAAAAAGGCGGTGGCGACAACCTCGTCGAGTAGCGTTACCGTAGTATCCAATACTACAGATGCCGAAATGGCAAGAATAGACTCCCTTATCCAAGCTAAAGTTAATAAACTAACAGAGAAAAAGGTAGAGAAAGAAGTCAGAAAATGGAAACAACGGTATGGAGTAGAAATAAAAAGTGAGGATACTTTATTTAAGCTTCTGAAAGAAACGAAAGTAATGGGTATTATAGTTACTATACTATTCTGTGGTTTCCCTCTTATTTTATTAGGAATTATTCTGTATTTCCGATACAAAAGCAAAAAAGCAAAATATGAGGTAATGAAACAAGCTTTGGCGTGTGGTAAGAACCTTCCTTCCGACTTCACAGCGAAAGAAATCATAGCCCCGATTACAGGAAGTAACTATGATATCTTGTGGAGAAAAGGTATTAAAACATTCTTCCTTGGGCTGGGAATAGCTTTCTTCTTAGGTTTTCTCACCAACAGTGAATTGTCTTCTATCGGTATATTGATTATGTGTATTGGAGCTGGACAAATCGTTTTAGCTTGGTTCCCTTCCGCTTCATATGTAAAAAGCGTCTACAACAAAAGCAAACAAAAAGAAATGTTGTGGGAAGAACAACCAGGGTTCCACGGTCACAATTCTGAGAACCAAAAGGAAAAAACAGAAACAAAAGATAGCAAAACTTCTATTTATGCTCCAAAAGAAGATAAAAACGAGACGGAAGAAATTAACTCAAAAGCCGGTACGGATGTCATCAATGCTCAGACGAAAGAAGAGATAGCAACCGATACAACGACAACCGGCACAAACGGGTCTGAAGAGAACCCATTGTCAGACAGAGAGAATTCCCCATCGGATACAAATAAAGAATAGACTGAAGAATAATGCAACAACTCAACGACATATCGTTGGTGGCACAGGTGATTGTATTTCATAATAACCGCGCATTCGATGAGCTGGTAAAGAAATACCAATCACCCGTGCGGCGTTTCTTTCTCCATCAAACCCTGGGAGATAAAGAGTTAAGCGATGATTTGGCACAAGAGACCTTTATAAAGGCTTACGTAAACCTAACATCGTTTAAAAATCTTTCTAATTTCTCAACGTGGCTTTACAGAATTGCGTACAATGTTTTTTATGATTATATTCGCAACCGTAAGAACATGGAAGGACTGGAAACTAAACAGGTAGACGGTTCTTACCATACCGAACAGGAGAATGTCGGAACTAAAGTGGATATTTACGAATCGTTGAAGCATTTAAAAGAGGAAGAAAGAATTTGTATCACTCTCTTTTATATGGAAGATCTCGCCATCGACAAAATTTCAACGATTACAGGTATGCCCAGCGGAACAATCAAGTCACATCTGTCAAGAGGTAAAGAAAAACTTTCAAACTATTTAAAACAAAATGGGTATGGAGAAAATAGATGAGGATATCATTATCCGGTTCATGCACGAACAAAAGGAAGAGGTGAAAGACAATGGCTTCTCGCATAAAGTAATGCGCCATCTGCCTAAACAGCATAGATGGGTTAATTGGATATTCAATATCCTTTGTACGGCTTTATGTCTATACCTGTTCTACCTACTTAACGGAGTGGAAATTTTGTATAATACCCTGAAAGAGTATACCCTGTCTTTCGCTCAGAATTTCATGGAGAACGTTAACCCCATGACTCTTGCGATTGCTCTAGGAATACTTATAATTGTAGGAATAAGTAAAGCTTGTTATTTGGAAGACTAACAAAAGAAAAAATAGGGTATTCATTCCACTTATCAAAAAGCAGCAACCGGACTAACCGATTAAAACGGAGTTTATCATCCGGAGTGTCTGTCGAAGAAAGTATATGACAAAACTTCTTTTGAAAAAGTTCGAAGTTATAATCCATAACTTTGATAATATCAAAGCCGTTTTAGCTTCCAATACATGAGCTAAAACGGCTTTACAAGGTAAAATAAAGGGATAGTTATAAATTATATGTTTCATCTCTCATAAATAGAACTTTCCCATATCCCCTTTTTATATCTTTAAGCATTATCCCAAACCAAGATATTCAATAAAATATCCCTATTACTTTATGAATAAAGCAAGTGCTATTTCTTTTAATTCCTCTATTTATTTATCTTTCAACTAAGTAAAAAGAATACACCTCTTTCTACTACTAAAAGATTCTCCCACAAAGGCGGAACTTCAATACAGGATAGACTTTTACTTTATCCAGAATCTCTGAAAAATCATCATCGACATCTGTTTTATTCAGCAGTTCATCTATATTCCCTGTATCGGAATATACTTTCGGAGTACCATGAAACTGAACACCCAACTCAAACATAAAACCAAGACGCTTATGAGGTACGGCACGTCCTATACCAATACCCAGATATGGACGGAATCCGTTAACTTTTATACCACCTCCTACATTACCATTTTCATCAATCGGCAATTTATAATCACCGATAATAATTCCGGCTTGATCGCCATACTGGTCATATAACTCCTTCAACTCCTGACTGTGTCCTTTAATCTTCACCAGTTCGCTACCACCAAAATACGCTCCACCAGCAATGAAGAAACTGGAGCTTTTAAACGGATAAATATTCAACAACAAGCTGGCTTGTGTTCTTTTCAAACCACCTTCTATATTTACCGGCGAAACATCGGTACTTCCCGAACCTGGTACATCCAAATCTACGTCAACATCCGTATCAATATTAATACCTGGCATAATGTCAAGCCCTGCACGAAGCATGAAATGTCTGTTCAGAGTAGTGGATGCATCAATGCCAATACCCATAGTAGACGCACTGACACCTACTGACAAACGATTAAACAACCCCTGTTCTTTTTGAGCTTTCATTTGTGTACTCCAAGCGCCCATTGTTGCCAGAGCTACAATCAATAATAGTTTTTTCATGTTCATATTTATTTTGTTGTTTACTATTTCTTCTTACGTAAATCCCACTTATATGGATAGAGAATGCCATTTATAGTCATATCCACATATAAAAAATCCATCTTCTTATCATCAATAAGCAAATAACCGGATACCGCTTCACCCGGATGGACGGTAGTACGCTGGAGATACTCAATGTCTTCCGGTTCATTATCAGCCATTACATGTTTGTTCTCTGTCAAGTCTTTCTTTTGAATCATCCGCTGTTGGAAATCATTTAGCGTATTCATGGTTTCATCAAACATCGTGGCACCTAGATTACTGTTCAAGTTGCTCTGCTTCTCCATTTCCACCACGGCTTTTTTCTTAATCACAGCCTTCGCAGCTTTCTTTTTCTTCTTATAAATTTTCTTATAATAATCTTCACTGTCCATAAACTCGAACACCTTGCGTTCGCCTTTTTTCATGGTATAAGCAACAATGGTTGATGGATCAATATCTACATTGCTCATTGAATTGTTCGACAAGAAAAACTGCAATTCTTTATAAGACCCTACTTCATTATCCTCTACCTGTGAAACTCCGATAATTAGACCGTTTTTATTGTAATAAGGCCATGCCACTCCATTTTTGTATTCCGTTTTCATTTCTTCCGGAGAAGGAGCTACAAAAACAGGTGAATTATCTGCCGAATTATATAAAGTGCAGTTACCACGTTTGTCTGTCAAGATATATTGAGTAGAACGGTTCCCATCACTATACAATGATTGGGTACAAATCTCTCCGTTCTCGGAAAATATCGATTCAATGCCTTCACGTTTTCCATCGCGCATGTTTACATATTCATGAATTAAGCCCGACTCATAATAAGTAATGTACAACCCAGTTATGGCTCCCTCCTGATAATGACAAACCTTAGAAGGCTTGCCGTTATCGTAATAGGTAATTTGCTTGCCGTTCAACACACCTTGTTTATAGGCTCCCGCTTCCGACGGTTTTCCTGACTCATTATAAATGATGTATTCGCCCTCAAGAACTCCATCCCGATAATTGTATGAACGAGAAGGTTTTGTCGATTTATAATAATGGGTATAAAGACCTGTAAACTTAGATTGTTTATCATTCGACGGAGAAAGTTCTATAAAATCGCCTTCCCCTTCCAATTCACCCGTTATATAAAACGTACGGCTTTTTTTTGCAGCTAACGAATCTGCAGGATAAAGTGCATAACGAAAATAAGAAGCAAAAGCTTTATTTTTTATTGCTCGCCAATTATTGTCATAATAAATAGTATCTATCCGGTCTTGAGGTATTTCTATCACCGGAATAGTATCTTGCACTACTTCCCTCTCCACTTTTCCTTTCTGTTTTTTTGATTGAGCCATACTGCAAAAGAAAGGCAAAGAAAACACCATAATCGCCCACATTAATCTTGCATTCATATTTATAGAGTTATTAATCTGTTAAAAGACACTTAATATTATATCAACCTAAAGAAATATATACCTCTATTTCTTGGTCAAAATTCTTTGAAACATACTCTCTCCTTCTCTATAGAAATACCGTAACTAATTTCTATAAGTTAAAGTCAACTAATTATGGTTGTAAAAATACTAATTTATAAAAATATCACCTTTCTTTATTCTTTATTTTAACATCAATTAATCATAGTAAGAATAAGGGTTTCTAAATGCCTGACTAAATTCTATATATAGGATAATATTTTTTATAAAATGAAATAAACTGCAAAAGAGTTATCAATTAACCAAGATATAAGTCAACTGTTACCGAAGAGGTTAACTGCCCACTCTTTCTATAAGAATTCATGTACATCCAAGGTTCGAGCGTTTGGTTCATTAATTTTAATCACTGCTGTCCCGTTAGAAGATATATATGCTACTGTATCTAATTAATAATCTATCGATTACGAGCATGCTTTAAATAAACGGATTTGAATTTATATTCTTTATGAGATTCATTAGATAATAAATCATACAGCCTATATATTCACACTTTATTATGGTATTTCAACGAGAAAATAGGGATCTCACAATTTAATGGGACACTAATGAATTTTAATATATCCTTATATCACCAAGAATAGAAAATAGCAACCTTGAATAATTAGTCAAAATATATAGACTTTATACTTCCAAAAACAGAAAACAATAGATTTAAATATAAGATGGAAACTGTTACCACTTTTTTATACTCTTACAAAAACCAACCGACCAAAAGAATATATATGGAGCTTTTTGAGTAACTTTGTCCGCACAAATCGAAAATTATCTGATATGAAACAATATTTAGACCTCTTAAACCGGATTCTTACTGAAGGCATAGAAAAAGGAGATCGCACAGGAACGGGAACCCTAAGTGTATTCGGACATCAAATGCGTTTCAATCTGGAAGACGGCTTTCCTTGCCTCACGACCAAAAAATTACACCTAAAATCTATTATACATGAGCTACTTTGGTTTTTGAATGGAGATACGAATGTAAAATATCTCCAAGAAAACGGAGTGCGTATATGGAACGAATGGGCGGATGAAAAGGGTGACTTGGGACACATTTATGGCTATCAATGGCGTTCATGGCCCGATTATAATGGAGGACATATCGATCAAATAAAAGAAGCGATAGAAACGATTAAACACAACCCGGATTCGCGGCGCATTATTGTCAGCGCATGGAATGTTGCAGATTTGAACAATATGAATCTTCCTCCCTGTCACGCTTTTTTCCAGTTTTATGTGGCAAACGGACGTTTAAGCATGCAAATGTACCAACGTAGTGCTGACACTTTTTTAGGAGTACCTTTTAATATTGCCTCTTATGCCCTGTTATTACAAATGGTGGCTCAAGTAACAGGTTTAAAAGCTGGAGATTTTATCCATACTTTGGGCGACGCACACATTTATTCCAACCACTTGGAACAGGTAAAATTACAACTGACCCGTGAACCGCGACCTTTACCCACAATGAAAATCAATCCGGAGGTAAAAGATATATTCAACTTTAAATACGAAGATTTCCAATTAGAAAATTATAACCCATATCCACATATTCCAGGCAAAGTTGCCGTTTAAAATTATGACTCAGCAAATATCTATTATTGTTGCCATAGCACAAAACAATGCCATAGGCAACGAAAACAAATTATTGTATTGGCTACCGAATGACCTGAAGCGTTTCAAAGCGTTAACTACAGGTCACACTATTATAATGGGACGACGCACTTTTGAATCTTTGCCTAAAGGAGCTTTGCCGAACCGACGAAATATTGTGTTATCTCGTCAGGAAGGGATACAATTCGAAGGAGCCGAATGTTTTCGTTCATTAGAAGAAGCATTGGAACAATGCCAACCGGAAGAAGAAGTATATATTATAGGAGGAGCTAGCGTATATCGCCAAGCTCTACCATATGCCAAGAAACTTTATATTACTCGTATAGAAGATACTCCTATTTCCGCAGATGCTTATTTTCCCGCTATCGATTTGAAAGAATGGAAAGAAACAGAAAGAGATGCGCATCACAAGGATGAAAAACACCTCTTTCCTTATACTTTTATAAATTACGAACGAATCTAATCTTCATCATCTTTTTCGCTCAGATTCAAAATCGGCATCTGGCGTTTAATAGCTTCGTTGAATGAAATGATTGTTTCCGATCGGGACAACCCTAATGGCTGCAACTTATCATGAATAATGTTCAGCAAATGATGATTGTTCTTTGCGTAAATCTTAATGAACATATCATACTGTCCTGTAGTGAAATGACATTCCACTACCTCAGGAATCTTTTCCAAGGCCTTTGTCACGGAATCAAACTGTTCCGGATCTTTCAAAAACAGTCCGACATATGCACACGTTTCGTATCCGATTTTTTCCGGATCTATCACATACTCTGAACCTTTCAAAATACCTAAATTTGTCAACTTCTGAATACGTTGATGAATAGCTGCCCCTGAAACATTACAAGCCCGGGCTACTTCTAAAAACGGAATACGGGCATTTTCGGCAATAAGCCGCAATATCTGCTCGTCTAAAGAGTCTAATTGATGGTGTCCCATTCGTGATATAATTTTATATTTAAACACAAATATATACATTTTCATATCGCAAAGACATAAATTCTAAGTATATTTTAAATAAATCGAATAATTTAACAAAATTCAAAAATGAACCTTTTCCCAATAATAAGTTTCTTTTTTAAGATAAATATTGAATACAAAGAATAATTGTATCTTTGCCTAAAACTATATAACTATGAAAAAAATTATATGTATCATTCTGCAAGTGTTGTGCATAGGAACAATTACGGCACAGACATTTGAAAATTATTTTGAAAATAAAACATTAAGGGTGGATTACATCTTTTCGGGAAATGCAACCCAACAGTATATTTTTCTGGACGAACTTTCCCAAACGCCACAATGGGCGGGACGCAAGCATCACTTATCCGAACTGCCTTTGGCCGGTAACGGGGAAATAATCATGAAAGATGCATCAAGCGGTCAAACCATATACCGTACTTCTTTCTCTAGTTTATTTCAGGAATGGCAATCTACGGAAGAAGCAACCCGCTTGCAAAAGTCTTTCGAAAATACTTACCTGTTGCCCTACCCGAAACAAAAGGCAGAAGTGACTATTTCTTTGAAGGATGTGCATGGGAGAACTTGCTGTTCATTAACGCATACCGTTGACCCTAATGATATACTAATTAAAGAAAAAGGAAGAAAGTTTATTGCTCCGCATCGTTATCTCCATAAAGGAGGCGAACCGGATAAGTGCATAGATGTCGCCATATTGGCTGAAGGTTATACAGCTTCAGAAAGTGACTTGTTTTATCAGGACGCAACCATAGCGTGTGAAGCTTTATTTGAACATGAACCTTTTAAAAGCATGAAAGACCGTTTTAATATTGTAGCGGTGGCTACTCCTTCGATAGAAAGTGGAGTAAGTATACCCAATAAGAACGAATGGAAAAAAACAGCAGTAGGCTCACACTTCAGCACATTTTATTCCGACCGGTATTTAACAACTCCGCATGTAAAACAAATACATGATCTAATGTCTGGTATACCTTATGAACATTTAATTATATTAGCTAATACAGATACCTACGGAGGCGGAGGCATTTATAATTCTTATACATTGACTACCGCCCACCATAAGCAGTTCCGCCCAGTCGTTGTGCATGAGTTCGGACACAGTTTTGGAGGGTTGGCAGATGAATATTTCTACGATGACCAATACACCGAAATGTACCCATCTGATACAGAGCCTTGGGAACCTAATATAACCACATTGGTTGACTTTGGCTCTAAATGGAAAGACATGTTACCGCCAAATACTCAAATTCCTACTCCACCGGTAACAGACCCAAAAAGGATTTATACAGAAGTGGGAGTTTACGAAGGTGCAGGTTATTCTTCTAAAGGGGTTTATCGGTCTACAACGGAATGCAGGATGAAGATTAATGAAGCTCCTGCCTTTTGTCCGGTTTGCCAACGTGCATTACAACGGTTAATCGAATTTTATACTGAATAAAATAGATTCTGTAAAAGCAAACTAACACACAAAAACTAAACTTGACTGTATTCGCTAAACGCAGATTAACATTTCGATTTTATGTATACGTAATGAAAGAAGGTATGGGGACTTCTTTATGAGAAGTTTTTTCATTAGTGTTTCATTAAAGTTTTAAAGGTCCCTTTTTATAGTTGATAATGAGCCCAATATAACCAATTTTAAAGTAAATGGACTTTGAATGTATATTCAATCATTTATTTCTGAAAATAAACATTTATATTTTGTAACGTACTGAAAACAAAGAACCCATATTAGCTAAATCTATGTTACTAACAACCATCATTTTTATATAAAACACTAGTAAAGTTCTTTCTTAAGCTAGAGTTCTTATAGAAATTTTACCCTCGAAACATTCATATTCATAGATAAGATTTTATTGACTTCATTTGGAAGAAACTTAAAATGAACCTTATTATTATACAAATCGAATAGAAAACAAAAAAACAACATTTGTTACCCTTTTAAAGTTTTCTTTTGAAATCTTAAACTATCCTGTTTCAAAGTTTCCTAGTTACAATCAAATCAAAAGAAATAGAAAAATAGCCTTAAAGGTTTTTCTTTCCATACGTGGCACAGATTAAAAACCCTTTAAGGCTATTATATAGAAACAAAGTCAGTCTTTTACTTATGAACAGTTTTTTTATTTCTTAGGTACAAACATAATATCTAAAATATCAGCATCTTTGAATAACTTCTTTGCAAAGTTCTGAATATCTGCCGGAGTCAAAGAATTTACAATATTCTCAAAGTTTGTCGCATCATTCGTATTGATACCTGTTCTATAATAACTATTCAACACTCCCATCCAATAGGAATTATGATGTTTACTTTGTTCCCGGTTCTTATTAATATTCAGCACAATCTTATTCAGTTCTTCGGCAGTTACACCCTCTTTTTGGATTTTTTCAAGTTCGGCATAAATCAAAGATTTCAAATGCTCCGCTCTATCCGGCTCACAATCAAACTGCATTGAAAGGGAATAGATACCAACCGGTTCACGCGAAACATCACCTTCAACGCCAACTCCGTATGTTCCACCTTCTTTTTCACGAATGTTCTCCGTATACCGAAGATTTAGAATAGAAGCTAAAACAGAAACTTCAAAGCTTTCTTTCAAATTATATGGCATTTCTTTTGAAAGTGATATTAATACAGTCGTCTTGGGAGTTTCCAACGGAAGTTCAATAACTTTCTCTACTTTTCCTTTCGGAACCCTAACTTTTCGGTCTATCCATTTTTCATTGCGATGAGTAGACGAAATAGAACCAATATATTTTTCCACCAAAGGCTTCACTTCTTCTGCATCCATATTTCCTACAATGAAAAAAGTAAAGTCGCTGGCATCTGCTATACGATCTCTATAAACCTTCTCTACTTTATCAATAGTAAGTTCACCCAAATTTTTCTGATTCATTAAAATAGTACGAGGATTATAGTTTGTAGCGATAAGTTGCATGGAATCCTGCATTATCTTATTGGGTTTCCCCTCCATTTGCTGCATCATAATACGTGTACGGTCAATAACCACTTTATGCGCATCTGCATCAAAACGAGGTTTCTCAAATCGCAAATACAACATTTGCATCATCGTTTCAAAATCTTGCGGAGTAGCGCTACCATTTACAGTTTCATACAATGAACTAATACCCACAGAGCATCCGGCTTTCTTACCAGTCAATACTTTCTTCAAAGCAATCGCATCATAATCTCCTAAACCATAAGAACCTATAAAAGAGATTGCATTACGAGCCGGAAGAAGCATGTCAATATCATATAAAGAAGTACCACCTGCGCTATATGCATTCAAACTTATATTATCTTTTTCAAAATCAGCTTTGCGGAACACAACTTTCGCTCCATTTCCTAAAGTCCACTCTTCTGCATCAAACTCCGGCAATGCTTTTACCGAAACGATGGGAGAGCCTTTCAAATTTTCATTAATCAAACTACCACCAACGGTTTGATCTTTATATGCTTCTACTGGTTTTCCTGTCATCTCCGTTACGATTGATTTAGCTTCCTGCTCCGTCAAATGTGTAACTCCTTCACTCGGACCATTTACTAAAATCACTCTATTGTTATCCTTCCACCATTCCTTAGCTTTATCCGACACTTCTTTAGCTGTAATAGTAGGCATAATCTCTTCTACTGCTTTAAAATAATCTTCAAAACGGAAAATAGCAGATTTCTCAAGAAAATGACTTTGCATATCTTCAATATAAGCATCATTAGGAGTTTTCTCTATATCTTTCAAAGCAGATTTCAAACTAGTCATCAGATTTGTTTTAGCACGTTCTAATTCTGAATCAGTAAACCCATGCTGAAGGATACGTTCGTTTTCCTGAAGAACAGCAGTCAAGGCTTCTTTCTCTTGGTTCGGTTTAGCTACAGCAGAAAGAGAATAAGCTGCATACCCCTTAACAAATCCACCTTTACCGATAGAAGCCGACATAAAAGGAGCTTTCCCCTTTTGTATCATCTCACTGATGCGGTTGGCTATCATCGTATTATAGAAACTTTGAATCAAACCGTCTTTGATTTCCTTGTATGTCATCTTTCCTGTAGGTTCATCATCTTTCCAAAAACGAATTAGCGTTACATTCGATTGAGTGGCTTCTTTATCTGTAGCTACGCAAAAATAAGTTTCATCATGCTCCGGAACTTCGAAAAAAGGTCTAGGCTCCGGATTTTTAATAGCAGGAATTGTTGAGAATAACTTCTTAATTTTTTCTTCCATCTTCACTACATCAAAATCCCCTGCAATTGCAATAGCTTCCAAATCCGTACGATACCATTTATGATAAAAATCACGGATTGTTTGAGGTTCAAAGTTCTTAATCACATCCAAGCTACCAATCACATCGCGCACTGCATATTTCGATCCTTTCAACAAAATCGGGTTCTGCTGTTCTCTAATACGCGCTCCGCTATTGCGACGTGTACGCCACTCTTCAGTAATCACTCCACGTTCATCGTCAATATCTTTTTCATCCAAGGTCAAATAATAAGACCAGTCATGAAGAATCAACAGACAAGTATCTATCAATGCTTCATTGGTAGTAGGCACCGAACTTATATTATATACCGTTTCATTCTGTGTAGTATAAGCATTTAAATTTCCACCAAAAGAAATACCATTACGTTCCAAAGTAGAAATCATACTATTACCCGGGAAGTTCTTACTTCCATTAAATGCCATATGCTCCAAAAAATGAGCCAATCCATTCTGTTCATCGTTTTCCAACAAAGCACCAGCATTACGAATAATATAAAAGCTGGCACGTTCTTTAGGCTCTTCATTATGACGAAGATAATAAGTTATGCCATTCGGCAATTTCCCTATTATAGTTTTCGGGTCATCAGGCAGGGCCTTATTCCAATCAATCTGTTGCGCATAGGAAGCCAAGCAACAACAAAATACTGATAAAAGAAGTAGTTTTTTCATGCAATTTCCTTATTTATTAAACATTACACGGCAAATGTAATGTTTTTATCCGACACCTAAATTTTAAATAACAATTATTAAAAGTAAAAGAGCAAAAAGAGGGCGACTACTTCATTTATAGCCGCCCTCTTCCCAATAATGTTTATTTTATTATTACTGACGCATCTGCGCAGAATAATTAATTTTCAATGCATACGCTTTACGAAGAGCCTGTTTGATATCGGTCACAATACCCATTTTAGTATCCTGATCGATCTTCAACGAAACTCTCATATACGGTTGGTCACTCTCACTCATGTTAGCACGTTCCTGATAAACGTAATCCATAACTTCTGATACATCAGCAAACTTATCATTCAACTGAATACGACTTTCAGAACCCATTTTCTTACGTAACTCCTCAGTAGGTCTTCCCACGTAGATGAAAGAAACCAAAGACTTCTTCTCAAGCTTTTCCAATTCAGTACCTTGGGGAACCTTAAACTCAACCTTCAATGTTACTTCACGCATAGATGTTACAATCATAAAGAAGAACAACATGGTAAAGATAAGGTCAGGCAAAGAAGAAGTATTCAATTCAGGCATTCCACGTTTCCCTTTGTTATCAAATTTTCCCATTACTTCTTTCCTCCGTAGTTTTTAGGTTCAGCCTCAGAAATCTTCTGAGGATAATAATCACGAATAGCTTCCTGCTCTTCCTCACTACACTCTGCATATTTCTTGTGGAATTGAGACATAGCGAGTTCATTTCTCAGTTCATTATAAGCCGCGATTAACTCATTTTGTACATTAAAATAAGTCTCATAGCTTGTACCACGGTCATTCTGTACAGAAATCACATGCTTATCCGTAATCATAACATTTCCGAAGAACGGAATTTGCTTAGGATGTTTCTCCGGCAAATTAGGGTCATTAGACGGATTAGTAATGAATTCTTTCGCTCTAGCCTTTAAATCCTTTATATCAATGTAATCCGAACCACACATAAGCTGGTTGCTTGCGTTCAGACGTACAGCTAACACATTCCGTTCCTTTACAATAATATCTTCGAGCTCCTGATCTTGAGGCGGAGGCGGCAATTGGCGCGCCAAACCTCTATCAGTGTCCATTGATGTTGTGATAAGGAAGAAAATGAGCAGAATAAAGGCAATATCGGCCGTTGAACTGGAATTAATCCCCGGGACACTTCTTTTCTTTCTTGCCATTTTTACTTACTTAGTTTTATAATTATCAATGATATTATTATTTTCTAAAGACTCCTGTCAGGTTAACAAGTGTAGCCAAAATAGCCACTCCCATCAAGAAATATGTAGAATAAAGGAACATGTCGGTTATTTTTAACCAAAATTTATCTTCATACAGTCCGTCACCTGTAGCAACAGCTGCGTCAGAACCCATAGCATAAGCTATACAAACGACAGCAACTAACAAGATGACACCGAGAAGAGATTTCAATGCATTTTTAGGATTATCTCTCAATGCAGAAACAAACTGAATAATTGCGGCAACAACAGCCGAAGCTACCGTTAAGCCAAAAAGAATATACATTAAGTAAATCAAAGTATCAGTATGTTCAGGAGCATTGTATTCTCCCACAATATTATTGTATCCTATACCATAGAATAACGCCAAGACAATTAGAATAACTGCAAACAAGGCATACATTATATAGTATGAGACTCTATATGATAACTTAGCCATTGTTTAATTATTTTTTATATTTCAAATTGTATTTCATAATCATATCAAGCAAAGTAATAGAAGAATCTTCCATATCGCTTGTCAATGCTTCAATCTTCGAAAGGATGTAGTTATAGAATACCTGAAGAATCAATGCTACAACCAAACCAAAGATAGTAGTGATCAAAGCCACTTTCATACCACCTGCTACAACTGTCGGAGAAATATCACCAGCTGCCTGAATTTTATCGAATGCCATGACCATACCAATCACAGTACCCAAGAATCCTAAAGACGGAGCAATCGCAATGAATAATGTAATCCAAGAGCATCCTTTTTCAAGATAACCAGCCTGAACGCCACCATAAGAAACAACTGAACGTTCAACAACATCAACGCCTTCATCGATTCTCATCAAACCTTGATAACAAATAGATGCAACAGGACCTCTAGTGTTACGGCAAACGGTTTTAGCAGCCTCAACATCACCTTTTTCCAAAGCAGCTTCAATAGAAGAAAGCAATTTTTTAGTATTTACTTCAGCAAGACTCAGATAGATAATTCTCTCAATACAGAAAGCCAAACCTAAAACCAATGCAATAGCAACCAATGACATAAAGTCGGCACTACCTTCAATGAATTTAGTTTTAATTTCTTTGTGAATACCTCCTTCAACAACTGTTTCTGTTGGAGCTGCAGCCTCATCAGCAGCAGCAACCTGTTCTGTTTGTTCAGCTGGAGCAGCAGCTTCTTCTTGAGCCATAGCCGCTTGAGTTAATCCAAATGAAAGGACTCCCATCACTGCAATAATTGCAAATAACTTTTTCATGTGTGTCTAATTTTTTAAGATTAATTAATTGATTATTACTATTTATTTTATTGTTTACATTAAGTTCTCCTTTATTCGCGGAGAGAGCGGGATTCGAACCCGCGATACGCTTTAGGCGTATACACGCTTTCCAGGCGTGCCTCTTCAACCACTCGAGCATCTCTCCTTCTTCTATGACGTTTTGCCGTCTTTCAAAATCGGCTGCAAAATACAAATAATATTGCGAATGGCAAACGATTTCAGCAGCAAATATATTCTTTTTTTTTCTCTTATCTTTAAACTCTGTAAGTTTATTATATTTATAAGGGTATTTTTTAAAACTTTAATACCAACATAAGTAAATTCATCCTGCACAAAACAACTTTAAAGCATTTCTTGTTGTTACCCGTCCAATTTCTTCAACAGGCAAATTGTATATTTCCGCTATCTTTTTTCCAACTTCTATAACATAAGAAGATTCATTCCTCTTTCCCCGATAAGGAACAGGAGACAAATAGGGAGAATCTGTTTCCAAAACAATACGTTCCAAAGGTATTTGTTTTCCCAATACTTCTGGCAAGGGTGATTTTTTATACGTTACCACTCCATTCACACCAAACAAGAAACCATCGAACTCCATGAACCGTTCAGCCATTTCGACAGAACCTGTAAAGCAGTGAAATATACCTCGAAGATTATCCGATTTATAAGGTTCCAGACAGGAATACAATTCCGAGAAAGCTTCGCGACAATGAATAATAACAGGTAATTGGTAAGCTATAGCCCATTGGAGCTGTTTATCAAGTGCTTTCAGTTGTTCATTCATGAAAGTTTTATCCCAATAGAAATCAAGCCCCACTTCACCTATTGCCACAAAAGGGTGTCCATCCTTCAAATAAGATTCCATAGCATACAATTCTTCCAGATATTTCGAAGTAACTGAAGTCGGATGCAAACCGAGCATCGGAAAACAATATTCTTTATATCGCTCGCATACATCCAATAAAGAAGGGAGAGAAGCCAAATCAATGTTCGGCATGAATATTTTAGAGACCCCGGCATCTTTAGCCCTCTGTATTACTTCAGGCAAATCCGTATCGAACTCCTCAACAAACAAATGGGAATGAGTATCAATTAACATAAAATTTTCACCGCATCAACTACTACAAAATTCAACCCTATTTCTGCTAAGCATCACATATTGCGATGCATTAAAGCTTCAACAAACGAACGCAATACCGCTTTACGCCCCTCCGGAACTTGAAGACGATCCAGGCAAGACATCCCTCGCTGGAAATAATCCTCAATTTTTTTATTACAAAGTTCCTTTATACCAATGGCATCATACAAGGCTGTAACAGTATTTACTTTTTCACTGGGAATATACTCAGAACAGGTTATCCAATATTCCAATTCTTTACGTTGTTCCGCATCGGCTCGTTGTAAAGCGTTAATCAACATATATGTTTTTTTATTACACAGAATATCTCCGCCTAAGTTTTTTCCAAAAACAGACGTATCACCATATACATCCAAATAGTCGTCCTGTAGCTGGAACGCCAATCCTATCTGAATACCGAAATTATAAAGTTCCTGCATATCGGTCTCCGGAGCATCAGCCAATATGGCACCTATTTTCAGACTGGCAGCCAATAATACTGATGTCTTCAAACGAATCATTTCAATATATTCCTCTTCCGTCACATCTCTTCGGCTTTCAAATTCCATATCATATTGCTGTCCTTCGCCAATTTCTAACGCCGTATTGCTAAATACATCCAACACAGCTTTTAAATATAAAGGTTCACAACATGTCATGAGCCGATAAGCCAAAACCAGCATCGTATCACCAGATAAAATAGCAGTGTTATCACCCCATATTTTATGCACCGTCGGTCTATTTCTACGAAGTTCCGCACGATCCATCAAATCATCATGGAGCAATGTATAATTATGATACATCTCGATTGATGCGGCAGAAGACAATATAGTATCTACTTCTTCTTTATATAAATTATGAGCCATGAGCATCAATACCGGTCTAATCCGTTTTCCTCCCAAAGATAATACATATTCAATAGGAGTATAGAGTCCCTTCGGTTCACGTGAATAGGTCAGTCCTGCAAGATACGTATTTATTTTTTCTAATAATTGCGAAGAAGTAAACATATCAAATTTTATTTTTATAGCCAGAAAAAAGGCTGCGCTTTCAGGGCAGCCTTTAATCACCTTATTTAATTAAACATTAATTTTAATTACTGTAATCTAAACATAACCGGCAAAGTATATTTCACGCGTACCGGTTTACCGCGTTGTTTACCAGGTTTCCATTTCGGCATCATTTTTACCACGCGCACTGCCTCCTTATCCAAGTAGGGGTCAACACTACGGGCAACCGTAACATCCACAATGGAACCATCTTTATTCACAACAAACTGAAGAATAACACGACCTTGAATACCATTTTCCTGAGCGATAGTCGGATATTTGATATTCTTGTTTAAGAATCTCATACATTCGGCATCTCCACCAGGGAAAGAAGGCATTTCTTCTACCACATGGAAAATAGTTTCTTCTTCTACTACTTCCTCCACGACCACTGCAGGGCCTGTAGATACTATTTGTACAGCTTCACCTTGATCTTCGCTGGTAGCGACTTCCGTTTCTTCAATATTTGTGTCATTTTCTACAATTTGCAGGACTTCTTCCGCAGAAGGAGCCTGAGGCGGCGGAGGGGTTTGCGGTTGTTCCTGTTGTGTAATAGGAACCATATCCTCCTCAAACGTAACTTCAACTGGTCCTTGTGCAATCAAGACTTGTTTATCGCGTTCACTCCATTCGAAAGCAACAAACATAAAAGCCAAAATCAACACATAACCAATAAGCAGCCAGGTACTCTTTTTACCTTCCAGATCTGCTTTCGGCGATTTCTTTACTTCCATAAATTATTTTATTAAAAATAAGGTGTCTCTCATTTTTGGCAAATATACTACTTTTTTCGTTATTACATAGGATTCTTCTCCGTTTTTTCATACATATCAAAGCATTTTTGTTTTTTTAATCTTTGATAATAATACATAATAACAAAGCATTGTTCCGAGTCTTTCTTATTCACTATCTTTGGGACGTTTTTTAAGATGATTAACAAAGTAATGACATGAAAAAAATTACAATTGCCATAGACGGATTCTCTTCATGCGGCAAAAGCACTATGGCCAAAGATCTCGCAAAAGAAATAGGTTACATATATATAGACAGTGGGGCTATGTATCGGGCAGTAACTTTATATAGTATAAGGCACGGTTTTTTCGAACCGGAGGGCATTGACACTGATTCTTTGAGAAAGCATATGAACCAAATCCATATCACATTTCAGTTGGATCCTGAAACTAACCGACCGCAAACTTATTTAAATGGCGAAAATGTGGAAAAGGAAATTCGAACCATGGAAGTGTCCGGCAAAGTAAGTCCTATTTCTGCCATAGATTTTGTTCGGGAAGCAATGGTTGCCCAACAACAAGAAATGGGAAAAGCAAAAGGCATAGTAATGGATGGAAGAGATATCGGTACTACAGTGTTCCCAGACGCGGAACTAAAGATTTTTGTTACGGCTTCGCCGGAAATTAGGGCGCAACGCCGATATGAGGAATTGAAAGAGAAAGGACAGGAAGCCAGTTTCACTGAGATTCTTGCCAACGTGAAAGAACGGGATTATATAGACCAGAACCGGGCAGTCAGTCCTTTGCGCAAAGCAGACGACGCCATATTGTTGGATAATAGCCAGATGACAATTGCCCAACAAAAGGAATGGCTAGCCGAACAATTTCAAAAAGTAACGGCACAATGATTCGTATTGAAATTGATAAAGAATCCGGCTTCTGCTTCGGAGTTACCACAGCCATACAAAAAGCTGAGGACGAATTAAGAAAGGGTACTCCTTTGTATTGCTTGGGAGACATTGTGCACAACGGAAAAGAGTGTGAACGATTGAAGCAATTAGGATTGATTACCATTAATCATGATGAATTCAAGCATCTTCATCATGTAAAAGTGTTGTTGCGGGCACACGGCGAGCCGCCTGAAACATATAGGTTAGCGGAAGAAAATCATATTGAAATCATTGACGCTACTTGTCCGGTAGTGCTCCAATTGCAGAAACGGATAAAGAAAGAATTCAATTTGTACACGGAGAGTTCCAAGCAGATTGTCATTTATGGAAAGAACGGACACGCTGAGGTTCTAGGGTTGGTAGGGCAAACACAAGGAAAAGCGATCGTAATTGAATCTCTTGAAGAAGCTCGACATTTAGACTTTACACAAAACATACGTCTTTATTCTCAAACCACTAAATCTTTAGAGGAATTCTGGCAAATCATCCAATATATTCAGGAGCACATTGTTCCACCGGCTGATTTTAAATATTTCGATACTATTTGCCGACAGGTGGCGAACCGTATGCCTAACATTCGTGCCTTTGCTGCGACACATGACCTTATTTTCTTTGTCAGCGGAAAGAAAAGTTCCAACGGGAGAATTCTGTTCAACGAATGCAAAAAAGTAAACCCTAATTCTTTCCTGATTGAAGACGCAAATGAAATAGAATTTAATTTATTAAAAGGCGTTTCGAGCATCGGAATATGTGGCGCTACTTCTACTCCCAAATGGCTGATGGAAGAATGCAAAAGGGCCATTATAAATTATCAGAATGATAAAACAAATGGAGATAATTAACCTTTATTATCTTTCAAAACCATAGATTTGCTTTCTGTTTGGTACTCTCAACCAAGAATTTATTAAATTTGCAGCAGTTTTTAAATAGGTATTTATGGGCGAAATTAAATGTGTAGGAATCTTAACTTCCGGAGGAGATGCCCCGGGAATGAACGCAGCCATTCGTGCGATAACACGTGCTGCCATCTATAATAATCTGAGTGTAAAAGGCATCTACAGAGGTTATCGAGGTTTAATAACCGACGAGATTCAGGAATTCAAAACCGAAAATGTCAGCAATATCATTCAACGTGGTGGAACTATCTTGAAAACAGCCCGTTGCAAAGAGTTTACCACTCCCGAAGGCCGTGCCATTGCTTATGAAAATATGAAGAAAGAAGGTATCGACGCCCTTGTTATCATCGGTGGAGATGGATCTTTAACAGGAGCACGGATCTTCGCACAAGAGTATGACGTTCCGTGTATCGGTTTACCGGGAACTATCGACAACGACCTATATGGAACCGATACGACTATCGGTTATGACACGGCACTGAATACAATTTTAGATGCCATTGACAAAATCAGGGATACCGCCACCTCCCACGAACGCTTGTTTTTTGTGGAAGTGATGGGACGCGACGCCGGTTTCCTTGCGCTGAACGGAGCTATTGCCTCGGGTTCGGAAGCAGCCATTATACCGGAATTCAGTACGGAAGTAGACCAGTTGGAAGAGTTTATCAAGAACGGTTTCCGCAAGTCGAAGAACAGCAGTATCGTATTGGTTGCGGAAAGTCCGATTACCGGTGGCGCCATGCATTTTGCAGAACGTGTAAAAAAAGAGTATCCTCAATATGATGTACGGGTATCCATCCTTGGACATTTACAACGCGGAGGAAGTCCTACAGCTCACGATCGCATTATTGCGAGCCGCATGGGAGCAGCAAGCATCGATGCCTTGATGGAAGGACAACGCAATGTAATGATTGGTATCAACCATGACGAAATTGTTTACGTTCCTTTTACCAAAGCTATCAAAAACGACAAGCCTATTAAACCGGAACTGGTAAATGTTCTCCGCGAATTGTCTATCTAAGCAAACAAAACATTACGCATAATTACGCGTTGAAACATTTATCAATTAAATCGCATCGCTCTGAAAAGAATATTTGCGGACCTTAAAAATTAAATCCGAAAACCAGCGAGAGTTTAAGTGTGAAACAAAAAGAATACGGATGGACTCCCTTGCGGACAGAAATAATACAACGCCGCAAGGAAGTCCATCCGCTTTATTTGAATAGCTCTGCAAAGGGTCATAACAATTAATAATGCAACCTTTTACAAAAAATAATGTCAGGAGAACTACTAATAAGACTACCCTTCTCATCAAACAGTCTAAAACAACGAAAATGTATGCCAATAGCACGACTGTAACCAAAATCTGTCCTTTATTCTACTTAGGAACATATCCTCTATCCAACTAACTAAAAGATAATATAATCAGTTTAATCGGTCGCAGAACGCCCTCCTTTTTGCATGCCGTCACAATTCCATCTACATTCACAACGAAAAGCTTGAGCTAAGCGATACAGCCCTATTATCTTTACAAAAAGAAAGAATTGCTATGTATCATTTTCCGAAATATGAATCCAGCAATTGCTTGGCTGCAACAAAAGAGGTTAAGTTACCACTCAACACATCACGTTCCTTCTCTTCCAGCATGGCGGCAATAGCCGGATTGTTGTAGAAACTGTCGCGCAAATGCTCGTTTATCGTTTCGTACATCCAATACTTGGCCTGTTCATTACGACGATGTTCGAAATAACCGTTGTCTTTTACAAAGTCAATGTAGCGGTATATCATATCCCATATCTCCTTAATACCCAATCCATAAAAACCGGAATAGGTAAGTACTTCAGGCGTCCATCCGCTTTCCGGAGCCGGAAAGAGATGCAAGGCGTTACGAAAATGAGAAGCTGCCAATTTAGCTTTATCAATGTTACTGCCATCGGCTTTATTAATTACAATTCCATCGGCCATTTCCATAATACCCCGCTTGATGCCTTGCAATTCGTCACCCGTACCCGCCAATTGAATCAACAGGAAGAAGTCAACCATAGAATGTACAGCCGTTTCACTCTGCCCCACTCCCACCGTTTCGACAAATATCTTATCAAAACCGGCTGCCTCGCAAAGGATAATGGTTTCGCGCGTTTTACGCGCCACACCTCCTAACGAACCTGCCGATGGACTGGGACGAATAAATGATTTGGGATGAACGGAAAGTTTTTCCATACGGGTTTTATCTCCCAATATACTGCCTTTGCTACGTTCGCTGCTCGGGTCGATAGCCAACACAGCCAGCTTGCCCCCCTGTTCGAGTACATGAAGACCGAAAACGTCGATAGAGGTACTCTTACCGGCACCGGGTACACCGCTGATTCCTACCCGTATAGAGTTTCCCGAATAGGGTAAACATTTCTCTATCACCTCCTGTGCAAGCGCCTGATGTTCCGGACGTACACTTTCCACTAACGTCACGGCACGACTTAATATCGTCACATCCCCTTTCAGTATGCCTTCCACATAATCCGTAACAGAAAGTTCCCTTCGCTTTGGCGGATGATGCAACTTTAAATAAGGATTCACCGTAGCCGGCTGCTCAATTCCCTTATTCACCGCCAGCCCTTTATACTTATCACTGTTTTCAGGATGTTCCATATTCTTATTTACATTTAAAGTTATTGGTTTTAGAAACTGAGAAATGGAGAACGTAAAAGAGTTCTCACTTCTTCACATGCACCTTAATTTCCACTTTCGGTCGGTTCGGATCGTTCGTAATCATCAATACACGCGGTGTATGCTTGCGTTTCTTCACATATTTTGCTACAGCCGTAATCTTCACTTTCATCGACTCTCCGGGCTTCAATGAACGTTTCTTCATGCTTACATTCACCGATGGAGCCGTCACTTGCATTTCGCGAATCTCAAGCGTGGATTTACCAGTATTGGTAATAAGTACTGTCTGTGAAACTTTCTTTTTGGTTCCCAACGTCAAGTTCAATTCCTGAGCCGACAAACGAACATTCGGAGCTAAAGCACGTTGAGCTGCGGTCAGTTTGGAGAAGTCGGGCAACAATACAGCCATTACGGTTATCTCGTTCTCATCACTCACCTTATCACCCGGAAAACGCGACAAATAAACCGATGTTCGCGTCAGTCCCAAATCCTTCAGTTTATCCGAGTGAAGTATTAGTTGAATCTTTCCCGCGTGCTTGGGAGCCAGCATTTCGGGCACGGCTTTTGCCTCCAAATAAGAAGGAAGATGCATCAGCACCGGTTCATATTCTTTATCCGATGCATTAACGATATCGATTTCCGCTACAGGCTCATCACCCCGGTTCACATCCGGAAACTCAATATGATTCTTATCCAAATAGATAGAACCTATTTGTACCGGATACTCTTTGGAATAGTCCGTAATCTCCGTCCGCACCACTCCTTTCATAGCCAGATAAACGGGTTTATCCGAAGCATTACTGTATACGCCTATGGATTTCTGAAAATGCCCGAGCATCTTTGCATCAAACGTAGCCGACACCGTGCCGAATCCTTTCGGCTGAATAGGTTTTTTAGTCCATGCAGGGTTCAAACAACCGCATGAAACATCTACATTATTAATAACCAAAGGTTTATTACCTTTATTAATAACCGTAAAGGTTACGGTTATCGGTTTCTTCCACAGGATATCTCCTACATTACACTCATTCTTATCGAAACTAATCTGAGGTTGCGCCTGCAACAGTGATACGACGCTTATGAATAGACTTAATATTAAAATTATGCGTTTCATCCGTTTATTTTAAAGATAGGTGGACAAAGGTAGGAAAATAAAACGAAAGCACGAACTTATCTTCACAAAAAGAAGAAAGCTAACCGGCTGAACACGACGGATTCACCTTTCTTCACTAATCTTTTCCATTTAAATAGTTTATACATTGTAAAAACACATTAACTTTGCAAACAATAAGCATAAAATATACACTCAAAAGACTATAATACGATGAGAACTTTAAAAAACTATTTATTCTTTGCCATCACCTTATTAGGATTGGTAAGTTTCAGTTCTTGCGACTCGGAAGAGAAAATGGAAGAACATATTTTAGAAGGACACTGCTGGGAAGGTTACTTACCCATCTATAATTGGGATAGAACAGAATACTACAGCCGTTTTTTCTTTGAACCGGACGGAAACGGCGTGGAGGAGGTTTACGTTTACGACCCTCTATACGATGATTTTTATCATGAAGGAGACTATTTTTTCACTTGGGGATGGAGAAACGATGACTATGCAGTACTTCAATTAAGATATGGAAGCCGTTGGGGAGTAGATTATACTTGTATGGCGTTGATTGATGTTAGTCACACTAAACTTAAAGGTTATTTTTACAAGAACATGAACGACTATTTTTATGATAGAGAGCACGGTTATACGGATCCTGACCTTTACTTCGAACTGAGAACTAAAGAGGGTATACATCGTTACAACGATTAAAGAGAACATTGCTCACATAAAACGCCGATATAAAATCATACATGTAAATTAAGTCAGGATTAAACTCAGATTCCTGTCTATCAAATTCCATACACTACAGAATACACCCAACTGGGTACTCTGGAGAAATCTTATGCAGAGGAACTGGAAGGAAGAAAATAAACGAAGCGCAAAGCAAACAAGGAAAGCTTTCGGTTTTCTGTATAGTGAAGGAGGAAGCAAACAGGAGGAAGTGTAAACTGTTCCCAAGTATAGTCACATTCCACAACGGGTAGTAAGAAAGCCACTTTGTGCCAACGCAGTGGCACAACTGTGACAACAGGCATGTCACAAGTGTGACATAAGTTATGGCACAAGTGTGCCAATCATCATGTCACACTTGTGCCACAGCTGTGTCACAAACCGGCTAATACACGGTTGGTGCAATCATCCAGATGTATAACTCTGCTCATAGCATAGGGGAAGATTACTTCTTTACTTTCAAGGTTCTTCCCGATGTATGTGCATTAAACTCCGGCGCATAAGCCGACTGCACTTTCACGATGCCCGCTTCGTAATCACCTTCCAGTGTAATGTAATAAACACTCTCAATCGTGCAGGTTCCTTTACGCAACTTATCTATGTAATATTCCGTGGAAGCATCCTTAATGGCACGATAGTAGCCTATTCCATCCTCCCAACGGTAACCGGACAACACTGCGGCAGGTTCCATACACGAAGCGCGGTTCTCTTTTATCTGCACAAAGTCCATATCCCGATCGGTACTCACTCTCAAAGACGATTTTACTTTATCGCCCACTTTCAACTTTTCGCCTCCTTTCAGTTCCACCCAATGCAAGGAGCCATTCATCAAACGCTCCACGTAGAATGTACGAGCTACCAATAAGCCTTCCGACTGGTTGGATATCTTATCTATGTCCTCCGTATATTGTGCATACACAGCACCCCAGGCAACCCCTTCATTTTCTTTCCGCACCGTAAAGGTTCGGGGAGCTTTTGTCCCGGCAGGCAAAAAGACTGTTTCTTTGATAGAGTTCAAACCTATAGAAGCGTCTTCGGTTGAAAGTGGTTTACCGTCAAGCAAAAGTTCCGGCATAGGCTGAGGCGACAACACTGAAGCATTATCCAGCAACAAAGCATAAACCGCATTTACCGTATTCACCGGAGTATCCCAACTTTGTACCTGTTTTTGCTTTAACAGCCATTGCTGCATTTGAGATATATCCTCTTTGCTACCACCCAGTTTATAGAATGCTTCGATGACAATTGTTTGAGTAGGAATCCGAAAATCAGCCCAAGTAGAGAGAGCTATATTCGTATCGTAATAGCGTCCCATCTCGGGAGTATAGACACTATATTGAAGCAACGATTTCATGAAATCATTACTTGCAGCCTGCTGGCCTCCTTTCGCCAACACCATAGCAGCCACGGCTTTGCCGTAAATCGTCATGCGAGGGCTTTGTTGTTTCAGCTTTTCAAAGAAATAAGAATAAGCCTTCTGCACATCACCCGTCAACTTACGGTCGGCCAACATACATACATATAAATAATGCGAAGCGAACTCGGAAAGGGTTTCCGGCTGCTGTTTCAATTTGAGCAACGATTTATACTCTTTTACTGCTTGTTTATCCAAATAGGAAATTCCCTTTGTGAGTATAGGAGTTACCGATTTATCAACAGTGCCCGTCAGAGACCTCAAACGGAGCAAAGTCTCTACAATCGCAGTCGTCATATAAAGATTAGCATCCATACCTTCGTACCAGCTCCAACCGCCCTCTTCTGTCTGCAGCTTCTTCAACTGATCTAAAAACACCGTTTTCTGGTTCTGCAAAGCATTGACATCAAACAAGGTAGCCAGACGGTAATGCCGTTCTGTTTCACTTTCCGCATCTTGCAAGAAGGGAGATGCTTCGAGCAGCAAATCTTTCAACTCCTGATTCTGCTGCAATTTACTAAGGAATGTATCTTTTCCGCCTTGTGTTTTCCAGGCTTCAAACATGGAACGGATACGAGGATTTTGCTCTACTATCCACGAAGCCAACGAAGCCGAATAAAAAGCTGCCGACAAAGAAAGAGCATTCTTATCGGAGGGATTACCGATAGAAGGCAATGCCATTACTGCCAGCCACGAAGGATTTCCGGTAAACTCTACCGTCAGATGGCGATCGGAAACCGTAGGACTTTGATTATTAAACAGCTCATTCAAGTCCACCGTTTTCGTACCCGGTGTATTCATGCTTACCGATACACTTTCAGTAATCCACTCTTTATCACTTAATACCGGCAACAGATGCTGTTCACCGTCACTGAAAGTTCCTCCGTCGGCCACCATGCGGCAAGCCATCACCTTATAAGTATCCGGTATATCATACGTAAACGACACCGCAGCCGTACGTCCCTCATTTACCCTAAAAGATTGCTTTGCGGTATGGAATACTTTTTCCGTTACCGGATCGAAAAGTTCCATCCGAACCTCTCCTTTCACCTGCTTGGCAGAAAGATTTGACAAGGTAGCGGCAAACGAAGTCCGGTCTCCTACTCGTACAAAACGCGGCAAATAGGCTTGTAGCATAAACTCTTTGCTTGCCACAACAGTAGTATCGATTGAGCCGTAATCCATATTCTTTGTATGGGCCAGTCCTAGAAAACGCCAAGTAGTTAAACTCTCCGGAAGAGTAAACACAATATCCACTTCCCCTTGTTCGTTAGAACGAAGTTGCGGATAGAAGAAAGCGGTCTCGGCAAAATTTTGCCGAATGTCTAATGATGAAGAAATGGAAGAATCACCTGCTCCGGCATCCTGTGATGTTACAGATACCATTTCCTCTTCAAAAACAACCTGGTTTGCTTCATCGGCTGCAATCGTCCCACTACTTAACTCTGCCGACATTTCCTCTTTGCTATAAAGAGGCTTCGCCTTTCCCGCCATCCTATATTTCACTGAAGCGGACGTACCCCTAAGGGAAAGTAAGGGGTCATATATACCTCCACAAAATGGATAAGCCAGATGGGAATAAGTCCAATTCTTATAAGGATACCTAGGAAGATTAAAGCTAATACCCCAATCATAATTCATATCACCCAATAATCTGTAATAAACGCTACTAAACCAGCGGGCAAAGAACAACGGTACAGTCCAACGATTCTGATAAGCAAGATTATCCAACGATGCATCATACAACGTAGCCATCATTTCCGCATTCACAGGTCGGCCCTTGGCATCCAATATATTTAAGCTCCATTCTTCTTTTCCTCCAGCCTGCAATTTATCTCGGAATGACCGCCACTTCATGGTTAACTGTTTATCAGGTACAGGAGTCACAATCTTGGCTGTTTGCATATAGAGCAGACCATCTTTTACAAAGCAAAATGAAACAGAGATTCCATCTCCATATTCAGCTTTATAAGGATACGTAAAAGAACAAATGGAATCACTTAAAGCAAATTGATGTTTACTTATCAGTCCCTCCTTATTATATACTTCATAATATACACAAACATCCTTCAAACACGAACCGAAATAAACCGTAGGATTCTTCTTACCGAACTCTTTACCTTCTTGATAAAGAAAGCTTTTCACTCCTAACGGAAGAGATTTTTCCGAGAGAGAGACAAGAGTGAAATTAACTGAAGCGGTATCTTGAATTGCCCTGCCATCTTTAACCGCCATCTTCAAACGGTAAAGACCTGAAGGCAAACGATAAATATCTTCCGGAACAAATTCCGTATTACCTTTTACCGTTCCCAAATAGACGCGTTTACCCTCTATAGGCTGACCGTCAGCTTGAGGTATCAATTTATAGACCTCATATAAGATATCTGCTTGAAGCTCCTGATCGTTTCTATTTCGCACCATGATTTTTTTCGGTGTCGGATATTCTTTTATCCACTCATCTCCCCCGCATGAACAAGTGATGGAATAAGGATTATCTTCTACAAGCAATCTATGAGGAAAAGCTTTTTGCACATCACCAGCTTCGGAAGTAACTTCTACGGTATACTCATATGTACAAACACGACTAGGCATAAATGCATCAGCCTTTAATCTTTTCAAAACCATAGGGAAAGAGAAACGACCGGCAGAATCGGTCTTTACCTGATTACTTACGGTAGATTCCGAGTCCTTCTTCCAACGAGTATAATATTGAAGTGCCTTAATTGTATATTTCACCGTCGCATTCTGTACCGGCATTCCCGTAAACATTTTGGCTGAACCGTGAATCCACACGGTGTCCCCATAGGTATAAGCTGATTTAACAGGTTCCAATAACAACTCAAAAGAAGGGCGTTTATACTCTTCCACTTGAATACTAGTGCTAAGCTGATTGTTGACATAAATCGAGAATCGTCCATTAAGGCAAACTTCCGGTAAAACAAAACTAGTATGAAAAGAACCAAATTCGTTACTAGTTAACACTTTCTCAGACACTTGTTTGTAATTAACATCTTTAAGTATAATCTTCATTTGTTTTCCTTCCGTAACTCGTACACTGTCGTTTTCTTGCCAGAAAGTAATACCTGAAACATACACGGTTTGTCCCGGACGATACAATATCCTATCAGTATATAACTGAGTATGCTCTATTTTCTTATCAGAAGATACGTAATGATTACCTCCCAGCCATTCACGAAGAATAGGCATAAAATGACGGTTGCCCGCTACAGCCCTCAAATAAGACGCGCCTTTTACCGAAGGCCATTCCACATATCCTTTTTCATCCGCTTTATATTTGCCATTCAATATATATTGACCTCTTTTTTGAGTATAAAGTTCCAATACGGCATTTGGAATAGGGTGTCCATTGTCCATATCCAATATAACTCCATTACATTTTCCACCATACGAGCCTGTATAAACAACTCCTATAGAAGAAACATATACCAATACCGGATCCGCCTCAAACTTACCGGAATAAGATTGTCCCGGAACAGCCTTGAACAAATAAAATCCCTCTTCGGGAATAGTTATCGTAAATGTCGTATCCCGCATCATATAGTCTGGAGTAGCAGATAAGTTATAGTGTTCGGTACGAAACAATTTCCACTTTCCTTTCCAAAAAGCATTTTCATTACTGTAACGGCTTATTTCAGAGATAGAAGTGATATCCGTACGATAGATCTTTAAATAAAAATCAGTCACATTACAATATGAAACAAATACTCGATCCGGCTTCTGGGGATACAAAGTATTAGCACGGAGCCTGACAACAGGAGCTTTTATGTCTGAATAAAGGCTTTTTAATGCATTAATGCGTCTATATTTCGGATAAGATTGCATAGCTTTTTCAAGCAACATTACAGCCTCTTTCCTTCTCCCTATTTGATTTAAGATTTCCGCCTCTCCCAAATATGCTTCGGCACACGTCTCCACATCTCCGTAATTATCTATCAATTTTTGATATTGGGATAAACGCATTTCTATAGGATAATCATTTTCAAAATTAATTTCATTTACGCGGGTCAACACATAGGCTGCACGTTGTCCCTTAGAAGAAAAATAACACAATAATGTATGATATAACCCTGCTATTTCTTTTTTTACATCCACTCCTTCGCTTGCCAGGTAATAACGGTTATTCTTCACCAAATCAAGTACTCGATGAACCAACATCGGATACATCCGGTTACCCTCATACAATACACTGGCATCTCCATCCTCTACCAACGGAACATAATAGTTTGCGGAGCAATTGTCCAACTCTGCCTTCGGTTGCAAAGACCGCAACAAATATTCTAATGCTTCTTTAGGATGCTGAGGCATTATGATTTCACCTAATATACTATACAACACAGCAGCATTCACCGAATCTTTTTCAGTTTTAGCCCAATGTTTCAAATAATCCACATCCTTTTCCAGACTATCCGGAGTTATCCGACATCGGGCATCCATCATGGTAAGATAAGCACTCATCATTTGAGGTGCATTGTGCTCAGCCTGTGCCTTTCTATAAATGGTATACGCAGATTCTACTACAGATTTGGGAAGATCTTTTTTCTGGTAGGTTTCTACTTCTTTCCACATTTTCTTATACGATTGCGCTTGAGCAGGCACAACCGAAAAGAACAAAAAGCTAATCAATACAAACAAGAATGTTCTCATATTATTCATTTTATATATTTCCGTTTCTAACAAAGGAAACGAGATTATCTTAAAATACGTCTCCACTTTTAGATAAAAAAGTTTAAATAACCATTTTTGCTTTCTTAAGATGTAAATAACACAATGCAAATAAACAAACTGGGATTCAACATGCTAGGTTTAATATATATAATTTCTCCTAAATGGGAAAAAATAGATACTGTATATACCTTAATAATAAATTGCTTGATTAAATAGAATGTTTCAAAATAGACAAAAAGTTTATCCCAAAATAGAATTGCCAAAGGGAAATTCTTAAAGACTAGAGTCTGTTTCAAAGAAATATCCTCTGTGTGAGAAGTATCCTTGAAGTAAAAGAAAATAAGACGTGAAGAATTTTTCTATTGCCAGTCACAGATATAAAAAAGGGGCTGTCCAAAAGTGAAGTGAACCCTAAAAGTTGTACATAAAACTTTTAGGGTTCATTTTTATGATAAAGTACACGTATGAAAAGAAACTCCTTATAGTGAGCGAAACAAAGTCCGGTAAGCCAATTAAAGTTGAAGTGACCCTTTTGATTTTTACTTATTTCTGTAGGGTGACTTCTCGAAAAGTGATCATTGAGAAGAACAAAGAGGGTTTAAATATAAAAATGGATAATAAACGGGCGGCATAATAAAAAAAGAAGGCATCCTTTTCAGACACCTTCTTATCTATTTTAATAAATAACTTTATGCTTTCTTCGGAGTATTTCCCAATGTAGCTATAAGGAAATCGTAGAACTTCTCCACCGAAGGAATAAAGACTCTTTCATCGGGTGAGTGAGGTGAACGTAACGTCGGACCAAATGAAATCATATCCAAGCCCGGCATAACGGCGCCGATTATACCGCATTCCAGTCCGGCATGCACCACTTTCACTTTGGGTTCCGTACCGAACTGTTCTTCGTACGATTTCACCATTGCCTTCAGGATAGGAGATTCTACATCTGGATTCCATCCGGAATAACCGCCGCTCATTTCCACTTTCATTCCTGCCATGGAGAAACAGCTTTCGAGAGAAGTAGTCAGATATTCCTTCATCGAATCGGAAGAACTGCGAGCTAGAATCTTAAAATCGGCATTGCCATCGGCTATTGTGATAATAGCCAGATTAGAAGAAGTTTCTACCGTATCGGGAATAGAAGGTATCATACGAGTTACTCCATTCTGGCAAGCAAAAATAGCGTCAACCAAGTTATCTTGTATTTCTTCAGGAACTTCCCCTTTCGGCAAAGCAATCTTTTCGGCAACAAAGCTTATAGGAGTTTCCGTTACATGGAATTCTTCATTATACAAATCTTCGCAGTATTTCACCAAGTCTGTTACCTCCGCCTCGTTTTCTGCGGGTACCGTAATGACGACTTCTGCCTCACGAGGAATTGCATTGCGCATATTACCGCCATGCCAGCTTGCCAGACGAGCCTCATACGATGCTATGGCTTCGCGCACGAAACGCACCATCAACTTATTGGCATTAGCTCTTCCCTCGTTGATTTCCAACCCGGAATGTCCTCCGCGCAATCCTTTCAGCGTTACTTTCAAAGCAATGTCTTCCGGATCCGGTTCAACCTCTTTGTATTGCAAAGTAGCCGTCACGTCCATACCGCCTGCACAACCGATAAACAATTCGCCTTCATCTTCCGAATCAAGGTTCAATAGGATTTCTCCGTTCAATTCGCCGGCTTTCAGACCGAACGCACCGAACATTCCTGTTTCTTCATCGGCAGTAATCAATGCCTCCAACGGACCATGCTTTATATCTTTAGCCTCCATTACAGCCATGATAGCCGCCACGCCCATGCCGTTATCCGCACCTAGGGTAGTGCCTTTTGCTTTTACCCAATCTCCATCAATGTAGGTTTGAATAGGATCTTTTTCAAAGTCATGAACCGTATCATTATTCTTTTGAGGAACCATATCCATATGGGCTTGCAAAATGACTCCTTTACAATTCTCCATCCCTGGAGTAGCGGGTTTACGATAGATGATGTTACCGGCTTCATCCATGACGGTTTCTACACCGACACTCTTCCCGAACTGAAGCAAAAACTCCTGAACAGGTTTTAAATGTCCCGACGGACGGGGAACTTGTGTTAATTCATAAAAATGTTTCCACACATTTTGTGGAGCTAGTGACTGAATTGTACTCATACGCTCTTTTTTTTATTTGTAAACGGCAAAGCCGCTAATCCATATATACCCAACAAAATTATTAATAATGTTTGAATTCCGTGCACAATCAAGGCAAATATTCCTGCATCTTCTTTTCCTACCCCATATAGCATCATCATAGAGATAACGGCAAAATGCCAGGGACCCGCCCCGTTGGGAGTGGGAACGACCACCGCAATACTACCCACAACAAACATCACCAATCCCGCCATCCATCCAAGATGTGATGTAAAATCGAAGCAATAAAAAGTAAGGTAGAAATGGAGAAAATAACATATCCAGATGGCAAGTGTATAAAACAAAAATAAAGGTATGTTTTTTACACGCCGCAAAGAGAGAATACCCGCCCATACATTTTTCATTAATCCTTTTACACGGCCAAATACAGCCAAACGTTTCACCAATAAATAAAGCAATACCAGAATAGCGGCTACACAAACCAGTACAATATACAAATGTATAGAAGTGAATATTTCCGTAAATGAGTGAAGATCGGTTCCAGTTTCATGGAAGAAAGTGCTGAAAACACCCATTTGCAACAAAAGGGTAACGCCGGTTATCAATCCTATACAGAAAGTGTCAATGAGCCTCTCCGTCACTACTGTTCCTAAAGATTTGGAAAAAGAAACACCATCATAACGGGAAAGGACTCCGCAACGGGAAATCTCACCTATACGAGGAATAAGCAAATTAGTAGCGTACGACACAAAGATGGCATAGACGCAATTACTTGTTTTAGGGTTCTCACCTAAAGGTTTCAATGTCTGTTTCCATCGCCATCCGCGAAACACATGACTTAGCACTCCGAAAAACAGCGAAAACAACATCCAGCCGTAATTCATCTCACGCAAAAGTACCTCTCCAACCTTAGTGATATCGAAATCACGGTATGTCCAATAAAGAATAGCCCCTCCTAAAAATAACGGAAATGCAATCTTCAATATACTATTTATGATCTTTTTCAATTGAATACGCTCGTAAAAATGTAGAATTTTAATATTTAATATGTAACTTTGCACGATGCAAAGATAGCAGGATATAAATAATCAGCATAAAAAATTAAAGATAAAAGTAAAGGACATGGGAGCAGTAAAACCAAAAAAGTTTCTCGGACAGCATTTTCTGAAGGATTTAAATGTTGCGAAAGCTATTGCAGACACCGTCGACGCATGTCCGAATCTCCCTATCCTTGAAGTAGGTCCTGGAATGGGCGTACTCACTCAGTTTCTGATACAAAAACAACGACAATTAAAAGTAGTGGAAGTCGATTTTGAATCGGTAGCTTATCTGCGGGAGAACTACCCTTCCTTGGAAGAAAGCATTATTGAAGATGATTTCCTGAAAATGCATCTCGATCGTTTGTTTGGTGGCAAACCGTTTGTACTTACAGGAAACTATCCTTATAATATATCCAGCCAAATATTTTTTAAGATGCTTGAAAACAAAGAATTCATACCATGCTGTACGGGAATGATACAAAAAGAAGTCGCAGAACGGATAGCGGCAGGCCCCGGTAGCAAAACGTATGGAATTCTGAGTGTACTTATTCAGGCTTGGTATAAAGTGGAATACTTGTTTACAGTCAATGAAAATGTTTTCAATCCTCCACCGAAAGTGAAAAGCGCCGTGATTCGGATGACTCGTAATGAGACCACCGAATTGGGATGCGACGAGAAGTTATTCAAACAGGTAGTAAAAACCACCTTTAACCAACGCCGCAAGACATTGCGCAATTCCATTAAACCGATTTTAGGAAAAGATTGTCCGGCTTGCGCCGATGTTATATTTAACAAACGTCCCGAACAATTGTCGGTAAAAGACTTTATAGGATTAACCAATCTTGTAGAAAGAGCGCAGGTCGATAGGACCGCAAATGCAGATTAAAGCTTATGGAAAAAGATTTCATTAACCAAATAGAGGAACTGATTGAGCAAAAAGACTCAGCCAAGCTGAAAGAGCTCCTTACCGATTTGCATCCGGCAGATATAGCTGAGCTTTGCGATGAATTGGAGCCGGAAGAAGCGCGGTTTATCTATCATTTGTTAGATAATGAAACGGCTGCGGACGTCTTGGTGGAAATGGACGAAGACAACCGAAAAAGGTTTTTGGATATTCTTCCTTCGGAAACCATTGCCAAACGTTTTGTCGATTATATGGATTCGGACGATGCGGTAGATATTATCCGTGACATGGACGAAGAGAAACAGGAAGAGGTCCTTTCTCACATCGAAGACATTGAGCAGGCAGGAGACATTGTAGATTTATTGAAATACGACGAGGACACTGCAGGCGGTTTGATGGGTACGGAGATGGTAATCGTAAACGAAAACTGGAGTATGCCTGAATGTTTACGTGAAATGCGTCTGCAAGCCGAGGATATGGATGAAATCTATTACGTTTATGTAGTAGATGATGACGAAAGGTTGCGCGGTGTATTCCCATTGAAGAAGATGATAACGAGTCCATCGGTATCGAAAGTAAAACATGTAATGAAGAAAGATCCTGTATCCGTACGTGTGGACACTCCGATTGACGAGGTAGTGCAGATTATCGAAAAATACGACCTGGTAGCCGTACCGGTTGTAGACAGTATAGGGCGCCTGGTAGGGCGCATTACGGTAGACGATGTTATGGACGAAGTACGCGAACAGGCCGAACGTGATTACCAATTAGCATCCGGTTTGTCGCAAGACGTAGAAACGCATGATAATGTAATCCGCCAGACAACAGCCCGCTTACCGTGGCTTCTTATCGGCATGATCGGCGGTATCGGCAATTCCATGATATTGGGTAATTTCGACAGCACTTTCGCAGCTCATCCCGAAATGGCTCTCTACATTCCGCTCATCGGCGGAACAGGAGGAAACGTAGGGACTCAGTCGTCAGCAATTGTAGTACAAGGGTTGGCCAACAGTTCTTTGGATGCCGAAAACACCTTCAAGCAAATTGTTAAAGAATCGGTTGTTGCCTTAATCAATGCCACCATTATTTCCATGTTGGTATATATCTATAACTTTGTCCGGTTCGGTGCAACGGCTACAGTTACTTATTCGGTATCCATCAGTTTGTTTGCAGTAGTGATGTTTGCATCTATTTTCGGCACGCTTGTACCCATGACGCTGGAGAAACTGAAAATCGACCCGGCCATTGCCACAGGTCCTTTTATTTCTATAACAAATGATATCATAGGCATGATGATATATATGGGAATAACTACTTTGTTATCCTAAAAAACAAAATAATCAGCCTTTTTGTATGATATCACATTTTTATTGTTTTAATTTGTAAGCATAATGTAAACTGGGATTTATCCCTTCCAAAAAATAATGAATGATGACGGACTCTCATGACACTAATGCAGCCTTGCAACAAGACGCATTGGAAGAAGACAAAAAACAAGCCGAACTTACCGAAGTTCCTTCTGTAGAAACAAACGAAGTTTCCAACGAAAAAGCTGAGGAAGAGGCGGATCCAGAAAGTAAAAAAACTGCTTATGAACCTAAAAAGACTAAAGCAGAAGTTATCGAACGGTTAAAAGAGCTTGCACAAGATGCTGAAAATGCAGATAAACAAGAGCTTGATGTGCTAAAACAGACATTCTATAAACTGCATAAAGCAGAACAGGAAGCCGCTCGCAAAGCTTTTGTGGAAGCCGGAGGAGAAGAAAGCGCATTTGTTCCTCAGCCTGACAACCTGGAAGAGGAATACAAAACCGTCATGGCAGAAATCAAGAGAAAAAGAAACGCACTATATGCCGAACAGGAACGGTTGAAAGAGGAAAACCTGCAAAAAAAACAGGAAATCATCAATAAGTTAAAAGAACTGGTAGAAAGTCCTGAAGATGCCAATAAATCTTATAACGAATTCAAACAATTGCAACAGCAATGGAATGAAATAAAACAGGTTCCGGCAGCGAAAGTAAACGAACTTTGGAAAAATTACCAACTTTATGTGGAGAAATTCTACGACCTGTTAAAGCTAAATAATGAATTTCGTGAATATGATTTCAAGAAAAATCAGGAAATCAAAATACGATTATGCGAGGCTGCTGAAAAATTAGCTGACGAACCCGATGTTATTTCGGCTTTTCACCAATTACAAAAGTTACATCAGGAATTTCGCGATACGGGTCCGGTATCCAAAGATTTACGGGAAAGCATTTGGGCAAGGTTCAAAGCTGCATCAACGGTAGTAAATCGTCGCCATCAACTTCATTTTGAACAACTCAAAGAGGCAGAGCAACACAATCTCGACCAGAAAACCGTTATCTGTGAGATTGTAGAAGCCACGGAATATGATCAACTGAAAACTTTCAGCGACTGGGAAAATAAAACACAGGAAATCATTGCTCTCCAAGCCAAATGGAAAACAATCGGTTTTGCTCCTCAAAAAATGAATGTAAAGATATTCGAGCGTTTCCGTGCTGCATGCGATGACTTTTTCAAACGAAAAGGAGAATTCTTTAAATCCATGAAAGAAACTTTCAGTGAGAATTTGGAAAAGAAAAGAGCATTGTGCGAAAAAGCCGAATCATTAAAAGATAGTACCGACTGGAAAACAACAGCCGACATTCTCACCAAGCTCCAAAAAGAATGGAAGACTATCGGTCCCGTTCCTAAAAAGTACTCCGATAGTATATGGAAACGCTTTATCGGCGCATGCGATTATTTCTTCGATCAAAAAGGAAAGGCGACCTCTTCACAACGTTCCGTTGAAATGGAAAATTTGAATCAAAAGAAAGAAATCATACGTCGGTTGTCCGATATCGATATCGATACGGCTACGGAAGAGACTCAAAAACAAATTCGCGACATGATTAAAGAGTGGAACGGTATAGGTCATGTTCCGTTCAAAGAAAAAGACAAAATATACAAAGAGTTCCATACGATTGTTGACAAGCTTTTCGATAAATTGAATATATCGACTTCACAAAAGAGATTGAATCATTTCAAATCCAATATTAAAGATATTGCCAATAAAGAAAGTAACAGTCTTTACCGTGAACGGGATAAACTGATCCGTACTTATGAAAATATGAAGAATGAGATTCAAACTTATGAAAACAACTTAGGATTCTTGACAAGTGCTTCCAAAAAAGGAAACAGCTTAGTGAACGAAATGAACCGAAAAGTTGAAAAGCTGAAAGCTGATTTGGAACTTGTTTTGGAAAAAATTCATGTAATAGATGAATCATTAAACAATCAAGAGTAAACAGATAATCTCTGGTTTCAAATGCTTATAAAAATAAAAGGAGGATCAAAAGTCAGAATGAAATAGTACAAACTTATAATTTCTAATATTGTCTAAAACCGTTTTAACCCAAAACAACAAGGTTAAAACGGTTTTTTAATAGTTTATAATCCATATACACAATAAATGGTTCTTCTCTTCCGCTCGCAATATTGCGCCTGTAATAAAAAAAACAGTTGCAGAAGATGCCGAGTAAACACAATTACTAGACCGTCTGCATACCTCCGTCCACTCCATAAACCGCACACGTAACGAAGCTCGCTTCCTCCGATGCAAGGAACACATATACTCCTGCAATCTCATAAGGTTGAGCCGGACGATCCAATAAGCTACCTGTGCCGTGAGTAGGTATATCTTCCTTTTTCAATCCGCCTGAAACTTCCAATGGTGTCCATGTAGAACCCGGACAAACGGTATTAACGCGAATACCCATTTCAATTAATTGTTTGGCTAAAGAGCGGCTCAAACCTACTACTGCATATTTTGAAGCAGCGTATTCGGTAAGCTTCGGAGCAGGTTTATAAAATTCGGATGAAGAGGAGAAAATGATAGACGAACCTACCGGCAAGTCTTTATAAATCTCCTGTATCATCCAAAACGGAGAGAATACATTCAGGCTGAAAGTATTGAGTAACTGCTCGTGAGTAATTTCCTCCAGATCATGCGATGCATTCTGGGTACCCGCGTTCAATACCAAAATATCCAGTTGTCCCAATGCCTTTTCCGCTTCGCGGACGGCTTTTTTAGCTCCTTTTTCAGTACTGATATCGCCCGGTATACGATGAATCTTGATTCCTTCCTCCGCCAACAATTCCACCAACGAATCAACATCTTTATTCTCTTCCGACAGATAACTGATGGCAACATCCGCACCTTCACGGGCATAAGCAATGGTAATAGCGCGTCCAATACCTGAATCACCACCGGTAATGAACGCTTTCCGACCTTTCAGACGTCCGCAGCCTACATATTTATCTTCACCGCTATCGGGTAGAGGATCCATTTCGGTATGAAGACCAGGAGCATTCTGCATTTCTTCTTTAAACTCTTCGGGCAATCCGCGTCTCTGCCGAGGATCACTCAATCCATTTTCATTCTTAATCATAACTCCAATTATTTTACAGTTTACAAATAATCACTACAGACCTCCTACGGATGGCCGTGTGAGAACTGTAAAACAATCCGATTCAATTAGATGTTAGCTCTAGAATGATTAATCCTACTTAATTATCAGAAAGAAATAATAATGCTGGAAACATCATGCCTACCGGAATTATATCGTTAAATACCAACGGAAAACGAAAACAATTGCCATCTGGATATTTTCTTACATATGATGTTTGCAAAATCTACCAACACACACTTATATAGGGACATTCAGAAAATACTATAAAATTAATACTCAAAATAATACAAATTGTCATGCAATAAAGTTCTTTATCCCATCAGTGCACCTTTTTAAGTTTTATATAGATGTGAAATATCAAAAATCGAATTAAAAAGCTGTTTATTCATTTGTTCTAAATCATTTCATTATAAACAAAATGATTCACACCATCATCATATCCTTATAAAGCCTATCATGTAAACAACCCCACAAGGTCGCCCTCCCATTATTATATATGAAAACTTTGCATAAATTTATTTTTTTATTCTGCTCTCATAACTACGCTATTAATATTTGTATCGATACTGCTTTTATCACGGCGAATCTTCTTTCCGAAATCAAAGATATAAGTCACTTTTACATATCCATTCAAATGATAAGACTGGCCTGTCATGATGTTTTAGCATGTATAGACATTTCTATCCATTATTGTTTTACTTTTATGATTCCAGTTCAAAGAGTTACTTACGCCTCCTCCCATTCGCAAATTCTTATGGATCCATGTTAAAAACGTCCATAATTCCACTGCGTTATCAGATTCAATTCTTCATTTCGGGATATTGCAAAAGCACTGAAGAAAAAACTTTCAAGCAAAGAAATACACGATTTTTCACGGAATAAGTTTCTAAGAGGCTCTATTTTCCACACAATCCCTTAGATTAATATCCAAAACAAGTAGGGCGAATATTTTAGACAGTATCTTCCGCATCTTAGCACAATTATACTAACTTTGCAAATAAACAAACAAAGAATTATGAAAAAAGTAAAAATTACTGTACTGAAAACCACATTCCATACCGATTTAGCAAAAGAATACGGTGCAGAAGGACTAACAGCTTGTCCGATGATGAAAGAAGGAGATGTTTTTTATGCCGATTATGCCAAGCCTGACGGATTTTGTGACGAGGCCTGGAAAGCCATCTACCAGTATGCCTTTGCTTTGGCACACGGGGCAGGCGCAACGCCGTTTTATTACAAAGACTGGATAAGGAAGCCCGGAGTGGCTATATGTGCATGCAATGACGGCTTGCGTCCTGTCATTTTCAAACTGGAAGCCACCGACGAAAAAGCAGAAATTGACTATGTTCCGGTAAGATAAATCCATAATTACCTGCTGCCAGCTTCATCATGCTGAAGTAAGGCTAAGCTGCAAAACAATACCACCGAATCGGAACAGGTTCTTTATAGCACAATGTCTGTGAGGAGATGCAACTAGTAGCTACATTTATTGTAACAACTAAATGAATATCTGCACCAAAATATCGAACTGTACAATTAATACAATCACGGTTACAACAAACGGAAATATCCTGTACTTCATACGCTTTTACCCAGCATATCCATGAAAAGAAAAACCGAAAACATGTCCATTTCTATCGAAGATAAATAAAAACTCCCCTTACTAAATAAGAGGAGTTTTTGTTGGGCTACCTGGATTCGAACCAGGAATGACAGGACCAGAATCTGTAGTGTTACCATTACACCATAGCCCAATATTTCTGAAAAGCGGTGCAAAGATACAACTTTTTCCATACATACAAAGCATTCCAAGTATTTTTTTTCTTCCTTTTTCTCTATCAAACAAATTTTCAACAAGTTATTTCTCATCTCCAAAGCATCTTAAGAAACATCTTAGCAGAAATGATATTTTCTAAAAAATATAAAAACCATCCATATTTGAGACCTTCTTTTTCGTTGATACAATAAATAACATTTATCTTTGCCAACTACTATTTCCAATAAGAAATAGAGTAATTATTAAAGTAATTTTAAATTGAGAATGAATCAAACAAACGTTTTAGTAAAGAAAATAACAGAAGGAATTCAGGAAAAGAAAGGTAAACGCATCGTCGTTGCCGATTTAACGTCTATTGACGACACTATTTGCAAATACTTTGTTATCTGTCAAGGGAATTCTCCCAGCCAAATACTTGCTATCGTTGATTCCATAAAAGAACATGTCCGCAAAGAAATCAAAGAAAAACCGGAAGGTGTTGATGGTTTGCGCAATGCACAATGGGTAGCGATGGATTATGCAGATGTGCTGGTACATGTATTTTTGCCGGAAACCAGAGATTTCTATGATCTGGAACATCTTTGGGCCGATGCCAAACTAACATCAATCCCTGACCTTGATTAATATTGCCTTATGGAAGAGAAAAAGAATCAGAAACCAAAAGTAAATATGCCCCGATTCAATTTGAATTGGCTGTATATAATCATTCTTATAGTTTTCTTTGCTTTGTATTTCTTTAAAGGAGATAATGCACTGACTAAGAACATCAATTATACTGAATTCAAAGAATACGTAGATAATGGTTACGTTAATAAGGTGATTGCTTATGACGATAACACCGCCGAGATTTTCATTAAACCCGAATTTGCGCAAGAAGTATTTAAAGGAGATGCGGAAAAGGCTGGATCTAACCCGATGGTGACTATGGAAATCGGTAATATCACTTCTCTTGACAACTATCTTGATGAACGGGAAAAAGAAGGACTTCCAAAAATAGAACGCGATTACGGGAAGAAAAAAGATTATTTGACTGCTCTTTTTTGGAATATTTTCCCATTTATCCTAATTATCGGTATCTGGATGTTTCTCATGCGGCGTATGGGAGGAGGCGGTGGAGCCGGAGCCGGCGTATTCAATGTAGGCAAATCAAAAGCTCAGTTATTTGAAAAAGGGAATGCCAACCGTATCACATTTAAAGATGTGGCAGGACAGGCTGAAGCCAAACAGGAAGTACAGGAAATTGTAGATTTCTTAAAAAAACCTGAAAAATATACAGAACTAGGAGGAAAAATTCCTAAAGGCGCTTTGCTGGTAGGACCTCCGGGAACCGGTAAAACTCTTTTAGCAAAAGCTGTAGCCGGCGAAGCGGATGTACCGTTCTTTTCTCTTTCCGGATCTGATTTTGTGGAAATGTTTGTTGGTGTGGGAGCATCACGGGTACGCGATTTGTTCCGACAAGCTAAGGAAAAATCGCCGTGTATTATCTTCATCGATGAAATTGACGCTGTAGGACGTGCCCGTGGCAAGAATCCGGCTATGGGAGGAAATGACGAAAGGGAAAACACACTAAATCAGTTACTAACCGAAATGGACGGTTTCGGTTCAAACAGTGGTGTCATTATTCTGGCTGCAACTAACCGAGTGGATATTCTCGATAAGGCTCTGCTTCGTGCCGGACGTTTTGATCGTCAGATTCATGTAGATCTGCCCGACCTGAACGAACGAAAAGAGGTATTTGGCGTACATTTGCGTCCTATAAAGATAGACGAAACGGTTGATGTGGATTTACTTGCGCGCCAAACTCCGGGATTTTCTGGAGCGGACATTGCTAATGTTTGTAATGAAGCGGCTCTTATAGCGGCCCGTCATGGGAAGAACTTTGTAGGAAAACAAGATTTCTTAGATGCAGTAGACCGCATTATTGGCGGATTAGAGAAGAAAACAAAAGTCATGACCCAAGAGGAAAAACGTACCATTGCTCTGCATGAAGCCGGACACGCTACTTTATCTTGGTTCCTCGAGCATGCTAATCCGTTAATCAAGGTAACCATCGTTCCGCGGGGACGTGCATTGGGAGCAGCTTGGTATTTACCCGAGGAACGACAAATAACCACTAAAGAGCAAATGCTTGACGAAATGTGTGCAACATTGGGTGGACGAGCTGCCGAAGATTTATTTGTGGGGAAAATATCTACCGGTGCTATGAATGATTTGGAACGTGTAACCAAACAATCATACGGAATGATTGCCTATGCGGGAATGAGTGATAGATTACCCAACTTATGCTATTATAACAACGATGAGTATTCTTTCAACAAACCTTATAGTGAAAGTACGGCACAAGTTATCGACGAAGAAGTCAAACTGATGATTAAAGAGCAGTACGAAAGAGCTAAACTGATTTTATCAGAACACAAAGAGGGGCATAACAAATTAGCGAACCTTTTGATGGAACGCGAAGTGATCTTTGCAGAAGATGTGGAACATATCTTTGGCAAACGTCCGTGGGCTTCCCGATCGGAAGAAATACTCTCTGACAACAACCTTACAGAATCGGAAAAAAAGAAAAAAGAAGAAGAGGTTATAGTAGAGGGAGAAGCGGAAGAAATGAAAGGATAAACTATAAAGATTCTATATACTGTGAAAAATTTTATTCAAAGAGCTATTACAGGAATCTTATTCGTTGCTGTAATTATAGGATGTATTTTATACAATCCCTTATTGTTCGGCATTCTGTTTGCCGGTATCACAGCGCTAACGATTAGAGAGTTTGCCGGATTGGTTAATCAAAAAGAAAATGTCGGGGTAAACCGGACGCTAACCATGGTAGGAGGAAGTTATTTGTTTTTAGCTATTATGGGATATTGTTGGAATATCTATGACTCAAAAATATTTATCCCTTATCTAGTGATACTGATATACATCATGATAAGAGAACTTTATCTGAAACAGAACAATCCTATTCATAATTGGGCTTACTCTATGATGAGCCAGCTTTACATAGCATTGCCTTTTGCTCTACTTAATGTATTGGCTTTTCATACGGACATCACCCAAAGCAGCGTGCAATATAATCCTATTATTCCGTTATCGGTATTCATATTTATCTGGATAAATGATACAGGAGCTTATTGTGTAGGAAGCACTTGCGGAAAGCATCGTTTATTTGAACGTATCTCTCCGAAGAAATCGTGGGAAGGTTCTATAGGAGGTGGAGTTCTCGCTATCCTGATTTCGTTAGTTATGGCTCACTTTTATCCCTTCATGTCTGTTTTCGCATGGATCGGCTTTGCTTTGACTGTTGTGGTATTCGGTACATGGGGAGACTTGGTGGAATCTCTTTTCAAACGTCAGTTAGGTATAAAAGATTCCGGCAGTATACTTCCCGGACACGGAGGATGGCTCGACCGTTTCGATAGTGCATTACTAGCTATTCCCGCCGTGGTGATTTATTTATATTCTATCAGCTTGTTTTGAATCCGGTTCAAACAGAATTAACGTAAATTACTTTATAGTGCATGATAAATTATTCATATTCCGGATTCATTTCTCTAAAAATATTTTTGCGTAATCAAAACTAGGGATATTCAGTAAATGTCTTAAAAAATAAGATGGCATATGAATATGATCGCTTAATATCATCTCATATGCCATTTTTATTGTAATTTTTCTATCTTCCACCTAAAATCTTATCCGTTAGGGCATGATGTTTCGGAAGAAGCCTGACAACTTCTTCTGATAGGTTCTTTATAATCATGTGTTATGCGGCTTTGCTCTGTCTGCTTCTGATTTTGTCAATCATCCATATGGCGTTTGCCGAATGTATTCCAAAGAAAATCCACAGGATTTCCGTTTTCCTGTTCCGTACCTTGATTCTGGATAGCGAGTAATGCTGTTTCTGCGTACCGAAACTGCCTTCAAGCCTGGTGGCCCTCTCTCTTGAGAGTTCACTTCTGAGAACCTTTCTCACCGGCTCGTCCTTTGCGGCCCTTCCCTTGCGTACAAAGGATGTGGATATTCCATATTTCGTGCAGAACTTCCTGTTGGCATTGTTTGCGTATATAGAATCGGCTGCGACACATCTCACCCTTACATTCATAAGTTTCTGCTGCATACGGATACAGTCCTTCAGACGTATCCCCTCATTGTGTGGCGTCGGTCATACATACGTGAAGGTTTTCAAGATAAGGCTTCCAATGTGAGGCCAAAACTTTCTGAAGGGAATCGATATTAAGACGGGATGCTCATTACGGATGGCACTGATTATTTTGTAGTTGGTTACAGGAAAAGACGGATCTATCATGATGCCACAGAACATCTGGTAGTGTATATTACCGTTAAGATGTTCCACAAGCTGTCTGTCGGAGAATCCGGTGTAGGCCTTCAGCACCATGAGGGCGATCTTTGCTGAAGGACTGAAACAGTTCCTGCGTCCCAGGCGGTGCTGTGACAGACCGACTTCTTTTGATATACTGTCAAATGGAAACACGGAGTGAAGACGCCCAAGTTCGCTCTCCTTAAAACTTTTGCGGTATTTTTCAAGAATATCAAATTCTGTAAAGACCAAAGTAGGATGAATTTCGGAAACATTTTGTATCTTAGCCATATCTTAGTTCTGGTATTTCCCCCGTTTTAGCTACCAAACCTTATTTTCGGGGAAATATCTAAAGATACAAAAAAGCCATCTAATTCGCAATACTTTGAGCTTGAATTAGTTGGCTAATTTTATAGTATTTCCTGAATGTCCCAAAACTAAAAAGCATCCGAAAATTGGATGCTTTTTTATTTTCTTTTCATTACATTATTAATAGTGTATTTAATAGGTGGGCAAATTCCCTACAGCTATCTTCAAATTATATCAAATTTATCTCTATCTTCCAATACCGGAAAGTTTCTACGAAAAGTTTGCAAACTTTCCATATCCAAAAAGAAAGAACTGGAAGTTTCTTTCTCTCCCAAAGCGATAAGTTCTTTTCCGTAAGCATTGATTGCAATACTATGTCCATTATAACTACACAATGGATCTGCGCCTATTCTATTCACTCCCGCCACATAACATTGATTTTCCAACGCACGTGCAGGCAGTAAAATATCCCAAACAGGAATACGGGACGCAGGCCAGTTGGCTACATACAAAATCAAATCATAATCGTTCTTGTTACGTGACCATACGGGAAAACGCAAATCATAACATATTTGAAGCAAAATCCTAACTCCCTTATAGCTTACAATAACTCTATTGGTACCGGATGTATACGCCCACTGTTCCCCTCCGTAAGTGAACAAATGATGTTTATCATAATGTTGTTCGCTCCCGTCAGGAAAAACAAAATAGAAGCGATTGTAATATCGGTCATTTTCTTCTATTGCCATACTTCCCGCCAAAGCACAATGTCCGTCCACAGCCAAACGCCTCATCCATTCCAAAGTAGTACTATCTTGACTTTGTTCAGCAACCTTCGCCGGTGTCATGCAGAATCCGGAGGTGAACATTTCGGGCATTACATATAAATCCGACCCGGGAGATTCCTCCATCATCCGTTCCAGTTCACGACGGTTTTTATCCGGTTCGCACCAATATATATCTCGTTGCAAAAGAGTTATTTTCATAAGTACATATTTCCATTATCGTGTTCTTACCAAAAAACAAAGACAAAGTTAACTTTTTATCTCAAGCAAATAACATTCTTAACAGAAATATTAATTCTCTATACTACTTGCCGGATAAGGAAACGTATAAATGGTATCTCCTTTATTTGCAAGATTAACCAACACTTTTAGTCCTTTATACGAAGAATCACCTGAGGCATACTCTCCCAATTTAAAGGATACAATGCCCGAAACTAAACTCCCGGTACTACCATTATTATTATAACACAGTTGCAAATGGGCATATCCGTCCTCCAGAGGAGGTTCTATACGATTCACAACTAAATTGATAATTGGTTGTTTCGCTCCGGGAAGATTAATATAAAAATTCAGGTTCAGATAAGAAGCCCCTATCCACATTTTTTGTATATCTACCGGTACGTTACCGATACTATCCTGATTCTCAGGCGTGAGATTAATTATATCTTGTAAAGGAACAACTGAAAAACCATTCAACCGGATAAAATAATCAAAGCCATCATTGCCATATTGTAAGATAGTATAGTTTATCATGACCCGTGAACCGGCTTTCAATGCATTATAAGGAACAAGAGACTCTGTTACCCAAAGTTTCATACCATTATCAAGTACAAAATAAGGGGAATTATTAGTCGATTGGATTTCAACAGTAGAAAGCTGTATGGAATGATTGTTTCCAAACCCATCGGAATCATCATCTCCACAACAATACAAGAAAGGAACAACTATACATAACAGGAAAAAATAGACAATACTTCGTTTCATATTTCTCAGGTTTTTAGTTTTTATATACCTGAAAGAACAAGCGAAGTCACAAAATGTTTGGAAAGAAAACGAACCCGTCACCTACTGTTCCTTAGCAACTCAATCATCTGTTGCGCAGCACGTTCCGAGGCTCCGGCAGAACCGAGAATATTAATTATCCTATCATATTCGTCGAGCATTTGTTGACGTACATTTTTATCAAACAACAATGAATATAATTCACATTCCATATTCTCCACCGTCATGGTATCGGCAACCAATTCACGAACCACCTCTTTACCAGCGATCAAATTAACCAACGAAATATAAGGAACCTTCAACACATGGCGACGCAAAAAAGAGATAACTTTACCTATAGGAGTATGATAACAAACCACCTGAGGAACTCGAAAAAGAGCCGTTTCCAGGGTTGCCGTACCGGAAGTCACTAAAGCCGCCTCCGCCACACGAAGCAACGGATAGGTCTGCCCAAAAACAATCTTTACCAATGTTCCGTTTATAAAAGGTTCGTAATACGACATATCAATGCCCGGAGCTCCCGCCAATACCAACTGATATCCCTCCATCCTGGATGCTGCTCTGATCATATCAGGCAAGTTATCTTTTATTTCCTGTTTTCGGCTACCTGCCAACAAAGCAATAATAGGTTTTTCAGACAAGTTATTTTCTTTTATGAACTCTTCAAAATTACGTTGTGTGGATCGGATAAAAGTATCTACAGCATCCACACATGGATTACCCACGTAATGAATAGGATAATGGTGCTTACGATAAAATTCCACTTCAAAAGGAAGAATAGAAAACAATTCATCTACATCCCTGCGAATATTCTTTATACGATATTCTTTCCAAGCCCATATTTTAGGAGAAATATAATAATAAATCGGAATACTTGTATGCGCCTTTACATATTTGGCAATAGAAAGATTGAACCCCGGATAATCCACAAGAATCAGTACATCAGGATTCCAATTCACGACATCCTCCTTACACTGTTTCATGTTGGCAAAAATGGTACGAAGATGAAGCAAAACAGGTATGAAACCCATGTACGCAAGTTCTTTATAATGTTTTACACGCGTTCCGCCTATTTGTGTCATTAAATCCCCACCGAAAAAGCGGAACTCAGCTTCCGGATCTGCCAATTTCAATGCTTTCATCAAGTTTGAAGCATGCAAGTCGCCCGACGCTTCACCTACAATCAAGTAATACTTCATACTACAACATTAAATTCCAATGTTTCATTTCCTCCATCATCTCATAAGCAGTCATATCGATCTTCGTCGGAGTGATAGCTACATAATCATGACTTAAAGCCCAATGATCGGAATCTTCCCCATTATCATGTTCCACAAATTCACCGGTCAACCAATAATAACAACCGCCTCTCGGATGATTTTGCTTTACCCATTCATGTTCCCATGCTCCTTTTGTCTGACGGCAAACTTTTATACCTTTATAAAAAGGAGTATCCGGGAAATTCACATTCAAACATACCCCTTCAGGCAATCCTCTTTTAAGTACCTCTTTAATAATACGGTGTATATAGGGTGCTGTGGGAGCAAAATCCGCATCCGGATTATGATTACATAACGAGAAACCTACCGAAGGAATTCCTTTCATACAACCTTCGAGCACCACACCCATCGTACCGGAATAATGCACATTGACAGCCGAGTTATCTCCATGATTAATGCCGCCGACAATTACATCTGGACAAGTATCTAACACCGAATTTAATGCTAATTTAATACAATCGGTTGGGGTGCCCGAACATTTAAAAATAAGAAGTCCGTCTTCATTATGTACTAATTGATATTTTACCGGCTGGGAAACTGTAAGAGAACAAGCCGACCCGGAGCGAGGAACATCGGGAGCCATTACAATTACATCTCCCAAAGGTCGGAGCATACCTATCAATTCATTTAATCCTTTGGCTTGCACACCATCATCATTTGAAACGAGTATAAGGGGTCTTTTCATATTTTATTTAAAGTCTATTGTTATAATTTGCACAAAAGTACATAAAATATAGAAGCTTCCTTCTCTTTAGAATGGGAATAAATCTTAATCTTGTGCAAGGCACACTAAAAAAACATACGGAATTAAAGGGAAATGTTTATATTTGCAACTCCAAGAAACGTGAATGACCATTAATTAAAGTTATACATGGGAAAGATTATTGCTTTAGCCAACCAAAAGGGCGGCGTAGGAAAAACCACAACGACTATTAACCTTGCAGCATCGTTGGCCACACTCGAGAAAACGGTATTGGTTGTAGATGCCGATCCACAAGCTAACGCTTCATCCGGACTCGGAGTGGATTTGAAAGAAATTGATAGCTCTATTTACGAATGCCTGGTCAACCAAGCCGACATCAAAGAAGCCATATATACAACAGATATAGAAGGACTCGATATAGTTCCCTCACACATTGATTTAGTTGGAGCCGAAATAGAAATGATTCAGTTGGAAAACAGAGAAAAAGTTTTAAAAAAGATACTAGATCCGCTGAAAAACGATTATGATTATATTCTTATCGACTGTTCCCCCTCATTAGGGCTGATTACAGTGAATTCCCTCACAGCTTCCGACTCTGTTATTATTCCAGTACAATGTGAATACTTTGCCTTGGAAGGCATCAGCAAATTACTAAACACAATAAAAATCATCAAATCAAAGCTCAATCCGACACTTGATATAGAAGGATTTCTTCTTACCATGTATGACTCACGTCTCCGCTCGGCAAATCAAGTGTATGATGAAGTAAAAAACCATTTCCAGGAATTGGTATTCAATACTGTGATTCAACGAAATGTAAAATTAAGCGAAGCTCCGAGTCATGGAATTCCAGTTATCTTGTACGATGCAGAATCGAAAGGAGCTCAAAATTACCTATCTTTAGCAAAAGAGATCATTAAACGAAATAAGTAAAAGTATGGCTGTACGTAAGAAATTTGCATTAGGACGCGGATTAGACGCTTTAATTTCTACCGACGAAGTTAAAACAGAAGGTTCGTCATCCATAAACGAAATAGAGATTAGTAAAATCTCCGTTAACCCCAACCAGCCACGTCATGAATTTGATCCGGTTGCATTGCAAGAGTTAGCAGATTCAATTGCTGAAATCGGTATTATTCAACCTATAACTTTACGCAAGCTGTCGGAAGATTCTTACCAAATTATTGCTGGAGAACGCCGATATCGCGCATCGCAAATTGCCGGGTTACAAACCATTCCAGCCTATATCCGCACTGCCGATGACGAGAATGTCATGGAAATGGCGTTGATCGAAAATATTCAACGTGAGGATTTAAATTCTTTAGAAATAGCCTTGGCCTATCAACATTTATTGGAACAATACGAACTTACTCAGGAACGCCTAAGCGAACGTGTAGGAAAAAAGCGTACTACTATAGCCAATTACCTGCGTTTACTAAAATTGCCGGCTCCGATACAGGTAGCTTTACAAAATAAAGAAATAGACATGGGACATGCCCGTGCTCTACTGACTTTGGAAGATCCTAAGACCCAAATAAAGATATTTGAAGAAATTATTAAGCACGGATATTCCGTACGGAAAGTAGAAGAACTGGTGAAAGCACTTAGTGAAGGCGAAACCATAAAAAGCGGAAATAAACGAATTGCACCTAAAAACATAAAATCGCCTGAAGAATTTAATATTTTAAAAAAGCATCTGTCGGAATTCTTCCAAACCAAAGTACAACTTACCTGTACGGAAAAGGGCAAAGGTAAAATCAGTATTCCTTTTAATAATGAAGAGGATTTGGAGCGCATTATGGAGATATTGGATAAACTGAAACAAAATTAATATTACAGCTTTGAAACGTTTTACATCAATATATCGCTACGTGGTTTTACTGTTCATTTATCTTTTACAAATGAATGGTATGCTGTATGCCCAAGAGGTACAAAACGATACCACAACCGTACCGAAAGCATTGCTCCGCCGTATGGGCGTATTGCCTAATATGGGAGATTCTACTGTCACAGACAGCATCGGAAAATTAAACCAGCAGCAATTAAAACAAATAGAAGCTCCTGTAGACACCGCAAAGTTAATAGCTCGGAGTGATTCTATTCAAAAAGAGACTTCGCAACAACCTATAGAAAGAAAACGCTGGATACCGAATCCTATAAAAGCAACCTGGCTTGCTTTGGTAATTCCTGGAGGAGGCCAGATTTACAACCGTAAATATTGGAAATTGCCTATCGTTTACGGAGGATTCGTAGGATGTGCTTATGCGCTGGCATGGAATAATCAAATGTATTCGGACTACTCCCAAGCTTATTTGGATATCATGGATGATGATCCCACCACCAACAGTTTCAAGGATTTCCTTCCACCCAATTATGACATTACAGGAAACGAATCTCGTTTTCAAGATATATTCAAAAAGAAAAAAGACTACTATCGACGTTATCGCGACTTAAGTATATTCTGTTTTATCGGAGTATATATCCTGTCTGTAATTGATGCGTATGTAGATGCCGAACTTTCTAACTTTGATATTTCCAAAGATCTTGGATTAAAAGTAGAACCGGCAGTAATAAATAACGGACATAACCGAAAAAGTTCGGTAGGATTACAATGTAGCCTAAGATTTTAATTATTATGAAAAGATTATTGACCATTACATTATTTATTGCCTCGTTACAGGTATTTGCGCAAAACACCATTACCGTCCGCTCAGAGGTTACAGGAAAGGAAGAGGAAATAGGTTTGCCGGAAAGTATGACTCTAGAAATGGACACTTTACTGCAAGATTGGCATACCAAGAACTTTTTAATTCCTGCAAATGATTGTCACATGAGCAGCATAAATCCTTTTTACCCGGATTCTGTGTATATTGACCGTTTGTCACGCATCCCTACTATCATGGAAATGCCTTACAATGATGTAGTACGCAAATTTATCGATATGTACAGCGGACGCTTGCGTAATTCTGTATCTGTCATGCTGGGAGCATGTAACTTTTACATTCCGCTTTTTGAAGAAGCTTTAGACGTGTATGGATTGCCCCATGAACTGAAATATTTGCCTATTATCGAATCGGCATTAAAACCGACCGCTGTATCACGAGCAGGAGCAACCGGACTATGGCAATTCATGCTTGGTACCGGTAAATTATACGGACTGGAAACAAATAGTTTGATAGACGAACGGCGAGACCCGATAAAAGCAACTTATGCAGCCGCCCGTTATTTGAAGGACTTATATGATATTTTTAAAGACTGGAATTTGGTGATCGCCGCCTATAACTGTGGTCCCGGTAATATTACGAAAGCTATACACCGGGCAAACGGAGCTACAGATTATTGGGAAATATATAACTATTTACCTAAAGAAACACGTGGATATGTACCAGCCTTTATTGCAGCCAATTATATTATGAATTACTACTGCGATCATAATATCTGCCCGCTAGATGCCACTTTACCGTTGGCAACAGACACTATTATGGTAAACAAAGACTTGCACTTTCAACAAATTGCCGAAGTTTGCAAAATTGATATGGAAGAACTTCGAGCTTTGAACCCCCAATACAAAAAAGATATCGTTCCGGGAAATAGTATGAGCTGTATTGTCCGTTTGCCACAAACCCATGTAAATGCATTCATCGATGCAAAAGATTCCATCTATACTTACCGGGCAGATGAATTACTTACTAAAAGAAAATTAGTCGCTGTAAAAGAGACCTCGAATCGAAGCAGGAATATCGCACGCAGTAGCGGAAGTTCGTCTGCTAAAGGAACATCCTATTATAAGATTAGAAAAGGAGATACGTTATCAAGTATTGCCGAAAAACATAAAGTCAGCGTAAAGCAATTACAGCGACTGAATAATCTGAGAGGTACCCGGATTACTGCCGGTAAATCGTTGAGAATTAACTAACAATGAAGGAGGATACCCAAAATGGATGAGATACAATTGAAAGAAATGCAGGACGAGGAAATGATTAACAATGCATTCCAGGAACTCCTCGACAGTTATCTTGCTACCAAACATCGTAAGAAAATTGAAATAATTACCAAAGCCTTTAATTTTGCCAAACAAGCTCATAAAGGAGTAAAGCGACGTTCGGGAGAACCCTATATCATGCATCCTATTGCGGTAGCTAAAATTGTATGTACGGAAATTGGTTTGGGTTCTACTTCCATTTGCTCGGCTTTACTGCACGATGTGGTAGAAGATACGGACTATACAGTCGAAGATATCTCCAATATTTTTGGCCCTAAAATAGCTCAGATAGTCGACGGACTGACAAAAATCTCCGGAGGAATCTTTGGAGACAGGGCTTCGGCACAAGCGGAAAACTTTAAGAAGTTGCTTCTTACAATGTCGGACGACATCCGTGTCATTCTTATTAAAATAGCCGATCGTTTGCATAACATGCGGACATTAGGTTCCATGTTACCTAACAAACAATATAAAATAGCAGGAGAAACACTTTACATTTACGCTCCTCTGGCCAACCGATTGGGACTTAATAAAATAAAGACAGAGTTAGAAGATCTCAGTTTCCGCTATGAACATCCGGAGGAATATGAACAGATAGAAAAGAAATTAGCCGCCACTCAACAAGAGCGTGATTCTTTATTTCAAGAATTTACCGACCCGATTCGAAAAGAACTGGATAAAATGGGACTCCAATACGAAATAAAAGCCCGTATCAAATCGCCCTATTCTATTTGGACAAAAATGCAGACCAAACATATTTCTTTTGAAGAAATATATGATATTCTTGCCGTGCGCATTATTTTCAAACCTAAAGATAATCAGCAAGAGCTTAACGAATGCTTTAACATATATGTTTCTATTTCGAAAATCTATAAACCGCACCCCGACCGCCTGCGCGATTGGGTAAGTCATCCGAAAGCAAACGGCTATCAGGCTTTGCATGTAACGCTAATGAGCAATCGCGGGCAATGGATTGAAGTGCAGATACGCAGTAAACGTATGGACGATGTAGCGGAACAGGGATTTGCCGCACATTGGAAATACAAAGAAGGAGGAGGCAGCGAAGATGAAGGCGAACTGGAAAAATGGTTACATACTATTAAAGAAATACTTGATGACCCGCAACCGGATGCCATGGATTTGCTGGATACGATTAAATTAAATCTTTTCGCCTCCGAAATATTTGTATTCACTCCCAAAGGGGAAATCAAAACCATGCCGCAAAATTCTACGGCTCTCGATTTTGCATTCTCTATACATACTTTTTTAGGCAGTCATTGTATTGGAGCTAAGGTTAATCATAAACTTGTGCCGTTGAGCCACCGCCTGCAAAGCGGCGACCAAGTGGAAATCCTGACTTCCAAAGCACAACGTATACAACCCTCTTGGGTTAATTTTGTTTCCACTGCTAAAGCAAAAGCTAAAATTCTAGCGATTATCAAAAGAGAGCAACGCATTGCACAGAAGGAAGGAGAAGAGATTTTAAACGAATTCTTCCAGAAAGAAGATATTGAACAGACAAGTATCAATACAGAAAAACTGTTCCGGCTGCATAGAATGAATACTAAAGAAGAATTACTACTGGCTTTGGGACAGAAAACCCTCGTATTAGGCGAAGAGGACCGGAATGTACTCAAGGAGAAGAGTAACAGTACAAACTGGAAAAAATATCTTTTTCCTTTCGGGGGAAGCGGCAACAAACAAAACAAAGGAAAGAAAATACCGGAAGAGAATAAGGAAGAGCAGAAAGCGGATGAAAACAGCATAGACCGTAAAAAACCTATCAAACTAACGGAAGAAGCAATCCAAAAAAACTATATTATAGCAGATTGCTGTAAGCCTATTCCGGGGGATGATGTATTAGGATACATTGATGATAAGAACCGGATAATCATTCATAAGCGACAATGTCCGGTAGCTGCCAAACTGAAAAGCAGTCATGGGAATCGGATTCTAGCGGCTAATTGGGACACACATAAAACATTGTTTTTTCCCGTTAACATACTAGTAAAAGGAATAGATAACATAGGTGTGCTAAACCAAATAACTCAAGTCATCTCGCAACAATTAAATGTGAATATCCACAAATTGACAATAGAAAGTAACGACGGCATCTTCGACGGAAAGATACAACTGTATGTACATGATGTAAATGATGTGAAGACGATCTGTAACAATCTAAAAAAGATAAATGAGGTAAAGAGTGTAAGCCGCATCTGATTATTTCAACGCACACATTCATCTCTACAGTTTTTTATCATAGAGCAAAGAAGCAAATGAAAAAGGGAATGAATGCGCCTCGGTTCACTGAACGAGAAACTCTTTCGATATTTTTCCACCATATCGAATTCTGTAAAGCATAAAGCTGGTGGCATTCCTGAGATTCTCTGTATCTTTACGATGTATTCTTATGTTGGGTTTCACTCGTTTTGGCTGTCAAATCGCATTTTTGGGAAGGGAAATACTAGAAGATACAAGAATAGGACTGTCCAAAAAGTCAAATCTGAATTTGTTAAAGTTACAGACTGTAATTGAATAAAACACACCACTTTGCACCTAATTTTCATAGGTACAGGGATATTCAGTAAATGTCCCTAAAAACGGAGAATCCGGTATAGGCCTTCAGCACCTAAGGGCTATCTTTGCTGAAGGAGTGAAACAACTCCTGCGACCCGACCGCTGCTGCCACAAGCCGACCCCTGCCGCTATACCGGCGAACGGAAACACGGAGTGAAGACGCCCAAGTTCGCTCTCCTTAAAACTTTTGCGGTATTTTTCAACAATATCGAACTCTGTAAAGCCCAAAGTAGGGTGAATTTCTGAAATATTTTGTATCTTCGCCATATCTTAGTTCTGGTATTTCCCCCGTTTTGGCTGTCAAACCTTATTTTCGGGGCAATATCTAAAGATACAAAAAAGCCAACTAATTCGCAATACTTTGAGCTTGAATTAGTTGGCTAATTTTATAGTATTTCCCGAATGTCCCTAAATAAAAAACACCACTTTGCACCTAATTTTCATAGGTACAAAGTGGTGTTTTTTCTATATTTGAGTCCTGTCAGTCCTAAATCGAAAGTTTTAATCTACCATCCGACTTACTGGATAGCCTCTTTTATTTACTATATATCCCTATCATAGATTGTTCAGATTAACATATAAATAGGAATATTCTTAAGAAATATAAATCAGGAACAAGAAAAACGACATGTGAAATCAAGTAGAAAAGTACTCATTTACACATACACCTTTTTACAATCTTTATTAGGATTCCTACCTAAATTAATAAATCACCGATTGGTCAATTTCATTCTTTATACTAAGCAATTCTTCACGGATACTCTTCAAGCGGTTAATTACCTCCATTGTCTGCACAGCCGCTGCTCTATTCCCTTTCAAGACTTGGCGTGCACCCTGTAGAGTCATGCCTTTCTCCTTTACCAAATGATAAACCAAACGCACGCTTTCGATATCATCTTTTGTATACTGACGAATGTTACGCCCTGTCTTTCGCGGAGTAATTACCGTAGGAAACTCTTTTTCCCAATAGCGCAACAGTGTCTCCGTCACGCCGAATATCTCGGCGACTTCACCTATAGAATAATATAATTTCAGCTCTTTATCCCGATTATATACCATAATAATTCACTCGTTAGTTAATCGTAAACCTTACCATGATTAGCCGCCATCTGCACCATCTTATCATATTCTTCCGCACTCAAATCCATAAAGTAATAATTAACCGGATTTACTTTCTCTCCTTTCACCACTACTTCATAATGCAAATGCGGTCCCGTACTCTTTCCGGTACTTCCCACCTTGCCAATAACCTCGCCTCGAACCACCTTCTGCCCGCGCTTCACCTCTATATCACTCAGATGCGCATATCGGGTACGGTAACCGAAACCATGATCCACTTCAATACATTTGCCATATCCAGTCTCCCAACCTGCCGATACTACAGTACCATCGCCCGTAGCATAAACCGGTGTACCCACTTTAGCCGAAAAATCCATTCCACTATGAAATTTGGTGGTATTGTAAATAGGGTCGATACGTACCCCATAGCCCGAAGCTGTTTTCTTCAAATCTTTATTCGATACAGGTTGTATGGCGGGAATACATTTCAACATCTCATCGTGTTTCTTGCATAAATCCACCACTTCATCAAACGATTTGGACTGAATATAAAGTTGTTTGGCCAACACATCCATCTTTTGGGTGGTATTAACCACTAAATCGGCATTAGCCATATTCATCAACTGTTCATAACGGTTTGTCCCGCCATAACCACCCTGACGGATAGCATCCGAAATGGGGTCGGCCTGCAAAACCACACGATACAAGTTATCATCGCGTTGCCGTATATCCTGCAATACTGCAAGTGCCTGGTCTAAACGACGCGAAAGCACATTATACTGAGCCTGCATACGTGAATTCTCAATTCTCAATTCCTTTTCAGAAGGAGAACCAAACAATAAAAACAAAATCAGGAAGCTGCCGGCTCCCAAGCCCATCCCTACAAAAAGGCGACGCAAAATACTTAACGCCCGCTGTCGCACAGTAGGATAAATACGGTCGTAGGTTCGTGTTTTAGGATTGTATATATAGTAAACTTTCCGCATTCTTTGCCCCCAAGAATTAGTTTTAATGCTCAATCCAAGAAGATTTTGCACAATATTTGAGGCAAAAATAATAAAACCAACTATCTTTGCAAATCCTTTTTCAGAATATTAACTTGATAACAAAAGATATGTTGACCGCTAACGAAATTAGAGAATCGTTTAAAAGTTTTTTCGAGTCAAAAGGCCATTTAATTGTACCTTCGGCTCCAATGGTTATTAAAGATGATCCTACGTTGATGTTCACCAACGCAGGAATGAATCAGTTCAAAGATATTATTTTAGGAAATCATCCGGCGAAAAGCAAACGGATAGCCGACTCACAGAAGTGTCTTCGCGTAAGCGGAAAGCACAACGACTTGGAAGAAGTGGGACACGATACATACCACCACACCATGTTCGAAATGTTAGGAAACTGGTCTTTCGGAGACTATTTTAAGAAAGAGGCTATCAGCTGGGCTTGGGAATATTTAGTAGATATATTGAAATTGAATCCGGAAAACCTCTATGCCACTGTTTTCGAAGGAAGTCCGGAAGAAGGCTTGGAACGCGACAATGAAGCAGCGTCTTTCTGGGAACAGTTTTTACCAAAAGATCATATCATTAACGGAAACAAACACGATAACTTCTGGGAGATGGGCGATACAGGCCCCTGCGGTCCTTGTTCCGAAATACACATCGACTTACGTCCGGCTGAAGAAAAAGCTAAAATAAACGGACGCGATTTGGTTAACCACGATCATCCTCAAGTCATTGAAATATGGAACCTTGTGTTCATGCAATACAACCGGAAAGCAGATGGAAATCTCGAATCGCTTCCCGCTAAGGTAATCGATACCGGTATGGGATTCGAGCGTTTGTGCATGGCTCTGCAAGGAAAAACATCCAACTACGACACAGATGTGTTCCAACCCATTATAAAAGTAATTGGCGACTTGGCCGGAGTTCATTATGGCGACAATGCTCAAACAGACGTAGCCATGCGTGTTATAGCCGATCATATACGTACCATCGCGTTCTCCATTACAGACGGACAGTTGCCCTCGAATGCCAAAGCCGGATACGTAATCCGCCGTATTTTGCGTCGTGCCGTCCGCTACGCTTATACATTCCTCAATCAGAAACAGGCGTTCATGTATCGTTTGCTCCCCATACTGATAGACAACATGGGTGATGCATATCCGGAGCTGAAAGCGCAACAAACTCTTATTGAAAAGGTTATTAAAGAAGAAGAAGAAGCATTTCTTCGTACATTGGAAACAGGAATCCGTTTGCTGGACAAGACCATGGCTGATGCAAAAGCTGCCGGAAAGGTTGTTATCAGCGGTGTGGATGCTTTTACTTTGTATGATACATTCGGTTTTCCGCTCGACCTTACCGAATTGATTCTACGCGAAAACGGATTAACCGTAGATAATGACGAGTTTAACGCAGAGATGCAAAAACAAAAACAACGTGCCCGCAATGCTGCCGCTATTGAAACCGGCGACTGGATTACACTGAAAGAGGGTGAAACGGAATTTGTAGGTTATGATTACACGGAATACGAAACGTCTATTCTGCGTTACCGCCAGATTAAACAAAAAAACCAGACCTTATTCCAACTCGTGCTCGATAAAACTCCGTTTTATGCCGAAAGTGGTGGTCAGGTAGGTGATACGGGTGTCATCGTAAGTGAGTTCGAAACTATTGAAATCATTGATACTCGGAAAGAAAACAATTTGCCTATCCATATAACTAAGAAACTGCCGGAACATCTTGATGCTCCGATGATGGCTTGCGTGGATACGGACAAACGAGCAGCCTGTGCCGCCAATCACTCTTGTACTCACTTACTGGACGAAGCTTTAAGACAAGTATTGGGAACTCATGTGGAACAGAAAGGTTCTTTGGTAACTCCCGACTCTTTGCGTTTCGACTTCTCTCATTTCCAAAAAGTAACTGACGAGCAACTCCGTGAAGTGGAACATCTTGTTAACGCTAAAATCCGCGAGAATATACCTTTGACAGACCATCGTTGCGTTCCTATTGAGAAAGCAAAAGAATTAGGAGCCATCGCATTGTTCGGTGAAAAATACGGTGATGAAGTGCGTGTTGTACAGTTCGGTAGCTCTATCGAATTCTGTGGAGGAACACACGTTTCGGCAACCGGTAAAATCGGCATGATGCGTATTCTTTCCGAAAGTTCTGTAGCTGCCGGAGTACGCCGTATCGAAGCTATTACCGGAGCCAAGGTGGAAGAGATGATGGATACAGTTCAAGATACATTGAACGACCTGAAAGCTCTTTTCAATAACACACCGGATTTGAGAATTGCTATCCGAAAATACATCGAAGAGAATACAGGATTAAAGAAACAGGTAGAAGAGTTTGCCAAAGAAAGAGAAGCCACCGTAAAAGAACGGCTGAAAGCTTCGGCAAAAGAGATACATGGTATAACCGTCATTAAATCGGTACTTCCGTTACCCGCAAATTCAGTAAAGAATATCGCTTTCCAGTTACGCGGAGAAATAGTGGAGAACATGCTGTTTGTAGTCGGGTCTGTTGAAAACGACCGCCCCATGCTTACCGTCATGGTTAGCGATAATTTAGTTGCCGGAGGTTTGAAAGCCGGAGTATTGGTAAAAGAAGCTGCCAAACTGATTCAAGGCGGCGGCGGCGGTCAGCCTCACTTTGCAACAGCCGGAGGTAAGAACACCGACGGGCTCTCGGCTGCCGTAGACAAGGTCATTGAACTGGCAGGATTATAATCGGTATCCTAACGATACAACAGAGAGATAGTTCGATAATATTCTTATCAACGAACTCTAAAACGCAGATTAATACACATCATCTTAAATTGATATATCAAAACGATGTGTGTTAATCTGCATTTTTATAAGAAGGGATATTCAGTAAATGTCCCTATCTAAAGATACAAAAAAGCCAACTAATTCGCAATACTTTGAGTTTGAATTAGTTGGCTAATTTTATAGTATTTCCTGAATATCCCTAAGAACTGGGAAAATCTTATTCAGCTATACCTATAAAAGAACGGGGTAATCCCTTTGTAACAATTGTAGCATGTCAACTATTTTTCCTACTCACAAGAACAAGGGATACACGGAATCTTTCCAATCTAAACTAATGAACGTTCATTTACAACCAAACGAACGTTCGTTTATCGACTAACGAACGTTCGTTTTCCTTTAAATGAACTGAAGCGACTTTATATCACTTTACAGTGTTTCTACGAATGTAACTATTTCAGAGAGTTGCTTTCCCTTCGACAAAGCGTTGAATGGTAGACAACACCTCGTCTCCACGAAGATCTCGCGCCAATATCTTGCCTTCTGGAGAAACCAAAAAAGAAGCAGGGACCCCATTCAAATTATAAGCCTTTGTAATAGGACTCTTCTTCATACCTTTCAAATCAGATAACGTAAGCCACTCTATATTGAATTTCTTAATTTCATTCAACCAAGCTTCTTTCTTATCGTCCATCATTAATGTGACAAAAGCTACATTCTTATCTTTCATGGCATGATAAGCTTTCCGGATAAACGGAATTTCCTTCTTGCACCAACCACACCATGAAGCGCTGAATTCAAGAAACAGATATTTACCTCTAAAATCTTTTAAAGTAATTTCTTTACCCGTTTCATCCTGTGCCACAAAGTTTGGTAAATCCATACCAATCTTTATCCCTTTTTCACGAGCTATAAATTGCTTCATGGATGTCATATAAAAGGTATCACTCAATGAAGAATCAAAAAGTTGAAGTACATTTTCCATCTCTTCCGGTTCAAATGACTGTACCAGTTCCCACACCAGATATACTGCAGCTTCGCTCTGTTTACGTGCAGGACTATCATTCAAAAACTTTTCAATCAGAGATTTCGTGCACTCTACCCGCTTAGCCGACAAATCTCGCACTACCGGCATATTCGATTCAGTAAAAGCAGATTGTATTTCATCACTCAATCTTTGAGTCTCTTTATATTCCGTATACTTTTTCAATTCTCCACGGAGAGTATTTAACTCATCATTGATGAAGAAATTAGTTAATTTCAAAGTTTTCCTTACATCCTCCAACTCGCTATATATCTCCAATTCTCCCGGTTGCAGATAAAACCCGACAAATGATGCGAAAGGCTTTTGATATTGCGGTTTCATCTCAAAAAAGAGATAACATTGCTGAGCTTTTTCAAGGTTTCCTTTCAGTTCATACTTACCGTTTTTTATATAACAACTGTCCAACAAAACGTTCGAAGTGGAATATAAGCGGACCAATCCTTCCGGCAAGCCTTTCATTTCTCCTTGTATATGAAACCGATCACCCGGTTTAGACAAATACTTCTTTACGGTTTCAATCATATTCTCTCCCCGCAAGCCTTTCTCTATAATCTTACCATCGGGACTAATTAAGAATATCATCGGGATACCATGTACATTGTACGCCTCAGTTATAGGTCCGTCGAATGCTTTCAAATCGGAAATTACCTTCCATGGCAAATTAAAATCTTTCACATCTTTTTCCCACAAATCTCTTCTTTTATCCAAATTGACAGTAAACATAACAAAACGTGGGTCTGTTTTGTGTTGTTCATACACTTGCTTCAAGTATGGAATTTCTTTCTTGCACCATCCGCACCACGAGGCACTGAACTCCATCAACACATATTTACCTTTATAATCCGATAAATGATATGTATTTCCATCCAAGTCTTTCAGACAAAAATCATAAGCAGGATTCCCTATGGCCACTTTTTTCTGTCTGGCTAATTCTTCCCGACAACTCTTCACATAAGGATTGGAATCTAATGAAGAAGAGAACTTGGACAATGCCTTCTCTAATTTCTCCGTATTGCCTATATACAAGTCATAAATGAAATAGGGAATCACCCGGCTATTCGCATAGCCGGGTTGATTCAATATATAATCAAACAATTGATTATATATTTGTTGAGAGTGAATATTGAGAGAATCATATTTTTCTTTCTGCCCGAAAGCTTTGCTTTTTTCATATCCCAAACGTCGGTTGGCGGCAAACAAGTCTTTACCATCATCGCTTATTTTCAAATATTCATCATGACTCTTACACCCCTCAATACGTATTTCTTTCAAGCTCTTACCCGAAATTTTTATTTCTCCGGAGTTATCCAGAAACATACTGAAACTACCGTAAAATTTATCTTCATTCCTTTCACAGAAAACAAAGTTTACCAAGCGCGGATAATCTACCGAACCATTATATTCGACCTTACCGTTTTTAAAAGATAAAGAATCGATATAAAATACAGTCGGATTTGGTATACGTTCGCTTACCAGAACTTCGCAATCCGGCATGTTCTCTATTTGCATGCTAATATGGAAGCCTTGCCCCCATAATGAGGTCACGGCAAACAAAGCTCCCATTATAAAATTCAGTTTTTTCATAGTTATAGTTTAATTAATAAGTATCCCATTGACTACCCAATTTATAAACCAGATCGACAACATTACCAAACACCGCTTCTTTACTACTTCCCTCAATGATCGCTCCATCCCCAATAACCGAGACATCTAACAAGATAAAATCATTTTTACCCGGTTGAGAAGGATTCTCCGAGATGACCGCCAACTTCTGATAATCTGTCAGGCACAATGCAATTTCTTTTATTTTGCCGGCAAACTTAGTCCCTTTCAGTTCTTTCACTACCGCGTTTCCTTTATCATCATAGTTATAGGAATACAACTTATTACCCGATGTAAAATAGACATACGGACGACCGATACATACAGCCCACTTCGTATCCGGCATAATTAATTCCGGCTTTGGAAAGACAGTTTCCGAAATAGAATAATAAGATTTAGCTCCCCAGCCAGAGAAATAGAAACGTTGCACATAGTACTGACCGTCATCCCCTTTCAGAAAAGTAATGAAGTAGTCGCGCGGACTTTCCGTAGAAGTTGCACCTCCGCTCAATAATGTTTTTCCCATATTGTATGGAATAAACGCCTTAGTCGGATCATTCACATAATTGAAATTACTCATTTGCCCGCCACGCAGAAGTTTATAACTTTTACTAACCATATCAAAAGCAATGATATCATTTGACATAATAATATTTCCACGCATCGTCATGGGCAACAGCGAATAATCTCCCGGAACAGCTCCGTTTACATATAACCCCTCATGATATTGGGCATCCGTACTTCTATCAATATACCGCGTATATAATTTGCCATTGCTGATCATATAATCCCAATTCGAAACACAATCCATGTTCTGCGGAAAAAAGTTTTCCGGTGTTCCCCCTAAGAATTCATCCTTATTATATACGACTCTTTTTAAACTATTTCCATCTAAATCAACCGAATAGTTCGGTCCTTTTGTAATACCGACAAAAACTTCTCCGGTACCTTCTCCCCAAGGAGTCCAATGCTCTTTTATAGTGGAGGCTCCGCCATTTAACTGTTCGCCATTCAGCTCCTGATAAATATCACCAAACAAAGTTCCATCGTTCCGCAAATAAGACAACACCGAATGATCGCCCTCATCACTTAATATCAGCCAGCCATTATAATAAGGAGTACTCACATTCACTGTAAACTTCTTCATGGTCTTAAGCCCCGTTTCGTTGTCAATAACTGAGAAATCAGCGTACAATCCCGGCTTTACAGGAAAATCAACCACTACATTCAAATCTTTTCCCGTATAAATGACCTTCCCATTAATCCGCCATTCATACGAAACATCTTTCAAAGTCCCGTTTTTATAAGATACCTCCACCGGAATATTGAAAGTTTCATCTACGTACACAGTATAGTTATCTTTTATACCCGAAATTTCCACCTGGGTAAGTTCTCTATAGTCATAATTCCCTTTATCTTCATAGCAAGCCGTTAACCAAACAAGCCCCAATAAAGCTATCGTATTTATTATTTTTTTCATATCTGTTCACCATTAAATTTAACCGATAATAGGTACTGTCATATCCGAACCATCATCCTCTTTTTGCGGATGTTCGTACAACCAATATTTAAACATCTGTACATAGCCGCGCATAGTATAATAATCCATCTCTCCTCCATCTTCCTTCAATGTCAGATCATAGATTCCTATCTCCTGAATAAACAACGCATATTTCTTATCGCTATAGATACCCAAACCACTTGATTCGTGCCATCTATCCCACCAAGCAGGCTGGGAAAGTTTATCGGAGATAATTACTTTTGCCTTTCTGTTCTTTAATAATCCTTGTTCAAAGTTCTCGTTGGAAACGACCTCAAAGACTGCTTTCACAAAAGACCCGGCTATATGGTCGTTCTTTTTTAATTCAATTTTCATATAGGCAATACTATCATTCGCCTTTACAACCAAATCGTTGGTCGAATAAGTAAAGTCTCTTCCCTCTTGTGCCGTGCTCTCTTCCGGAAGAAATCTGACAGCAAAAGTTCTGTCGTAATTTTCCAACTTGGAAATGGTATTTAACTTCAAAGAAACCGTACCCACCGTAAGTTCAGGTTCATAAGCAAAAGAGAATACCGTACTATCGTTAATGCTTTTATTAAAATAGATATAAGAACAAGCCGAATATCCATTTATATCCTCCTCGGAACAAGCCGTCCAACACAAAGCCGTTCCAATCAATCCTATTATAATATTAACTATCTTCATACACTTCAATATTTTAAATATTCTTCTTCTCTATCTCCAAACTCTACTTCGTTAGCCGGTAACGGCAAACAGTATTGTGCCGTACTCAATACAATCTCTGCATTATTCCGTATCACCGGATGGTTCAACCGTTTATACAAATAAAACAGTTGTCCCTCTCCAACAAATTCCCTACGAGCTTCCAAAATAATCTCTTCCATCAGATGTTCATACATATCCGATTTTACTTCCGGCGAAATACCGCGCATGCGGCGAACCTTACCTAAATATCCGGCAGCTAAATCCTTATCTACAGAATAATAAGATTCGGCAGCAATCATATACATTTCGGATAATCTGATCATAGGAATCTTGCCGCCTTTACTCGAATCAATCTTGGCATACTTATAACTCACCGTCTTGCCGCTGACCGAGCTTTCTCCTATTAAATAACTACGACGGAAATCACTCGATTCCGTATATATATTATTAACTTCCAATAAAGAAAGATTCTTATAATTGGAAGCATCTAACGAATAAAAGAGATCCTGAATGTCCACACAATTCAGCGCAAACAGCAATTCGCTTTGCATAACTATATCCCGATTCTTCAACGAAGCGGAAACATCATATTCGGATGCAAACCAGAAAGCACCGTCATCGGCTGCATCTATAATTTCTTTAGCATATTTATAAGCATTGTTCTTATCGCCTATATAACAATATACCCGCGCCATCAAACCGGTTACGGCATAATAATTCATCCGATAAGCACGATACGACATAAATATATCATTCTTATAGGGTTGGGCATAATGATAATTCGTATATTGATCTCTGAAAGTCTCGTCGAATACGGGATCAACCGATTTTAAAGCTTCTCTCGCCGCATTCAAATCCGCCAAAATCTTTTCTACCACTTCTTTAGCTTTCAACTGCGGATGAATCTTCTTAGTGAAACTTTCGGCATAAGGAATAGCCATACCATCAGGGTTGACGGAATAGTTTACCGCAAAAGCCCGCAACAAATCGAAATGCAAATAGGCGCGTATACCTAAAGCTTCTCCTTTCAACAAATTATAATGACCGGCCGCAAAATATAATTCATCTTTTTGGGCCAAGCGTTCTAATAATATATTACAATTAGCAATCGTATTGTAATTCTGTAACCACATGGCATCTATCAGATCCTTAATAGCGCCATTCTCATAATTATAAACCGAAGCCTCGTAAAGATCATGGTTTCTATTGGTATAAACATTATAATACTGGGCTAAAACATCCATCAAATTATAAGTCGCATTCTGTCCATATGTATCAGTGGACGTCATCGATATATAGATTCCATACAAAGCCGATTCAAATCCCTCGGGAGTATCAAAGAGTTTATCGGCATTGACTTGAGCCTGGGGAGTAACGTCTAACCAATCGCTACAACCGCTGCAAGTTAATAACAATAGCCCCAATAAGGCTGTTTCTATTTTTCTTTTCATATTAATCTCTACTTATTAGAACTGAACTTGTAATCCAAAATTAAATGAGTGTGAATATGGATAATCCAAACCTCTTTCACGTTTTACCGACGACCAATAGAATAAGTCTTCTATTTGGAAGGTCAGTTTCAGACGTTCCATCATCATTTTCTGAGTAAGGCTCTTAGGGAACGTATAGGATAAACTCAACGATTTGAACTGAAGAACATTATTATCCTGTATCATACGCGATGTCACTTCCGTACGCGTATCATCTTTAATGTCTTTAAAAGAAGCGATGTCGCCCGGTTTCTGCCACCTGTCCGTCAAAACTCGGCGGTCTACATTATAGCGCAAATCGGCATTTTCCACCCTGTCAACTAAGGTCTGATTGTAAATCTGTCCGCCATACTGATAAAGGAAACTCATATTCAAATTAAATCCTTTCCAATCGGCATTGGCTCCAAAAGAACCGGATACTGTAGGTTCCGTATCGCCGCATGCTACTTTATCGGCAGCGCTCCATGTATAAGTAGGGTTACCGTATCGGTCGAGATATACTTCTTTACCGTTCATTGGATTGATTCCCAAAGAGCGTACGGCATAAATGGTTGTGGTAGACTCTCCCTCTTTATATTGTGCCTGAGGCTTAGCCGTTTCATAACGCTTACCGTATTCGGGCTCATAATTATCTTCTTCATAATCGACCTGTTCATTCCTTGCTTTCAAGGTATTGGATATCTTTTTAATAATATTCTTATTATGTACCACGCTTCCGAAAAGAGAAACCGTCAATTCTTTGGAACGTAAAGGAAAGCCTCTTAACATAACTTCATATCCCGAGTTCTCCAGTTCTCCCACATTATCTCTGTAGTAAGAGAAACCGTTTGACTGAGGCAATGTAATATCTGCAAGCAAGTTATTGGTCAGTTTATTGTAATAGCTGACACGGGCGGAAATCCGGTCTTGCAAGAAACCGAGTTCCAGGTTAACATCCACGGAACGGGTTTTCTCCCACTTTAAATCTTCATTCCCCAATACGGAAACGATGGCCCCTACACCACCTGCATAGTATTTACCTTTATAATAAGTATACATATTCTGTGCTTCATAGGGAGAGAAAGAGGCCTTACCTGTTTCACCCATATTAAAAGTCACCTTTAAATGGTTCATCACATCAGATATCTTATAGAAAGGTTCTTTATGAATGTTCCACCCCAGACCGACAGAATAAAACGGAGCAATACGGGAATTGCTTCCGAAAGAAGATGAACCGTCCAAACGTCCGGAAAAGTCTAACAAATAGATATTATCCCAAGTATAGTTCACATTCAAAAAGCCTCCGCACAAACGCGAAACACCTTCGGCTCCATCCGGAGACTGATTTACAAACTCTTTACCGAAAGAAACATAATCCATATTGCCTGAAGGAAATCCCCGCACGCTAAAACTCGTATTCTGATATTTCTCTTCTTGAATATTACCTCCGATAGCCGCGTTGACATAATGTTTTCCAAATACCTGATTGTAAGTAAGCAATAAGTTGGCATCCAAATTATGGCTTCTTTCGTCATAATTATAAGCTTCACCCTTATTCGTTACACCGTCTCCCTCTTCATAGGCATACGAATTATAACGGCTCGACTGCGGGTCGATAAAACGATAACTATGATCATTGCGCAAGGTATACGAAACACGTCCTTTTAAACGTAACGCATCTGTAATGAACCAATCGAAATCGAAGTTATTGGTTACTTCCAAATATTCCTTTTCATCGCGGTGGTTCAATTGCGCTTCGTAGAGCGGATTCAATAGTACATACGAATAGGACTGATATTGCTGATACTGCTTTATCAATTTCCCATTCTCGTCTTTCGTCGGCCAATAAGGATTGGTATTGGCATAATCGGTGAAAGAACCATACGGAGACTCTTTTGACTTCACCCTGTTGACGGAAATATCATTTCGGAACAGTAGCTTATTTTTATGATTATACTGTAGCTTAAATCCTAGTCCGTAACGGTCGCGAGAAGATTTTTTAATCACACCGGGATTATCCTGATAATTCACATCCACCCCGTAACGGAAACTATCGTCGCCTCCTTCTATATAAAGCGAATGTTTATGTCCCAAGATAGTCTGAATCGGCTGAGACAACCAATACGTATCTACTCCTCTGACCACATTGCTAAGGCGCAAAGCGTAATCCATATCTGCCAATTGTATGGAATAAGGATCATCATTGTCATAGCGGCCTGCCAAACGTTCCGTTTCCAGCTTTTCAGCCGCATTCATTAAATTATAATCGGTTAAGTCCGGTGTTTGTAATATACCGTTAAAATTATAAGTTACCCTAAGTTTACCTGACTCGGGTGCTTTGGTTGTAATCACAATCACGCCGTTGGCTGCACGAGAACCGTAAATAGCAGTAGCCGAAGCGTCTTTCAGGATAGTAATACTCTCCACCCTATCCATATTTAAGTCGTATACTTTTTCGGCTGTTACCTCATATCCGTCCATAATAAAGGTCGGCATATTCGGATCGTTTTTCAACGTGGTTTCCGTAAACGCGCTTCCCAAACCGGAGTCGCCTCGAACCCGTATATGCGGAACGACGTTCGGATTAGAGCCGGCTTCCAGATCTTCTTGCAGACGGAACGAGGGATCGAACACCTGCAAGGCCTGCATGATATTATTGGTTGAGACTTTTGCCAGTTCATCTTTCTGCACCACTACGGCATTACCAGTGAAGCTGGATTTGTTTTTAGTAAAATATCCGTTCACGATGACCTCGTCAATCATTTGGGTATTTTCCTTCAATACAACATTAATGATTGTTTTCCCTTTACTCTGGATAGTTTGCGGTTCCATCCCCATAAACGAGAATACCAATTTTCCATCATAGGGAATATCTAGCGTATAATTTCCGTCAATGTCTGTGGTACAACCAACCGTAGTTCCCTGTAACACTACATTTACGCCGGGCATGGGACTATCTAAATGGTCTTTTACATTACCACTTATTCTTTTACCCCTCCCCACGCTTTTTTCTTTCTTCACAATGGTTACAATCTTATCTTCAATCTGATAAGAAAATTCGGTTCCGGTAAACACCTTGTTCAAGACAGATTCCACCGTTTCATTCTCAGCCGAAACCGTAATGGGCTTCATTGCTTTGGTTTGCTCTGTATTGTACACAAAACTTAAGCCTGTTTGCTTCCTGATAGCATCAAAGAAAACTTTCACAGGCGCTTCTTTCAAATCCAATGTTACTGTTCTTGACGACTGGGCATACAAAAGCCCCGGCAACAATAGGCAACAACAAAGGAAAAGACCAATAATTCTTTTCTCTTTCATAATTAATTACTTGTTTAATTGGAAATTATAATTGTATTTCTCTCTATTTTCATTTTCACATCTACCGTACGGCTAATCGCACGAAGGGTAGGATTAATTACACTATAACGATCGAGTATTCCGGTAAAATGCAACGTTTTCAGCTCCGACGAGCGGAATTCCACTTTCACATTATACCAATGGGACAGGGTTTGCATAATACTTGCAAGGCTTTCATCTTCAAAATAGAAATAACCTTCATTCCAAGCCGTATATTTCTCTACGTTTACTTCGTCTATCCGTACATCTTCCCTGTCTTTATCCAACATCGCTTTCTGACCGGGTTTAAGCATCGCTTCCTTCTGAGTATCATCCAATATTACTCCGATGCTTCCTTTTACCAACACAACGGACGTATTGTGGGGAGAGTAGGCGTTCACATTGAACGATGTTCCATATTGTTTTATTTTCATTCCTTCGGTTACCACATAAAAAGGACGGTCACTATCTGGAGCGACATCGAAAAACGCCTCTCCTTGCAGATAAACTACTCTCGCTCGCTTACCGAACACTACCGGATATTTTAAGATGGTATTATAATTGAGGTGTACACGGGTCCCATCGGCCAAGGTTATGCGGAACTCGTTTCCCACCCGAGTCTGCAAAATGTTATCCGGAAAAACCGTATCTTTATCGGCCACACTTTCTTCTTCCTGAAAATAAGAAAGTTCTCCTTTCTTTAAGGTAGCCACCAAACCTTTACCAGTGGGAATATGCTGCAAAGAATCATCTTCGAGTATCAATTTCACTCCATTACCGGATACCAATGTAGCCTGAGAAAAACCCGGATATATGACTTCCGCCGTATGCAAGCCGGAAGAGCCGTCATAGAAATACAACGTCAATCCTCCTATGACTAATAAAGGCAACAGGATGGAGGCGGCATAGCGTAACATCCGCCGCATGCGATAAGATGAATCCACCCTTCTTTTAAACTGCGTCCACGCTCTCTGGGTATTGATTTCTTTATATTGCTGATAAAAAGCAACTAAATTCTGCTCTTGGGCAATCTTTTCATATAGAGCCGAATGCTCGGGCGATTCATTCTTCCACTGTTCCAATTGTCGATGTTCCTCCTCCGACAATGTGCCGAACAAACTCTTCACAATCAAGCTTTCTATATAACTAAAAGGTGGGGTCATATCCTTATTTCTTTTTAACTTATATATCTAAGACGATTAAAAAAACAAAAAGGGGGACAAAGAAAGCAAAAAAATCACAGGAGAGGGCATTTTTTAGTTTCGCACTCCGCACTATGTAGAAATGCGGTAAGTAGCACCCTGATTTCGAATGTGCATGTCCATTAAATATAGAAGGCTATAAAAAGTAATTAACCAATTATATATCAGAAGATTGTTATAGACCGTTCCACCTCGTAACGCAGACAGCGCAATGTCCGAACGTAGACAGCTCAGCCTCACAATGCGGACAGCTATTGCACAGGTCTACACCATGTTGTCCCGTAGGCCTATGGGATACCTATATCGCAGGCCTACGGGATACCTATACCGCAGGCCTACGGGACAATATACCATAGGCCTACGGAATGGGAACCCCCGAAGCATTGCGAACAGATGGAGCCATCGTCATCCGGATGGCCTTGTTGGAGAGCCTCTTTCCTGACAATATACCACAGTTTATCATCACTAAATAAAGTTCTTTGCTTGTAACGCCTAAGGCAGCATTTTAAAAATGGAAAGAAAATAATACAAGGAACCTAAGCGGGACCTGATTTGTTTGACAGCCCTTTTCTTCTGAGTCTTTACCGTTTCGATAGAGATTTGCAATATGGAAGCAATTTCTTCGTTCTTACGCCCTTCCATATACATCAGGAATATTTTACGCATTTTTTCCGGCAACCGGTCAATTTCCTTATATAGCAAACGGCGTATTTCTTCTTCCTGAATATCCTGCTCCACAACCACTTCTCGATAGGTATCAGTTAGAGAACAAACATATTGTTCCTCAATATCCTGATGCTTCAAATAATCGATAGAAGCATTGCGGACGGCATTATACAAGTAAACCCGGAACGAAGTGAACGATAGAAAGGCGATTTGTTTCTCCCAGATTGAGACAAAAAGTTCCTGTACAATGTCTTCCGCCACGCTCAAACGTCCTACAAAATTAACAGAATACATGACCAAAGCATTGTAATACTCCTCGTACAATATCTTATACGCAGAAATATCCCGGCGATTAATTTTATCAAGGAAACCGTGCTCTTTGTCCATGTTCCAACTGTTTATATTGTATAATGTATGATGTAAACCAGCAGTAAAAGTAGTTGCAGAAGTCATCAACCTGCCTGGCAGGCTCAGGAGTCAAAGTCTATTGTATTTGGATGCCTTCGTTTTTCTGTTTACGTAAACCGGAGTATCCGTTTACCCCTTTATAACTCCCAAGCGAAGTGACAACTTCTTCAACTCCGGATCCGTATGTATTCTCCAAAAGCACTAAGGCTTGCAAATATACAGATTTATTTAAGAGATGGTTACCTTTGTCTATAAATTAACACTTTGCTATGTATTTCTGCGAATCAAGTACACAACCTTATTTAAGGACAAACGGAACAACAGCCCGGATATCTTCTGCCGAAGCAGCGATATAAGCTTTGAACTTACCCGGCTCTGCCACCCAGGCATGCTGTTTGTCATCAAAGAACCGTAATGCTTCCGATGTAACGATGAATTTCACTTCTTTCTCTTCGCCCGGATTCAAAGACACTTTCCGGAATCCTTTCAGTTCCTTGAGCGGACGGGGAAGGCTGCACTTCTCATCGCCAATATACAACTGTACGACCTCTTTACCCGGTACGCTTCCTGTATTCCTTACTTTCAAGGTGATTTCAATGGAATCGTTCACAGACATCGTTTTAGAAGATACGGAGGGTTTGTCGTATTCGAAAGTAGTGTAGCTCATGCCATAACCGAATGGAAACAGAGTCTTCACTTTCTTGGTATCGTACCAACGGTAACCTACCAGAATATCTTCTCTATACTCTTGCCGAACGCTGTCGCCGGGATAACTGATTTTTCCCATGGCAATGGCCGGACAATCGGAGAGTTTTACCGGATAAGAGAAAGGAAGTTTGCCGCTGGGACTTACTTTTCCGCTTAGCACATCGACTAAAGCCGGACCGTTCATCGTACCCAAATACCATGATTGAACGATAGCCGGCACTTGTTTTATCCACGGCATTTCCACCGCATTGCCGCTGGTCAGCACCATTACCAGATTCTTATTTACCTCCAGCAAAGCTTCTATCAATTCGTTCTGCCCGAAAGGAAGGGCATAGGTTATACGGTCGCCGGCTTCGCAGTCCTGTTCATGATTTTTATTCAGTCCGCCTATATAAATAATCAAGTCCGCCTCAGCAGCCTTTTTCACTGCTTCCTTACGCAAAGCATCCATCTTGGCTTTGGGAACGGCGTCTACCTTTCCATAACGGGGACGTCCGGCCGTATATCCCTGCGCATAGTCTATGCTACTTCCATACACAGCTTTTAAAGCCTCTAACGGAGAGATTTCTTCTTTGACTTTTAATTCGGAAGATCCTCCGCCCACCGTGAGACGACGGGTGGCATTATCGCCCACTACCAAAATCTTTTTGTATTGTCCCGGAAGAAGAGGAAGTAAAGCCTTACGGTTCTTATCCTCTTTATTTTTTAGCAGTACGATACCTTCCGAAGCCACTTCACGCGCCACTTGATAATGTTCTTCCGTTGCCATCGAACCATAAGGTTTATGACGGTTCATAGCCGTACGGAAAATCAGCCGTAAGACCCGAGATGCTTTCTCATCTACCGTTTCCATCGGTATTTTTCCTTCCTTTATCATGCGCAGATAGGCTTTGCCCAGATAATAATCGTCATACGTAAACGCCGATTCCGAAGTCAATCCGTTGGTATGCGAACCCATTTCTATATCCAGTCCGTACATGGCTGCCTCATACGTATCATGCGCAGCTCCCCAGTCGGTAATCACACAACCGTCGAACTTCCATTCACCTTTCAGAATATCGTTATTCAGCAATTTATTATGAGTGGCGTGAGTTCCCCTTACCTTATTATATGCTCCCATTATGCTCCATGCGCCGCCTTGTTCTACAGCAGCCTTGAATGCCGGCAAATAGATTTCATATAAAGCACGATCGCTTAAATGCACGTCGATATGTCCGCGCCACACCTCCTGATTGTTCAACGCGAAATGTTTCACACAGGCTGCCACTCCGTTCTTTTGTATTTCCTGAATATAAGGCACGCACATAACCGATGCCAGATAAGGGTCTTCACCCATATACTCAAAGTTTCGCCCGTTCAACGGGGTACGGCAAATATTCACGCCGGGGCCCAGCAGGACATCCTTTTTACGGTAGCGGGCTTCCTCGCCTATTGCCTTTCCATAACGGGCAGACAGTTGAGGATTCCAAGTAGCGGCCAGACACGTAAGGGCCGGAAAAGCCGTACAACTATCGTTCGTCCATTTGGCATATCCCCAATCATTCCAGTTTATCTCTGCCCGAACGCCATGCGGGCCGTCACTCATCCACAGTTCAGGAATACCGAGACGGGGACAACCCGGAGAACTGAATTTGCTTTGCGCATAGCTCATGCGCACCTTTTCCTCCAAAGTCATACGGCTTAAAGCGTCACGCACACGTGCCTCAATGGGCTGCATATCGTCTAGATAAACCGGAGTTTGCGCCGTAAGAGACGCATTAGCAGTTAAAACCGCTAACAAACCGATTACTATAAAATGTCTTTTCATCTTATGATTGTTTTACTTGTTATTTTTCTCTTTATCGCTACAAACGGATTACCTGTTGAGTTCCGTTGTATTGCACAACGATGCCTCCCGCTTCCGGACAGAAACCCCGCGGTTTCTCCTTACTTACAGGTATTACGGTAAAAGTACGCTCTTTCAACATTCCGGGAAACTCTCCCTTACGCTCGCCAATCGTCAACGTTCCATCCGCTTCACTATATCTAAACGGTATCGTGACATACTGTCCCCGTTCATAATGATAGCTTATACCATCATCTTCGTACAAAGTAAATTCTCCGTCAGCACCCCGGTATACATACAACTGAATATGATCCGCCGGTTTCTCGTCGGTATATTGCATTTCCTCTCCGAAGGGAATAATCGCTCCGGCCCGTACGTGTAAAGGAATCCGCCCGTAAGGCGCATCCACCGTTTTCTTCTCTCCACCGGAAACGTATGCACCGGTATAGAAGTCATACCAGCCCTCGGCTTTCGGGAAATACATCTCCCGCGAACGTTCGCCATAACGATATACGGGAGAGACCATCAACGCCGGTCCGAACATATATTGGTCTCCGATATCGTGAACGGCAGTGTCCGATGCAAAGTCCATCACCAACGGACGCATAATCGTATAATCAGCGAAATAAGTCATTCCCGCCAGAGAATAAATATAGGGCATCAGATGATAACGCAGTTGTGTATAATAAACCACCGATTCATACGCCGGATGTCCTTTCGGGGCAATGTTCCAGATTTCCCGGAAAGGATACTGTCCATGAGCCCGATAAAGTGGACAAAAGGCTCCGAACTGATACCAGCGGGTATTCAGCTCACGCCACTCCTTATAATCTTCATTCTCCGTTTTCTTTTTGTTCCATTCTTTCTGTGCCGCCACATAACGGTTCTCCACGCAGAAACCTCCGATATCCATTGTCCAATAAGGAATACCACTCATGGCAAAGTTCAGTCCCGCGGAAATTTGCGCTTTCATGTCTTCCCAACGCGTACCAATGTCCCCACTCCATGTAGCGGTGGAATAGCGCTGTAATCCGGCAAATCCTGAACGGGTTAAAAGAAATACCCGTTTATCCGGATCGACATTCCGCTGCCCGTTATAGATAGCTTCTGCATTCATCAAAGCGTAAGCATTGAAATATTCGGTGGAAGAGCCTAGTGCAGTGGGACCGCACAATGCTTTCCGATAATCCATGTCGGTACAGTCGCGCACATTCGGCTCGCTTGCATCCATCCACCAGGCATCTATCCCCAACGGATACAACTTCTCGTACATTTGCTTCCAAAACAGTTTGCGGGCCTCGCCACTGTAAGCGTCATAAAAAGAATAGTGATACCCCTTTCCTATCCAGTCGTGCAAACTATCTTTCACCGCTTGCCGATATATCCATCCGTTCCGGTCGAATGCTTTGTAATGTTCCGTGTCAACATAAAATTTAGGCCATACCGAAATCATCATATGAGCATTCAGGGCATGTATCGAGTCGACCATCGCTTTCGGATCCGGAAAGCGTGTTTTGTCGAAATCATGACTTCCCCAAGCATCTTCAGGCCAATAGCTCCAATCGAGTACAATGTTATCGATCGGAATCCGCCTGTTCCGGAAACCTTTCAGCGCAGCAACTATTTCTTCAGAAGTCTTATAGCGTTCGCGGCTCTGCCAGAACCCCATCGCCCATTTCGGCATGACAGGCGATTTACCTGTAAGGGTACGATAGCCACTGATTACTTCATCCGGAGTGTCGCCTGCTATAAAATAGTAATCGAGCTGAGGAGTCATTTCACTCCACCACGACTGTTTGCCTTGTTCCGCCGGATGCACAGGAGCCAATGCACGCAATCCGCAGTACGATTCTCCTCCGTCGGGCCGCCATTCCACTTTTAAAGGAACAGGTTTCCCTTTTTCCAGATTTACGGAGAACTTATAACTGTTCGGATTCCATGCCGTGCGCCACCGTTCGGGCACAACCAACTTGTTATCCATATATACCTTTGCATAGCCTGCATAGTAAAGAATAAACTTGTATTCACCGGTCTGTAGAGGTTCTATTTCCCCCTCGTAGGTCACCTCCGAACCGGCCAAAGGGAACTTCTGCGGAAGATTCTTTATGGTTTTCAGGTTCTCAAAATAAAGAGAATCCTCTTCGCGTACCAACGTAGCGCCTTTCTTCGGCACATACGTTCCGGTAAGAGATCCTTTCTCCCCTACCTTATTATATAAATTGAACAACCGGTTCAACTGGGAATAATCGTGCGGATTTCCGAAACGACACAACGAATAGCTATCCAACAAAAGACCATAGTTTTTGGTAGATACGACAAACGGAACCGAAACCTTGGTATTATATTGAAACAGTTCTTCGTTTTTTCCTTTATAGTTAAACTCATCCGACTGATGTTGCCCCAACCCATAAAACGATTCATCTTCGGGAGATTCAAAAAGCTGACGGATGGTATATCCCTTCGTACCGTCCACTTCTATCGGCATAAACGATGTTCCTCCTCCCTTATTTTCTTGCAGCAACATAGTTCCGTTCTCATCGGTAAACCACACCTCACCGGTAGAAGCTTTTACCGAAGCTGTCACCTCTTTTGTGGAAAGAGTTATCGTATCGCCCTGTCGGAAAACCGAAAACGGAGTTTGTTGTCGGGAAGGAAGAATCACTAAGCTTTCCGGATCGGCAAAACGTTTATCGGGAGTCGCGGATACCCGGATGATTTTATCTCCCATTACCCGAAAGCGTATGTATCGCGCTTGTTGCGGAGATTTCTGCTGCACTCTGACAGTTACTCCATTCTGAGTTTGTTCATAAAATTTGCCGGAACAGGAAAGAAACATCCATCCGGCCAGTATACACCAAGATATGTTTTTCATTTTTATTCGATAAAAGACTATGGGGACAAAGTTAACGAATTATTCCATGCAGAAAATTACTTTATCCCATAAATATCTTAACTCTCATCGGCTACAGATAGTATCGCCGCCTACATCGCCAGGTACAGAGCTCTACGTAATAACATACACAGTGCTACGCAGGAATAGGCAATAAGCAACATCCGGACCAAGATTTGCAAGCATAAGTACGTCACTTTCACAAACAAAGTACGTCATTGATTACCCGTATCTACGTCAGTCCGACTTGGTAACTATATCTCTATCTATCGGACTATTTTACATTATCGGTTAGTTCCCCCGGCTGAGGTGATTAATTATTTCTCCCCTCGCTATCCATACAATCCTCTGTATTACAACAAAGTGCATTAACAATGAAATACATATATTAACGCATCTCCTACTCCACTCTTTTTTATAGTTTTAGTAAGACATTGGTTCTTAATAAGTTACCATTAAGCTTCAAAACGCCACTGCGATGTCGGAAGACAAAGGTTTTCGGTTAGATAGGGAGATACTGGTTTTCAAACGGTTAGGAGCTTTATATTCCCAAAGTGCACATCGGCTGGCAAAATGAACGCTCCTTTTCCCCTGATGTCTGGTAAACGTTCCATATGCATGCTTTTGCATTCGTTAACTACTAAAGCATTGAAACTAGAGAATATCTGCCTTATGAATACCGCATAAGCTTACTTTTCCTCATTATTCAGTAGAAGTTTAATCATCGCGCAGTAGAATTACGACGAAAACCTCTGTTACATTCCTACCGAACTTCTACTGCGCAACAGCAGTCATTCAGTAGAAGTTCCGCACCATCTTAAGAAGAAATCTGTGTTACCCTTCCTCGTTTTTTACATTCATTCACATTCAATTCCTTGAAAAGCATTGTATCGGAAGAATAGCCTTTCTTAAGACAAACTCAGAAAGAATGGTTTTCATCGCAACCATTCACGTTAGAGAATGTGAATTTTCAAAGCAAATTTGCGTCTGTTCATTAACATTTCGGCTAATGCTATTTCACTCATTATCGAACGGATATTTTATCATACAGTTCCATCCGGAGAGAGTTGAAATCTCATTTAGTTTCTTATAGTCCGATAAAAATTATAAAATTCTCACCGAATACCCTTATACATAGTATACATCACTTGACCTACTCTATTATAAATTCCAAATATCGTAATCCGTCAACTGTTGTTCCTATATTTCGTGAGAGCACAACATTTGGAAGAAACTGGACAACGATCAAAACTCCTATCAATCGTATTGATGTATTGATATCTTTTTGATCCATTCCTTTCAGATCCTTTCGGCTCAGATTATTCATTTTATACGAATATGCCTCCTACTTCCACAAATAAAGAAAGAAAACATACTCCAATTAAAAAGATTTCGTAGCTTTGCGATATCAAATCCAGCATATTTAAAAGATGAAGGCTTATACCTTATTAATAGGAATATCAATGATGTGGTGCACAATGGCAGATGCACAGGAAAAGACATTCACGCTTACCCGGCAAGGAGTAGGCTGCATACAGATGGGAATGAAGGAGACAGACATCCCGGCTCTGTGTGAAGGATTATACAATAGGGTAGAGAAGAAATTCATTTCCGGAGGAGATCCCAATGACTTCCAAGCCGATCCGCCGCATGACCAATATATTTTCTATCAAGGTAAAGTTAAAGTGATGGAAATAAATATAGTTCAGGAAGATGAAGGATGCGTACATTATATAACCGTGTATTCTCCCCGCATCGTAACGGAACAAGGGTTACATCCCGGCTCACCTCTAGAGGACTTAGTAAATCTGTCTGACGTGGAATGGCAAATTGAAGGGGAATATTACGGCGCCGTATTAGACGGCTGCATCGCTATCGAACTAAAAAGCAAATACCTTACCCCATCCGGACTGAATAAATACGAAGATGTATTTGTCAATGAGAAAGAGCCGAAGTTTTTCCTACACGATTTCAAACCAGGCAGTAAGATAGAAGAGATTTCCGTTTATCAGGAATAAAAACAGCCCTTCTCTCGCACTTACTCCTCATTCCACACTTGTTCTTTGGGCCAATTCACCAGATATAAAGTTTCCGTAGCGCGGGTAAACGCTGTATAAAGCCAGCGGAAATAATCGGGAGTGAGATTATCTTCCGTAACATATCCTTGGTCGAGAAAAACTGATTTCCATTGTCCGCCTTGCGCTTTATGGCAGGTTACAGCGTAAGCGTATTTCACTTGCAAAGCATTGTAATAAGGATCAGCTTTCATTTTCTTCATCCGTTCTTTCTTCTGCGGAATATCCGCATAATCCTCCAAAACAGTATAAAATAACCTATCGTTATCTGCTTTGGAAAGTGAGGGATAGTCAGTATGCAACGTATCCAGCAAAATATTAGCTTCTAACTCGAAATTATCATAATCCGGAAAAACCAATGACACTTCGGCAAAACGAAAACCATACAGTTCCCGTGTATGGCGTACCCGGCGCACCACGGCAATATCCCCGTTAGCAATAAAATCAATTTCCTTGCTTTGTTCCGTCCAATAGTAGTTGTTTTTAGCTACCATCAACAAATCTCCTGAAGAAAGTTCCTCCTCCCGATAAAGAATTCGGTTGCGTATACCGCTATTATATAAATTGGCACGTTTATTGGAACGACAGATAACCATTGTTTCTTCCATACCGTCCCGACGATAAGCTTCTTCTAAAGTTTCTATCAATTCATTTCCGGATAAATTGCGGATATCCGCAAAACAAGAGAACTTGATTTTAGGCAGTTCATCTACCTGGTCCGATGAAATAAGACTGCGCAAAACTGTAGCATTCCACAAAATGCCCGAATCGCCCAGCTGCCTCACCACCTGAGTCAAATTTATTTCCTTAACGCTTAAGCCGTAACCTTGTAATGCAACGGCCGATAAAGCCGGGCTTTCCTCCTCGCCTACCGGAGGAAGCTGGGCCGTATCTCCCATCAACAACAAACGACACCCGTTACCGGAATAAACATACTGTATCAAGTCATCGAGCAAACGCCCCGTACCGAACACGGGACCCGACAATCCATCATTGGCTATCATCGAAGCCTCGTCTACTATAAATAAGGTATGCTGATAAAGATTATCATTCAAAGAAAAGTTTGTCAACTCATTAGAAAATGATTTCTGCCTGTATATTTTCTTATGAATGGTGAAAGCCGGATGCCCAGCATAAAGTGAAAAAACTTTTGCAGCTCTTCCGGTCGGCGCCATCAACACCGATTTCTGTTTCAACGCATCCAAGGTTTTTACTAATGCCCCCACTAATGAAGTCTTACCGGTTCCGGCATAACCTCTCAATACAAATATCTCCCCGGAAGCATTAAACAAAAGAAACTCAGATAACATCTGAATCGCTTTATCCTGCTCAGAAGTAGGTGGAAAATGAAAATTTTCCTTAATTTGTCGCTCTAAATAATTATTTATCATTTTTCTATATGAAAAAGTTCGTGTAACTTCTCGCTATTTATATTTATTTACTTATTTTTGCCGTACGAATATAAACTAAAAAAAACGTATTTATATCATGAAAACAGTATTTAATATCATTTTAGCTGCTTGTGTGGTTGGTCTGTTATATCTGTGCTATGAAAGCATCATGGGACCAATACAGTTCAACAAGGAAAAAGATGCTAGAGAAGAACAAATTAAAGCACGACTTATTGACATCCGTAAAGCCCAAGTGGAGTATCGGAGTCTACACGGCGGACGCTACACTGACAGCTTTGATTCATTGATCACTTTCGTGAAAACCGCAAAACTTCCTTTCATTAAAAAAGAAGGTGTCCTCAGCGATGACCAACTGGAAGCCGGTATGACAGAAGAAAAAGCAATGGCTATGATTAGCAAAGCCAAACGTACCAACAACTGGAAAGAAGTGCAAGCTGCGGGATTGATGAACTTTAAACGCGATACCATTTGGGTAGCCATGGTCGATACGATTTATGGACGTGGTTATAACGCAGACTCATTACGCTATGTTCCATTCGGAAACGGAGCGACATTTGAAATGGCCATTAAAGAAGACAGCACCAAATCCGGAGCTAAATTCTATTTGTTCGAGGCTAAAACTCCGTACACCGCTTACTTGACCGGTTTGAACAAACAAGAGTTGGACGCTTTGATTGACATGCAAACCAAATTGGAAAGATTCCCTGGTTTGAAAGTTGGTGATATTGAGGTTCCGAATAACAACGCAGGTAACTGGGAATAATGATTGAGAATTTCAACTTTAATAATTCAGAACAATATACTTTATCCATCCGTCTCAGTACGGATGGATTTTCTTTTTCTGTGTATAATCCGTTACTTGACCATTCGTTCTATTATATGCCTTATAAAATAGAACGTTCTTTATCAATGGCTGCTAATATAAAGGGAATGCTCCAACAAAATGATTTCCTCAGACTGCCTTATAAACGGACACGCATTTATATAGTGCAAACAAATTATATGCCTGTTCCTTTTGAAATTTTCGATGAAGAACAGATGGAAGAACTTTATTATCAGAATTATTCCAAAGTAAGTAATGACCTCGTCCTTTATAACATATTGCCTAAAACCAATATCGTTATGCTTTATTCCTTGAACAAAACAGTATACCAGCTATTGAAAGAACAATTTCCGGAAGCCAAATTTTATACCATTGCCAGCCCGCTTACTGAATACTTTACAGGAAAGAGTTATCTGGGCAACAGTAAAAAGATATATGCTTACCTGCAACGCGGTAACCTGACTACTTTGTGCTTCGATAGAGGTAAACTATTGTTATTGAATACGTTCTCATGCAAGCAATCCAACGATTATATATATTACCTATTATATATATGGAAGCAATTGGATTATGACCAAAACCGTGATGAACTTCATCTGGCAGGAATCATTCCCGAAAAGGAGATACTTATACAAAATCTACGGAAATATCTCCGGCAAGTATATATTATCAACCCGACAGCAGAATTCAACCGTTCTGAATTTTCTAAGATTGAAGAGATACCATTCGATTTACAAACTTCATATTTATGTGACATTTAAGCCTATGCGAGTTATCAGCGGAATATATAAAAGAAGAAGATTCGATGTGCCCCGTACCTTTAAAGCACGGCCGACGACAGATTTTGCCAAAGAAAACTTATTCAATGTTCTGTCTAATTACATGGATTTTGAGGAAAATGTATCAGCACTCGATTTATTTGCCGGAACAGGGAGTATCAGCATTGAACTAGTATCGCGAGGATGTGAAAAAGTAGTCTCGGTAGAGAAAGACCCACAACACTATGCTTTCATCAACCGGATTATGGAAGAAGTGAAGACAGACAAATGTATTCCTATACGGGCAGACGTTTTCCGTTTTATTGACCGTTGCAACGAACAGTTCGATTTCATTTTTGCCGATCCGCCTTATGAACTGAAAGGATTGGAAACTATTCCTTCTCTTATTTTTGAACACCGACTTTTGAAAGAAGACGGACTATTTGTATTGGAACATGGTAAGAAAAATAATTTTGAGAATGACCCGCATTTTATAGAGCACCGTGCTTACGGTAGCGTAAACTTCTCCTTTTTTAAAGCAACGGAGAAAGAAGCCGAACAATAGATTCTTTCGCTTTCTGTTTGGAAGAACGGCGCAACCAAACTTTCATAGTCATTTGTATACTGTCTCTTTGGTCTTGCAAGAATATCTCTTTCATCAGCAAAGCTGTTTCGATATCATAAATAAAGGAATTAATCTCAAAGTTATGTTCAAAACTGCGGAAATCCATATTGGTAGACCCCACCGTAGAAATGGTGTCATCCGACACCATTAATTTGGAATGAAGGAAACCTTTTTTATAAAAATAAACCTTCACTCCTGCTTTTAACATATCCTCTACATAGGAGAGAGTGCCAAAATGTGTAACAATAGAATCGGCATGTTCGGGAATCATTAAACGTACATCCACTCCTGCCAATGCAGCTGTCTGAAGTGCTGCCGCAATAGGTTCGGTGGGCAGAAAGTAAGGCGTCTGGACATAGAAATAACGCTTGGCATTACTTATCGCCAATAATAATCCCTGCATGATGGCTTTCCATTCTCCTATCGGTTCGGAGGTGACTGTCTGAATCAAAGCCTGACCGCACACATCTATCGGCGGATAATATTTGGAAGCCGTAATCAACGAACGTGTTACAAAGAACCAATCCATCAGAAAGTTACTTTGCAATCCATACACGGCACGCCCCTTTATCATTAAATGTGTATCTCGCCATACACCGTATTTTCTGGGTTTCAAATAACGTTCAGCTATATTCATTCCTCCGATAAATCCTACCTGTCCATCAATAATCACAATCTTGCGATGATTCCGATAATTTATTCTACTGGTAAACAAAGGAAAACGAACCTTCAGAAAGCCTCTGACTTCTATACCGGCTGTTCGCATTTGATCGAAAAAGCGATTGGATACATGCCAACACCCTACATCATCATATAGCAAACGCACTTCCACCCCTTCCCGCACTTTATCAATTAAAATATCGCGTACTAGACGCCCGATGGAATCATTCTCAAAAATATAAAATTCAAGATGAATATGATGCTTGGCGTGACTTATTTCACGAATCAGCGAATGCAACATGGTATAGCCATTTGTATATACCTCATTGTAATTATCCTCAAAAGGAAGGGCACGATTTAGTTTTCGGAACAATTGAATAAGCGAAAAATGTTCGTCGGGCAATTCGAAAGAAGATTGAGAGATGAAACCATGCAAAGACTTTTTAGCCAGCATATCGGCACTTTTCTTACTAATAAGCCGTTCTTTACGAGTACTTCTTCCAAAAAAGAAATAGAGAACAACACCTATTATCGGCAAAAAGAGCAACACGACCATCCACGCCATCGTCTTTACCGGATTACGATTATCCAGAACCAGCATTACCACAAGCCCCGTAACCATAATCAGATACAAAAAAACGAAAACAACCGATACGATATGATTCAATAAAAAACTTCCATCCATCGCTTTGTATTTACTTGCGTGCAAAAATAAAAGAAAAAGGAATGATTGCAAGAGACATTTACCTCATATTCTGCAAATAAAGTTCTTTTTTAACGAAAGAAAGAAAAAGACCTAATTAGTTGTCCCTTAAAAAGCATATTTTGGCGAGATGTTATCATAGAATAAGCTCTCGCTGATTTTTTCTATCAGACCTAGAAGAGCTTTCATTGCTCTTCTGAAGTTATATACGGCAACTACCAATAGAACATTCACACTAATGGATGATTCCAGTTCTACCAACTGGCGAACTAAATAATGAGAGATGCGAAATGATTTCATTCATCACCAAATCTGCAAGATTTAAAGTATGAAGAGAAAAAATCTTATAGACCTCTCAAAGAAATATTTGTTCCATTTAATTAATAGTTGAAGGATACTATATTTTTAAGGAACGACAACGTACAAAGTCCATAATGAATGCTATTAAAGTTCACGAGATTTGTTGTCAAATGTTCGGATATTCTCTCTGTATATCTGAACGCAAACTACATATTCTTATTACATACGGCTCAAATAACGTTACAACTTGACTATCACTTTATAAACAAATTAATTATTTATATATCAATATTTTACCCCCCCCCAGATGCGTCATATAATGCATTTTGCGCATTAAAAAATGCGTCATACATTATAAAAGACGCGCCGTGAGTATTAACATCAAATTACTTTATTGCCGTTCTTTGCTAACAAATCATATTACCGGATGAGAAGACGAATCAATTGTCGGCATATTGTGTATGATCTATTCAAAATATCAATGACGAAATAAATCAAATATAATACATACATTTATGAAAACAAAAGTTAAAGGTTTAATAGTAGGCAGTGTGATAGGCATATTTACTCTATCCGCATGTAACAGCAACGAGAATTTGTACGACCCCACAAGGGAAGAAGGACTATTGAAAGCAGAATACGAGGCGAAGTTCATCAAAAATTTCGGTAAGTTCGATGCAGACTATTCATGGGACGCCACATCAGTATATCCGCAATACAAGGCTACCCGGGCCAACATCAATTATGACCCAGTCAAAGGAAATTGGTATGAAGTGGAACAGGGAACTTTAAATTGGCTTAACAACAAATTGAAAGAAGGAAAAAACAATAAAAGCTTAGGTACTCCTTTTATGATGACTGTGCCCAACAACACGTTTACAATCGTCCCCATTTATCAGGGGCAAGCTGGCATGGAGTGGGAACTTTATATGGTAGTTGGCAAAAAAGAGACTAAAATATGGTCCAAGTCTGAGGGTATTCAATATAAAGAGAAAGAAGGGAATAAATGGGAAAATGTAAAAGAAAACACAATAGGTGTACATGCTGTACGAGCTCTCCAATACACTTTTGACTTAACAGACATTGCGGGAGAAACCATGTATTTCTATTTAAAAGTTACTAAAGGTATGTCAGGTTATGCAAAAACCGATACAAAGCAATCTTCTCTCAATGGCATGATGCTGGCTTTGCAAGATTGTCCGCGTCCCAGCAACATTGAGAAAGACAATGAAGTAATGATTATCGGATGTGAAGACGCCGACCTTAAAAGTTCTGATTGGGATTTAAACGATGTTGTCTTTTTAGTATATGGTAATCCGAATGTACCCCAACCTATCGAAATTATTAATAATGAGGTAAAAGAAATCAAAACTAAACGTTATATGATAGAAGACCTTGGCTCCACAGATGATTTCGATTTCAATGACATCGTAGTGGATGTTACACGAGAACGCGTAAAGAAAATCACAACGGCTAATGGCGTGGTAACTAAGGAGGAATACATAAGCGACAAGCAAAAGGCTGTGATTCGCCATTTAGGAGGTACCCTTCCTTTCAGTCTGACCATAGGTGAAACCCTATTGGAAGAGATGAAAGGCCAGATGAATGTGGAGCCGAACACAGAGTACACGATTACCGGTTGGAATCCTGAAACAAACAATATTTTCGCTAAGGTAAAAGGCGGCAGCAACGAAAATGTTCATATCATCCAATTCCCGGGTAAAGGCGAAGTACCTATGATTATTGCTGTAGATCCGGTAGTAGAATGGATGGAAGAACGCGTTTCCATTACCAAAGACTGGTTTGACTCCATTAAAAAATAAAACACTTTAGTTATTTACTTTAAAACAGACATCCCATAAACACAATGTGTTTCGGATGTCTGTTTTAAATTATAAGTCTATATACACCATACCTCTCCACATGTTTTACAAAGCCTTATATCACTTCAACGCAGGTAATTTCTTCCGTTTACGATATAGCTCATATCACAGGAATAGTATCACTTTCTAAATAAAAGAACAATTTATATATCAGTATTTCACCCCCCCCCAAAAAAAACGCTCCATACGTTATTTTCCATCTTTCAAAACATGCGCCAGATATTACAAAAATAGTTTCATTTATCATAAAATCTGCAAGATTTAAAGTATGGAGATACAAAATCTTGCAGATTTCTCAAAGAAATATCGATTCCATTTAATCAATAGTCGAAGAATACTATATTTTTAAGAGACGGCTAATTAACTATATATACATTAATGACGACCGTAGAGATACTATCAACCAAGCCTTTGAGTAATATTTATCTCTATTTAAGTCTTCAGCTTTTATTTAACAATCACCTTCTACGACCACCAAAACCACCCATACCGCCATGACCGCCTTCAAAACCGTCCGGAGGAGGTCCCCCAAGACCTCCGCTACGACGATGCATATTCCGTATCTTACTACGACTGTCTTTGTCTCCGAACAAATTCAGCTTATAAATAAAGTGCAGCATACAATAGCTGTTTATCGAATTATACTCCGTATCTCTCCGCATTGATGAAGTAATGCTTCGACTGATATTACTTTGATTATGAAGGATATCAAAAACTTGAAAACTAACAGTTGCTGCATTGCCTTTCAAGAAACTTTGAGATATTTGTGCATTCCATATCAATTCATCACGGTTCATAGAAGCATCGCTATATCCGCGACGACAACTATTAGAGAGACTCGTCGACAATGACATATTCCACGGAAAACGCAGGTTTGCATCGCAACCGTAAGAAAAATCATAAGTATCCTGATTGCTATTTTCCTGCATCGAGTTTCGCGAATGGTTATAGTTAATGGAACCATTCAAATTGAAATCAAACATATCAGCCCGATAACCGCCACTTAATCTCTCACCCAACACCATGGAACGAGTCGTACTTTTTGCCGATTCGCTACTTCCTTGTGAAAAGTAAGAAACCTGATTGCTATAATTAGCACTCGTATAAGTACTATACGTATACTTCTGATTCTTTTTTAAGGATGCATTCAAACCAAATAAAGCCCTGACATTCCAATTTCCATTGATATTTTCCGGGCGGGTAATACGCCCTCCGGTTTCCGGATCATACGTCACCTTGTTACTAATGCTGTTCAATGTATTATTAAAATTCAAATCGGAAATAATCCCTCTTTGAAGTTCCATATTATATGTATTGAAAGAGATACGCAATGAATTAGTAAACGAAGGCTTCAAACCCGGATTACCGGTTGAGATATTCAACGGATCGGAATTATCGGTCACATCCAACAAATCGGTCATGCTCGGTTGATCGGTAGTACCACGATAATTAACACGCAGTTGGGTCTGCTTTGAAAAACGATAACGAAAATCAAGAGTAGGGGTAAAATTTGTTACGTATCTGTTGACTAACGTATCCAAGTCACCTTTTCGATAACTCATTTCCGACTTTTGAGGCATCAATGTCAATCCGGCACTTAACTGGTATTTTTGACGAATGATGCGTAACAAAACGGAGATATCATTTATGTAGTTTTTATATTCGGCAAACTTGCTTTGGTCTGCATCATAATTCGCCTCATCATTATATCCGTCAGGTAAAAACGGAAAATCAAACTCTCCGATATTATAGGTAGAACGATCACTTTTAGAATATTTATACTGATACTTATAGCTGAATTGCAAAAATGTATTCTTCATAATGGGTTCGCTATAAGTCAACTGTCCCATATAATTCCAATTCTTAGTAGGAGTAGTAATATAACGATTAATATCTTCATTACGTCCTTCAATCTGGTAATAATCAATACGAGATTGTGATATTTGCTCATTCTTCTGATCCGAATAATTCACCGAACCGCGAAACGTGACATTACGCCCACTATTATTCAATTTCCGATTTATTTGTAACGTACCTTTAAATGTATTGGAACTTCCATCCGTTTGCGACAAACGCGTTTGCGAGTTAACTCGAATATCTCTCAACCGTTCGTCATCGAGCTGTGCTAACGGATCGGTAATTCCTTCTACATAAGGATCTTCATTAAAGGTGGCCGATTCGCTATAGGAATCCGCTTTCGATGAGCTGTAAGAGAATTGCGGACGAAATATAATATTTGTCATAGAATCCGGTCTCCATTCCAAACGGAACTCTCCGTTAAATTTGGTTGACCGACTCAAGCTCTTACTCAACGAATTAGAAAACGAATTACCACTTTCCAAAAATGTTTCTGAAGCTGATTTACTTTGCGTATCATTCTTACCATAACTATAATTAATATTTCCACCGAGCTCTAACTTTTGGGTATCCATGGCGAAATTAAAACCTCCCATTTTATTTGTGCGCAAGCCTCCGGCTCCTCCACGTGCTCCACCTCCCCGACGACTGAATCCAGGATCGCCTGTATTTCCCATAGAACCGATAGCTGAATATTGCTGACCATCCGCAAAACGATTCAACATAAACTTTGTTGAATACCGGCTTTTTGTACCTCCGCCTAAGTCAGCATTACCAAACCATCCTTTATCCATACCTTTCTTCACGGTCAAATCAAGCACCATTTCCTCTTCTCCATCATCTATCCCAGTTACACGCGCCATATCCGACTTTTTCTCATAAGCCTTAATTTTATCCACCATATCAGCCGGAATGTTTTTCATAGAAATATCTTTGTTATCACCGAAAAACTCTTTGCCCTTCATCAAAATCTTCTTTACCGTTTTACCGTTAATAGAAATGTTTCCATCATCATCCACTTCTGCGCCCGGCAATTTTTTCACTAGTTCTTCCAATACTGCTCCTTCCTGTACCCTATAGGCTGAACTATTATAGACTACAGTATCCTCCACCATTTGTACAGGAGGAAGTTCTGCGGTTACTAACGTTTCTTTCATCAAGATTCCTTCCGCTGAAAGTTTTATCTGCCCGACATCCATCTTGGGATGACCTGCCGTAAGTTGTAGAGTTTGCCATACCGGACTATAGCCTACATATGACACCTTCAGCAAATATTTTCCCGGAATCACAGCGGGTAAAGAAAATTTTCCGTCAGCCAAGCTTACATTACCATTTATATACGTACTATCCGGCAAAGATAATATTTGAATAGTGGCCTGTTCAATCGCTGAATTAGTCTCGTTATCCCAAACAGTACCGGAAACCGCGACCTTTGTATCCTGTGCCTGAATTTGGCAAATAACCTGTCCAAACAGGAATAAAGAAAGGATTATTCGTTTCATAAAATTATAAGATTGTATTTATTTTTAATGTCTTTTTGATAGCTTATTAAAACAAAGGTTTAATATTTTAATAGAACGCATTTACAAAAATCGACAAATCGCCATTTTGTATAGACGAATCGCTTTTTGAGGATAGAAAAGGAAGAGAAAAAAAATAAAGAAATTGAAAAAGATAAAGTATTAAAAGAAGTCTCACTTAGCCCCTATAATCAAAACAAAACATTTTCGGTGTTGGATTGTATTAAGGGAAGCCTCATTTCATTTATGAGTAAAAAGAATGATCAATCTATTTTTGGAAGCGGGCATTGATTTTTAATCAATTTATTACTTATTTGAATACAGAATTCAAGTATAAAATTCAAATCCTGTAGTTTTCTATTTATACAAAAGTGGGGATAGTGCCCAATTAAAAGGGAGGGGAACAGAATTTATTAAACGAAAGGCTTTCAACGCCTGCTGCCTTTATATGCAGAAGCTTTGAAAGCCTTCATCTTTATATAATGTTTTTGTGTTTACATTCTACGACCACCGCCAAAGCCGCCGGAAGGAAATCCATGAAAGCCACCCCGACGTTGTATATCCCGCATCTTACTCCGAGTTTCTTTATCGCCAAACAAATTCAACCGATAAACAAAGTGCAACATACAGTAGCTGTTTATAGAGTTGTATTCCGTATCTCTTCTCTGAGATGCCGAAATTGAACGGCTGATATTACTCTGGTTATGAAGAATATCAAATACCTGCAATGTCAATGTTGCCGCATTTCCTTTTAAAAAGTTTTGAGATATCTGAGCATTCCAAATAAGCTCGTCACGATTCATATTCGCATCACTATATCCACGGCGGCAACTATTGGAGATGCTTGTAGATATAGACATATTCCAGGGAAATTGTACATTCGATTCCGCACCATAAGAGAAATCATAAGTATCCATGTTACTGCTTTCCTGCAAAGAACTGCGTACATGACTGTAATTCAATGAACCGTTCAGTCCGAAATCAAACCAATCGTTACGATAGCCTCCGCTTATACGCTCGCCAAGACGTAAACGACGTGTTGTATTCTTCATAGTCACCTGATCTTGCAATAAGTAGGCCACCATATTGTTATAGTTAGCGCTGGTATGTGTATTATAGGTAAACTTTTTATTGTTTTTCAATGCGGAAGAGAACCCGAAACGTCCGTCTAGGTTCCAATTTCCATTAATATTTTCCGGTTTGGTGATACGTCCACCGGTTTCCGAATTATAAGTCACCATATTACTAATACTATTCAACGTGTTACTAAAATTCAGACCAGTATTAATTCCTTGTTGTCTGTCGACATTATACGTATCGAAGGAAATACGCAAAGAATTGGTAAACGAAGGTTTCAAACCGGGATTACCTTGAGTAATATTCAACGGATTTGAATCGTCCGTAATATCCAACAAATCAGTCATGCTCGGTTGGTCGGTACTTCCTCGGTAGCTAACACGTAATCTTGTTTGCTTGGAAAAGCGGTATCGAAAATCCACTGTCGGTGTAAAATTGGTCACCGTACGAGTCACCAAAGTATCCAATTGTGACTTCTTATAACTCATCTCCGACTTTTGTGGCATCAGTGTCACACCAAAGTTCAATTGATATTTTTCACGTATGAAACGCATATTTACCGAAATATCATTAATGTAATTCTTATATTCTGCAAACTTACTCTGGTTAGGATCATAGTTGGCCTCATCATCATATCCGTTAGGCAAAAAAGGAAATTCAAAATCACCTATATTATAAGTAGAACGATCGCTCTTCGAATATTTATATTGATATTTGTAGCTGAACTGTAAGAAAGCATTTCTGAATACCGGTTCACTATATGTCATCTGCGCCACATAATTCCAATTCTTAGTAGGAGTAGTTGAGAAACGGTTTATATTCTGATTCCGACCTTCTACTTGAAAATATTCAATACGTGACTGTGATATCTGCTCATTCTCATTCTTAGAATATCCTGCGGTTCCTCTGAACGTAATATTACGCCCCTTATTATTCAACCTACGATTTATCTGCAATTCTCCGTTAAAAGAATGTGAATTTCCTTCACTCTGAGAAAGCTGGATCTGATGGTTTACCCGAATATCTTTTAGTCGCTCATCATCAAATTGTTCTAGTGGGTCGGTAATACCTTCCTTATATGGATCTTCGTTAAAAGTAGCCGACATACTTTGGGAATGACTATCCGATGTACTGTATGAAAAACGCGGACGAAAAATAATGTTCGTCATAGTATCGGGCTTCCATTCCAAACGAAAGTTACCGTTCCATCCTGTCGATTTACCCAGACTTTTACTTAAAGAGTTGGAAAAAGAGTTCCCGGTTTCAAGAAAAGTTTCCGAAGAACTCTTACTTTCCGTATCATTATTACTATAAGAATAATCTATACTACCTCCTAACTCTATCTTAGGAGTAACCATAGCAAAATTAAATCCGCCCATTTTATTAGTACGCAAACCATTACCTCCTCCTCTAAAACCACCTCGTCCGCCAAAGCCTTTGTCACCAGTATTATTCATGGAGCCGATTGCTGCTATTTGTCTACTATCGGTAAAACGGTTTACCATCAACTTGGTAGAATAACGGTCTTTTGTTCCACCGGCTATATCGGCATTCCCAAACCAGCCTTGTTTCATACCCTTCTTTACCGATAAATCGAGCACGGTTTCTTCATTTCCATCATCTATTCCAGTAATACGGGCCAAATCAGATTTTTTCTCATATGTTTTAAGTTTCTCAACCATATCGACCGGCAGATTTTTCAAAGCCATATCTTTTTTATCTCCGAAAAACTCCTTTCCATCTACCAATATCTTACTAATACTTTTTCCATTGACCGTAATATTACCGTCATCGTCTACTTCTGCCCCAGGTAGTTTCTTCACTAATTCTTCCAATGCAGAACCTTCAGGCACACGGTATGCCGAACTATTATAAACCAACGTATCTTCTACTACTTGTACCTGCGGAGCTTCAGCCGTAATCACTGCCTCCTTTAACAGAATAGCATCATCGGAAAGGGAAATTCGACCGATATTAACACGTGGCTTAGAAGCTGTAAGTTGTAAAGACTTCCACTTCGGACTATAGCCTACATAAGAAACTTTTAATAGATATTTTCCTGGTTTAACGGCAGGCAAAGAGAAGCGTCCGTTTGTCAAACTAACATTACCATTTACATAGGTACTATCGGGCATAGAGAGTATCTGAATAGTTGCTTGCTCAATCGGAGTATTCAATTCTGCATCCCACACAGTACCGGAGACAGTTACTTTCGCATCTTGTGCTTGAATAAGACTGATGCCCAGTCCAAACATTAGCAAAGAAAGGAGTTTTCGTTTCATAGAATTATAAGGTTGTATTTATTTTCAATGTTTTTTTGACAGGTTTTCGGAATAAAGGTTTAATATTTCAATAAAATCTTTTGCCTACAACGGATCATTAAGCTTTTCTGTAAACAATCGAACAATAATATAATTAGATTGCCTGATTAAGAAATTTACTACTTCATTCAGAAAGCAAAGAAACTAAATTAATACCCCGACTTACATAAGCGACAAAGAAAAGGGTATAGATACTTTAATAACGTTAAATTCCGAACCAACGAGACAAAACGACACAGCATCCATTACAACTGGCTCTTTTTCAATTCAATCAAAAAGAGAGATTGATAAGAAATTGTTTCTAAAACACATCGCTGTTACAGTAGAAAAGCAGTTAATAACTGCTGATTTTTAAATTAAAATAAAGAAAACTCTTTGACTCACAAAATAACTAGAATCTTACAAGCTGTCTCTCTTTAGACTGGACAAATGACTCTGAATGTTATCTTACGTAATATTACTTCTCAAATTTTTATTATACCTTTGCACCATATTAAGTACCATACAACTATGAGTAAACAGGAAGTTATCATCTCCGAAAATCCGGAAACAAGCCTAACTAAGGCCATTCAGCAAATTCATTTCGATAAATTATTCATTCTAACCGATGAAAACACCTACCGTTTTTGCCTTCCTCTTGTTCAAGGAGTGGAATCTTTAAAAGGCGTGGAACCGATTCTCGTCGGAGCAGGAGATACACATAAGACCTTGGAAACACTGGCTTCGGTATGGAAAGCATTAGGCGACCGCGGAGCCAGTCGGCATTCCCTTCTTATCAATTTAGGGGGAGGTATGGTTACAGACTTGGGCGGTTTCGCCGCTTCTACTTTTAAAAGGGGTATACCTTATATTAATATACCTACTACCCTATTGGCCATGGTCGACGCATCGGTGGGCGGAAAGACAGGTATCAACTTCAATGGACTGAAAAACGAAGTGGGCGTATTTGCCCCGGCACAAAGCGTAATTATTGATACGGAATTCTTAAAATCCTTAGATAAGGAAAATCTTTGTTCCGGCTATGCAGAGATGTTGAAACATGGACTTATCAGCACCGAAAAGCATTGGGCGGAATTACTGGATTTCGATTTCAACCGTCCGGACTATACAATGTTGCAAACTCTGGTAGCGCAATCTGTTCAGATTAAAGAGAATATTGTAGAGCAAGACCCTTTTGAGAAGGGAATCCGTAAAGCTTTGAATTTGGGTCACACTGTAGGTCACGCTTTCGAAAGTCTGGCATTGGAACAGAAGCGTCCGCGTCTACATGGATATGCCGTAGCATGGGGATTAGTCTGCGAGCTTTATTTCTCATGCATTAAAACGAATTTCCCTAAAAACAAGCTGCGTCAAACTATACAATTTATTAAAGATAATTACGGCGTTTTTATTTTCGACTGCAAACAATACGAACGTCTGTACGAATTCATGACCCACGACAAGAAGAACGAAGCAGGCATTATTAATTTCACTCTGCTCGGAGGTATCGGAGATATCCGCATCAATCAATCGGCAACTAAGGAAGAAATATTCGAAATGCTCGATTTTTATCGGGAGTCTATGGGTTGCTGAAAATATTTAAATCACATATAAATATAGGAGTATTGTTTTTATCACTAGCGATTATCCGGATTACACAGATCATATTGATTTTATGGATTCCCATATATATCAATACTGAAGAATAAACTTAATCAAATTAGAATTAATGTAATCCGGACAATCTATAGTGGACAATAACAGTCTACACTTATTATAAACAGCATCCCAATTCCAAAAGTTTGTATCGAACTAAATCCAAGTTGCGACATTACCCAAGATTTAAAAATATGCGCAAATTTCTATTACTTCAGCAAAACATATGCTAATATCAAGAATATCTATTATTTCAAAGGATATAAAGAAACCTTCGGAGGCCTTCACCGGAAGGTTAACAAACTCCTCTCCCTGATTAAAACAGTCATCCACATCTCGGGCCTGACAGTGCTAAAGGTAACCTTTCAAACGCCGACCTAATGGAGAAGGAATACGCCCCAATACAACGAAACTTGAATGCAGACAGCGACCTTCGAACGTTCACTGTAGAATTCTTGGCAAAAGTAACATTCTAAAGAGATAACCAAATGTTTTATCAAGAAGATAGTTTCACAACATCGATGTACGAGTGTTTATAGGAGGAACAAACAGATATTAAAAATATTCTATAAATAGCAATCATCCTAGAGAAGTAAAAAATTCAGTCGACAAAGCGAGTTTCTTTTTAACTTTGCCGATACCATAATCGAACAAAAGTAACCATGACTAACCTTATATTCCAGAACGAACAGGATAATATCCTACAATTTTATAACGAGGGTAGCAAAAGAAAATTGGATAAACTGAACATTTACCGTTTAGGATTGTAATAAACAATAATTTACCGACGTATCGCAAGCAAGAACTTCAAGGAAGCAAAGGAAGAAGACAAAGGCGCCAATCTACGGTTTCAAGAGTTGAAGCCCTGTAAGTCAGACCTAGGATAAGCTAGGACTATCGGCCGCGAACTCTATCTTCACTTCGGAACAAAGAGGTTTTCCTTTTTAAACCCTAAAAGTGGAGCTTGCGAAACATTATTAATTTAATATTTATCATCATGAAAGATACTAAAAACATATATATCAAACTCATCCCGGTGATGCTATGCTTTTTCGCCATGGGATTTGTCGATCTGGTAGGCATTGCCTCTAATTATGTGAAGGCCGATCTTGGACTGAGCGATTCGCAGGCAAATATTTTTCCATCGCTCGTATTTTTCTGGTTCCTAATATTCTCCGTACCTACGGGAATGCTCATGAACAAGATAGGACGTAAAAAAACGGTCCTTTTAAGTTTAGTAGTTACTTTCTTTTCCTTATTGTTACCGATATTCGGAGACAGTTATACCTTAATGCTGATTTCATTTTCACTTTTAGGTATAGGTAACACGTTGATGCAAACCTCTCTGAATCCGCTACTTTCGAATATCATCAGCGGTAACAGGTTAGCTAGCAGTCTTACTTTCGGACAGTTCGTCAAAGCCATCGCCTCGTTCCTCGCTCCGTATATCGCTATGTGGGGAGCCACCCAAAGCATTCCCACTTTTGGGTTAAGTTGGCGCATATTGTTTCCTATTTACATGGTTATTGCCGTAGCTGCCATATTGTTCCTTTACGTCACTCCTATTACCGAAGAGAAAATTGAAGGGAAAGCTTCCACTTTTAAAGAATGTTTCGCACTGCTGGGCGAACCGTTTATCTTACTCTCCTTTTTGGGAATTATTTGCCACGTAGGCATCGATGTAGGTACTAACACTACAGCACCGAAAATATTAATAGAGCGTCTGGGTTGGGGATTGGCTGAAGCCTCTTTCGCTACGAGCCTCTATTTTATATTCCGTACGGTGGGCTCTTTTCTCGGAGCTTTCATCCTCAGCAAAATGTCGAGTAAAGTTTTTTTTGGAATCAGTGCACTGATGATTACCGTTGCTATGGTCGGATTGTTTATCTTTGACACGCAAATTCCTATTTATGTATGTATTGCCCTGATAGGTTTCGGAAATTCCAATGTTTTTCCCATTATCTTCTCGCAAGCTTTGCTGCATATGCCGCATAAGAAAAACGAAGTCTCGGGATTGATGATTATGGGACTGTTCGGAGGTACGATATTTCCGCTTATTATGGGATTTGCATCGGATGCTGTAGGACAAATGGGGGCAGTGGCTGTGATGACAATCGGAGCTATTTATCTGATATTCTATACATCAAAGATTAAGAAACAGCAATATTAAAGAAAAAAGGTCGGGGAGATAAAAGGAGATGAAGAAAGAAAAATACATTAAAATAACAACCATTAAATTATGCATATCATGAATAATATAGTAGTAGGAATGGGGGAAGCGCTGTGGGACGTGCTTCCCGAAGGAAAGAAAATAGGCGGTGCACCTGCCAACTTTGCATATCATATAGCCCAATTAGGATGGGAAGGACGCGTAGTGAGTGCTGTGGGTAACGACAAACTAGGTGCTGAGATTCTGGAAAACTTCAACGAAAAGAAATTGAATTATCTGATAGAAGAAGTACCTTATCCTACGGGGATTGTATTAGTAGAGCTCGATAACGTAGGGGTTCCTCATTACAACATCAAAGAGAATGTAGCCTGGGACAATATTCCTTTTACTCCGCAATTAGAAGAACTGGCAAAAAACACACGGGCAGTTTGCTTCGGTTCGTTAGCACAACGCAACATCGTTTCTCGCGAAACCATCAATCGTTTTCTTGACGCCATGCCTGACGGAGAAGGACAATTAAAGATATTCGATATTAACCTGCGTCAGGATTTCTATACAAAAGAGGTCCTCTGTAACTCATTCCGCAAATGTAATATTCTGAAGATTAACGATGAAGAATTGGTAGCAATCAGCCGTATGTTCGGCTACCCCGGAATTGATTTGCAAGATAAATGCTGGATTCTATTAGCTAAATATAACCTGAAAATGCTGATTTTGACTTGCGGAATAAACGGAAGTTATGTATTTACGCCGGGAGAAGTCTCTTTCGTAAATACTCCAAAGGTTGAAGTAGCCGATACAGTGGGTGCGGGAGACTCTTTCACTGCTGCCTTCTGCGCCGGTATTCTGAAAGGAATGCCTATAACAGAAGCACACCGATTGGCTGTTAAGATTTCCGCTTATGTTTGTACACAAAACGGAGCTATGCCGCCTGTACCTGAAGAGTTAAGAAAAAGTTTCTTATGATTTAAGATACTAACCTGCCATATTCCGGTTATTCGCCATAGAGAAGCTGCCTTTTAGATGAACAATGTATCAGCGGATTTGAGAGCGGAACAAATTCTTACATATCGAAACCGTTCAACTCCCAGTTACTGACAGCGCGCGTCCGTAAATTACCGGACAACCGTAAACGTCTGAAACAAATGTTACAAAAAATATTGCTGAGAGAATCCCAATAAATTAATAAAAAGAAAGAAATAACCATAAAGATGTTTCAATAAGCAAAAGATACATTAATTCATTTAACAATTCAGCGTCCTCCAACGGTTTCTATTAACTTTGTCGCTCATTACTAAACAATAATGTAAATATGTCGACACATAACTTTAAGTACGAAGGCTTAAACGAACAGCAAGTTGAAGAAAGCAGAAGAGTGCACGGAAACAATTTACTGACTCCTCCCAAACGGGATTCTATCTGGAAACTATACCTTGAGAAGTTCAAAGATCCTGTTATCAAAATCTTATTGCTGGCCGCATTCTTTTCGTTAATCATCTCTTTCATCGAGAACGAATATGCCGAGACTATCGGTATTATTCTGGCAATCTTTCTAGCTACCGGTATCGGATTTTATTTCGAATATGATGCAGGTAAGAAGTTCGATTTACTGAATGCTTCCAACGAAGATACTTCCGTCAGGGTGATTCGAAACGGTGCCGTACACGAAATTCCCCGAAAGGACGTAGTGGTAGGGGACATTGTAATGCTTGAGAACGGAGAAGAGGTGCCGGCAGACGGCAAACTTCTCGAAGCAATATCCATGCAAATCAATGAATCGAACCTCACCGGCGAGCCGATGGTAGAAAAGACCACCGATAAAGCGCATTTCGACCCGGAAGCTACTTATCCGTCGGACAAAGTGATGCGTGGTACAACCGTACTTGACGGACATGGAATCATGGAAGTGGAACAAGTTGGCGATAACACTGAGATTGGCAAAGTAGCCCGCCAGGCTACCGAAAAGTCAGAAGAAAAAACTCCACTTAACATCCAACTGGAACGCTTGGCTCACTTAATTGGTAAAATAGGTTTCACGGTAGCCGGACTTACATTCATCGGATTCGTTTCACGCGAACTTTATGTCTATTTCCAGAATAATACCGTAACGGATTGGCACCAATATCTGGAAATTGCACAAATCGTACTGAAATACTTCATGCTAGCAGTCACATTAGTCGTAGTAACCGTGCCAGAGGGATTACCGATGAGCGTTACGCTAAGTTTGGCACTTAACATGCGGCGTATGCTGGCTACCAACAACCTTGTCCGTAAAATGCACGCTTGTGAAACAATGGGCGCCGTAACCGTTATCTGTACAGATAAGACCGGAACGCTAACACAGAACCGTATGCAAGTTTACGAAACCCAATTCTACGGATTGAATGAGAAGACACCGGACTCCGACAAACTATTCGACCGCATTACGGAAAGTATTGCCACCAATTCTACCGCTTTTCTGGAAGAAACGGAAGAAGGAGAAATGAAAGGAGTAGGCAATCCCACTGAAATAGCATTGTTGTTTTGGATGAATAAATTACAGAAGAGCTATCTGGCACTTCGAAACGAAGCGAAAATCATTAATCAGTTACCTTTCTCTACCGAACGAAAGTTTATGGCTACCCTTGTTCGCTCGAATGTAGATGGAAAGAAGGTAATTTATATAAAAGGCGCTCCCGAAATTATTCTAAAAAGATGCTCGCACGTATCTACAGTTGCGGGCAACCAACCTCTTGCCGACAAACAAGCCGATATTGAACAGCAACTGATGATTTATCAGAACATGGCTATGCGTACGTTGGGTTTTGCCTATAAACTGATAGAAGAGAACGATTCCGAAGATTGTTCGAAACTAACTGAAGCAAATGATTTTGTTTTTATGGGAATCGTTGCCATATCGGATCCCGTACGCCCTGACGTTCCGGCTGCCGTAGCGCAATGCCAGAATGCCGGTATACAAGTAAAGATCGTTACCGGAGACACTCCGGGAACGGCTACGGAAATTGCACGGCAGATAGGACTGTGGAAACCGGAAGATACGGAACACAACCGTATAACCGGTGTAGAATTTGCTGCTCTAAGCGATGAAGAGGCACTTGATCGGGTGATGGACCTGAAGATTATGTCGCGCGCCCGTCCTATGGATAAACAACGTCTGGTACAGTTACTGCAAAAGAAAGGTGCTGTTGTGGCAGTAACCGGCGACGGTACAAACGATGCTCCTGCACTTAACCATGCACAAGTAGGATTAAGCATGGGAACCGGTACTTCCGTAGCAAAAGAAGCCAGCGACATTACCTTACTCGATGATTCATTCCGCAGTATCGGTACAGCCGTAATGTGGGGACGTTCCCTTTATAAGAATATCCAACGCTTCATCGTTTTCCAGTTAACGATTAACCTGATAGCCATGTTTACCGTACTGGTAGGCAGCTTCATCGGCACAGCCATTCCTCTAACAGTAACACAGATGCTTTGGGTAAACCTGATTATGGATACGTTCGCTGCACTGGCTTTGGCGTCTATCCCGCCCAGTGTCGACGTAATGAAAGATAAACCTAGAAAGAACACGGATTTCATCATCACCAAAGCCATGTATCGCAACATCATCGGAAGCGGTATTGCTTTTATCCTTGTTCTGATAGGGCTATACGGCTACTTTGCCTATAACAATGAACTCCATATCCGGGAACTGACCATCTTCTTCACCGTATTTGTGATGCTCCAGTTCTGGAACCTGTTTAACGCCCGTGTGTTGGGAACCAACCATTCTGCTTTGAGAGGATTTGCCCATAGTTATATCGTTCCGGGCGTGGCATTGCTGATTCTTATCGGCCAGTTTATTATAGTTCAGTTCGGGGGCAATGTATTCCGCACCACTCCGCTAGATTGGCAAACATGGGGGATTATATTTATAGCCACCTCATCTGTTCTTTGGATTGGCGAAGTTTACCGGCTTTTTAAAAGAATAAAGGAAAAGTAATAGAAAAAGCTTATTGTTCAGGTTCGCATAAGCAGATAAAAAAACTGTATATAAGTTTATCCGGCTCGTATAAACAGATACATAGGTAGGATACTGCTAATCAGCGCTATAACTTTATCGTTATCAGTTTCTAACATAATTTCGCAACTTCCATAACGTAGAGCTGTCTACGTTGCGAGGTTGCGCTGTCTACGTGATAAGGTTACATTACCAGTGTCATCAGCTTGCAAAATTTTCCTCCGAAACCTATCAAAACAAACCAAAACCGGATGCCGCTCCCGGCATTTTATTAAATCCATTTCATCACATTATTAATTACGCTTCACCACATTATTAGTTATCCGAATAACTTTATTAAGTACGAGCACCCACATTATTAGTTACTTCTACCCGCTGTTTCTCCTTCACAATCAGGCAATACCATCTCAAAATCGGACCTGTATGTTCAATAATACACAGATTTAACTTAACGGCTCATTTTCCTAACAATATTCCGATTATGCAATACAATAATGAAAGGGAAGAAGTATAAAAAATGTAAATAAACGCCCTCCTCATGTCACATTTTAAATGAAACAGACGTCATATAACAAGAAGAAAATATTTAATTCATTCGTACCCTCTAATAAACATCAAGAATATGAAAACATTGACATTCCTCATTGCCACAGTTCTCCTTACATCCTGCATGGGAAGCTATTCAAAAATATTCAATGCCTCTGGAAATGCAAACTTTGTTAAAGGCAGCAAGAACTGTGTAACCAAGAACATCAAAGTTGATAATAGTTTCGACCAACTAAAAATAAATGCCAATGCTAATATATATTATATTCAACAATCCGGCGCTCCAAGAGTAGAAGTGTATACTTCGGATAATATACTGCCCTTGCTGGATATCAAAGTAAAAGACGAAACGCTTTGCATTGGTTTCAAGAAGGAGATGCAATTGATTATCAACAAACTGGACATCAGAATTTCATCTCCTAATTTGAAAGACATTATATTGAACGGCTCGGGAAACGTTGAATGGACAAAAGGAATCCGCACAGACGATTTCCGAATAACCATAAACGGTTCAGGCAACGTCAATGGAGAAACACTGCATTGTAAACATCTGGAATGCTGTATTTCCGGTTCCGGAAATATCAACGTTAACAGTATTACAAGCACCAGTACCAAAGCAGCAGTTTCCGGCTCGGGAACAATCACACTATCCGGAAAAACGGAAACAGGCGCCTACTCTATCAGTGGGTCGGGAACGATCCATACCGCTTCGCTCCAAGCTTGGAATGCCTCAGCTTCTGTTAACGGATCAGGATATATAGAATGTCATGCCCATCAAACACTAAAAGCCAATGTATCAGGTAGCGGAAGAATCGGTTACAAAGGGAAACCGGCTATAAAGAACCGATCCAATAAAAAGAAAAGAGTTTATACTCTATAAACAGTACGAAAAGAAACAATCCTGAACATGCCGCAGAAAAGGAAGTCTCTCATTTAACTACCTCTTTCTGCGGCTGTTTAATTGTTTATTCAACCGGAATAAGTATTTCCGTAAGCAAATCTTCCGGTTTCGTATCAGCAGGGTTATTTAAATAATGTTCGGCACTTGGTTCATCACGCAAAGTACATTCCATCTCGGGAAGACATTTTCCGTAAATGGTATCATACACCGATTGCAAATTATCATACGCCCCCTTATATAAAAAAATGGCATACCGTCCTGCCGGAATCTGTTTAAACCCGATATCTCCTTTTGGAACGGCAGAATAAGCAAGGAGCATACAGACATCCGTACGCAACTTCTCTTCAGGGGTCACTTTCGGGTCATCATGATAAATACACAACGGTCCGGTCTCTTTTACAGATAATTCTTCCATTTGCGAGAAATGGAGCAAACGCATCCACGTTCCGCAATAATCATTTAATTTATAATTTCCGAACAAACGGATGTAAATAACATTACGGGTCGGGAGAAGACGCACCTCCCCTTTCAAGTCCAATTCAGGGCGAATCATTGCTGGTTTCATAATTACAAAATGTTTATTGTTTCTATACTCTAAAGGTGAAACGCCATAAAACTGCCTGAACACTTTAGAAAGAGATGAAGGAGAAGAATACCCGATTCGATAGGCAATATCAGCTATCGGTAAATCGGAATAGCGCAGCAAACGGGCCGCCGCTTCTGTCCGCGTCCGGACAATAAACGTGCCAATAGGTTCACCTAGAAAAGCTTTCATGATACGATGAAAATAATAAGGAGAGAAATGAGAAATACCGGCCAACAATTTCAAATCTATCTCTTCTCCCAAATGTTGGTTAATATAATCTATCACCGCATTCACACATTTCTGATACTCTTCCAACGTCGTTTTCTTTTGTCCCATGTTCTTTGATGGTTTTGTTTCACATGGCAAAGATACGTTTCGGAAAGAGAACCGACTTGTCCGATGTTGCTAAAAATAAAAATCCGTTCAAGTTCTGTAACAACAACTCAGTATTTACGGAATGTCAGCCTCGTATCCTCCGAACGAAGAACCAATCTTTTATGAGTCAATGTCTCCACCTCGAAGTTTTGGATAGTATCTTTCAGCCCCAAAGGTTCCACGGCCTGTTTCGTGGAATTACGGATAGTTATATAGATAGAATCGTTCTCATAACGGTAATGCCCGAAATAGCTTCCACCGTTTACCTTCTTCACATTCACCACATTCACCTGAAAACTATAATAGATAGAAGTATCCACCATCTGCCACATACCATCCAGACGACTGTCGTACCCATCTTTCCCGTCACAGGCAGCGAACAGCAAAACGCACAGCGCCCCGACTAAACCTAATGTATTTTTCATCATAAATTAAACCCTCCCGTTTTACAAATAGTCAACATAGCGCCCGTGCTCCGTCCCAACAGACTTCCGGCATCGGCCGCTCCACTCAAAGTAAATGTCCACCCATTCCACTTCTGCGGCGAGTAAGATAACTCCGCCAAACCGTTCCAATTATTTTCAATATCATCAAACGGATGGTCATAAGTCCCCCAGTTTCGGGTAGCACTAAACAATATACGATACCGCAATCCCCGTAAAGGCTCTCCGTTCAATCCGATATGAACGCCTTCCACCCGGTTGTTGCGGAATGTCAGATCATGGTTACCGTTATATAAAGGCGAAGTCAGCAACGGATTTCCCAGTCCCATACCCCAATGCTCCCATCCGGTATACTGCCCGTTGTTATAATAATTATCCGCTCCCGTAAAATTCTTGCCCCAATTCTCACCAGGGTTATAGTTCAGAAAATGAAACGCTCCGCATTGGTCTTTTGTATACAGGTACTCTACCACCAGTGATTCTGCTACACGGTTGGACGGTAAAGTAAGCTCCAGCCCTACCAGACAATCTTTCCACATGCCATAAGCGAATTCCATACCGGAATGGTCTTCAAAAGGATGTTCATAATACCCTCTTACTTTCCAGGTAGGGAATCTATATTCAAGTGCTAGATGATAACTCCCCAAATGATTACCCAGCACATTGATCTGATCACTTAAGGAAGCACTATTGTCTCCATTTCCGGGAAGCAATACTCTAAAAAAGTCTTTCAACCTACGCGGCGTATGATTAACCGTTCCGTTGGAATAATAACAATCTCCTCCAAACTGAGCCATCATTTCAATGCCGGCCGTGACGCTAAACGGAATCTTTTCATTCTCTAACTTCAAAAACAGAGCCTTGGAATGATAAAGGGTATTCTTGGTATATTTATTCTTTCCTTGCACATAATCTATCTGGAAAGAATCATCTGTAAAGCGACCATATGCCAAATGCCCTTTTACATGAAGCCAGTCACGACATCCCGGCACCGGAATAAATTCGGGAAGAGAAATACGTACCTGAGGTACAGGACGGGCATTGGATGACAAACTAAGCCCGCCCGTACTGAGGGCATCATTCTTTAACTCACTGCCACGTTCCTTACTGCCTATGCTTAATACAAATTTGTGATAGCGCAAATCGAGATAGGCTTGTTGAATAAAGAAACCGGAAGTAAAGTTATGCGCACCACCCATCTCTACTCCCCATGCATAAGAGAATTTCTTCTGAGGATTATCCTGATGAAACACACCCGCGCTCAAATAAGCTGTATTCTTTTGGATAGAAGACAGACCGAATTTGTTGGCAACCAGCCAAAAAGGGGTATGTTCTCCCGTGCCTGCCGAGATTCCCGTTTCTACTTTATATTGCAAACAGGAGGACTGGGAATAGGCGTTTATCGACAATATACTTAACAGACAAACCAATAATCGTTGTTTCATTGTGTGTTGCAAAATCTTTAATCATGAAATTGAGTTGCAAAATTAACAATAAGCTAAAACTTACCTCAGAAAAAGACTCAATCTTTTCTATTTTTTAAAGAAATAGGAAACTTTCATCAGAAGAAATTCACTTAAGTACAAGAAACATTTTCTTTGTCGTTTGCCTAAAAATAATTAAAAAAGAACGACATTCAGTTCATCCATAATCCTATCTCTCTATCTTTGAAGCAGAAATTAAGCATATGGACGATATTATTATTATTCTGCTACTTATTTTACTCAACGGAGTATTCTCCATGTCGGAAATTGCATTGATTTCCGCACGTAAATCGAAATTGTCAAGTGAAGCCAAAAAAGGAAGCAAAACCGCTAAAGCAGCTTTAGAGTTGGCTAACGAACCTGATCGTTTCTTATCGACCGTTCAAATAGGAATCACTTTAATCGGAATTCTTACAGGTATTTACTCGGGAGACGTACTAGCCAAAGATTTTTCCGAGATTCTTCATTCTTGGGGATTATCCTTAAAATATGCATACCCCATAGCGCAGACTCTTATCATTATCATAGTAACCTATTTATCTATCGTGATAGGAGAATTAGTGCCTAAACGTATCGGACTGAACTTGGCAGACTCGGCAGCCAAATTCATTGCCATTCCTATGAAAGTGCTCTCCTGGATTGCTATGCCGTTTGTATGGATACTGTCTCAAAGCACTGTTTTACTGATAAGAATATTGGGACTTTCCAAATCGGCGAGTAAAGTAACGGAAGAGGAAATTAAGTCCATTATCCAAGAAGGAACTGATGCCGGAGAAGTACAAGAAGTGGAACAGGACATCATGGAACGTGTACTGGTATTGGGCGACTTGAAAATTTCTTCTATCATGACACATCGGAAAGAGTTGGAAACAATTGACATACACGCCACGAAAGAAGAAATAGAAAAGACCATTGAGGAGAGTACATTTGAAGCCTATCCGGTAGTAGATGGCGATTTGGAGAATATAAAAGGAATCGTCTATCTGAAAGATCTAGCGGTAAAACTGGGGAAACCCGATTTCCAACTCACCTCTCTCATACGTCCGATTACTTACTTTCCGGAAAATATGACAGTGTATAAGGTATTGGAACAAATGAAAGCCGCTCAAATAAACCGGGCGTTCGTATGCGATGAGTTCGGCAGTATAGAGGGCATCATTACATTGCGCGATATCTTTGAGGGACTGGTGGGAAGCATCGATGAACTCCATCAGGACCCGGACATCGTAAAGCGTAAAGATAAACCGGGCTGGCTGGTCGACGGACAATGTCCGATTTACGATTTTCTTGCTTATTTTCATCGGGAAGACCTTTACATGCCATCCGACTACAGTACGGTGGGCGGACTGATTCTGGAAGAACTGGAGCACATTCCTCATTCCGGAGAAATTGTGAAATGGCAAAACTTTGTATTTGAAATAGTAGACATGGACGGTATTCGTATCGATAAGATTTTAGTAACTCAACACGAAAGCTAAAAGCATCTCACTAGGATGTGTAAACTTATCAGAACAAACCTATTTTTGTTGTGTTAAACCATATTGCCGGGAAATAAACAGGATCCATTTCCAATGATATACTCCGAAAGCCTATGTTCCTTTTGCCGGACTTGCTTTCACCACATTTACTTTTTATGGGAAACTGGAAAAAAACATTTGCAATTATATGGAGCGGACAATTCATGTCCATCTTAAGCAGCTCCATTGTAGGATACGCCATTATGTTTTGGCTTAGTCTAGAAACACAGTCGGCTGAAGTCTTAGCGATATCGGTGGTGGCTTCTCTGCTTCCGCAAGGTATTCTGAGCTTATTCGTAGGGGTATACGTCGACCGGTGGGACAGAAAAACCGTCATGATTTTAGCCGACTCGTTCATCGCCGCATGTACTCTATTACTTGCTATACTTTTTTGGCTGGGAATTGCGGAGATATGGCATATTTATATACTACAGGCCTGTCGGTCCGTTGGTTCCGCATTTCATTTACCCGCCATGCAAGCTTCGGTTCCGTTACTTGCTCCGCCATCAGCTCTTTCCCGCATTGCCGGAGTGAATCAGATGATACGTTCTTCCTCCGAGATTGCCGGACCGGTGCTGGGCGCTGTATTAATAGGACTTACCGGCATCGGCAATATACTGGTTATCGATGTTGTAGGTGCTGTGCTGGCTTGTACCGCACTGGCTTTTGTGAAAATACCCAATCCGGAAAAAAAAGCAGAAAAAGAGAATCTGAAAAGAGAGATGAAAGAAGGATTTACAGCTATTACCTCCAAAAAAGGAATGGTTCCGTTATTCATTTTTTCTACTCTCTCCTGGTTTTTCTTCATGCCGGTAGCGGTCATCTTTCCGCTTATCACACTTCAACACTTCGGAGGAGAAGCATTTGAGATGAGTCTAGTAGAAATCTCATGGGGTATAGGGGCTTTATTAGGCGGTGCATTGATAGGCCTGCGCACATACCGCACTAACCGGATCAGCATTGTCAATATAATGTATATCATATTAGGTGCTTATTTTATCTCTTCCGGCCTGTTACCTTCAAATGGTTTCGTTGCTTTCTGCGTGCTAACGGGAATAGGTGGGGCATCCCTCAGCATCCTGAACGCCATGTACATAACCACCTTACAACTTCATATCGAACCGGCTATCTTGGGGAGAGTCATGTCTTTATCATTCGGCCTAAGTGTAATTCCTTCCATCACTGGATTGTTAGGGATAGGATATATTGCAGAGCATATCGGCATTACCCAAACCTTTGTCATTGCAGGCATTATGAACGTATTAATAGGAATTTGTTCGTTCATGCTTCCTAATATGATGAAACTGGGAAAACCAAAAGAATAAATTACTTTCAGACAACTTATCTTCCATTCTCATTAGAATCTATGTTCTTTTATTCTTATGCTTCTGTTTCCCGTACTCATCATCTTAATCTAAGTCATACGCAATAAAAAACAAATTATGGTAATCAGCATGGATCTGCCTTAAAAACCAACGAAAAGGATAAACGGTCAATCTTGTTATACCTATAATCAGGCATAAATTATCCACTCAATCATCATCCTAGCAATGTATGATAAAAGGTGAGAGGAAGCTAAATCACAATCTGTGAAAATTCATATGCAAAAGGAAAAGAATTGACCGAATTTCAGTTTCTTTTCAGAAATAAACAGTTTCTTTGTATGTTAAAAATGGAAAGGGACTACTTTATGAAAATATTAATCGTAGAAGATGAACCTTCTTTAAGAGAATTGATTCAACGTTCGCTCGAGAAAGAACGTTATATTACTGAAACTGCCGACGATTTTAAAACAGCGTTACAGAAAATAGAAGTGTATGATTACGACTGTGTCTTACTGGATATTATGTTGCCAGACGGAAACGGACTAAAAATATTAGAACGTTTAAAGGAATTGCACAAACGGGAAAATGTTATCATTATTTCGGCCAAAGATTCTTTGGAAGATAAAGTCCTCGGACTGGAACTCGGTGCAGACGATTATCTTCCCAAACCTTTTCACCTGGTAGAACTGACAGCCCGGATAAAAAGCGTTATCCGACGTAATCACCGGGATGGAGAACTTTGCATCGAACTAGGTAATATCCGCTTGTTGCCAGATACCTTTCAAGTGTTGATCGATGGTAAAGAATTAGAATTGAACCGAAAAGAATATGATATATTACACTATTTCATGAACCGACCCAACCGGATGATTAATAAAAATACATTAGCCGAATCTGTTTGGGGTGACCATATCGACCAAGTGGATAATTTCGATTTTATCTATGCACAGATAAAAAACTTACGTAAAAAACTTAAAGACGCCGGAGCTACAGTAGAAATTAAAGCAGTATACGGCTTCGGCTACAAAATGATTGTCGAATAAAACAAAAATTATCTCATGAAGCTTTTCTACCGCATACTCATCCGCCTGTCAATAGGAATCATACTCATCCTTACCGGATGGGCTATTTGTTTTTATATCGCTATCATTGACGAAATAAACGATGAAGTAGACGATAGTCTGGAAGATTACTCGGAACTCATCATTATCCGCTCATTAGCCGGAGAAGAGTTACCGTCTAAAAACAGCGGTTCGAATAACCAATATTTTCTGACGGAGGTTAGCAAAGAATATGCCGAGCAAAACGAAGATATATGTTATCAGGACTCTATGATTTACATCCCTGAAAAAAATGAAACGGAACCGGCACGTATCCTAACCACTATTTTTAGAAATGAAAACGATACGTATTACCAGCTAACTATTTCTACTCCAACTTTCGAGAAATCAGATTTACAGGAATCTATACTTCATTTAATCATTGTTCTCTACATTATATTATTACTGACAGTCATTCTAATTAACGTATGGGTATTTCGTAAAAGTATGAAGCCTCTCTACACTCTTTTGCAGTGGATGGACAATTATCGGCTAGGTAAACAAAATACTCCCCTTCAAAATAAAACAAAAATTACTGAGTTCCGTAAATTAAATGAAGCGGCTATCCGTTATGCTGCCCGTAGCGAAGAAATGTTTGAACAACAAAAACAATTCATCGGTAATGCGTCTCACGAAATGCAAACTCCACTTGCCATTTGCCAAAACCGGATAGAAATGCTTATGGAAGACGAATCGCTCTCTGAAGCCCAATTGGAAGAATTGTTGAAAACACATCAAACATTAGACCATGTTACCAAACTGAATAAATCACTCCTGTTACTTTCAAAGATAGATAATAGCCAATTCTCCGATACAAAAGAGGTGGAACTGAACCAAATATTAAAACAATACATAGAAGATTATAAAGAGGTATATGGATATCGGAACATTTCATTGACTTTTAAAGAAGAAGGTTTGTTCTTTGCAAAAATGAATGAATCGCTAGCTATTGTACTAATTACAAATTTATTAAAGAATGCTTATATACATAATATAGAGAAAGGCCATATTCATATACTTTTAACCAAACATCAGATTCTTTTCCGTAACAGCGGTAGTCCGGTAGCGTTAGATGGAAAACGAATTTTCGAACGTTTTTATCAAGGTTGTAAAAAAGAAGGTTCTACAGGTCTTGGACTAGCTATCGCTCATTCTATCTGCAAACAATACGGACTCATTCTTTCGTATATATACGAAAATGGAGAACATTGTTTCCGCATCGGAAAAGCAGAATAAGGAAACTTATTCCATGTAATTGAGATATTGTTTTCACCTAAAAAAGAGAATAAAGAAATATATTCAGACAGCATTAAACGTAAAATCGTTTCTGTATCGGAAAAAGAAGGTGGAAAAAGAAGTTTTTGCGCACTATAATATACCCCCGTTCTCATTTTAATGGTATAAATAATTAAGTTGGGACATTGTCTAATCCACCAACATACCATTTATTCTTATCAAATAATCAATTAGGATAGCTAAAAAGATTCTTCGTTATTGGCAATATCGACAATCTCTAATGCTTTTATTCTAAAACGAGATAATACGAAACCCATTATCTTCGAACTCTTGCGGAAAACAAGTTTTTAAAAGTGAACCCAATAGATAAAAAGAACTGAATATTCCCTGCTATAGGTATATTTTTTACTTATTATTGTTTCATCACAAGAAATGATAGTGAAATATTCTTAGCAAACATATACTTCTACTCCACTAGTTTCTTCGTAAGTTAAAAACATTCCTGATAGATAAGGTGTTTCTAAGTCATAGCAAAGAAGAAATAAAAAAAGAGAGATTTTTTCAAAGAGTTCAGAATCTTTTCAGTTTCTCTACTCATCTTTGCAATATAAATTAACGAAGCAAAGTATCAACCCATTAAAAAAGAAGAATTATGAAAAAATTAGTACTCTTATTCGTATGCTTGTTCACTATGCAAGCAGTGGCTTGGGCAGATGATGATAAACCGATCACTGTTGAACAAATGCCACAACGTGCTCAACAATTTATCAAAAAACATTTCTCCGACAGTTCTATTGCTTTAGCCAAAATGGAAAGTGGATTCTTAAGCAAAAGCTATGACGTAATTTTCACAAACGGAAATAAAGTGGAATTCGACAAAAATGGAGAATGGAAAGAAATTGATTGCAAATACAGTCAGGTTCCGGTAGCTATCATTCCCACAGCTATTAAAAATTACATCACCAAACAATATCCTGATGCTAAGATTCTAAAAATAGAAAAAGATGACAGAGGCTATGAAGTTAAACTATCCAATGGATGGGAAGTAAAATTCGACAAGAAACTCAATGTAATTGATATAGATAGATAACACAAATAAAAATAACCCCTAAAAATTTATAGTATGAAACTGAAATTATACTTACTGCTTTTTGCTCTTTGTAGCGTAGTAACTTTACAAAGTTGTAGCGATGATGACGATCCGACTACTGTACCAGAAGCTATTGTGGATGCTTTCAAAGCCAAATTTCCTTCTGTTACCAATGAAAAATGAGAAATAAAATCAGGATATCATGTAGCCGAGTTTTGGGATAATGGCAAAGAAGTTGACGCATGGTTTACCTCTACAGCCGAATGGAGCATGACTGAAACAGATTTAGGAAAGGATCTGACCTTGCTTCCTAATGAGGTAAAAACAACATTCACCTCCAGTATTTACAACCCTACCACCACAAACTGGAGAGTAGAAGATATTGACCTTTACGAACGTCCGGATAAAACATTCTATTTAATTGAAATAGAAGCTGCCGGACAAAAAGACCGAAAACTCTTCTATAACCCGGACGGAACACTCATTAAAGATGTAGAGGATAAGGAGAATGATGATATACTCCCAAACACCCCCATCTAAATGAAATTGATTTTATAAAGTAAAGTACATACTAATGTAAAACAAAATGGTGTCGGTTGAAGGATTTTTCTTTATGACTGACACCATTTACTATACCATTTCTACACTCCCCTGAATTTCTTCTTTAGATTTATCTATACAAAAAACATATACCTATATATAATAGAACACTACTGTCCCGTTAAAAGATTCACATTCTATTGCATGTAATTAATAATCTGTTGATTACAGTCTTGTTTTGAATAAACGGATTTGAACTTATATTTTCTGCGAAATTCGTTAGGTAATAATCATGCCGCTTGTATATTTCACACTTTGCTATTGTACTTCAACAGAAAAATAAGGGTCTCAAGATTTAACGGGACACTAATGATAATAGACAAACTAAAATCTATTACTTTAAATATTACTTCATCCGTATAAAATTACAGCTTTTTCCAGCGAAAGATAACTAATTTCTAAAATATGTAACTTATTTGTTATCATTCACCTCTTCGAAATCGACATATTCCCCTTCATCATCATCAATTACTTTCTTTTTTGGAGCAGGATAAGAGGTAGAAGAAGTACGGTCATCCCTTTTTTCTTTATTTGTTGTAGTATAGGAGTGCTGCTGGGAAGAATCGTTATCTCTAGGTCCCCAGCCAAAGAAAATACGGAAGAAACCTCTGACAAGAGAAAATATTAAAATAACCGCAAATAGCAGAAAAACGAATAAGCAACCTAATATATGCATAAATATAACGTCTTTTTGGTGTTTCTATAAAAGTAACAACAAGTGTGCCAGACTATTGTTTAGGCTTTCTTTTGTGTTACAGCCGAAAGAAGTACATACCAAATAACAATAGCTGCCAAACCACCGATGCCTAATAGAAATACAATGGGTATACAAATTAACAGGAATATGTATCTCACTTTGTTATCTTTCCAAGACAAATTTTTGAACTTTAACGAAAACATAGGTATTTCTGCTATCAGTAACCATGATGTCAGACAGACCAACAGAAACAAATAAACGGCATTAAAGTGAACAGAAAGCAAAAAATCATGTAAACCCATTACGAGAGATCCCCAAAAAAGCGCATTCGCAGGAGTCGGCATACCAATAAACGAAGAGGTTTGCCTAGGGTCAATATTAAATTTTCCAAGACGTAGTATTGAAAATACTGCAATAATGAAGGCTGTATATGGAATGTATTCGGATAATGGAATTAAGAATTCAGGATAATGAACCTCTTTAAACAAAGAAAAAACAATCATAGCCGGAGCCAAGCCAAAAGTAATATCATCAGCTAAAGAATCCAATTCTTTACCTAAAAGCCCCGAAACATTTAATAAACGAGCCAACATCCCGTCAAAAAAGTCAAATATAGCACCTAATATAATAAACGCAACGGCTAACTCATATTTCATTTCATAAGCCATAACACAAGCTATACAGCCTGAAAAAAGATTGCAACAAGTAGTTGCATTAGGAATATGACGGGTAATACGATTAGCCATATACGATATATTCTTATTTTAATTTAGCTATTACAGTTTCGTTACCTACTGTTTTCTGCCCTATCTTTACACAGATTTCTGTACCTAAAGGCAAGTAAACATCTACTCGAGAACCAAATTTAATGAATCCCATATGTTCGTCAATATAGCATTCTTCTCCTACTTCCGCATAGGTAACTATACGTCGAGCCATAGCTCCGGCAATCTGACGAGCCATTACCGTATGCCCATCCGGAGTCTCGATAACTACCATCGAACGCTCATTTTCAATACTAGCCTTAGGCAAATAAGCCTTATGGAAATTACCACTTTGATGCTCAACCTTTTTCACTACGCCATCAACCGGATACCAATTGGCATGCACATTGACAAGACTCATAAAAATAGATATCATTACCCGTTTATCATGAAAATATTCATGTTCATCTACCACTTCTGCTACTACAACCGTACCATCCGCAGGTGCAACGACAACCTTATCCGTATCCCCTTCAAACAGACGAATAGGACATCGGAAGAAGTTTATCATCACTAAATAAATGATGGAACTTAAAACAGCAAAAATATAAAAAGGTATTTTGCAATCAATGAAATAGAAAAGCGCCGCGTTTATCAATATTAAAATAACGCAACTAATCACAAGTATATGGGTACCTTCTCTATGTAATCGTATCTTCTTAAGTTTCTTTAGTCGGTTCATTTTTCCGTTAAAGCTATTATATCGGGCAAAAGTAGTCTATATTTAATAATTCTGCAAATAAATATAGATTAGAATTAAACGAATCCGTACGATTTTGCTTCATATACTTATTTGTTCATAACTTTTTCAAAAACTTTTTGTTCATTCTCAAAAAGGCATGTATCTTTAAGCACTTTTTCAATAAAGCCCATATATACACAATGCAAGATTTTGTACACTTACACGTTCATACCCAATATTCTATTCTTGACGGACAGGCAAGTATAGCCAAATTAGTAGATAAAGCCATTGCCGATGGTATGAAAGGTATGGCAGTAACCGATCATGGAAATATGTTCGGCATTAAAGAATTCATTAACTACGTTACTAAGAAAAACGATAAAGTTAAAGATGAAATAAAAAATATTAAGAAACAACTGTCCGAATTAGAAGAAAATACGGAAGTCATTGAAGGAAAAGAAGAAAAAATAATTTCACTAAAAGAGCAAATAGAAAAGGCGAATACAAAGTTCTTCAAACCAATTATCGGATGCGAAATGTATGTCGCTCACCGCCGATTATTTAACAAAGACGGAAAACCGGACCAAAGCGGTTACCATTTAATTGTATTAGCCAAAAATGAAAAAGGATATCACAACCTTATTAAATTAGTGTCTAAAGCATGGACCGAAGGCTATTATATGCGTCCGCGAACTGACAGAGTAGAACTTGAAAAGTATCACGAAGGCCTTATTATTTGTTCAGCCTGTTTAGGTGGAGAAATCCCCAAGCGCATTACTAATGAACAATGGGACGACGCAGAAGAAGCTATCCAATGGTATAAAAACATATTCGGAGACGATTACTATCTGGAATTACAACTCCATAAAGCTACCGTAACACGTGCTAACCACGAAGCATATGGCATGCAGCTTAAGGTAAATGAGAAACTAATAGAGTATAGCAAAAAATTCAATATTAAACTCATTTGTACTAATGATGTTCATTTCGTAGATGAAGAAAATGCTGAAGCACATGACCGGTTAATTTGTTTAAGTACAGGCAAGGATTTAGATGACCCTAAACGTATGCTTTATTCAAAGCAGGAGTGGTTTAAAACCAAGGCCGAAATGAATGAAATTTTCTCTTATATTCCTGAAGCGCTAAGTAATACAGTAGATATTTGCAACCAAGTTGAGGTATACTCGATTAATCACGATCCGATTATGCCTACATTTGCCATTCCTGAAGATTTCGGCACAGAAGAGATATATCGACAAAAATTTACGGAAGAAGATCTATTCAATGAGTTCACTCGCGATGAAAACGGCAAAGTTGTAATGGATGAAGACACAGCCAAGGCTAAAATAAAGAAATTAGGCGGATATGATAAATTGTATCGTATCAAATTGGAAGCCGACTACCTGAAAAAGCTTGCAATGGACGGTGCACGAAAGCTATATGGGGAAATCTTAAGCGATGAAGTGAAAGAGCGTCTGAATTTTGAATTGCATATCATGAAGACAATGGGTTTCCCCGGATATTTTCTTATTGTACAAGATTTCATCAATGCCGCCCGAAATGAATTGGGAGTTTCCGTCGGACCAGGACGTGGATCGGCTGCTGGTTCAGCCGTAGCTTATTGCTTAGGTATCACTAAAATAGATCCAATTGCTTACAACCTACTGTTTGAGCGTTTTCTTAACCCTGATCGTATTTCTCTCCCTGATATTGATGTAGACTTCGATGATGATGGACGTGGTGAGGTACTTCGCTGGGTTACTGAAAAATACGGTCAGGAAAAAGTAGCGCATATCATTACGTATGGTACAATGGCTACCAAGTTAGCAATTAAGGATGTTGCCCGTGTTCAGAAAGTACCGCTACCTATTTCAGACAAGTTATGTAAATTGGTTCCTGACAAGATACCCGATAAAAAAATGAATCTGCCGAACGCTATTGCTTACGTTCCTGAATTGCAAGAAGCCGAAGCCTCTCCTGACCCAATGATACGGGATACCATTAAATATGCCAAAATGCTTGAAGGTAATGTGCGCAACACCGGCGTGCATGCTTGTGGAACTATTATTTGTCGTGACGACATTACGGATTGGGTTCCGGTAAGTACTGCTGATGACAAAGAAACCGGCGAAAAGATGCTTGTCACTCAGTACGAAGGTTCCGTCATTGAAGAAACAGGATTAATTAAGATGGACTTCCTCGGATTGAAAACGCTATCAATTATTAAGGAAGCTTTAGAAAATATACGTTTAAGTTTGGGAAAAGAACTCGATATTGATAGTATTGACATCAATGACCCCGCAACTTATAAATTATATAGTGAAGGAAAAACCATCGGTACATTTCAGTTCGAATCGGCCGGAATGCAGAAATACTTACGTGAATTACAACCTACAACTTTTGAAGACTTGATAGCCATGAATGCTCTGTATCGACCAGGACCGATGGATTATATTCCTGACTTTATCGACCGAAAACAGGGGCGCAAACCAATTGTATACGATATTCCCGTGATGGAAAAATATCTTAAAGATACATATGGTATTACGGTTTATCAGGAGCAGGTGATGCTTCTATCTCGTTTATTGGCCGATTTCACTCGTGGCGAAAGTGATGCATTACGTAAAGCAATGGGTAAAAAGTTGCGTGACAAGTTGGATCACATGAAGCCTAAATTCATTGAAGGAGGAAAGAAGAACGGACACGATCCTATAGTCCTTGAAAAAATATGGGCTGACTGGGAAAAATTTGCCTCATACGCCTTCAACAAATCTCATGCAACTTGCTATTCATGGGTAGCTTATCAAACAGCTTATTTGAAAGCTAACTACCCATCACAATATATGGCCGCTACCTTAAGTCGCAACATTTCGAAAATTGACGAAATCACTAAACTAATGGACGAATGTAAGGCAATGGGAATACAGGTACTAGGTCCGGATGTAAATGAAAGTAACATGAAATTCTCTGTCAACAAGCATGGAGATATTCGATTCGGACTTGGTGCCATAAAGGGAGTAGGTGAAAATGCTGTAGCAGCTATCGTAGAAGAACGTAAAGCTAACGGTCCATTTAAAAATGTATTAGATTTTTTCCAACGGGTAAATTTAATATCTTGTAATAGAAAAAATGTTGAAAACATTGTGTTAGCAGGCGGATTTGATGCTTTTGAAGGAGTGAAAAGAGAAACATTCTTCGCCACCAACAGCAAAGGAGAAACTTATACGGAAGCATTACTGCGCTATGGACAAAAATACCAATTGGATAAAGCTGCGGCACTGAACTCCCTGTTCGGAGACGAAAATCCGATAGATATTGCCACACCCGAAGTTCCTAAAACAGAATCATGGAACACACTGGAACGTTTGAACAAAGAAAGAGATTTAGTAGGAATCTATCTTTCCGCTCATCCATTGGATGACTATTCTATCATTCTCGAAAATGTATGCAATACACACATGGCCGATTTAGCTGATAAAACAACCTTAGTAAATAAAGACCTGACCTTAGGCGGTATCGTCACTGGACTGAGGGAAGGACGTACAAAAACCGACAAACCTTTTGGCGTAGTCAAGATAGAAGATTACTCGGGTTCTGCCGAAATTCCATTCTTTGGACCAGATTGGCTTAATTGGAGCAATTACCTGCGTATAGGTTACTTCTTATATATCAAGGCCAAATGTGTGCCTCGTCAATGGAAACCGGACGAATTAGATATCAAAGTAAACTCTATTGAACTGCTGCCAGACATTAAAGAAAGTTTAATAGAAAAAATTACTATTACTACCCCTTTAGAAGCTCTTAATGAAGAGTTCATTACTGATTTTTCTTCCATCGTAAGCGAACATCCGGGTAATACAGAGCTCTATTTCATGATAAAAGACGGAGAAGGGAAAATGCACGTAAACATGATGTCAAGAAAAATAAAAGTGACTGTCAAAAAAGACTTAATATCATATATTAAAAGCCGACCAGAGTTGGAATTCAAAATTAATTAATATCTTTGCGAAAAACATTTTAAATATAGAAGACTTATGGCATTAGAAATTACAGATGGAAACTTTGAGGCTTTAATAGCAGAAGGAAAGCCTGTAGTAGTAGATTTTTGGGCTACATGGTGCGGCCCTTGTAAGAAAATCGCCCCAGATATTGAAGCTTTGGCTAAAGAATACGAAGGCCAGGTAACAATCGGAAAATGTGATGTAGACTCTAACGACGGACTGACGAGCAAATATGGTGTTCGTAACATCCCTACCGTATTGTTCATCAAAAATGGCGAAGTAGTAGACAAACAAGTAGGTGCCGCTCCAAAAGCTGCATTTGAAGAAAAAATCAAATCTCTACTTTAACTTTATTTGTTTAATATTTAATTACGAAGCGAAGAATCTGTAATAATCCGTACATTACGGACAAGGTTCTTCGCTTTGTTATTTATTTAAAGAAAAATCTCTAAAAAACAAACGCATATGAATCAAAAAGACGAGTTCTTAATAGAAGATGAAGACGATGAAAAGACTATCGAATTTATCAAGAACTATTTACCACAAGATTTAAAAGGAAAGTTCTCAGATGACGAATTGTATTACTTTCTGGATGTAATTGTGGACTATTACTCAACAAGCGGTTGCTTGGATGTCGAACCCGACGAAGACGGATACATTAATATTGATCAAGATGAAATAGTGAATTACATTGTAGCCGAAGCCAAGAAAGACCAAATGGGCGAATATGATCCGGAAGAAATTCTTTTTGTAGTGCAAGGCGAAATGGAATACGGAAATTCTATCGGTCAAATAGATTAACTAATGGAACAATCCGACAACAGAAAACCATTACTTTATATAAGTTTTTTCCAACAATATATAATGTAAACAAAGATATCCTTAATACACTGAAGCTAAGAGAAGAAGGTGTCTGAAAAGGATACCTTCTTTTTTTGTTATGCCGCCCTTTTATTATCCATTTTTATATTTAAACCCTCTTTGTTTTTCTCAATGATCACTTTTCAAGGGACATTCAGGAAATACTATAAAATTAGCCAACTAATTCAAGCTCAAAGTATTGCGAATTAGTTGGCTTTTTTGTATCTTTAGATATTGCCCCGAAAATAAGGTTTGACAGCCAAAACGGGGGAAATACCAGAACTAAGATATGGCGAAGATACAAAATATTTCAGAAATTCACCCTACTTTGGGCTTTACAGAGTTCGATATTGTTGAAAAATACCGCAAAAGTTTTAAGGAGAGCGAACTTGGGCGTCTTCACTCCGTGTTTCCGTTCGCCGGTATAGCGGCAGGGGTCGGCTTGTGGCAGCAGCGGTCGGGTCGCAGGAGTTGTTTCACTCCTTCAGCAAAGATAGCCCTTATGGTGCTGAAGGCCTACACCGGATTCTCCGTTTTTAGGGACATTTACTGAATATCCCTTTCAAGAAGTTATCCTACAGAAATAAGGAAAAAAACAAAGAGAACTGACTTTTTTAGCCAGTTTCTTTTTTACAATACTCAAGATACATGTCTATCACGCATGAAACAAAAATATGAAAGACACACATATTCCTTTCTAAAAGAAATCGATAAATGCCAATAAGCATACACTAAGTACCTAAGAAAAGTCTAAATGTTCTTTTTCCAATCTGCAAAATAAAATAAAGCGTTCAAATAGAAAACAGACAAAGTTCCGCAAAATCACAACAATATCTTATCAGTGCGGATTCGTATGAAAGAAGAAATAAAAAGCCATTCCTAGCATAATAAGCCCGACCAAACCATAAAACAAGCGTGCTCTCTTCCGCCCTACATTTCGCACTATGAACTGCGCATTCTGAGCCGTGAAGAACCAATTCCAGTTAAAAACACTTGCCAATAACGACAGTATACCGGCTACGGCAAACAACGCTTGTACAAAATAATGCGCTCCCATAATGATAGGATTATCCCTCGAATTTAAGGATACGAGAACCGTCTTCCTGTTCGTCAATCGTTACCTTTACAGCATCTAGCGGAAGTAGTTCCTCCACCAATTCCGGCCATTCTATAAAACAAAGCGCACCGCTATAAAAATAATCCTCATATCCCATATCATAGACCTCTTCCAATCGCTTGATACGATAGAAATCAAAATGATAAATAAGTTCACCACTCTCCGAACGATATTCATTGACTATTGCAAAAGTAGGAGACGTAATCACATCTTCCGTCACACCAAGACATTCGCACAAAGCTTTGATAAAGGTTGTCTTACCCGCTCCCATTTTACCATAAAAAGCAAACACAGTATTATCGCCCATAGCTTGAATAAAGGCTTTTGCCGCTTCATGAATGTTACTTAAAGAATCAATTCTGATTTCCATATCGCTTTTATTTTCTGTTAATTATTAGAGTTTATATAGAATAAGGAACAGGGCTATTGAAAACCAATGTCCTAAAACCTTATGTTTATTTTACATATAGATTTCCCAATCTTGCAACCGACATAAATCAGGATAGAAAAAAATATAATGGATGCACCGGACGGCACATTATAAGCATAAGAGATAAACAAACCACCCAAACAACTGGCATAGCCTATCAGAACAGACCACACAATAATCAGTTTATAACGGTAAGTAAACAAATTGGCCGTCATCTGCGGAATAGTTAATAAAGAGATTGCCAATACAATCCCCACCATACGAAGACAGGAAACAATGGTCAATGCAATGAACATCATTAATACATATTCGAAAAACAATACCGGAATACGCTGGGAACGGGCAAATTCCCTGTCAAATGAAACATATATAATCGGATTCAGGAAGATCGTAAAGAAAAGCATCATTACCACCGAAAGAATTACTAGAATATAAATATCGGAACGAGTTATAGTTAAAATATTGCCAAACAAATAAGAGGACAAATCCGGAGCAAAACCGGGAGAAAGAAAACTAAATATAATACCTACAGCCATACCAAATGTCCAAAATACAGCAATAGCGGAATCTTCGCGCATATCTTTCCGCCGACTCAACCATTCCACACCAAAAGCCGACAATACGGAAAAAACAGCAGCCGACAATATCGGAGAAAAACCAAAGAAGACTCCCAGCCCTATTCCTCCAAAAGAAGCATGCGTGATACCGCCACTGATAAAAACCAGCCGTCTGGTAACTATATATGTACCAATCAGACCACAAGCAACGCTCGCAAAGAGGCTACCCAACAAGGCATTCTGAAAAAATGTATACTGTAATATATTCATATCTACCATACTTTTTCTTAATCTAATGTTTATCCGGCATTCGCCTCTCTCCTACTATCAGAAACACCTCATCCTTCAGTTCATCCGGCAGTTCAATTCCACGCAATTGCAAACTGCGCACCCATCCGGCTACATCCGTCTCCAGCATCGTATAGAATACGTCCCGGAACTCTTCTATCTGCTCGTTTTCGTAATCATTGGAAGGAACACCTTTATAACGGTCCAATTCTTCATCGTCATAATATTCAATTTGCTTACTGACAGCCGCCAGCAAGCTCTCTTTCTCACAGATTTCATGTTGTCCGCAACACTCCGCATCGGCAAGTTGTACAGTGGGCATTTCATCCAACTCCCCACGTTCCACTTTCTTACGAAGCACACGATTACGCCGGATGCCTAACAAAAAGGTAACCAACGCTAACACAACTAAACTGATCAGCAAAATCCACATACTATAAATTCATTTAAGTGTTGCCGGAATTCTATCTTTTAACAGCACAGAACTTATCTCTCGGCCTCTTTTATATATGCTATAAAGACTTCTGCCGAAGCTCTGCATACTTCTACCTTCCTGCCGGAGACAAAGTCCTCCTACTACTAAGGAGAATATGAATTACCTCACTTCCGCTAGCGTAAATCCGGCTTGTTGCAAATGTTCCCAATAATGAGGATACGACTTGGAAACTACTCCGGGTTCGTTTATTCGTATCTCCGGTCGGACAAGACATGCCGGAGCAAAGGCCATAGCCATACGATGATCTTCGTAGGTATCAATCACGGGACAATTATCTGCTTCTGTCCGTTCACCATTCCAAAAAAGTACGGAATTATTCTCTTCCTTTATCGAATAGCCCAATTTACCCAACTCCTTAATTAATGCAGCAATACGGTCAGTCTCCTTTATTTTTAAGCTTTGCAACCCCATAAAGCGAAAAGGTATTCCCGACAAAGCACATGTAACCACAAAAGTCTGCGCCAAATCGGGTTGATTCACAAAATCATACTCCATATAATCAACCATTTCAGCCGTCTTTTTCAATACAACTCCGTTCTTTTCATAAACGGTTTGTACCCCTAACTGTTCAAATAATGCAGCAACTGCCGAATCACCCTGATAACTCTTGGGAAAAAGTCCAGTCAAACAAACCTCCGCTTCCTTAGAAAGAGCCGTTATCTGATACCAATACGAAGCTGCACTCCAATCACTCTCCACCACGAAAGGAATTGACCGGTAAGGAGAAGGTTTCACGCAAATCTCATTCTCGGCAAACCAATCCGCCTCTGCACCAAAATCCTTCATCAGTTGCAGCGTCAAATGAATATAAGGCCGAGAAACTATCTCCCCTTCTAAATGCAAGGTCAAACCTTGCGGCAACATCGGTCCAATCATCAACAACGCCGATATATACTGTGAACTGACATTCCCCTGCAACGATATTTTCTTTCCGCTTAATTGTTTTCCGGTAATTCGTAATGGCGGAAATCCTTCATTCCCTGCATATTCGATATCCGCTCCCAAACTCCGCAACGCATCCACCAAAATACGGATAGGACGTTGTTGCATACGCTGAGTACCGGTTATAACCTTTGTTCCCGATGTAATAGACAAATATGCGGTGAGAAAACGCATAGCCGTCCCTGCCGCTTTGATATCCAAAGTTTCTCCTTTTTCGTTCAACGAATGTATCATCACCTGCGTATCGTCACAGTCGGAAAGATTCTCAGGAAAATATTCGCCATTGCCTAAAGCGTTGATAATAAGCACGCGATTACTAATACTTTTTGAGGTAGGCAAAGGGACAATGGTATGTATGGAGGCCGGAGCCGTTACTTTTATTTGCATTTTACGTAAAACTTCAACATTTAGCTGCAAAAATAGCAATAAAAGCAATAAGAGTCACATTTTTACAGTGAAAACCTTTGTAGAACCTGAAAGAGCTTTTGCAAGACTGTTTATTCTTTTTCAATAGAACAGATATAAAAACTAACAGAATTATTTGCTATTTCAAAAATAAGCACTACTTTTGCATCCGCAATTCGGGGTGTAGCTCAGCCCGGTTAGAGTACTCGTCTGGGGGGCGAGTGGTCGCTAGTTCGAATCTAGTCACCCCGACAAGCTGAGCAGAAAGGAGTAAAATTTCAGACTTTACTCCTTTTTCTTTTTCTACCATACTATCTTTCCGGTTCAATATTACAAATTCGTTTTTATAATGGAAAACCTTTAAAGGCGCTCGATTGCTCCAAGGGAATAAGTTTTCCCTCCAAAGTCAAACGATTGGAATTGAAATTCGGGTAGATATCGGCACTTGCCCTATTAGTGCCTTTAGGTATTGATATAGTGACCTGCGCCGAGATTCCTACTCCGGTCACATTCATACTGAGGTCGATATTTCCTTTCTTACTGTATTTGATTTTGTAACCCGATACATTCCCATCGACTGTGATTCCGCCCAAGCCATTCCATCCGCTTGCGGGAACATTAAACGCAACTTGTACGGTAGCTTTGTCACCATTTACCGCCACAAAATTGGTGTTGGACATAACATAAGCTGTTCGCCCGCGTTTGAATACTACCCTGTCGGCTTCCAGTATAAAGCTTTTATTCTCTATGCTTTGTTTCGCTTCCTCGTATAACAAAGAATCTATCCGCGCCTCTATCATCTTGCGTTCGGCACGAGATTTCGCTTTTTCTTTTACGGTTTGAGCTTGCGAGTATCCTACACAAGTAACCAATGCCATCAACAATATAACTACCTTTTTCATAACCAACACTTAATTATAACCGTTTATTTTCTATCTTCACTTCTACCAAATTTCCTATATATAAAACCTATACATTATTCCATTACTGCATTCTCTTCTAACTCCTTAACTGTTTTAACAAGAATTATAGGCTCATCTCTTCCATATAGCATATTTGATACTAACAAAACATATCCGACATACATAAAGTTTCTTCAAAAGGCATGGTTTCTGAAAAATAGACTACTAATTTTGCTGCGTTATCTTTTGTATTTCTTCCAGTGTCAGATTACCGACAATCACTATAGCCGTATATTCTTTACCTTCATCGCTCAGCAGCACAAATTCATTTTTCGTTCTCTTGTCCTGCTTCCAGTAAATCACCATCTTTTTACCATCATCCGTAACACGCATCAATTCTTCATACCCATTCTGAGGATGGATATACCGAAGGGCTTTCTTCATTTTAACTGTAGACTCGGCATTTTCAGAAGACAGAATCCGAACGGTTTCCAACTTCCGGATAAACGGAGTCAGATTCAATCCGTCCATATCCATATCGGGCATTAATTGAAACATTGCTTTAGAAATGTATACGGAGCTTACGCCTTTCATCTCAGCAAGTTCGTTGAAAAAATCCTTTTGTTGCGCCATACCGGATACGGAACAAAAAGAAAGTAACAGGACGATAATATAAATTCGTTTCATGGCTTTACTGTTTTTATCTGATTCAATTGTTCGTTTACACTTTTCTGCATTTTCTCAGTGGTCAGAGGTATCGTTTCCATCTTTTGGAAGCCTTTGTTTAAAACCGAGGAAAAAAGAAGTAATGCTTTTCGGGTTTCTTGATAAGCATCCTCGGGAGTGGCACAAGTATCTTTCCCCACTAAGGACGCTTCCTGCCTTTGATACAGATAAACCCCCGCTCCAAATAGAATTAGGAGTCCTACTGCTATGCCCGACATCCATTGCCAACGAATGAAACGGGACGTCTTTCTCAACCGTCCGGATTGTTTTTCCTTCGCATCCCAACCGTCGATAATCGAAGAGAGGCTAGCCTCCAGACTTTGTGGAATCTGCACTTCGCGTACCCGTTTCAATTGCATAAAGTACTCTTTATCAGCCTGCAAATGAGCCGGAACATCGGCCTCGGAGAAAAAACGGAATAGTTCCATCTCTTCCTTTTCCGAAGTTTCACCGTTATCATAAAGTTCTACTAATCTTTCTATTTCATCTGTTCTCATGACCTGTTATCCTGTTAAATTGTTCACGTATTCTCTTTCTGGCGCGCGACAATACTACCCGTATATTCACGGCATTCAATCCGGTAATCCGCTCAATCTCTTCGAACGAACAGTCGTTTACATCGCGCAGCCACATCACTTTCCTCTGTTGTTCGGGAAGAAGACCGATAAGTGTTTTTATCTGCGAAGCTTCATCTCTGCACTCCACTCGTTGCAGAAGAGACTCTGCCATCGGTCCGCCAATATTTTCCAACGGCTCGTTATCGGCATACTCACGGGCATTACGCAGAAAATCGAAACAAACATTCTTCAACACTCCTATAGCATACGCTTCGGCATTGTTTATCCCATCCAGATCCCCGCGCTTGTTCCACAACTTCAAATAAACCTCTTGCAACATATCCTCGGCATCCTGCCGGTTTCCCGTCAAACGGAAAGCTACCCGATAAAGTTTTTCATGATATGGAAGAAATTGTTGTTTAAACCGTTCAACTTCCATGTTTCATCTTTTTTGAAGTAGGTCCGTTTATCAAACCATTTAAATCGCTCTTTCTTATCTTCCCTTCTATGTGTATCATTGTGCAATCGTCACCCGTAATAAACAGCACCAAATCGCGAACCACATCTTTCTTCTGCCTCAACAGCACCCTCACTTGTTGTCCGTCGTCCGTAGCACGAAGCAACTCCTCGTATCCTTTTAAATGACATTGCTTTACATCTTTCACAAAACGTTCTTTAGTAGAGGAAGAACATTTCTCCATATCAAGCACACATACCGAACGTATATGCTTTGCAATTGCGCTGTCCTCATCATCTTCCAGCGTAACAAGTTTCAGAAAGGCAAATAAAAAAGGAGACAAATTAACGTATTCCGCCTGTTTCTCATGCTTGTACTTTCCGAAAAGATCATTGACAGTCTGTCCGATACCGGACTGACTGATACCTAACAATAATGCAAGTATTATAATCGTCTTTTTCATTGTTCCGTCTTTTTTAATTATTCTTTTGAACAGCCATTCACAAAGATAGACGTAAGTTTCGGGAATATTGTTACACGGTGAACTCATTTTTTAATTAAACCTACGAAAGAATTCCTCAAACTAATCCACCTCATGAAAGGTAGTTATCCACTTTCCGAGGTACAGCTGTCCACGTCACAACGTACATCCGTCTACGTTGCGATGTAGAGCTGTCTACGTCACAACGTTGCGCTGTCTACCTCAATCGTTTAAAAAAGCACGCTTCAACCCGCTCCGCTAACTAATAATATGAGCCATTTCCACATTATTAATCATTCAAATAACTAATAATGTTATAGAGGATAACTTCGTTAGTTATGCAAACCTGTAGTATTGCTGAAATAAACATAAGGAAAATTAAGCGAAAAGCCCCCTGTTATTAAGAAATTACTCCCTTATAACCAACCACTGACATGAAGAATATGAATGGCTGAAGACATACGGCAACAGTCGGGAAGACTTACCACATCAAGGAAGGAGAACTGCCATTTAAAAAGGGAAAAAGTAAGCATCCAAACATATTATAAGGAAAAGAGAAGAGGATGCCGAAAAGAACAGATAGTAAAGGTATAAAATAAACGGGACATTTCCAGATAATTAAAGAAGCCTTTCGTATAAAAAAGAGTGACAATAAACAAACGAGAGCTTGGCTAATCCGAATTAAGTATTGGCAAAGTCATCCATCCGACATTCTACGAATGTGATATCAAGAATCTCATCCTCGCTTTGCCCGGAAGAAATCCGTCATCAGTACAGAAGCCTCATCCGCCAGAACACCTTTCACCACCACCGTCTTCGGATGCAAAGCCTGCGGCGCATAACATTGATATCCTCTTTTAGCATCCTCAGCTCCAAATACCAGACGCCCCACCTGTGCCCAAGCAATAGCTCCCGCACACATAACACATGGTTCTACCGTTACGTATAAAGTACATTCATTCAGATATTTGCCTCCCAACGTATTGGCCGCAGCCGTAATAGCCTGCATCTCGGCATGGGCAGTTACATCGTTCAAAGTTTCCGTCAGATTATATGCCCGGACAATGATGCGGTCTTTACACACCACCACCGCTCCCACCGGCACTTCTCCTTTGTCATACGCCTTCTGCGCTTCCAGCAAAGCCTGTTTCATGTAAAATTTATCATCAGCCATCAACGTCGCATATCATGTTCATTAAACAAAGTAGGGTAATCCTCTTCCATTGTTTTATAAATAAAAGAAAGCACCGTTTCGCGTACCCAGCGTCCTTTATTGGTGATTTTATATTTTGCCAGGTAACGATCCACGATTTGTACTTCCTCTTCGCTCATTAAACAAACCATGCGTTGCCTGCGTTTTGGTTCCGAAGAAGGTACTTTTATCCGTTTTTTAACTTCTTTGCTCATATTACGACGCAAAATTAGTGTTAGTTATTGAAAAACAAAGAATAAAAAGAAGTAAATTTGCAAAAACGTAAGATGGCAAAGCATAATATTCTTGGAAAGGCCGGTGAAGAACATGCCGCGGAATACCTTAGACAACAAGGGTATGCGATTCGCCACTGCAACTGGCGATGCGGCAGGAAAGAGTTGGATATTGTTGCCGAACGGGATAGCGAACTGGTGGTGGTGGAAGTCAAAACAAGAAGCTCCACGGACTTCGGAAACCCCGAAGAAGCGATAACCGACCGGAAAATACGGAATATTGTATCCTCTACGGATGCCTACCTAAGAAAATTTTGCTTAGATTTGCCCGTAAGGTTTGATATCATAACCATTGTGGGGAGTGAAGGACATTTTGCTATAGAGCATATTCGCGAAGCATTCCTCCCTCCCATTTGGTAACAATAAAAAAAATTAAGATGGATATTGAAACAATCAGAGATTATTGCCTGCAAAAGAAAGCAACCACCGAATGTTTCCCGTTCGATGAAGTGCATTTGGTATTCAAAGTAATGGATAAAATGTTTGCTTGCATCGACCTTGACACCCCCGACCACCTTGTTGTGAAATGCAACCCTGAATATGCATTGGAATTGCGTGAACAACACTCTGGCATTGAAGGCGCCTTTCATTTCAATAAGAAATATTGGAACCAAATCTCTTTGCGTGGCGATATAGACGACCGACTTATCCGGCATTTAATTGACCATTCCTATGAAGAAGTATTAAAGAAATTCACCCGTAAAATGCGTACTGAATATGAAAACCTTTGAAAACTATGAATTTATCCACGCGAGCGAGGTAGATTCAACCAACAATTACGTAAGAAGTATGGCAACCTCTTTCCCGGAGAAAGAGTTTGTAATAGCCACTGCCGATTTCCAGACATCCGGACGCGGCCAACGTGGTAACTCTTGGGAATCTGAAATGGGAAAAAATCTACTATTCAGCATCTTATGTCGTCCCACCTTTTTGGGAGCCAACCAACAATTCTTCCTTTCCCAGGTAATATCCTTAAGCATTAAAGAAGAGCTGGAACATCACGCAAAAAAAATAAGTATTAAATGGCCGAACGACATCTATTGGCGAGAAAAGAAAATAGGTGGTATACTTATAGAAAACGACTTGGAAGGAAAAAACATTGCATTAAGCATTATCGGCGTGGGTATTAACCTGAATCAACTTGAATTCACCAGTGATGCGCCTAATCCTGTTTCTTTGATGCAAGCAACAGGACAACCCAAAGACGCCGACACCATTTTACGAAAGATTCTGGCACGCTTCGAATTTTATTACCGCAAACTGGAAGAAGGAAGAAGTGACCTGATAGCCGATTTATACAAGAAATCGCTGCTCCGGAAACGGGGATATTATCTCTTTAAAGACAACAACGGTATTTTTGGCGCACGTATCCATCACATCGAACCGGATGGACATCTCGTGTTGCAGGATACGGACAAAAATCTGAGAACTTATTCGTTTAAAGATATTAGCTATATATTTGATAACGAAGGAAAAGCGTAAAAGAATAAAAAGAGGAAAAATAAAGAAGGTGAAAAGAAAAAGGAGTAAGGGAAAAGGAGTTATTGCTTTGCTCGGGATTTACAGAAGTTATCCGTCTTCCCGGTAGTGGGATACAGGATATGGAAAGCTGAATGAATTGATTTAAATTAAAAACGAATAATGAAGAATGAAAACACTCCTCCAAATGGAGATTCTTCATTATTCATTTATATTATTACCCGTTATATTTTTGCATAAATTTTGAACATCAGAGTGTGGAATAAGGCAGACTATTTATTGGTCATAAAGAGCAAGAGATCTTCTGTCCTCCCACTTTTACATCCGAAACCAGATAATTCAACAGGCTTTAAATCCGCATCAGCATAGCAACGTATTTATTTATAACAAATCCTCCTGTTCTTTGTCTATGATGAAAAAGTAAACAGTCATGAATCAAATAAACAAACAGATATTACATATTGCCGTACCATCTATTGTCTCCAACATCACTGTTCCTCTATTAGGATTGATTGACGTTACCATCGTCGGTCATTTGGGAGCTGCCTCTTACATTGGCGCCATTGCCGTAGGAGGCATGTTATTTAATATTATTTACTGGATATTCGGATTTCTCCGGATGGGTACCAGCGGCATGACTTCACAAGCCTACGGCCGGCACGACCTGAACGAGATAAACCGTCTGTTGCTCCGTTCTGTCGGGATTGGACTACTTATCGCTTTCGCTCTGCTAATATTGCAATACCCCATACAGGCAATAGCCTTCACCTTTATACAAACTACAGCGGAAGTGGAACAGCTCTCCCGTCTCTATTTCCGCATCTGCATCTGGGGAGCTCCGGCCGTATTAGGATTATACAGCTTCTCCGGATGGTATATCGGCATGCAAAACTCCAAGATTCCGATGTTTATTGCCATCACACAAAATATAGTCAATATCGTGGTCAGCCTTCTTCTTGTTTTCGGATTAAACATGAAAATAGAAGGTGTCGCCATCGGTACGGTAATAGCACAATACGCAGGATTCCTTATGGCTTATCTTCTATGGATACGTTACTACAGCACCCTGCGTAAACGAATCGACTGGCATTCCCTTTTAGATAAGGAAGCCATGTCTCGTTTCTTTCTGGTAAACAGAGATATCTTTTTTCGTACGCTCTGCCTGGTTGCCGTTACAATGTTCTTCACCTCTGCCGGAGCGGCACAGGGAGAAGTTATCTTGGCCGTCAACACACTGCTGATGCAACTTTTCACCTTATTTTCTTATATAATGGACGGATTCGCCTATGCGGGGGAAGCACTGGCAGGACGCTATATCGGCGCTAATGACCGACAAGCCCTTCACCGCACAGTACGCCAACTATTTGCCTGGGGCATCGGATTATCGATAAGCTTTACCTTATTATATAGTATAGGCGGACAGTCTTTCTTAAGTTTACTGACCAACGAAACCACTGTTATACACGAAGCCGGCAATTACTTTTACTGGATACTTGCCATCCCACTGGCAGGTTTCTCGGCATTTTTGTTCGACGGCATATTTATCGGCGCCACGGCTACAAACCTCATGCTCCGTTCCATGCTGGTAGCCTCCGCCAGTTTCTTCATTCTATATTACGGTTTCGAACCTTATATGGGAAATCATGCTCTTTGGATGGCATTTATTGTTTATCTGTTGCTTCGTGGAGTAATGCAAGGCTTTTTAGGACGTAAAATCTATTCATTATCCTCATGAACGGAAGCAAAAACAGTAAAAAATCGTTTTTATATTCTGCCGGTGTAAAATCTCGTGAATTTTATCTACATTTGCCGAAAAGCAAATTATCATCATACAAACTATACATCTTATGGCAAAATTCAAACGTATTCTGCTCAAACTGAGTGGAGAAAGCCTGATGGGCGAAAAGAAATACGGTATCGACGAAAACAGATTGGCGCAATATGCCGCACAGATTAAAGAAATTCACGATATGGGAGTGCAAATCGGTATTGTTATCGGAGGCGGAAATATTTTTCGTGGACTGAGTGGTGCCGGAAAAGGTTTCGACCGTGTAAAAGGAGACCAAATGGGTATGCTGGCAACCGTTATCAACAGTTTGGGATTAAGTTCCGCTTTGGTGGCTGCCGGTGTAAAAGCACGTGTGCTTACAGCTATACGTATGGAACCCATCGGCGAATTCTATACCAAATGGAAAGCTATCGAATATATGGAAAACGACGAAATTGTCATTATGTCTGCCGGAACCGGTAATCCGTTTTTCACCACCGATACTGGCTCTTCCTTACGGGGAATTGAAATCGAAGCAGACGTCATGTTAAAGGGAACCCGTGTGGACGGTATCTATACGGCCGACCCCGAAAAAGACCCCACGGCTACTAAATTCGATGATATTACTTATGATGAAGTCTTGAAACGCAACCTCCGTGTAATGGATCTTACCGCAACGTGCATGTGTAAGGAGAACAACCTGCCGATTATCGTATTTGATATGGACACGGTAGGCAATTTGAAAAAAGTTATGTCCGGCGAACCTATCGGAACGTTAGTACATAATTAATTCCATTTTTACCCATACCGGCAGCAAAGAACTTATATTCCGCACAGGAAAACAGCGCTTTGCCGCCGCTAATAAACCACTTAAACTCCATGAAAAAATTAATCTTAATAGCCGGAATGGCTACTGTAATGGGAGCATGCGGTTCGCACAAAGTAACCGACAACAATCCGTTTTTGTCAGAGTACAACACTCCGTTCGAAGTGCCGCCTTTCGACAAGATAGAAATGAAACACTATAAACCGGCCTTCATACAAGGCATGGAAGAAGAGACAAAAGAGGTGGAAGCCATTGCCAACAATCCGGAACCTGCTACTTTCGAAAACACCATCGTAGCATTAGATCAAAGCGGCAAACTGCTTCGCAAGGTCAGCAATGTGTTTTATGGTTTAAACAGCGCCAATACTTGTGACGAAATGCAAGCTCTCAGTCGTGAACTTTCGCCGCTTTTATCAAAACACAGTGATGATATCAGCCTCAACCCAAAACTGTTTGCCCGCGTAAAAGCTGTGCATGACAATATGGAACAACTTTCACTCAACAAGGAACAAAAGAAGCTGGTGGAAGAAACCTATAAAAGTTTTGTACGTAGCGGTGCGAATCTGGATTCCGCTAATCAGGCACGTCTTCGGGAACTGAATAGCGAAATTGCCATGTTGCAACTTACCTTCGGACAAAACATGTTGAAAGAAACCAACGACTTCCAACTGATTATCGATAAAAAAGAAGATTTGGCTGGATTATCGGAAACCTTAATTGCCAATGCGGCCGAAACGGCTAAAGAAACCGGTATGGAGGGTAAGTGGATTTTTACATTACATAATCCGAGTGTAATGCCGTTCCTTCAATATGCCGAAAACCGCAACTTACGCGAAAAAATATTCAAAGGTTACATCAACAGAGGTAACAACAATAACGAGGCGGACAATAAAGATGTAGTGAAACGTTTGGTTGCCGCACGTCTGGAGAAAGCCAAACTCATGGGATACGAAAATTACGCCGAATTTGTATTGGAAGATCGCATGGCCAAACACGCTGACAATGTTTACAACCTGCTCGACCAGATTTGGGCTCCGGCTTTGGATAAAGCAAAAGAAGAATTAGCCGACATTCAGGCGGAAATAAAAAAAGAAGGCAAGAACTTTACGGCCGAAGGCTGGGACTGGCGCTATTACGCTGAAAAAGCCAAACAATCCCGTTTCAATTTAGATGAAAACGAGCTTCGTCCCTATTTGAAACTGGAAAATGTACGCGACGGGGTGTTCCATATTGCTAATAGACTATACGGAGTCACTTTCATCCCATTGAAAGACATTCCGGTTCCCCACCCTGATGCCGAAGCTTTCGAGTGTAAAGATAAAGATGGTCAACATTTAGGCGTACTTTACATGGATTATTTTCCTCGAGCCAGCAAACGGGGCGGTGCATGGTGCAGCACTTACCGTTCGCAAACTTACAAAAACGGTAAAAAAGTTGCTCCGGTGGTAACCATCGTTTGCAACTTCTCCAAACCGGTTGCAGGAGAGCCAGCATTACTGAATGCCGACGAAACGGAAACGCTTTTCCACGAATTCGGCCACGCCCTTCATAACCTGTTTAAAGATGTACACTATTATGGCGTAAGCGGAGTTCCCCGCGATTTCGTAGAGCTCCCGTCGCAAGTAGACGAACATTGGGCTTTTGAACCGGAAGTACTGAAAGTATATGCCAAACATTACCAAACCGGCGAAGTGATGCCCACCGAACTGGTAGAAAAAATGGACAAGAGCGGCAAATACGGACAGGGCTTTGCCACTGCGGAATACCTGGCCGCATCGTATCTGGATATGGACTTCCACACCTTAAAAGAAATCCCCAATGAAATGAACATCATGCAGTTTGAAAACGAAACGTTAAGCAAACGCGGATTGTTATCGCAAATTCCTTCACGCTACCGCAGTACTTATTTCAACCATACCATGGGCGGTGGCTATACAGCCGGATATTATAGCTACATTTGGGCAGAAGTGCTGGATGCCGACGCATACGAAGCTTACAAAGAAACAGGGAACATCTTTAATCAGGAAGTGGCAAGCAAATTTCGGAAATATATCCTCACTCCTGGCGGCATAGATGATGCTATGAATATGTATATCAACTTCCGTGGAAAAGAACCGGGTATTGACCCTTTATTAAAAAACAGAGGGCTGAAATAAATTATAGTAAATATTACAAAAGGTATGTTCAAGATTGAGTATCTGAATTGAATCAGACAAACACTTTAAATCTTGAATATACCTTTTCTTTTACCATCTATCGTAAGAATACCTTAAAACCTCCCAGACATCCTTTATAAATCTCCGCACATATTATACACTTATATATCAATGCATTAAAAGTATATATACGCCATACGTTACATTTCACTTGTTGATAAATACGCCAACAATTATAAAAAATGCGCCAAATGTGTTAGCACTATATTCTTTTATTCCCGTTATTTGCAAATAATAATATCACTGATATGTTTTTTCAAAAAAGAAAAGATTAATATTTATATACTAAACTGTTATACTATGATTCGAGTAAAAAACAAACAATGGCTATTTATTCTGGGATTATCAGCGATAATTGCCGGATGTAACAATGAAAAGGATTATTATGAAGATCCATTAAAAAATTTGAAACCGGAAAACGAATACTTCGATTTCTCCACAAAAGATAAGGTCTCTGTATCTTTAAATATGGGAGCTGTTGGCGCCAATTCTATTTACGAAATATATTTGGAAGATCCAATTATAGTAAAAGACAACGGATTGGCAGAATTAAACAGTGATATCAAACCTGTATATTCAAATATTACCGACCTTACAGGAAAAAGTAATGTTTCTATAACTCTTCCTTCTGCAAGTAAAAAAGTATACTTATTCAATCGAAATGCTTTATTACCGGGATCTGTGGAATTAGAGATTTCTGATACACGCACAATCTCTTTTAACAATGAAAAAGAAAACGATGTAAAAAGCGTAAGAGCTATTGGTGATGAAGGTCCAGATTGGTATGTCCATACTGATGGCATTAAATATGGAAAGGGCAATGTAAGTAATGCAGTAAAAGACAAAGTAAATATGACAGGTCTGAATGAATTATATACTCTTTGCCAATGGACGAATAATGTATCAATATCCAATATTACTTTTACTCCAAAAGATTACGTAGAAAATACATTACGGGATTCCAAGGAAATTAATGCATTTAGTTCCCAAGCCACTCGTTTTTATCCTGAAGGGAAAAACAACAGTAAATATGCAGGTACTCCCTCTACGGTAAACCTCAAAACAAGTAACGATAAAGACTATACCAATATCAATCTAGTGGTATTGGGCGAAAATGCCGGATGGCACTCACCTTTCGGATATTTCTATTATAAAGCCGGTAATGAGCCAACTGCGGACGATTTGAAAAGTAACAAAATTCCCAAGTATATTATTTTACCGGATGCCTCAGATAATGTAAAAGATTCCTGGCCGGGGGCAGACTGGGTAATTGATGGGATGTTTAAATTAGGACAAACTATTCACTTGCAATTCTTTGGAGAAAAATACAACGAACCAGCTAGCTATAATTTCCCTAAAGGATATATCATCGGATGGTTTGTTATAGGAGACGGAACCACATGCTCCAAATACGGTTACTATAATCCAGAATGTTCATGGTCATTCAAAAACAGCTTATCTGAGACTAAAGGATTCTGTACTTCACTTGATACCAGAAAGTTAGGAGGTAAAGATGTTTGCGTAAATTTTGCTGTAGCAACCAACTCAAGCCGTTCAATGATGTATATTGGAGTAGAAGATGATGTTAAGACATCAGATCCTGACTATAACGATTTAATGTTCTATGTAGAAGCCAATCCGCTTACTATCAGTCCGGATGTGCCCATCATGAGCGACAAAGAAGAGCATATCAAATATTCTAATAAGGGAACTTATGCCTTTGAAGACCAATGGCCTGATGGAGGAGATTATGACATGAACGATGTGGTTACGGAATACGAACATGGAGTTTCTATTTATAGTAAAACAAACTTCCAAGATGACAAACCCGTTTCAACTATAAAATATGTGGAAGAACTAACCGCCACATTTAAATTTACTCAAGCATCGGATGCCGCTACATTTAATAATGCACTAGGCATTGAATTTAAAAATTTAGATAAAGGTATTGTTGAATCGGTAACCGTAAATGGTACAACAGCACAACTGGAAGTAGGCAATCCGGTTCCATCAGTTATTGTTGCGACGAATGCACGCACTGCTATTGGTAAAACGTTCGAATTAGTTATCAAACTGAAACAAAACAACACTTTAGATATCGATAACTTGGAATATAATCCGTTTATTGTAGAAAATAACGATGGTAGTGCAAAAGGCCGCTATGAAGTTCACTTACCTAAGTATACTCCTACTGCATTGGGATGGAACGGAACAAATATCAACCAATATTACGTAGATGGTAAAAACGGATTATATCCGTTCGCTATCGATATTCCGATATGGAATTGGACATTAATTTCCGAAAATGTAGCCATTGGTAACGAAGGCGAATATCCAAACTTCATCAATTGGGCAGAATCTAACGGTGTAAACAATAAAGATTGGTATCTACATAAAAACGGTAGATAATCAATATAATAATCTATAAAAAAATCCGGGGAAGCCTTATAGCTTTTCCGGATTTTTTATAGTCTGTCTACCATCTAACTAACGAAGCCATAAACCATAATTTACCTCATTATAAAAACATTTAACCCTACTAATACTTACTCATTTTGACTATTAACAACGTATTAACGAAAAAAAAACTTTTGCGTTGGAAAATAAGAAATAAACAATCCTTACCGACAATTGAAAGAAAAGCAACAACTATGCTATGCATAATCTATAATGCATTCCTAACCGTAAAAATAGATATTGGTATGCAATTTGCTTCCCTTTGCTAACAAGCTATTATGAACATTTACGGCTAGAGCTATGCGACTCTCAGTTTGTACTCGGGTTTCAGCACTATAATCCCCTACTTATATTACCGAAAAAGAAAAATATTACTAAGAGAAAATAGAGTAGGAAAAAGCACTCCGATATGTATATAGTTGCCAAAGAAACACACCGCTAAATAGAAAGTATTGGTTAAATGTTTTATGAACAGGAGTTAAAAGCAATTTAACAACCGACAATAACAGGAAATCTATTTATTCATCTGTTGCTTACGGAACTGAGTAGGTGTCACACCGAAATACTGTTTAAAAGTTTTAGTAAAGTAACTGGGTGATTCAAAACCGCACTGCATAACAATATCTCCTATGGATAAATCGCCTGAGGAAAGCAACTTTTTGGCAAACGACATGCGCGACTGGCGTACATAAGTTGCCGTATCAAGTCCCGTAATACTCTTAACCTTACGATTTAACTGCGATTTGCTCATAAAAAGCTTATCAGCCAGGAGTTCGGAACTAAGATCTGTATCGGAGATATTGGCAAAAAGAACTTTTTGCAAACGTGCTATAAAGTCTTTATCGGCATCGGAGATATCCACACTTTCAGACTGTCCTTCCTGTAAGGCACGGGAATACTTTTCTCGCAACAAACGACGCTGTTCCAACAACTTAGCTATCCGAATTTTCAGTTCATCAACACTAAAGGGTTTTATCAGATAAGCATCGGCACCGGCTTCCAATCCCATTAAACGGTCTTTTTCCTCACAACGAGCCGTAACGACTATCACCGGAATATGATTCAAAATCTCTGAAGCACGTATTGTACGACACAATTCATAACCATCCATTTCGGGCATCATCAAATCTGTAAGAATTAGGTCGGGCATATACTCTTCCGCTTTCGCCAATCCTTCCTTACCATCACGAGCGAACAACAAACGGTATCGGTTATCGAGCACAGCGGCTATATACCGAGCGATATCCGTATTATCTTCGATGACAAGCAAAGTAGGTTGCCGCAGTTCCTCATCCACAGGAAACGTATTTTCCGTCATCGAGAGTTCCGTTTCATCATCATTAACAGGCTCCTCTTTTTCACTTAACGTAAAATCTTCGTTAACAGGTAATTCTTTATCTGTGAGTTCTTCTTCGGCCGACCACCGTTCAAATTCTTCTTCGGCATGCTGCTGAGGCAAAGTTATCACAAATTTAGTTCCTTGCCCTTTTCCACTGAGAACCTCTATTTTCCCATCCATAGCCTCGGCCATTTGCCGCACCAGCAACAACTCTATACTAGTTCTTAAATTATCTGTAGAAGTGTCACCTTGATAAAACGGATCGAAAATATGAGACAAATCTTTCTCCGGAATATCTGTTTCCGAATTAAATATGGAAATATTGACGACTTTTTTCTCTAACGCTACGGAAACTTTTATTTTCCCACCACGAGGCGTAAATTTAACGGAGTTGGAAAGCAGACCTTGCAAAAGCTTTTGCATATAGTCCGGCACAAAGTCCATTTGTATGGAATCGTTTGAAGTAGTGAATTCGATATCAATCAATTCTTTAGCAGTCTGAACACGGGTGCTTTCGAGCATCATGCGCAACAAAGGCACAATGTCACCCGTACGCCAATCCCGATGGCTGACTACCGAACGTACCTTAGAGATATACAACAGTTGGTTGACAAGAGAAAGCATTTCATTTCCCTGCCGGATAATTAAATCGAAACCTGCTTCCGTATGCCTGTCGGCCAAACGCTTTTTCAGCCCGTCCGTAATTCCCAAAATGACAGTAAGCGGAGTACGGAACTCATGAGTAATATTTGTAAAAAAGTTCTGCCTTACCTCTTCCATTTCCTGCATGGAACGTTGCGTGCGGGCACGCACTTTAAGCGTATACACCAAAATTACAATAACCACTCCTGCCATCAACACAATAAATATACCGAATATAAAATGATGTTTTTCACATGTTGCTCACTTTCGTAAGCCCGATAAATATCTTCCACTTGTTCAGGTTCTATTTTGTTTCCGAAATCCGTAAGTGCGCACATATAGACATCGCCCTGCTCATTGACGGAAGAGAGTGTTTCCATTTGTCGGACAGAAGCAACTGTCTCAGACATGGAAGCATAACAAGGTACCCCCAACAGCCCCCATAAAAGAAACAGTATTGCCCACCATCTCATTTCAAACATATATAAATATAGAAAATTATTACAGTAGTTTATGAGTCTTTTAACCATATTCCTAATATGTTATAATCTACATATCAATTAGTTATATTATACCTCTAACGAATTAGTCTAACAAATATAGGAATTATTTAGAAAACTCGACAAAAAAAACAGAAGAAATCTAAAAAAATCATATCCGATACCCCACTACCCTAAAGGCTTTTTCATTTATCCTAATAGAAAAGTTATAAGAAATATTCGACGGATTTTACCGAATAATTCCGATGGACATTTTCCTTAAATAATCCTTTACCGGAGATTTAAAATTCACTTCCACACTACTTTTGTAAATAAATTATTTTCGGCTCCATAATTTTTCCGTATGTTTGCAACCTCAAAAAACTTATATGGAATTATTCGAATCACTTATAGCTACGGCTTTACATATCGCCGTAAAACAAGTCGGCAACACGATTGCTTTATTAAACAACGGAGCAACGATTCCTTTTATCAGCCGTTACCGCAAGGAAGCCACCGGCGGATTGAACGAGGTAGAAATCGGTGAAATTAAAGACCGTTACGACAAACTCTGCGAATTGAAAAAGCGGAAAGAAACGATCCTCTCGACCATACAGGAACAAAATAAACTAACCCCCGAACTGGAAAAACGAATAAACAACAGTTGGGATGCTACGGAACTAGAGGACATGTATCTGCCTTACAAACCCAAACGAAAGACTCGCGCCGAAGCGGCTCGTCAGAAAGGATTGGAACCGCTCGCTACCTTATTAATGCTGCAACGTGAAAACAATCTGCAAGCTCGCGTACGGACTTTCCTCAACAAAGAAGTGCCCGATGAAGAGGAGGCATTAAAAGGCGCCCGAGATATCATTGCCGAACAAATCAACGAAAATGAACGTGCCCGCAATCAGGTACGTAATCTATTTAGTCGTCAAGCCGTTATCTCTTCTAAAATTATTAAAGGGAAAGAAGAAGAGGGACAGAAATACCGGGATTATTTTGACTTCTCCGAACCTTTAAAACGTTGTTCGTCACACAGGTTACTGGCCATACGCCGGGGAGAAAACGAAGGCATATTAAAAGTAAGCATTACACCGGACGATGCGGAGTGTACCGAACGGTTGGAACGCATGTTTGTAAATGGCAGAAACGAATGCAGCCGGCAAGTAGAAGAAGCAGTAAGAGATGCCTACAAACGTCTGTTGAAACCTTCTATCGAAACAGAATTCTCCACGCTCAGCAAGCAAAAAGCCGACGAAGAAGCCATCCGCGTTTTCGCTGAGAATCTGCGGCAGTTATTACTCGCACCGCCATTGGGACAAAAACGTGTGCTGGGCATCGATCCGGGATATCGCACGGGGTGCAAACTGGTATGTCTCGACGCACAAGGCAATCTGTTGCACAACGAAACCATTTATCCGCATCCGCCCAAAAATGAAAAAGCAGTCGCCAGTCGCAAACTGGTGCATCTGATAGAACAATACGCTATCGAAGCCATCGCAATAGGCAACGGAACGGCAAGCCGCGAAACGGAAACATTTGTCACTTCACAACGTTACGACCGGAAATTGCAGGTGTTTGTAGTAAGCGAAGACGGAGCTTCCATTTATTCGGCTTCCAAAACCGCCCGTGAAGAGTTTCCCGATTACGATGTAACCGTAAGAGGTGCCGTGTCTATAGGCCGCCGTTTAATGGATCCATTGGCTGAATTAGTGAAAATAGACCCGAAATCCATCGGCGTAGGGCAATACCAGCATGATGTAGACCAAACGTCATTAAAGAAATCACTCGACCAGACAGTAGAAAACTGCGTAAATCAGGTAGGCGTGAACCTGAATACGGCAAGTCGTCACTTGCTGACCTACATCTCCGGCCTGGGTCCCCAACTGGCTCAAAACATTGTCGACTATCGGGCAGAGAACGGAGCCTTTACTTCCCGCCGAGAACTGTTAAAAGTTCCGCGTATGGGTGCCAAAGCATTCGAACAATGTGCCGGTTTCCTGCGTATACCTAATGGGAAGAATCCGTTAGATAATACAGCAGTCCATCCCGAAAGTTATCCCATCGTGGAGCAAATGGCAAAAGACTTGCATTGCACGGTAAACGAGTTGATTCAAGATAAAAGCCTGCGTTCCGGAATTGTATTGGAGAAATACATTACTCCCACCGTGGGACTGCCTACTCTGAACGACATCATGCAGGAACTGGAGAAACCTGGCCGCGATCCGCGACAACCTATCAAAGTCTTCGAGTTCGATAAAAATGTAAAAACACTCGATGATCTGCAAGAGGGAATGGAACTGCCCGGCATTGTAACCAATATCACAAACTTCGGCTGTTTTGTGGACATCGGTATCAAAGAAAACGGGTTGATACACATATCCCAACTAGCGGATAAGTATGTCAGCGACCCCACGGAAATAGTCAGTATCCATCAGCACATACGAGTCCTGGTTATCGATATTGACCGGGAACGCAAACGCATTGCTTTAAAACGAATAGCCGATTAAGAAAGTAAACAATAAATGAGCCATCCCATAAATAACATACATAGGACATATACTCCGATTAAACTGTTTAAGAAATGGGGTGAAGGCGAAAAAAACAAAAGCATGCAGAGAGGAAGCCTAAAACATCGGACAACCAAATATACCCTATTTATGGGATTGCATATTTCCTCTCTTCCCGCTACCTTTGCAACATTATATAGAACCAAAAGAAAAGCATATGAAGAAAATAGCCAAACAACTGACCGATTTGATAGGGAATACTCCTTTATTGGAACTGTCTCATTATAACAGAAAACATGGGTTGAAAGCAACCATACTGGCTAAACTTGAATTGTTTAATCCGGCGGGAAGTGTCAAAGACCGTATTGCTTTGGCCATGATCGAAGATGCCGAACAGAAAGGATTGCTGCAACCGGGAAGTACCATTATTGAACCTACGAGCGGCAATACCGGTATCGGACTGGCTTTTGTTTCTACCGTAAAAGGATACAAACTGATATTGACCATGCCTGATACTATGAGTTTAGAACGGCGCAACCTTTTGAAAGCATTAGGTGCGAGAATTGTTCTGACTCCGGGTGTAAAAGGCATGCAAGGCGCTATAGACCGCGCTTACGAGCTGAAAGAAGAGATTGCAGGTTCTGTGTTGTTACAACAATTCGAAAATCCGGCCAATCCACGTATACATCGCCTGACTACGGGAGAAGAAATATGGCGCGATACAGACGGACAAGTGGACATTTTCTGCGCAGGAATCGGTACGGGCGGCACAATTTCGGGGGTAGGCGAAGCCTTGAAGGCTCATCGGCCCGACATACAGATTGTAGGTATCGAACCGGAAAGTTCGGCCGTAATCTCAGGTAAAGAAGCGGGTCCGCATATGATACAGGGTATTGGTGCCGGTTTCATTCCTAAAATTTATAATGCCCAAGTAGTAGATAGAATCATTCCCGTAAGCAACAACGATGCGATTCGTTCCTCACGAGAAGTTGCCGCCGAAGAAGGATTGCTGGTAGGCATTTCATCGGGCGCAGCATTATACGCCGCCACCCAGTTAGCCATGCAACCTGAGAACGAAGGGAAAACCATTGTCGCATTGCTGCCCGATACGGGTGAAAGATATTTATCAACGTCCTTGTATGCTTTCGAAGAGTATCCACTTTAATCGAATACTTTTGGGAAAAGGATTTATGCGTTAGGGAAATATTCGATAAATAAAGTTCCATCATATCCTGTAAGAATTCCTTACATTATTTTTTTGTGCACAAACGCAAGGTACGAATGTGCACAAATCGCCTCCTCATTTGTGCACAAACGAGACTCTTCATTGTGCACAAATAACCTTTGCGTTTGTGCACAATTCTGGAACGCCGGCCAGCAAAGGGTTTCAGAAGGAGTTTTTACGTTAAACGGCAAAACCGAAGCAGTAAAATAACTTTATATAACTACGTACAGGGGGGGGGTGACTATATGCCGAGTTGTTTCCGTTATCTTAGGAGTGCCTTTCTATCCGGCTTTCACTATTACCAAAACTTATTATTTTCCCGGCTGTATACAAATCCGGCAGCTTTCAGTTTACTGACTAACGCCTGCTCATCCACATGCAAGTCTTCACAAAGTTCTTCTAACGAGGTATAACAATCGCGCAGTTTCATATTCACTACGCTGAATAACATTATCGGGTCTTCAGGTAATTCCATCATTCTACCATTTTTTACTTGTTAAACAAATACCGTCTGCAAAGATACTGCTTTCGGATGAAAATTAATACGGTTACAATACTGAAAGGTTTCAATATCCATATATGACAAGAATTCCCCACATAAGCCTGTAAGAAACATCGGAAAATACGATCCGAACATAAGAAACGCAAAAAAATCCGGTTTCCTTCTTGAGGGTAGAATAAGAATAAATTCCGGTTTACACATCAATTGAATAAGGAAACTGTTTTCGGAGCAGACAAACTGTGAAAAATCATCATGCATACTACATCTTAAATGTAATACTCCGCCATGTTCACAATGCCGGCGTGCATAGCGTATTTGGTTGCTTCATGCACATTGTTCACCCGCAATTTACGAAAGATATTTTTCCGGTGTGTCATAACCGTATGGACACTGAGAAAACGTTCGGCAGCAATTTCCTTAGTTGTCTTTCCCATCGCTATGGCTTTGAGTATTTCTTTCTCCGTAGCCGTCAAATACTTTCTTTCAGTGCAAAAAAGTGGTTGAGGCTGCATTAACCGGACAATGCGTTGACACACATAACGCTCAGCTCTTAAACCACAATGTATCGATTCCTCCACTTCCGAAAGCGGACAATCTTTCATCACCATGCCTATACGAGTGCTTTCCACCCATATTTTATAAATAAAATCTTCACTGAATGTATGACTGAACAGAATCCATTGTGTTTCGGAAAAACGTTGTTCCAAAATAAGTAACTCATCCGCAGAAGTCAAATCGAACAAGGTGTAGTCTAATATAACCAATGAAAAAGGACAGCATAACAAAACTTTTACCAATTCCTCCTTACGGCATACTATTTGAATGTCGCCAATACCACTACATACGGAACTAAGTTGTTTCAGTCCATATCGGGTTATCTCCTGATTGTCAGCCAGCACTAAGTTTCTCATCCTATCTCAAAATTTACGGAAAAACTATGGTTTATCAGAAATAACAAGCTCCTCCCCAGAAAGTTTTTTATGTTTTTAGGATAGAGTACGACTATTTACAGAACGAATCACTTCGCATTTTACAATATTTTCCCTATTTTTGCCACATTATGTACATAGGCGAAATAGAGCCGGACAAACAGATATATCAGGAAAAATATGTTCTTCAAAAATATCATAGGGCAAGAGGAAGCTAAAAAAAGATTCATTCTGGAAGTAAAAGAGGGACGTGTACCTCATGCGCAATTACTTTGCGGACCGGAGGGAATCGGCAAATTACCTTTGGCCATTGCATATGCCCGCTATCTGTGTTGCACCAACCGAGGTGAAGAAGACGCCTGCGGAACATGCCCTTCCTGCGTGAAGTTCAATAAACTGGCCCACCCGGACCTCCACTTTGTATTCCCCGTTATAAAAAAGAAAAGCGATGTCGTGAGTGACGACTACATCAAAGAATGGCGTCATCTTTTACTTACCACTCCTTATTTTAGTTTAAATCACTGGCTGGCGGAAATGGGAGCTGAGAATCAGCAGGCTATGATTTATGAAAAAGAGAGTTCGGAAATATTGCGGAAATTAACTTTGAAATCGAGCGAAGGCGGATACAAAGTAATGATTATTTGGCTACCGGAAAAGATGAATATCACCTGCGCCAACAAACTGTTGAAATTACTTGAAGAACCACCGGCCCAAACAGTGCTGTTACTGGTTTCGGAAGCTCCCGACATGATCTTGCCAACCATATTGAGCCGTACACAACGTTTCAATATCCCTAAATTAAAAGAACAGGAGATAACCCAAGCACTGGAAACACAATTCGGTTTGCAACCGGCAGACGCAACAAGTATTGCCCACCTTTCGGGAGGGAACTACATCAAAGCTTTGGAAACCATTCATCTAAGCGAAGATAACAAACTTTTCTTCGAACTGTTTGTCAGTCTAATGCGACTCTCTTATCAACGAAAAATAAAAGAGATGAAAGAATGGAGCGACCAAGTGGCGGGAATGGGACGAGAAAGGCAGAAAAATTTTCTGGAATATTGCCAACGCATGATTAGAGAGAACTTTATATATAATTTCCATAGAAGCGAATTAACGTACATGAATAATGAGGAAAAGAATTTTTCCAACCGTTTTTCTCCTTTTATCAATGAACGTAACGCTATAGGAATCATGAACGAATTAAATGAAGCACAACAACATATCGAGCAGAACGTGAATCCACGGATGGTATTCTTCGACTTCTCCTTAAAAATGATTGTATTGCTTATACAATAAATATGAAAAAGACCATGACAGATTTTATACTGAAATGCGGAAGCGGCGGACTATGCGCTAAGGGCTGCGGACGACAAGATAATAAATTAAACACCTACGACTGGCTGGCTGACATACCGGAAAACAACGAGCTATGCGATATGGTAGAGGTACAGTTTAAAAACACCCGCAAGGGATACTACAAAAATAGCAACAACCTGAAATTGGAGAAAGGTGATATTGTGGCTGTTGAGGCAAGTCCGGGACACGATATCGGCACGGTAACCCTTACCGGACGGCTCGTTCCACTTCAGATGAAAAAGGCGAATCTGAAACCGGATGTCGAAATAAAACGTATATACCGTAAAGCGAAACCGGTGGATATGGAGAAATATCAGGAGGCTAAAGACAAAGAACATGCTACCATGATACGTTCCCGACAAATAGCTGCTAATCTGAATCTGGATATGAAAATCGGCGATGTGGAATATCAGGGAGACGGCAATAAAGCCATCTTTTATTATATTGCAGACGAACGCGTAGATTTCCGTCAGCTTATAAAAGTGTTGGCCGAAACTTTCCGTGTACGCATAGAAATGAAACAGATTGGGGCACGTCAGGAGGCCGGACGTATAGGCGGTATCGGACCTTGTGGAAGAGAACTTTGTTGCGCCACATGGATGACTAGTTTTATTTCCGTATCGACCAATGCGGCTCGCATTCAGGACATTTCTCTGAATCCGCAAAAGTTAGCCGGACAATGCGCCAAACTAAAATGTTGCCTCAACTATGAGGTGGATGCATACGTAGAGTGCCAGAAACATTTGCCTTCGCGGGAAATTACGCTGGAAACCAAAGACGGAACGTTCTATTATTTCAAGTCGGATATCCTGAAAGGATTAATCACTTACTCTTCCGATAAGAACTTTGCCGCTAACATTGTTACCATTACAGGAAAAAGGGCTTTCGAAATTATCAACATGAACCGAAAAGGCATAAAGCCCGACAGCCTAATGGAAGAGGAAAAGAAAAACGAGCCGAAACGGGCTATCGACTTATTGGAACAGGAAAGCCTTACCCGCTTCGACCGTAGCAAAAACGCGACTAAGAAAAAAAAGAAAAGAAACGGAAACAAAGTCACAACCTCTCCGCAGGAAATAAACGACAACAACAGTAGCGAAGATAGTTCACATAACGAAGAACGTGTTGGAGGAAACCGGAATAACGCCGCCAACAAGGGAAATCACGGCAACAGAGAAGCGAACAACGCAGGCATAAAAAATTCCGAGAACGGAAATAGTCAGGGAGGAAGTGGAAACGGCCAAAGAAGAATCGCAATGAACAATTCTTCCAATAAAGTGCAATCCCGACCGCAGCGTCAGGCTCAGCCGCAATCTGCCGTACAACCTGTTGAGAAACGGCCTCAAAGGGAAAAACGCCCTCAGCAGGCCCATTCCAATAAGCCCCAACAGCAAAATTCGAACACAGGCAAAGTGCAAGTAGGGCAGTCGCCCGAACATCCCAAAGGATTTATAAAACGTGAAAATGTCAATAAAGAAAGCGATAAGGAACCTGATAAAAAATAGTTTGTCGGCAATGCTGTTTACAGGACTGCTGACAGCCTGCCAATCTCATACGATGTATCATTCTTTTCATACGTTACCCAAAGACGGATGGAATAAGAGTGATACACTCGTTTATACGATTCCTGTAGAAAACATACAGCCTAAAACTTACGAACTACAAATTGAGATACGGCATACCAAAGAATTGGCACACCGTTCGTTATGGGTGGTTGTATACCAAAATGCCCAAGATTCCATGCTTTTTATAGCCGACACTCTGCAATGTGTATTAGCTAACGAGAAGGGAAGATTCACGGGTACTGGCCTGAATAATTACTACCAACAAAGTTTTCCGCTTAAAACTGTAAAATTGAGCAAAGAGTATACTCCTGTCTTTAAACTTGCCCATTATATGAAGAAAGGGCGTATAGAAGGAATTCATGATATAGGCATTAGGATTATCGAGAAACAATAATTGCAACCTCCTCACCTATTCCCAAATCAACCTCAATACAATTATATACGAAATCAATCACAGAGAAACAATCATCCTTTCACTCTTACAGGTTACTGCGCTTAAGTCAGAAAAAGAAGCAACCGACAATCTTTTCTTTACTTATTATACTTTACATCAAAGCGTCCTCGTGTCACGCTTCCTCCTTCAAAGGTTCCGCTTAAGACTCCTCCACCCATGCGGGAAACAGTCACTAGACCGTTTTCCAATTTCTTGCCATTCAAAGCACTATCCATATAAGGAATTGTTTTACCTTCTTCCGGATTTATCATGCTAAACGTAAAAAGCTCACCTTCGCGCCCGACATTAGCCCGAACTACTACACTATCGCCATTCTCTACGGAATAAATACGCACTACAGGATAGCCAAAACGTTCACTTGAATATACCCATCCATCAACCAAACAGCCCAAAGTTTCTTCCCCGGTAGTCGTAACCGGCGGCAAAAGTGTGGGGTCGACCGAATAATCTTCGTCACATGCCATACAAATAATCAGTAAAGCTATCAACCAAAGTTTCTTCATTACAGTTAAAAATGAAAATTAATACCAACAGTTAACGAAAGCGGAGCATATACACCTCCACCACTACTTAATTCAGGATTCTCAACCTCCCAAGTTTCGCCATGATAGGAAACCTTATATGCTTTCGACTCGGAAACAATCCAATTTAATCTGGCACAAAGACCGCACCATGACGACAAATAGTATTCACCTCCCAACGAAAGATTAAAAGCCCATTCATCAATATCTACCTTACGCGGCTTTCCATATACTCCGCTATCATCCTTATACCATAAATAACCGCTTCCATAAGCCAGCTGAATATTATAGCGTTCTTTTGAGAGATGCAAAATAAACTGAGGAGCCAGATATTGCATGGAAATATCATCCGAAAGCTCCGAAGATGAATGTTTATAGTATGTACCTTGATACATTAGACCAAGCCCGAAACGACTAGATTTCTCCTGCTTACCGAAAATATAACTATAACCGGCACTCCAAGTCCATCCGCTACGCAAATCATCCCGATAATTTTTCGAATAATCCGTAATACCGATAAACGTACCCACATACCGCGAAGGCCCCACTTGTAATGATACAATAGAATTACCCACCGTATATTCTTGAGCACATAATAAGACAGGAAACAATGCAAGAAAAAATAAACCAACACAAAGTCTTTGAATAGTTCTCATATATTCACCATTATAGTAGTTCCGTCAATAATTACCGCACAAATGTACAGGATAATTTTCAGAATCGCATATTTGACAATAAAAATATGCTAGCTCCCTTTAGCATGGTTTACAGGAAAAACTTACATAAAGATTAATAAACGCATTCATAAAGGTGTTCATTAGTGTCGCGTTAAATTTTGAGATCTCTATTTTCCCGTTGAAGTACCATAATAAAATGTGAATATACAGGCGGCATGATTTATTATCTAATAGAGTGTATATAGAATAAGGAACAAGACTATTGAAAACCAATGTCCTAAAACCTTATTCGATATATTGTTTAATGAAGTTCATAAAGAATATAAATTCAAATCCGTTTATTCAAAGCAGGCCTGTAATCAAATAGATTATTAATTACCTACAATAGCATATATATCTTATAACGGGATAGCAGTGTAAGGTATTCTCTATTTATAGAAGAAATATACTGTTTATTCCATTGCTCCAAATAATTGCATAAACAAGAGATTAATTATCACGTCTTTTTGTTTTCGGCACTAATACGAAGGAATATAAACAGCAAAAAAGTGAACCCCCATAGAGAGGAACCTCCATAACTAAAGAAAGGTAAAGGAATACCGATAACCGGCGTTAATCCTAATACCATACCGATGTTAATAAAAAGGTGAAATAAAAAAATACTGGCAACCGAATAACCATAAACCCTCCCAAATACGCTTGCTTGCCGTTCCGACAAGACTATAATCCGCAAGATAAGCATCATAAAAAGAATGAGTACAGCAGCCGAGCCTAAAAAGCCTTCTTCCTCTCCGACCGTACAAAAAATAAAGTCCGTATCCTGTTCGGGTACATATTTGAGCTTGGTCTGCGTACCGTTTAAAAAACCTTTTCCGGTTAACCCTCCCGAGCCAATAGCTATTTTCGATTGGTTTACGTTATATCCGGCACCGGACAAGTCCTCTTCCATTCCAAGCACCACTTTTATACGAATTTGTTGATGCGACTGGAGCACTTTATTAAAAACCAAGTCGCTGGAATAAAAGAAGACTGCCGAACCTAAAGTAAACACTGCTATTAAAGCGTAACTTTTACATCGTTCGCTCAGAGAAAGATATATCAAATAACCTATCAACAATATACATAAACCTAATTGCACCCACATAATGTTAAAAGGAATCACAAACTCCGCAAACAAATAGGCAAGCAAGGTAATAGCCAATCCCACAAGCAATACATTCCATACCGGTTCTTTCTTTTTGCAATATGTCCACATCATCCCTGCAGAAAAGATTAATATCATCAACAATACAGCAAACGTGCCGACAGAAGTGGGAATAATCTCCGATAACGGCATTTCAGAGAAACGGATTCCGACCACAAAATAGGTTACAGCGCATACGCCGGAAAACAAAAAAGCCCCCGACATCCCTTCCCGATAAAGCATTAAGAAGAAGGCCAGATAAACTAATGCCGACCCGGTTTCCTTCTGAAATATAATAAGAAGCATGGGCAGAACAATCATCCCTACAACCGTTATAAAGTTGTGTGTTTTTTTCATCGAAAAAGAATAGGCACTCATATATTTTGCTACAGCTAAGGCAGTAGCAAATTTCGCGAATTCGGCAGGTTGCAAACTTATCGGTCCGAATTTAAGCCATGAATATGATCCTTTCGTATCTTCTGCCAGAAAAGGAGTAATTAACAACAGGAATAACATAATTCCATAAAGAATGTAAGCAAACATCTCATACAGCTTTTCTTCCAGCATCAACAAAACAAATCCTAGGCCGAAAGAACAGAATATCCAGACCATCTGTTTCCCAGAACGAGTATCGAAATCGAAGAAATCCGTATCGCCATAAGTATAGCTGGCTCCACACACGCTGAACCAACCGAAGACCACCAATAACAAATAAATAAAGATGGTTATCCAATCAATGGACTTAAAAAGACTACCGTTCTTCGTTACCATACATAATCCTCCTTGTCTGGAATTCGGCGGCGCGCGCTTCACTTTCAGGTGACAATTTTCCATTCAAATACTGTTCTATCATCAACGCACCGATAGGTACACCGTATACAGCTCCAAAACCACCGTTTTCAACATACACTGCGATGGCAATCTTAGGCTGATCCATCGGGGCAAATCCCATAAAGACTGAGTGGTCGTGTCCACGGTTCTCTGCAGTACCGGTTTTTCCGCAAACCTCGATTCCCGGTATATTCGCTCCACGACATGTACCCCCCAACACTGCCTGACGCATACCTTTTACCACAACCTCATAATATTTCCGGTCGACATCTGTTCTACGAGGGAAACGATATAAGCTATCCAATTCTGCCCCTTCCACTTCTTTCACTACATGCGGAGTAATAAAATGTCCCCGATTTGCAATTGTAGCTCCTAAATTAGCTATTTGCAAGGGGGTTAGCGTCACTTCACCCTGCCCAATCGCAATACTAATGACAGTAAGCCCGTTCCAGGAGCCTCTGTAATTCTTATCATAATAAGCGGCATTCGGTATCATTCCTCTCTTTTCTCCGGGAATATCTATCCCCAACCGATAACCGAATCCCATAGACACCATATGATCTTTCCATACAGTCATAGCTTTCTGCACCGAACCATACTTCTTTCTGGCTCCCAACATATGGTATAATCCCCAACAAAAATAACCGTTACAGGAAGTTGCTATGGCAGGAACCAACGGCAATGGAGATCCATGTGAGTGACATCCAACACGTAATCCTCCAAAAACAAACCCATGGTAACAAGGGTAAAGCGTTTCGGGAGTAATGATTCCTTCCTGCAAAAAGGTCAGAGCCTGGGAGGTCTTAAAAGTTGAACCCGGCGGATAAGTTCCCGATACGGCTCGGTTCAACAGAGGCTTCCACGAATCTTTCGACAATTCTAAGTGATTCCTTCCCCGTTGCCGCCCAATCATCAGATGAGGATCATAAGCAGGAGATGAAACCATACAGAGTATTTCCCCCGTAGCAGGCTCTATAGCGACAATACTCCCTATTTTGCCTTCAAGCAAACGTTCTCCGAGTTGTTGCAATTTCACATCGAGCCCCAATGTAAGATTCTTTCCCGGCACAGGCGTCCTGTCATATGCACCATCCATATAACGCCCTTGTATACGGCCATGAGCATCACGCAACAAGACCTCCACTCCTTTCTCACCACGTAAATGTTTTTCGTATGACCGCTCTACTCCCTGAATTCCAATATAATCACCCATTCGGTAATAATCATCATTCTCTATGTCTCTCTTAGAAACCTCTGCTACATCTCCCAGCACATGGGCTCCCACATTATAAGTATATTGGCGTATAGTCCGACGTTGTATAGAAAATCCTTTAAATTTAAAAAGTTTCTCTTGAAACACTGCAAATTCTTCTGCAGAAAGCTGATTCATAAACATTTGTTCCGTAAAACGGGAATACCCTGGATTCAGATTCCGGTTTTTGATATCAGCCATACGTTTCAAAAAATATTCTTTGGAAATATTCAATGTACGGCAGAAATCCAACGTATCTAATCCGTCAATCTCCTTCATCACTACCATTACATCGTATGCAGGCTGGTTATATACCAGTAACTCTCCATTGCGATCATAAATAGCGCCTCGTGCCGGAAACAAAACTTTATTCAGGAAAGCATTACTATCAGCATTCTTTTTATAATCATCGCTCATAATCTGAAGCGTAAACAAACGTATCAGATAAATCAAGACGATAGTGATTACCACTCCGCCGATTACAAACTTCCGCTTTTCAAGATTATAATCATGCATAGTTTACTCATCGGTTATTTTTTACGTATCCCTTCTATAGCCATTACACAGAAGGTGGTTAACAATACACTTGATAAAATCTCAAGAAACAAAAAGCCTAAGTTAAAAAAAGAGAAAGACTCAATAGTTAACAAAACAGTATGATGCAAAGCAACTTCCACTAATACATAACGGAAAAAAAGCCAAAACCCCATACTTCTGATTCCGGGTTCCATATCTTCGGCACAGTCCCGTGGTGTAAACAGTCTTAGTATGGACGGACGCATAAAAGCCAAAAAAGTAGTGGCAGCCGCATTCATACCCGGAGTATTAGAAAAGATATCAACAGCCAATCCCAAAAAGAACCCCCACAACAATAATATGTTTCGGGAGACATTTATATTCAACACCAAAATAAGGTAAACATACAAGAACGGCATAGCGTATCCCATCAGATGTACATGATTCAAAACCAGTACCTGAATAAAGACTAACAACCAAAACCATCCTAAACGCTTGAAAAAAACAATTGCCATGTTTACTTCCTAATTTTCTGTTCTAATTCTTTTTGTTCCGCCATATCCTTCCGAGCTATTACTCGTACATCATTCAATTTTCCAAAATCCGTAGAGAGCTTGACTTTCAACAAATATGAAAGCCCGTCATGCGAATCGGTAATATCTTCAACCGTACCAACCATGATTCCCGAGGGAAAAATCGAAGTAAAACCACTGGTGACGATTGTGTCTCCTTTTTCACACACCGAATGACGGGGCAGATCCATCAAATAAGCATACCGGCTATCTTCTCCATCCCATTTTAAATAACCGAAGTAATCACTGTTCTTCACCTTGCAACTTATACTGGATTTACTATTTAATACCGGAATAACAATAGAATGATGAGAAGCTGTTAAATAAACAATCCCTACTACACCATTTCCATTAATTACTCCCATCTCGGAACGGATTCCATCTTTCTCCCCTCTATTCAGGGTGATATAATTATTTGCTCTGTTTATGCTGTTATTAATCACATCTGCCTTTAATATAGTAAAATCTTTTAAAACAGAGCGTTGGATTTCATCAACCCAAGTCGTATCACGGGTGGTTTTTATAAATGCCTCACGCAATGCCGAAACTTGCTGTTCCAAATAGATATTACGTTCCATTAAGTCTTCGTTTACACTTTTCAAATGAAAATAGGAAGTTACCCCATCTGATATTTCATAGACAGTTCCTACCAACCAGTTAGCTGATGTAAAATATACACTTCCCTGATAGCTGTTAAAACGAAACAACAATCCGAAACTGATGACTTCCAATAAAATGAAAAGAAACCAATAATTATACTTTATAAAGAATTCCAGCAAATTACGCACATTCCCTACGTTTTAGTAATGTCAACAAAGCGGAACTAAGGAAACCTTAATTCCGCTTTAATAAAAGAAAAAATATCATTTTATCGCATTAAGAAAGAGAAACGATCTACATTCTTTAATGCAATACCCGTACCTTTAGCCACACTATGTAACGGATCTTCCGCAATATGGAATGGAATATTTATTTTATCGGTCAAACGTTTGTCCAAACCACGTAATAAGGCACCACCACCGGCCAAATATATTCCATTATGCACGATATCCGCATACAATTCAGGAGGTATATTTTCCAACGCATTCAATATAGCTGTTTCTATTTTGGCAATAGACTTCTCCAAACAATGAGCAACTTCCTGATAGCATACGGGAACTTCCATCGGAAGAGCCGTAATACGATTAGGTCCATGTACAATATAATCTTCCGGAGCATCATCGCCCAAATCCGTTAAAGCCGCTCCCACTGAAATCTTAATACGTTCGGCCATACGCTCACTCACCTTGACATTGTGCTGGCGGCTCATATATTCCTGAATATCAGCAGTCAAATCATCCCCGGCAATACGAATAGAACTGTTTGTTACAATACCTCCCAATGAAATAACAGCAATTTCGGTAGAACCTCCGCCTATATCTACGATCATATTTCCTTCCGGAGCTTCCACATCCAGTCCAACACCCACAGCAGCCGCCATCGGTTCAAATATCAAATAGACATCCCGTCCTCCGGCATGTTCGGCAGAATCCCGAACAGCACGAAGTTCCACTTCAGTACTTCCCGAAGGTACTCCAATCACCATACGCAAAGAAGGCGAAAACAAACGGTTACCCATATTGACTTTCTTAATCAATCCGCGCATCATCTGCTCGCAAGCATTAAAATCCGCAATCACTCCGTCTCTTAAAGGCCGCACGGTACGAATATACGGATTTTCTTTTTCGTACATCAGCTTAGCCCGCTCTCCCACAGCTATCATCTTTTCCGTACGGCGGTCTAATGCTACAACAGACGGTTCATCCACTACAATCTTACCATTTGAGGTAATGATAGTATTAGCTGTACCTAAGTCTATAGCTATTTCTTGTGTAAATGAAAACAATCCCATTTAGAATTCCTTATTTATTAATGTTTAAAATGACGAATACCCGTTGTCACCATCGACATATTATGTTCATCACAATATTGGAATGACAACTCATCCTTTATAGAACCTCCCGGTTGAATTACTGCGGTAACGCCTTCGTTCCCTGCAATTTCAACACAATCGGGGAATGGAAAGAATGCATCACTTGCCATAACGGATCCTTGCAAATCAAATCCAAAATTATGTGCTTTTTCAATTGCCTGCTTCAATGCATCCACACGCGAGGTTTGTCCCACTCCGCTTGCCAGCAACTGCTTACCTCTAGCCAAAACAATCGCATTGCTCTTACTGTTCTTTACAATCTTATTGGCAAACAACATATCTTCTATTTCCTGCTCAGTCGGGGCTTTCACCGTAACTTGCTTCAAATCAGCTTTGGTTTCAATATCCAAATCCTTATCTTGTACCAATACGCCATTCAAAACCGAACGACACTGTTTTTTCGGTAACTCAATATCTTTACGAACTAAAATAATACGATTTTTCTTTTGTCCGAGAATCTCTAATGCATCCACATCATAATCCGGTGCAATAATTACTTCAAAGAAAATTTTGTTAATCTCCTCAGCCGTAACTTTGTCAATGACTTCATTGGTAATCAGTACTCCTCCAAATGCCGATACCGGATCACCAGCCAAAGCATCTTTCCACGCTTGCAGTAAAGTAGAGCGTGACGCCAATCCGCAAGCATTATTATGTTTCAATATAGCAAATGTAATTTCATCGAACTCATCGATCAAATCTACGGCAGCATTGATGTCCAACAAGTTATTGTATGAGATTTCTTTTCCATGAATCTGATCAAACATATCTTCCAGATTTCCATAAAAATATCCTTTCTGATGAGGATTCTCTCCGTAACGAAGTTGTTTCTGATCGTCCATAGCGCAACGGAAAGCAGAACCTTCCTCCCCATCAAAATAGTTGAAGATAGCCGAATCATAATGAGAAGATACTGCAAATGCTTCTTTAGCGAACCAACGACGCTCTTCCAAAGTTGTACAAGCGCCATGATCTTCCAATATATCTCTAAGCGGCTTATATTGCGCCTTACTTGCGACAATCACTACATCCTTAAAATTCTTAGCTCCCGCACGAATCAAAGAAATACCGCCTATATCGATTTTCTCGATAATAGCCGATTCATCCGCACCCGAAGCAACCGTATCCTCAAACGGATACAAATCTACAATCACCAAATCAATCTCCGGAATTCCGTATTGAGCTATTTGCTGCTGGTCCTCCTCTAAAGCGCGACGACAAAGAATTCCTCCAAATATCTTCGGATGCAATGTTTTTACTCTTCCACCCAAAATAGAAGGATAAGAAGTTAAATCCTCCACGGCCTGGCAAGGATAACCTAATGACTCAATAAACTGACGGGTTCCACCCGTTGAGAGGAATTGTACGCCTTCCTCATGAAGTTTGGCAATAATTTCATCCAATCCTTCTTTATGGAAAACCGATATCAACGCGGTTTTTATTCTCTTTGTTTCAGACATTTATTAATAGATTAAGCGATTTGCCTGCAAAGGTAGATATTTTAAAGGAAAAAGCACTTAATAAATAACTAATTTTTAAAGGAAAAAAGAAACATTTGTGCACTCAGTCATTGAGTTACAAATAGGGATAGGTAAAATGCACCGATCCAGCCTCCACAGTAAATGTTCCTCCGAAATGTTCTATAAACAAACGAGCCACTTCCCGTTGTATCAATATTTGCTGGTTATCATCATCCATACATGCAATCGGAGAGTTCTCCACGTCCACTCTTAAAACTTTTTGCTTCTCATCTTTCCGTAAAGTAATCACAATCAAACGTCTTTCTTCTGAAGTGTAATCCTGTAACATAGAAGAAATAATTACCATCAATCGCCCCTCATCCGAATGAATCAACTGACTCTCTACCTGATCATCAAATGTTATAACGGCTTTATTTCCTTCTTTCATTCGTGACATGGTCACCGCATCTTTACAAATTTGAGCTATATCACAATTCGAAAGGGTGAACTTCATCATACCTGATTCCAAGCGGGATAAATCCAACACACTATTAACTAACTGCATTAAATTCCCTGAGTTTACTTTCATAATCTGCGATATCTTCTCCCGCGTCTCTTCATCGAGCGACACATCTCCTTCTGGAGAAGAGAGGATGTGCGAAAAACCCATTACCGCATTCAACGGTAAACGGACACAATAACTCATATTTCGTAAGAATTTACTTTTTGCTTCATTAATTTCTTCCACTCTTTTTAAGGCTTTCTCAATTTCATTATTCGCTTCTTTCAGACGAGATTTCGTCAACCACAACCGCCAAAACATCCATAATACAAACGCCAAACAAGCTATTAACGAAACAAAGATGATCGCCCCTAAATATACTTTTGATTTATTACGATCCAAAGCGATCTGCTTGGCCTTATAATTTTCCCGAATTTGTTCCAATTGTTTTGTATACATAACTACGGAAATCGAATCAAGTAATTCAGTCTGATACCTGTACACATAATATGCACCGTTCGGATTTCCCGAAAGTTTCATAATATCTGCCCGCTGAACCGTATAACGCAGATAATCTTTCAGGGAATTCTGAGTATACATCAAAACAGAATCGTTGTATACCAGAGCTTCATCATATCGTCCCAACATCCGATAATAAAAAGAACAAGTTTCATAATATATCGTTTTGTGCCACTTTGAACGCTCTGAAACGAAATATTTCGAGGCCTTATTCAAATACTCTTTAGCCTGCATCAAATTATTTTCATTCAAGTAGGAATAGGCATACAATGATGAAACAAGTAAACGCACTCCATCATAAGAATACGCAAACGCAGGAGTCTTACTTACCGAAGAATCAATCCATTCTTCCATTTCACGTAATACCATGCGAGCCTGTCCGTTTTCCTTCTGTCTCACATAGGTAGTAGCTAAATATCCTAAACATGAAAGTTTGGAAAAAGAACTTTCCACTTGAGAAAATAATGATTTCGCAGACTCGAAAAAGCCTATACTTCGCTCCAAATAACCAATATTCGAATAAATTGTGCCTAAGCACAGATTTCCGAAGAATACACCTTTTATATTCTTTAAGTTTCTAGCATCCTCCAACATCTCACGAGCCTCTTCCAAAGCGCGTTGATAATCCATATTGTCAATGTACAACTGAATTTTACATTGCCAACATTCATAAAGTTCGTCCCAAGCGCCCTCTTTTCGGGCCAATGGTTCGAACGCCTCAAACCAGTTATCGACCTCTCTCATACGAGATAAGTTGCAGTTAGCTATTATCAAAAAATAACACGCTCGACGTATATAATAATTATTTCCACGAGATTTTGCCTCCGTATACAAATTAGTAGCACGTTCCACAGATTCATTATAGTTATCCAAATCTGCCTGCAAAAGTTTTTCCGTTGCTTTCATCCATGTTTCATTCGGAGGAAGAGTTTCATACAAATGCACCAAATTTCTCTCGTCCTCTTTGGAAAATCCCTGAAAAGAGAAACTACTTATTATCAATATCAGACATATTATATAGATACGCATATTTATTTGTTTATACGCCATTTTATAGGATGTGTAAAAATAAAACGTGCTCCATCATTATATTCAGAATCAACCCAAATTTTACCTCCCAAGCGAGTGACAATCAGTTTACAAATAGATAGTCCCAAACCATAGCCATAAGAATTTTCATCTAATTTCTCAAAGCGTGAAAATACTTTATACCGCATTTCAGGTGAAATTCCTATACCCGTATCCGTTACAGAGAAATAAGCCATTCCATCTTTTTTCGTTTCTAAAGAAAGTATGATGCTTCCACTTTTCGTAAACTTTGTAGCATTCACTAAGATATTTAAAAGCATTTGCTGCAATCGGTTTTCATCGGTGAAAAGATACAGTTCTCTCAAAGATGTATTGAAAGAAACCTCCGCTTCCGTCCGCTTAATACCTTTAACCGTTTCAACAATAGTACGACAAAGAGGGACGACATTACATTCTTTGAATTTGAAACTCATTTTCTGAATATCCAAATTAGATAAATCAAGAACATCATTTAAAAGTTTCATCAATAATTTAGAGTTTTGCTGAATCATTTCATTGCATTGCTTACGAAGCTCTATATCCAAATTCTCCTGAGATACCAACAATTCCGAAAAACCGGATATAGCATTCAACGGGGTACGGATTTCATGACTCATATTCGACAGGAAGACACTTTTAGCCTGTATATTTTCATCTATTTTCTTTCTAGCATCATTTAACTTTACGCGTAAGTTCTTCAGTTTCTCATTCTTTTTATTATATCTTATCATTAATCCTACACCGGTAATCAACAAAATACCTATACAAATAATAGACATATACAGTGTCTGTTGCCGTTCTTTCCATTTTAACGTTGCATCATCGTCTACCTGATAATTCAGATGTAATGTATTATCTTGCCGTATAAAATTGTTATTCATTAAAGAATCTTTTAAATGATAAACAACCCGATAGTCCTCACAGGCACCTTGCATATCATTCATTAATGCTTTTATCTTGGCTCTCTTTGTCAAAGCATGTACATACCAATGAATATCATACAAATTATCAGATGCACTCAAACATTTCTGAATATAACGATAAGCTTCATCCAATTCACCTTTACGCAAATGATAGTTCGTATTAATCATATTGGAGACGATGCCATAAGGATTATATATCGAGTCGTTGCTCGTTTCCAGTTCATCAATCAACTGACGGGATTTTATAAAATCTTCCATTATTATATAGAAAGAGGCTTGGGCATACTTTATCCATATTGAAGGAGGACGCGCAGACGAATCCAGTTTTGCTATATTTTCCTGTAATTCATATAATTCCTTTTGTGCATTTGCACGTTGTTGAAGAGACAAATAAATAAATAAAAGTTTTAAATTCACAGCAGTCAGATACTGAGACATACCTCCCATCTTTTGAAAATATTCTCGAGCCAAAAGATAATTAGGTATCGCTTTTTCGTATAGATTCAAACTATAATAAATCTCACCTAATGCATAGAAAGAGTAACTCAAACGGGAAGGGTTATCCGCCACCTCCAATATTTTATTAACTTCATTCAATGCCCATCCGTAATCTCCCTGCAAAATATAGCATCCTATTCGCATACAATAGATATCGCCCGCCACAGCCTTGTCTTTCTCATAAGGCCATTCAACTGATAAACGGGAAAGCGTTTGCAATATTTCTTCCGGAGAATGGTCTTTCTCTAGAAATTGCAACTTAAAACGAAGGTTGTTAAGAATCTGCAAATCGTCCATATCCTCCTTCGTACCGACATTATTTGTAGCCATAGTAACAACCGTCACTATACATAATAATATACAGGTTATGCTTATTTTCAACTTAACACTAATCATTTGAGAGCAAAAATACAAAAAATATAGAATATATTCCCCTGTCTACTTAAATGAAAATGGAATATCGAAAAATATTACATTCACAACCTTCCAAAAAAAACAATTTTTAATTAAAATGTAAACATAAGGTGTAAATAATTAGTTCAAAACAACAAGACTTTGATACATACTTAAATTACCCCATTGAATTTAAAGGAAGAGGTTTAGCTGCGTTAGAAAAAAAGTATATTCTCTCCACACAAGTATTTGTCCGCCCAACAGTACCGGAATCCGTAATAGCGAAAATTCCAACCGAAAAGCCTTGCACATAATCGGTGTATCATAAATAGGTGGAACACTTTGTATCATAATATATGAAACATTTCGACTCATACTATAAAAGCTATTTCGTTTCACAATATAAGATACAGATACAATCTACAACGTACCAGCTCTCTATACGGAAACCTTCTCAATTCTTCAATAAGTCTATTTCCACCTCAAGGGGATGAGAACCTCCGAGCAACAAGAGAGCCGCTTCATCAACGAAGCAGCTCTCTCTACACTTAAAAAACAGGTATATATGAAAAAACTACAATGGTTCTTATAAACAAACTAATAATGCTCCGATCCCACTCTGTGACTGGCCGTGGAGCCTAAAGAAATAACTTGAAAACTGACCGGAGGAGCCCAAGCCTCATACAACACAGTACATGGCGGATACTCTTGAATTTGGTAACAAACATACTTCAAAAAAAGGAAAACAAACAAATAAATTATACCATTACCCTCATTTTATCTACATAAGGCTCGTTATTTCCCTATTTTAACAAACTTAGACTTACTAAAAACTTGCTATAGCCAAAGATTAATAAGTCAAAACATTGCAACCTATCAAAAAATCGACTACTTTTGTTCTATTAAAGAATTAATGCAGTTAAAAATAACCTAAAAGACCAAACGATATGACAGACGTAAAAGTTTATTTAGACGAAGCTGAAGAGAAAATGCAAATGGCAGAAATGTATCTCGACGAGCAATTATCTCGCATTCGCGCAGGAAAGGCTAATGTACACATTCTCGATGGTATCCGTGTAGACTCGTACGGAAGCATGGTTCCGTTGAACAATGTAGCTGCCGTAACTACTCCCGATGCACGTACAATTACTATTAAACCGTGGGACAAATCCATGTTCAGAGTAATTGAAAAAGCTATTATGGATTCCGAAGTCGGTATAACTCCCGAAAACAATGGTGAAATCATTCGTCTTGGAATTCCGCCTTTAACAGAAGAACGCCGTAAACAATTGGCCAAACAGTGCAGCAAGGAGGGTGAAACAGCTAAAATCAGTGTTCGTAATGCACGACGCGACGGGATCGATGCTTTAAAGAAAGCTCAAAAAGAAGGTTTGCCCGAAGATGCTCAGAAAGATGCAGAGGCTAAATTGCAAAAGATTCATGATAAGTATATCAAAAAAATAGAAGATATTCTGGCAGCCAAAGAAAAAGAAATCATGACGGTTTAATCAACCATTGAAAGTTGAAAATAAAAACAAGATTGAGCATCCACATCTTCTTCACTCTGCTTATTTTCAACTTTCAGTTTTCAATTAAGTAAATGAAAGGATTAGTTATACGCAATACAGGAAGCTGGTATCAGGTAAAAGCAGAAGACGGTTCTGTAATAGACTGCAAAATCAAAGGAAACTTCCGTTTGAAAGGAATACGAAGCACCAATCCGGTAGCTGTGGGAGATTATGTGCAGATTATCACCAACAATGAAGGTACGGCTCTTATCAGTGAAATTGAAGACCGAAAAAACTACATTATACGCCGTTCCTCCAATCTATCGAAACAATCCCACATTATTGCGGCAAATCTCGATCAATGTTTCCTGATTATTACCGTAAACTATCCGGAGACATCTACCATTTTTATAGACCGCTTTCTGGCATCTGCCGAAGCTTATCGTATCCCGGTAAGGCTTATCTTTAATAAAGTCGACTGCTATAACGAAGAAGAACTTCATTATCTCGAAGGATTGATTAATCTGTATACACATATTGGGTATCCCTGCCATAAGGTTTCAGCTCTGACAGGAGAAGGCATTGATGAGTTAAAATCAGAAATGGCAGGCAAAGTTACCTTGTTTTCGGGTAATTCAGGCGTCGGCAAATCAACTCTCATTAATGCCATTCTTCCCGAGATAAAAGCTAAAACAGGCGAAATTTCCGCCTATCATAATAAAGGAACTCACACCACAACGTTTTCCGAGATGTTTCCAATGGAGAATGGCGGTTATCTGATTGATACACCGGGAATCAAAGGTTTCGGAACATTCGATATGGAACAGGAAGAGGTAGGACATTATTTTAAAGAAATTTTTGAATTCTCCGCCCAATGCAAATATAACAACTGCACACACGTACACGAGCCGGGGTGTGCCGTACGCGCCGCGGTAGAACAGCATCTCATCAGTGAATCTCGTTATACCTCCTATTTGAATATGCTCGAAGACAAAGAAGAAGGAAAATACCGGGCTGCTTATTGAACAAGTGAAAACATCCTCCGGAAACCGCCGGTTTACATCTCCTTTGTTGCAATATCCTGCAACAAACACACAACAATCATAATCTCACAAAAAGGAGAACCATACGGCAAGCATCCCTAAAAATCAAGATTCTTTATCAGAAGCAGCCCCGGCTGTTTCATTGTCACCCTCATCTTTATGCAAATATGCGGACGGCGACATTCCAAATTGTTGCTTGAAACATTGACTAAAGTAATACGGATCGTTCATACCTACTTTATAACAGACTTCCGATACGCTCAGCGTTCCCTCTCTTAATAACTCAGCTGCTTTTTTCAACCGAATGATACGAAGATATTTGTTGGGAGAGTAACCCGTCACACCACGTACCTTACGATAAAAAATGGTACGCCCTATCCCCATCATCGAAATCAAATCATCTACCGTAAACTCCGGATTTTGAATATGCTTTTCTACAATAAGCTGTAATCTATCGGCAAATTGCTGATCTTTGTCGGAAGAACATAGAGCCGGACGGACCATATTCGGATCATAAGAAAACTTCTCCCGCAACTTTTCGCGTTGTTCAATCAGTTTGTACACAGTAGTTATCAGATACTTTGGGCTAAAAGGTTTCGTAATGTAAGCATCCGCTCCATTTTCCACACCTTCCAAACGTTTCTCGGAAGAATCCAAGGCTGTAAGTAAGATAATAGGAATATGGCTGGTACTGAAATCATCTTTCAAACGGCGGGTTACCTCAAATCCATTCATACCCGGCATTAATACATCACAAATAATCAGGTCGGCATCGTATACACGGGCACGCTCCAATCCGGAAATTCCATCCGATTCGGCCACTACCTCAAAATATTTCCCCACTTCTGCTTTCAAAAATTCCCGGATATCATTGTCATCTTCTATAATTAAAACTTTCCGCTCATTCAATGGTGCTTGAGGCTCTGTCGGATGCAATTCATTATCCAGTTTCTCTTCCATAAGCACGTCTTTCAAATGATGGGCCTCTTGTTCTTCACTCAACAACTGGTTAGGAACCAAAAAATCTTTTTCCTCGTACACTGCGGCATCTAAGGGAAGAGAAACCGTAAAGACAGAACCACCTCCTTCATTATCGCTATATTCAATAGTTCCCTTATGTACATTCACCAATTCGTGACTCAAATGCAAACCCACTCCCACACTGCTTCCGGAAAAGCTACTCTGCATAAAACGTTTAAACAGCTCACTACGTTTTTCTTTCGGAATACCTACACCTGTATCGGCCACCCGTATTATCAAAACATTATTGTCTTCATCTACATCGACCGAAAAAATAATCGTTCCATTACTAGGGGTATATTTAAAGGCATTGGACAATAAATTATAAGTTACTTTATCTACATTGCCTTTATCAATAAACATTTTATAAGAACCGACAGAAGGAACAAATCTGAAATCCATATTCTTAGACTCCGATACATCCTTGAAACTCAAGAAGATTTCAAACAGGAACGCTATCACATCCGTTTCTTCCAATGATAATGCCAACTTATTATTCTGCATCTTCCGGAATTCCAGCAACTGATTTATGAGACGTAACATACGTTGGGTACTCTTTTCCATAATCTTTATGGAATAAAGCATCTCCTTCGGTATGCGGCCGTAACTTTCAATTTTTTCCAAAGCTCCTTGTATCAGCGTTAAAGGAGTCCGGAACTCATGCGAGATATTCGTAAAGAAAACCAACTTGTACTCCGTTAATTGTTTCTCCACTTCTATACGGTTACGTAAAGCATTAAAATTACGCATTAAACGGAACAATACATAACATGTCGCCACAATCAAAAGCATATAAAGGATATAAGCTAAGGGTGTTTTCCAAAAAGGAGGATGTATCACGATCTTCAAAACCGTTTCCTTTTGGCACCATACCCCCGCCTCATTACACGCCTTTACGCGTAGCAGATAAGTACCCGGCACTAAATTTTTATACGAAGCAAAGTTTAAAGAAGAAGGAGTGCTCCAATTCTCTTCATAATTATCCAGTTTATAAGTATACTTGGCATTTCCTTCAATAGAATAATCAAAAGTAGAGAAATCCACCACTAATGAGTTTTGATAGTATTTTAAATGAATTTCATCCGTATAAGCCATGGAACTGGTTAAAGGCGAATCGCCGGTTCCCGGACGGACTTCCATCCCGTTTATTTTCAGATTAGTTAATACAACAAGCTGATCAGATACCATATCATTGGTTTGAATATTCTCGGGAGTCAACACCAACAGCCCATAATTAGAACCGAACATTATCCGTCCGTCATCGCACAAGCATCCACTATTTTCACTATACACATTTCCCAAACCATAAGCCGAAAAGAAAAAGTTTTGAAACGTATGCTTATCCGGATCATAGCGCGAGATACCGTACTCGGTAGCCATCCATAATTTTCCCTGCTTATCTTCAACAATCGAAAGCACCATACTATTTACCAACCCGTTTTCAGTCCCATAATGCTCAAACTCCAGATTCTTATAATCTTTTGTCAGCATACACACACTGAAACCTGCACCGGATGTTCCCACCCACATACGTCCTTTGCTATCCAGGCAAATACATTTAATTTCATTGTTACGTAACTTCCCGTTACGAGTATTATACTCCAAATAATTGTTAGGATTGGCAATCAACGAATCAGGTTGAAAAACGTATACTCCGTCACTTGTTCCTACCCACATCCATCCGTTACTATCTTTTGTAATCACCCGGATTTGTTTCTGACTGTAATTCTTATTTAAGAAATGCCGGAATTCATATCCGTTATCTTTCTTAACAGCTAAATCCAAACCGCCTCCGAAAGTTCCTACCCACATACGGTCTTTATAGTCACGATAGATACAAAATATCTGATTCCTGCTCAACGATGAAGAAGAACTGCTGTGTGTGTACCAAGTATTGCCAATGCACAAACCGTCTCCCCGACTTCCCATCCACAACTGTCCAAGGCTATCTTCCGCCACCGCATAAATATTAGAATGGTAGTAATGTACTTTACCTTTCTTACGCAACTTATTATCATAAGTATAAACGCCTCCCCGACGAGTGCCTACCCATATATCCCCATTCTGCAAACGGGTAATCATCCGAACCGTATTGGAACGGTCGGATAAACTCTTGTCTTCGGGATACATACGAACCACCTCTTCATGCTGTATCAATAATCGGGATATTCCCGCATATTCAGAACTCACCCAAATACTTTTGGAGCGATCTTCCATAATAGCCAACAAGAAATTGGAATTAATATGGCTGAATCCATTAATGTTCGAAGTAAAATGCTGCATCTCATCCGTACGCAGATTATAAGCAAATAAACCGTTACCATACGTCGATATCCATATAATATCACGGGAATCATGCACTATATTATAACGCTCCCGGTCAATATAACTCACCTTATCGTTCGGCATTAGTTGAAAGGACTTCACCACACGCGTTTTCGAGTTAATATACCAAACTTTACCCGTATAGTTGCATACCCAATAATTCCCCCTATTATCAGTCTGCACTCTTCCTTCTTTTATATTCAGCAAAGTAGATGGTGAAACCTTATAAGTAACGGTATTAAACATATAAGTTCCATTAGACGTTAGAATCACCCAATCATTCTGAACAAGAAAACAACCGGTAACAGTTAGATGTTCCTCCTTACCTAAATGAGCAATCTCCCGTATAGGTCTTCCCTCTTCTTTCATGGAAATCGAGCCTTTCGAAGATAGGAAAAAGACTCGTTTGTCAATTGACTGCGCAAAAAAAGCACTGGAAGAAACAATCGCTAAATCAGCTCGTTCTCCTGTAACCAAAGCTACACCTTGGTCACACCCAATCCAGATTCGCCCTAAATAATCCTCATGGATATAGTTTACGTGGTTCGAAGGAAGATTCCCTTTTTCTTTCTTAAAAGTGAACGACGAAAAGGCTTGGTTCTTATACATAACCCTACGGCACCCGTTTCCTTTATGCCAAAGCCAGCAGTCTCCGTTTGAGGCTTTTATTTTACTGCTGTAACGCTGATTATATTCTCCGCATCCGGTAAAATCGACAAAACAATCTCTCCTTAAATCGTAACAACTGTATAATTCGGCAAAAGTGGAAATCCACAAGAAACCATTTTTATCCTCATCTATTTGACTGATACGATGATCGGCCAAAGATAAAGTATCCTGAAGGCTGGGTCGAAAGTTTACAAAGGAATTTCCATCATAACGGCTTAATCCATTTAATGTGCCAAACCAAATAAACCCTTTACTATCTTGGAATATATAACGTATGGAATTATTGACGATGCCCTCATTGGTTGTTACATGTACTGAACGCACCTCTACCGAGGCGTTTACATAAACACTCAATAATAAAAAAAGCACCCCTATAAGATATCTGTGTATTTTCATATTTTCATCCGCCTGTTGCGGACAAAAGTACAAAAAAAGGTAATGTACTGAAATAAAATTTTACCTTTTGTGTTTGTTTTAGCCCGGATTTTTTTCAGATTCTTGTTCGGTACATTACCAATTTAGTCGATAATCATTAAATAATCCCTTTATTATTTTACCCTCTTCATTACTTTATTATCCTATTTATTTCAACTTCTTTGCTACTTCAAATACTGCTTCAATGGGCAATCCGTCTTTTTCAATCCCTTTACTATGCTTTCAGCATTCAAATGCGCTCCTTTTAAAGAAGAATGTGTATGATCCCTGTTAAAATAAACGGCCGTTTTCTTCTCCCCTTTCTTTTGCAATTTATCCGCTGAAATAGTATTCAAGTCAATGAAATAAGCTCCTCCCATTTCCGCCGCTTCACGTGCCCAACGTCCATACGTCTGCGTATTACGTTCCACCTTTCCATTCTTCCATTTGTTGCGGGGTGTATGGCTCAGCACAATAGGAATTGCTCCTTTTTCTTTCGCATCTTGTATAAATTTACGCAAATACCAACCGTATGTATAAACCACTTCATATTGTTTGGTAGCTTCCATCAGAAAGACCTTACTTTCGTTCCCGTTACCGTGTAGTTCCCCTCGGGCTTTTCCTTTATGAATATCTCCGCCGTCATTATGTCCGAACTGTATCAAAACGAAATCACCGGGTTGTAACGCCGCGTAAATTTTATCCCAACGTCCTTCATTTAAGAATGTACGTGCGCTTCTTCCGGCTTTAGCCCAATTTTCGACCGATATTTTCTTTAAATTAAAGTACTCGCCTATCACACTTCCCCAACCCCACATGCCATTCGGATCGTTATCATTATTCTTTACGGTACTGTCGCCAATAGTAAATAAAACGGGACATCCCTGCTTCCGGGTAGCTCCCGTCTGTGTATCCGGTTCAACCGTTTTTAAATATTCCGCCAACTTTAATCCCGGATAATTACGAATACCCTCTATCGCAGATTCCGCATTCACACGTGCACCGAACCGACTGGTATGTATACGATCAAGATAAAACAAATATTTTACTTTCTCTTTTCCGAATTTCTCGAACTTACGTGCTGAAATTTCATTCAAATCAATAAAAGGAATTCTCTCCGCTTCGGCTACTTGTTTGGCCCATAAACCGAATGTATGATTCACCCGCGTCACAACCGTACTGTCTTTGTTGTCCCATGCATTTCGAGGAGTAAGCGAACACAATACCGGATAAGCGCCTTTCGCCTTTACTTCCCGAACAAACCGCCGCATATACTCTCCATAGGTATATACCGTTTCTTTGACTCCGGTTTCCTTAATCGTTACATTCAAACTGTCGGTTCCGACCCCCGGGATAGAAGCCCGCGCCCGTCCGCTATCATAGGATCCGTTATCATTATGTCCCAATTCAATAAGCACCCAATCGCCGGAACGGACACCTTTTAATACATCCGGCCACAGACGGTTATAAAAAGTACGGCTGCTGGTTCCACCTAACGCATGATTTTCCACAGTAATTTTACTTTCATCAAAATACTCATGAGCATAATATCCCCATCCCCACTGTCCGTTGTTACCATTACCGAGAGTTCCGGTACGCATCGTTGAATTACCTACTAGAAACAACACCGGATGATTTCCCTTACGGCTCGATCCGGATACCGGACGTGCCATTCTGGCTTTATTCAAACTATCGAGCGTGTTATCTATTACATGGTTCACATCCTCCATAGGCGCAACTACTTTATTTTGCGCACTCCCCGTTTGACTCATCACTGTTGCTAACCCCAAAAGCAAGCAGCCGCATACATTTAATCTTATCATAATTTCTTTTTTATATTATTCTTTCATTCATAGCGTTCCATGCAAATCTACCATAAAAAGTGTATTGAGTAAAACCCACCGAACATATTTCCATGAAAACGAACATATTTCCATGAGAATGTACAAATGTCTAGGGAAATGTACAAATATCTATGGTGAGACAGAAAGCGATTTGCTACTTTTGTATATCGATAAACAACATCGATGATACTGTTTTTTTCATAGATTCGGGTAAAGTATTTGTTTAAACTAAAAAGAGTTGTTTTTCAGATGACAAAAAAAGAAGAGTATGAATTTCACACTCTTCTTTTTTACTTTTTACCTTAAATCACCTATCTTATTTTGCTGCACTCATCTCTACAATTTTCTCAACCGATACGTTTTTCCAACCAAACACAGGGATAATACTTTTATCACATTTATCATTCTTAGCTTTAATCTGCAGATTCTCGAATACAAAATGGTTCAATTTATACTGGTCTGATTTCTGCACATCGAAAAACACATTGCATTCAAACTGAATATTACGCATTGTTATATAATTGGAATAAGACATCGGAGGGTCTTGCCGCCCTTTCAAATCGAAAAACTGTGTCCAGGGCTTCACAACCAGGAAACTTTTCGCATTACCAGTAACATCTTCTACCAGAATATATTCGTAACTCTGCGGTGTATCCGGACGCATTTTCAACCAAAGCAACCGCGAGGCATTCTGTACCTTACAGCGGCGAAGCACAATATTATGATTATGAATAGATTCGCTTCCACACGTCAAAGCGCTGTGACAAAATCCATAGGTACAATCCTCAATAATAATATTACGGTTTCCTCCATTATTCGGATCTTGATCTGCCCACGGGCCTTTTCCTCCTTTTAAAGCTACGGCATCATCGTTGACTGACATATAGCAATTTTTAATCAGTACATCTTGACAAACATCAATGTCCACAGCATCCGTACTTGGAGCTTTTACCGGCGCATAAGGTGAAGATATATGTAAGTTCAGGAGTTTAACGCGGTTGCATCTGTAAAGATGGGTCGTCCAAAAAGGAGAATTAATCAGATTGACACCTGATATCTGTACATCCTTACAATTAGAAATATACACTAAACGAGGACGAAGTTCATCCATATTGGTACATTTCGGAATAACTGTGCGACGTAACCAGAACGATTTCCAATACCGCAGTCCGTTGCCGTTAATTGTCCCTTCACCCGAAATCGTAAAACCGTCTACTCCATCGGCATTCACCAGCGCTGCAAAATATTTTAAGGTTTGCCCTTCCATACGAGTATTCACCACGGGAAAATTACTAATATCATCACTCCCTTTCAGTACGGCTCCTTTTTCGAGATACAAATGAGTTTTAGGTTTAAAGAATAAAGCTCCGCTCAAATAAGTACCTTTCGGAATGATTACGGTTCCTCCGTTCTGAGCGGCTTTATCAATCACCGCTTGAATCTTATCGGTTTGTAACAACGCACTGTCATTTACCACTCCAAAGTCGGTAATAACATACTTTTCTCCAAAAGCTTCTATTTGAACTTGCTTGTTATCCCTAAACCAATCAGGAATAGGCGTACCGTCAGGAAACTTTTCTTGTCCGGACAAGGACAAAGAAATAAAAGTCATAAATGCTAGAAAAATGAATTTCATGGTCTTATAGTTTGGTTTTAATCAATAATTATATCACATTACCTTATTTATCTCACCCCGAACGAACATTAAATTCCGTAGACTATTATTTAGCTAAAGAGAACAGAAAATTAAGAGTTGTTTTTCTAATACTTCACTTTCACTACTATTTTTAACGTTGCAAATAAAGTAAACTTTAAACAAATCGAATATTTAATAATGATTTTTATTATGCGAAATATGATTTTTTTTCGACTTTTTCATAAATTCTTTTGCATTTCTATGCACATAAGCTAATTTAATCTTCTATTTATGTACTTATTACCCCCTTTTAATTTACTTATATAATGAAGCAAGTTTACTACTTTATACTTCCTAAAGACTTTTACTTATGATTATTCTATCATGAAAAATGGCTGAAAACAGCAAACCCATAACATTTATTGTTTCAATTCTTTCATTTATATTTTATAAAAAACTACTTTTGCTCAATCAAACAAATTATATAGTATAAAACCATATGAAGATGAAACACGTGCTATACCTTATTATATTATATCTATTCGCCGGGCAACTTTCTCTTTGCGCGCAACCGAATTACGACTTTACTAAAATAAAGATGGAAAAATTGGGACGAGGAGTCGTAGCTATTCGGAATACTCCTTATGACGTAGTTGTATCCTGGCGTTATCTCTCTACCGACCCTCAAGGGGTTACTTTCAATGTTTATCGCAACGGAAAAAAGATCAACCCTATTCCTGTAGCCAATTGTACTTTCTTTCGCGATCGGACAACGGATGTTTCAGCGGCAACTTATGAAGTCCGTCCAATTCTCCCCCGAGGAAAACAAGGCATAAGCGGAAGTTATCGACTCCCGGCCAACGCCCCAAGCGGATATATTGAAATTCCTCTGCAGCGTCCTGCCGGTGGACTCACTCCTGACAACCATTCTTTTGAGTATATCCCGAATGATGCTTCAATAGGAGATGTTGACGGAGACGGTGAATATGAAATTATTTTAAAATGGGATCCTACTAATGCACACGATAATAGCCATGACGGGTATACCGGCCCTACTTTATTAGAAGCTTACCGTCTCAATGGCGAACGGCTCTGGCAAATCAATCTGGGACATAACATCCGGTCGGGCGCGCACTATACACCGTTTTTGGTATACGATTTCGACGGCGACGGAAAAGCGGAACTGGCAGTACGTACTTCAGACGGAACCATCGACGGAAAAGGAAAAGTGATAGGAGATTCTTCCGCCGATTACCGAGGTAAAGGAGGTCCTGAAGATCCCCGAAGTAAAGGCCGGATTCTTACAGGAAATGAATACTTGAGCGTATTCTCCGGTTTAACGGGTGAAGAGCTTGCTACCATTCCCTACATCCCGCCACGCGGGAATCCGTCGGATTGGGGAGACGCTCGCGCCAACCGTAGCGACCGTTTCCTGGCTGCTGTCGGCTATTTAAACGGACATACTCCCAGCATCATCATGTGTCGTGGTTACTATACCCGTACCGTATTAGCTGCTTTCGACTGGGACGGAAAAGAACTGAAGCAACGTTGGGTATTTGACAGTAACCAACACCCTGGATATGCCGGACAAGGCAATCATAACTTAAGGGTGGGCGATGTTGACGGAGACGGATGCGATGAAATCGTATATGGCTCCTGCACCATAGACCATAATGGAACGGGACTTTACTCCACCGGACTGGGACATGGCGATGCCATACACCTCACCCACTTCGACCTTTCAAGAAAAGGATTGCAGGTATGGGACTGCCACGAGAACCAACGCGACGGTTCCACCTATCGCGATGCCGCTACCGGAGAAATACTGATGCAGATAAAAAGTCCGATAGATGTGGGACGTTGCATGGCTGCCGATATCGACCCGACCCATCCGGGAGTAGAGATGTGGTCATCCGATTCGAAAGGTATCCGCAATGTAAAAGGAGAAGTCATTTGTCGCAGGCCACGCCGTATGCCTACCAACATGGCTGTGTGGTGGGACGGTGACTTACTGCGCGAGATGTTGGATCATACGACTATAAGCAAATACAATTGGGAAGAAAACAACTGTGTTCCACTTCTCCGTTTCGAAGGATGTAAAGCCAACAACGGCACAAAAGGTAACCCTTGCCTGCAAGGTGATATCATCGGCGATTGGCGTGAAGAAGTTTTAGTACGTACAGAGAGTAACGATGCATTACGGCTTTACGTTTCTCCCGAATCTACTTCCTATCGATTTCATACCTTTTTGGAAGACCCTATCTATCGAATCAGCATAGCCGTTCAAAACGTTGGATATAACCAACCAACCCAACCGGGATTCTATTTCGGCCCTGATTTGAAAGGGCCTTTTCGAGGAACAGTAATCCCGTAAACAAGTGCATCCACGTCAATGTCACGATAATTATACTCAACATTTTTCTGACGCCACTATCCTCACTCTTCTTCCAAAAGGCCAATTATTTTCCGCAACCACAAAAATCACGTCATACGGTTGCGGAAAAAAAAGTGGGTTCACCGGCAAAAGGATGGGGACTCATCCGACAAACTCCGTAGGCAGAAGAATACCGACTTGACAGGCGAAGTGTTAACAAACAGACAAACCGGGTCCTTAAAAATTCACATTCCCTAACACAAATGCTTGTAATAAAAATACTCTTCTTCTCGCTATCCTGAAAAGGGCGACTCCTCAGGGCACTCATGCTTCCAAAGGCCTAAACTATAAAAAATGTAAAAGGACAGGGATGAACTGAGAGTATTTCTTTCAAAATCGCCTCTAACTTCTACTGAATTACACACGTTGTGCAGTAGAGTTTCTATTAAAACTTCTCCTAAGTTTCGGTCGTAACTCTACTGCGCGACATTCAAATGTCTGCTGAATAACGGGAAAAAGTAGAATGATACAGTACCCCTTAAGCAGATAATCTCCAATTTCACCGCTTCAATAGTTAACAAACATGAACGAAAAGCTGTAAAAGGTCCCCCGCACAGGCCGGGCAAAGAAATGCCAGCCTTCTATACCAAGAGGACTTTCAGAATCATCTGAACTCTAACCTGCTGTAAACCAGCATTTCTCTCTTTAGCTCGGAAGCATTGTTTTCCGGCTTTGAAATCCTGTTTCTAAATTAAAAGGTAAACTGTTAGAAACCAAAACTTTATCCTAAACAGGAAGAACGGTTCCCACGAGAATATGTTAAGGTATATATCCAACTGTTAATCCAATCGAAGTCGATCAACATCTCCTCCATACTTTTACCGAGGAATCAAAACGTCATCTCCACCTCACTCAAATTCTCCATACCTCGTTCAGCCTGCGGAGGACAAACCTATCTCTAGAGTGTAAAAGAGAAAAACTGCAAAAAAAAACTGCAAAAAAATCATTTTTCACATAATTACCATCAAATTTAATAATCCATTTTATTTTTAAACATCGAATTTTGTAGCGTGAAATATAGCGAATAGGAAAACGCTCTCAAGCTGAGACCAACTATTTCTTATAATTTCATCCTTATGCTAAATTATAAACTAATAATTAATAACTAAAAAAGATGAAAAACACAACATCTATTAAAAATGACGTATGTTTCCTTTTCCAAAAAGGCATACTAGCAGTTTCTATATCCATGTTCTGTCTTTTCTCCTTGGCCTGCGCCGAGAAAGAACCGCTAGACGAAGATGAGGTAGATCCGTCAATTAATCCACCCATTACGTTTGTGGAAGATGATGAAGAAGGATCCTCCACACAGAAAAAAACAGAATTCCCTGATTTCGGATATAATGAAGATCCACTCGCCTTCCCCGGAGCTGAAGGATACGGACGCTATGCAACTGGAGCAAGAGGCAACAGTCAGCGTGAAATCTATCGGGTAACCAATTTAAATACCAGTGGAAACGGTTCATTCAAAGATGCCATCAGCAAAGAAAATCGGATTATTGTTTTCGCAGTTGCCGGTGTTATCAATATGAATAAAGAAACATATGTACTAAAAGACAATCAAACGCTTCTTTTCGAGACCGCACCGGGTGATGGATTTACCCTGTTCAATGGACGTATCAGTGGTTCCGGCGCAGAGAATGTAATAGTACGATATATGCGCCTCCGTCAAGGAAAAGGTTTCGGCGAAGGCAAAGATTGTGCCGGTCTCGCAAATGGCGGAAATCAAATATATGATCATTGCTCATTCACTTGGGGCGGCGATGAAACTTTCTCTGTTAGTGCAGACGGGAAAGGAACTCGACCATACAATGTAACGCTCCAAAATACTATCGTCGGACAAGGACTCCAGAACCACTCCGCTGGCGGACTAATGCAAACAAGCCTTAATGAAGGAACGACCATTTTCCGCAATCTGTTTATCGACAACAAAACACGTAATTTGAAAGTAAAAGGGCTCAACCAATACGTTAACAATGTAGTCTATAATTGGGGAAATGGAAGTTGTTACGATATGGGGGGAGATTCCGATGGGGATTCCAATACTACAATTGTCAATAACTACTTCATAAAAGGTCCCGGGAACAACTGGATGAATATACCTTATCCGGCCGGTTTCGATTATGAAAAACATTGTGCAGAAGATCCTGACCACAGGCACTTTTCAACCATATCCAGCACCAATGAAGTATTAATCGAAGAGTTTACTCCTGTCAAACCAAGCAAACCTATATCAGGAGCAAAGGGTAAGGGAGTCGTCTCTACCTATTGCGTAGGAAATTATTATGACTATGATACAAATGGTGCCATAAACGGAGTGGAAATTACACAAATGAATTGGAATGAATACTGTAACGGTACCCCCGTATTTTTAGAAGCACCGGATGCTATACATCCCATCATTAAGAATCAAACAAGCGCAGAAGAAGCTTATAAATATATTGTAGAAAAAGTTGGAGCTTCATTACCCAAGCGTGATGCTGTAGATGCATTCTTAATCGAAGAACTTACCTCGTTAGGAAAAAAAGGTACTATTTTAAGAGACCAACGCAAAGAATACCAATATCCTTTGGCCAATACATGGCAAAAAATGAATACTACCAACAATATTATTGATACCGACGGCGACGGCATGCCAGACGAATTCGAAGACAAATGGGGATTAGATAAGAAAAACAAATATGATGCAGTCCGTACTGCGAACAATGGTTACCTCAATATCGAAAACTACGCATTTTCATTGGAGTTCCCTGAAATTTACGAAGAAGCCTACAAGAAATGGATAAACAAATAATTGAAACTATTAAATTCAAATAATTATGATAAAGAAGAATTCATTTGGAATAATTGGGACTCTATTCTCATTTTTATTCTTAATCTACGGCTGCGAATCTCAAAACACATTTGAAAATACTTCCTCAAATGTAAGTTCTAAAGCTGTTAGAAGCGTTTCAGACTCTATCTTTTACTGTCCGGTGAATGTTTATGCCAATACCGTTCAAAATTATATGTATAATACAGGAGACTTGCCAGGTTACGATTATATTGCATTTTACATAGATAAATCCCCATCGGAATATTGGGATGAAAATGAAATATATCCTGACACTATTACACTCAGAAATGATAGTTATCATAATTCGGGAATATGGTTACCTTATGGGAAACATCATATCACAGCGGAAATAATTCTTGATGATGGAAATGGTATTTTTACAAATTGTGCTACTTATGTTACATCTATAACAAACAATGTCCAAACTTCACTTTTTAAACAAGATATTGACCCAAGAGATTCTACAGGCTCTGGCTCTAATGCAGAATTTCAGTTTGAATTCGATATAGACGTTCCCTATCCGTCTGAAAATACAGACAAGACTTTAGATATAAAGCTAATGTTCAATGAGGGCTTGGAAGACCCTAATTATATTACAGGACGTGCCCTAATTCGCGCCTACTATGATTGGGATCCTTCACTTGATATTTCAAGTAAAACATGGTGGGATTTTTCCATAAATATTGTTGATTATCCAACAGGGGATATACGTACATTTAAAAAATCAACAACTAATTATGTAAATTATCAAACTTCGACAGATACCCTATCTTATCAATTTAGAAGTCTATTGCTACCTTTAGAGGATGATGTAAACTATAATTTATATCTAAAAACTGATGTTAGTGTAAAAACAAACCATTCTACAACCCTTAAGGATTCTGAGATTTCCTGGTATTCCGCTTATTATAGAGAACAGTTTTACGAAGGCTATTATTCAGATTGGTATTCTGTAGACGAGCTGACTTCTTCTTATATCGGAATCGATGCTACGGTTGATTTCTATTCAAATTTAGAAATTGTATGTTTTAAATCGAAAGCAATGTATGATCTATATGCTCCATCATTAGGAATTGATTATTAGTGCATTTATAGTAAAAAATAATAAATATCAACATAACAATTAATTAATAACAACAATGAAAAAAGCGACATTCTTACGAAAAATGCTTTGGCTATTGCTTATCCCGTTTCTTTTCACTGCATGTGAAGATAATATGGATAAACATTATGAGGTACCCAATTGGGTTCCCGCCAGCATTTGGGACATTTTGGAAGAAAAAGGTAACTTTTCCATCTTCCTGCAAGGAACAGACTTAGCCGGCTACAAACAAATGTTAGAGGGCAAAAGTCTACTAACTGTAATGGCACCAGACGATGATGCGTTCCGCACTTATCTTACGGAAAACGATTATTCATCAATCACTGATATGCCAAAAGATGAATTGAAAAAACTTATCGCATATCATCTCTTATATTATTCTTATAACAAAGAGAATCTGATTAATTTCCGACCGGAAGGAAACAATACGCAAATAACTGAAGAAGATCAGACCCTGGCTGAGGCAAGCGCTGGATTGTACTATAAACATCGCACAAAAAGCGCGGATGCTCCAAGCTGGGAAACCACACAATATGGAGAAAAAGTAATGGTATACCACTACGAACGTTATCTTCCCGTATTCTCTTACCAATATTTTAAAACTAAGAAAATTGATGCAACCTACAATTACGAATATTTCTACCCGAATTCCAAATGGACAGGAAGCGATGGATTCAATGTATCCAATGCATCGGTAAAAGAATATGGCATTCCGGCTCAAAATGGCTACATTCATACACTCAGTCAAGTAATCAAACCATTGGAAACAATCAATACGGAACTTAAAAACAGACCGGAATATTCAACATACTATAACTTATGCAATGCATATAGTGTATACCCTGCCAACAAAGAACTGACTAAAGATTATGCAGCAAGCTATGGCGTAGATACGCTCTATCTGCACCAGCACAGTGCCATACCAAACATTGCATGTGAATGGCCTGAAAACGCTACTACCACTGATTTCCAAAAGTTAACCCGATGGGGATTGACAGCATTTGCTCCGTCGAATACCGCATTTAAGAAGTTCTTCAACGATTTCTGGAAACAAGGTGGTTACGAATCGTTAGAGGATGTTGACAAATCGGCCTTAAGCACCCTGATGAACCAACTTGTTTATAATGGCTCTCTAATATTTCCGGAAGAAATTAAAACCATCAGTTCCGAAGAGGGAGCTATTTTCAACATCGACCCTGAGAAAGTGAAAGACCATATTATGTGTGCCAACGGCGCCTTATACGGAATGGATGAAATACAAACTCCTACCATCTTCCAAACTGTTGTGGGAGCATTGTATAAATATGACTATGCCCGCTCCATGATGTATGCATTAAGAGGATCCGGAACATTAAGTTCTTATATCTCAAATAGCTCTAAGTTTACTTTATTAGTCCCATCTACAGAGCAATTTGAGAATTCCGCCATTTACACATCCTTCTCCACACAAGATTTGGAAGAAGATGGAGACGGTGGAAGAGTACCTCTAGGAACAACCAGCAAACGTAATATTATGTACATCCACTCTGCCAGTATCAGTGGAGAAAACAATACGGAATTCCCCATGACGGGTTCAAAAGCAATTGCCACACAGGCAAGCTGGAATTTCTGGTTTATCAACAATGGAAGAATCACTTCGAATAAAGAATTTAACCTTCAGTTAAATCCACAATACACAGGCGACCCTTACCGCACCTTTAAAAAACTGGATGAAGGAAACAATGGTACGGTATACACTTTTAGCGGAGACGAGATATTTGCTATCGAAACTGAAGATTTAGGACGATCTATAGCTATCTGTGCAGATAAGAAGTACGTATATCACCGCTTTTCACAGTTAATGAAAGCTGCCGGATTAATAACTACAGGAACAACTTCCGATGGTAGCGAAACCTATTTATTATCAAATATTTTAGCTTTCGATTCGGAGTCAGGTAAATATGTAACACAACGTTTCATTGCGTTCATTCCTACGAATGAAGCGATAGAAAAAGCGATACAAGAAGGACGTATACCAGGTGTCACGGGTGCATCGTTCGATGCAGATGGCAACTTAAACGGAACATTTGACAAAGAAGTATTAACCGATTATTTAAACTCATATTTTTTATGTGCTAAGAATAGTGTTATTACTACCTATCCATATATCGGTTCAACTATGACAACAGGCAATTATACAACACTGTCCAACACAAACAAAACCATTACATACACAGATAATGGTCAAAGTTTAAGTGTGCAATTGCCTTCAAAGAAAAAATGTAATGTAGTATCACAATACCACTATTTTCCGTTTGCATTTAACGATGGATGCTTCCATCTGATAGATGACACCTTTTGATTAACTGAAAAAAAGAGATTATGAAATTATTTAAATATTTAATAATTGCGCTATTCCTCGTTACGACAACGAACGAAGCATATGCTCAGACAAAAATCCTGTCCGGTAAAGTAACCGAAATATTCGGCGGAAAGACAGAGCCAATGATGGGTGTAAACGTAAACATTGTAAATGCTCAAAACCGTTCATTAGGAGGAGCTATAACAGACATGAATGGTGTATACAATGTAAAAATTCCTAATGAGAAAAACCTTATAATCGTCTTCTCATACATCGGAATGAAAACTGAAAAAGTAAAATATACCGGACAAAACCAGTTGAACATCACCATGAAAGACGACAGCCAGACAATGGATGAAGTCGTTATCAAAGCAGAAAGATTAGATCGTAATGATATGGGTATTACAGCAAGACAACAAGTCTCCGCTACACAAAAAGTAAATATGGACGATCTGATTGCCACTTCCCCTGTTACATCGTTAGAGGACGCACTGCAAGGTCAGTTAGGTGGTGTAGACATCGTTCTTGGGGGCGGTGATCCCGGTGCGCGTGCAAGCATTCAAATTCGTGGTACCAGCACGCTTAACGCCAATTCGGATCCGTTAATTGTTATCGACGGCGTTCCTTATCCGGCAGATATCAGTGATGATACAGACTTTTCAAACTTGAACAATGATGATTTGGGAGCTATGTTAAATATCTCTCCGCAGGACATTGCTTCCATTGAAGTTTTAAAAGATGCAGCTGCAACAGCTATCTGGGGAACAAAAGGCGCTAACGGTGTTTTAATGATTAGCACTAAAAAAGGAACAACCGGGAAAACTCGTTTTAGCTTTTCATCCAAGTTCTCAGCCAAATTCGAACCTTCAAGCATTCCTATGTTAAATGGTAATGAATACAGTACATTAATGAGCGACGCTTTATGGAATGCTGCTAATTATGTAGGTTTAAATAGTTCATCCAATTACTTAGAAATGCTTTACAACTCGAAAGTATTTGGCTATTATCCCGACTGGCAATATTTCAATGAGTACAATCAAGATACCGATTGGTTAAAAGAGATACGCAAAAATACGCAAACATGGGATAATAACTTCTCTATGAGTGGTGGTGGCGAAAAAGCTACTTACCGTTTTTCTTTGGGATATTTAAACGAAGGAGGTACCACAATTGGTACAGGTTTAACCCGTTTAAGCTCTTTGTTAGACATTACATACAGATTCTCCGACAAATTGAAGTTCACAGTTACCGCTTCTTACTCTCAATCGGATAAAGACGACAACTACTTCAATATACGTAGCGAGGCTTTCGACAAAATGCCTAACAAATCGCCCTATTACATTAATCCCGCAACCGGAGAACGGACGTCTCAATACTTCTCACATTACGAGTCGGACGCTATAGACCCGATGTTTACCACCGATGGCAAAAAAGGAAATAACTACAATCCTATCGCTTTGGCAAAAGAAGGTAAAAACAATACGCTGCAACGTGAAAGCAAAATGAACTTCCGGGTAGAATACCGTTTCTTTCCAGGACTTACCTACACCGGATATGTAAACTTAAACATCCGAAATACAAAAGGACGCAAGTTTTTACCACAAGTAGCAACTGGACTACCTTGGACACACCAATACGCCAACCGAAGCATAGATACAGCTTCCGATCAATTAACTATCGCTACAGAAAATAAATTGATGTTTATTAAAGATTGGAATGAAAGACATAATTTAGTAGCAATGGCATTGTGGGGCACATCTCAGACAACAAAATCGAGTTACGGAAGTGAAACTTCCGGTAACGCATCAGGTGAGCTCTCCGACCCTATCATTGGAAGCACGGTTCAGAACGCGGCTTCCGGAGACTCCGAAGAATGCAGTTTACGCGGTGCCTTAAACGTGAATTACACTTTCTTAAACCGTTATGTATTTAACGGAACATTAGGATTAGAAGGAAATTCATCAATGGGTAAATCAGAAAGATGGGGTATGTTCCCTGCAGGTGGTGTCGCCTGGCACTTGCAAGAAGAGCCATTTATGCGCAATATCAAATGGATACAAGAATTAAAGTTACGGTTCAGTGCAGGTCAATCAGGAAAATCGGCCTCTGGAACTTCAATTTACTTAGGTTCATTCCAGTCTGGAGACAATTACATGGATATGGACGGTATTAAGCCAAGCACTATGCAGCTTAACAAATTAAAATGGGAAACGACCACCGAATATAATACGGGTGTAGATATTTCACTCTTCAAAGGAAAACTACGCTTTACGGTTGATGTATATCAGAAATTCACTAAAGACCTGCTGCAAAAGGATGTAAAAATTCCAACAACTGTAGGTTATGGAGAATACAAAATGAAATGGTTCAACTCCGGTAAAATGACTAATAAAGGATGGGAGTTCCGTACAGATTTTGTCGCTTATGAGAAAAAAGATTTCAGAATTGGCGGTTACTTCAATATCAGCCGGAATATAAACAAATTGACCGAACTACCTGATAACAAAAGCGAAGAGAACTACAGCTTTGGAAATAAGAACTATGCAATCCGTAATGAAGCGGGACGTCCATTAGGCTCGTTTTATGGTTACAGAAGCTTAGGCGTGTATTCAACCAAAGAAGACACCTACGCAAAGGATGCGGAAGGCAATATCATGAAAGACTTGACGGGAAATCCGATTATCATGAAAAACGGTAATCTGACAGTAGCACCGGGTGACGCCATTTACGAGGATATCAACCACGATGGTGTTATCAATCAATACGATATTGTATATTTAGGCAACGCACAACCCCGCTTTACCGGAGGCGCGGGACTGAACATTTCATGGAAACAATTCAAACTAAGCGCGAATTTCTACGGCCGCTATGGTATGAAAGTTGTAAATGAAGCACGTATGAACAACGAAGCTATGTATGGCGCTAGCAATCAAAGTACAGCCGTACTAAGACGCTGGAGAGAAGTTGGTCAGATAACAGACATTCCACGTGCACTTTACGGAACCGGATATAACTATTTAGGTTCTGACCGTTTTGTAGAAGACGCTTCTTATATACGTATGAAATCGTTGTCACTAACCTATAAAATGCCTAAAAGAATATGTCAGAGTTGGGGACTGAACACAATGGATATATATGTAACAGGTTACAACCTGTTTACTTGGACCGACTATACCGGACAGGATCCTGAAGTAAAACCAAGCACTTCTTTAACGAAAGACACGGCCTTAACTCCATGTTCTATACAGTTTAATTGTGGCATAAACTTAAGTTTCTAAAAGATAAAAAGACATGAAAAAGATATTTTTAACAACGCTATTGATTGGTGGACTCTTTATAAGTAGTTGTAACGACTTCTTAGAAGTTCTACCAAAAGATAAACAAGCGACAGACACATATTGGGAATCAGCCTCAGACGTAGAGAGCATTCTGGGACAGGGATATAGCACCATGCGTTTATGTGTTCCCAAAATGCTTCAATGGGGAGAATTACGTGGTTCGTCTGTTACAACCACTCTAACAAAGGGGTATATGATTCAAAATTTTCAGGTACTCCCCGGCAACGATTTTGTAAAATGGATGGATTTTTATAAAGTCATCAACTTGGCTAACTCCGTATTAGAAAACGCACCCGGAGTAATGGATAAAGACGAGAGTTACAAACTGTCTCAAATGAATAGCCACCTGACCGAGGCCTATTTCATGAGAGGATTAATGTATCTCTATCTGGTACGTAATTTTCAGGAAGTACCCTTGCTTACCAAAGCATACATAGACGATACCATGCCCAATGATGTTCCCAAATCATCAGAAAAGGAAATCATCGATCAAATAAAAGAAGATGTGAAAGCCGCATTAGCCACCGGAGCGGCAAAAGAAATGTTTGAAGAATCATGGGCTAATAAAGGGCGCGCCACTAAATGGGCTCTATACGCTTTGATGGCAGAAACCTGTTTATGGGCCGAGGACTATGACGAATGCATTACGTATGCGGATTATCTAATTAACGCAACATCCGCCAGACGACCCGTATTCATGTCGATTCCGACTCAATGGTTCCAGATGTTCTATCCCGGCAATAGTAACGAGTCAATCTTCGAGATTCAATACAATGGAGCGGTTTATCAGCAAACAACAAACTCTCCTTGCAAGATTTTCACATATTCCTCTGGTGATGAATCACCCGAATATCGTTTCTCTGCTCCTATGACACTCCGCTTAGACGAAGAGTTTCAACAAAAAGCAGCCCGTAGCTATTGGGGAGCTTATGCCGGTACAAAATATTTGGAATACGGCAAAATCTGGAAATATTATGGTTTAGGACTTGATGCGGAAGAATCTGTTCGTACAGGAAATGATTTGGATGCTAACTTTATTATCTATCGTATGGCAGACGTTATGTTAATGAAAGCTGAAGCTTTGGTAAGAAAAGGAGGAACTGACAGCTGGCAGGCAGCGATTGACTTGCTCAATAAAATACGCAAGCGCTCCGAACTACCTGAATTGACTCCTAATTTTTCAGAAACCAGCGAATTGGAAATGTTACAATTAGTACTTCACGAGAGAGACATGGAATTGGCGGCTGAGGGAAAACGTTGGTACGATTTAGTTCGCTTAGGCAAGCAACAAAACTATAAATACAAAGCAGACTTCATCAGCATTGTAATAGAAAATAATAAAACTGTGGGAAGCAAATGGATAAATTCTGTATTATCCAACGAACACGCTTGGTTCTTACCTATCCCTGAAGATGATATAAATACCAATAAATATCTGGAACAAAATCCATATTATGATGTCATTAAATAAAAATCAACTATGAAAAAGATTGGAAAATTATATTTACTAATGCTTATTATCCTCTGCGCCGCTTGCGATGATCCATACAAAGGGGATACATTTTCTGTATATGATATTCAACCCGCTTCCACATATCTGTCGAACCGACCGGAGGATTTCTCCGAATGGATATCCATCATGAAATATGCCGACCTATATAACGCAATAAACCAGGCAACGGAACACTTTACCTTATTTGTTCCCAACAATAGCGCAGTAAAAGCTTTTTATGAAAAGAAAGGTATATCTTCCATCGAAGTCCTCGGAAAAGAATACGCCCAAACATTAGTAAAGTATCATATCATACAGGATACTATTAATCAGGAAACATTCTTAGCCACCGAAGGAGAACTGGAAAAGAAGACCATATCGGAAGACAATCTGTCCGTATCCACGGAAGAAGGCGGAATGCAAGCAGTTTATCTGAACAAGGAGGCGAGGGTACTCGAATTTGCCAATACCGTATCCAACGGATATGTTTATATGCTTGAAAGTGTCATGACTCCCCTTACAGAAAGTGTATACGAACGGATAGTTGACAGTGGTCGTTCCTATGATATTTTCCAAGAAGCTTTGGAAAAAACTGGATGGAGCAAAACAATAAACCAAATCTTTGTAGAAACAGAAAACGCCTTCGGAATAACTGTCAAACAAAAAACGAACTTTACTGTGTTTGCCGTAACAAACGAAACATACCAAAAAGACGGTATTAATAATTTGAACGACTTAGCCAAGAAACTAAAAGCAGGTGACGATTATGAAAACGCCGAGAATGCTTTGAACCAATATGTAGGTTACCATATTCTAAAAGCCAGCTATCCATTAGCCCGCTTACAAAAATTCGACAATGGAGCTGCATCAAAAGTGTATGAAACTGCCGCTGAAGGATGTTTAATTAAAATTAGCCAGAATGAAGACGCATTTTACATTAACCCGGATGATGAAGAGAAGATGACCACTTTTGTAGAAGACAATTGCGATTTAAAGGCTAAGAATGGTTATATACAGGAAGTGGCTTCATATATGCCGATTGTAGACCCTACTCCAGAACAAGTATTGTTTGATGTAACTGATATCGAAGAAGTAGCAAACTGGATTAAAGATGGAAACGGAGAAGATGGTATTAAATACCAGACCATACAAGAGGGTGAGAAAAAAAGTAATCTATCAACTATGTCTTGTTACAAATATCAATTAAATAATCCGGGAGGTACATACTCCAAATGGTATAACATCGCATATTTGATCTCTAAGACTGGAAGTGGTTGGAATGAAGGTCAATATGGGGATCTATTAATGTTGAACTTAGGGAATACAGGATGGATTTCGATGCAAACTCCTACATTGATGAAAGGGAAATATAAAGTAACAGTTCAATTCGGGTATGCTACAAGTATGAAATTCATCTGTGCGGCAAGTGGGGGCAGCAACGGAGGACAGATGAAATTCACATTCGATGATAAAAATGAGAAAGTGGAAAAACCCTATATGTCATATAAAGATACGGGAACTTTAGGAGTCTTCAAATATACTTTGTATGATTCAATAGAATTTGATAAAACAATGTCACACACATTTAAAATTGTAGTAGATGATCCCGCCGCCTCTACATCTAGTGACTATCGTTTCTATATTGACTATATTTTATTTGAACCTATAATTGAGAAATAAGCCATGAAAAAGAATCAATATATATTATATGCTTTGTTTGCGGCAGGTATGATCGGAACATTAAATAGTTGTTCCGATACATGGGATGACCATTATAATGCAACGGAGGAAGTAGTTAAAAACGCTACCATCAGTGTAATTAACCAATCTATTACCAACTACTTAGCAAATGAATCCTCTATAAATTCCATATACCAATTGTTCCAAGAAACAGGAATGATAGATAAATTGAACCAGAATGAGAAAATGTATACCATTTTGGCTGTAGAAGGAGATATGAAAACCAACAAGGCAACATCCAATGAGGATTTATATACAGCGCAAACTTATATTTCCGATATGTCGATTTCACCATCACATATAAAAGATGGAGATAGAATTTTAATGTGGAGTGGCAAATATTTGAACATAACGAAAGAAACTGATGAAAATTACCAGAATGTTATCAAATTCAACAATGCTACAGTCACTAAAATAATAAAATTAGACAATGGTTACCTTTATATTGTAGACCAAATGATTGAAGCACCTCGAAGTTTATATGAAATCATTGAAAACTTGGGTGAGGATTATTCCATTTTTAAAGAAATGGTAACTTCCCGTTATCAATTAACTTTCGATAAAGTAAACAGCTCTATAATCGGCGTGGACGGAACGGGTAACACGGTATACGACTCCATTTTTACCGTAAAAGCACCTTATTTTGAAAATAATGATCTAGACATCATGTCTGAGAATATTAAAGCAACTTTGCTGATTCCATCCAATGACGTAGTAAACGAAGCATTGAATACAGCTTATCAAAATTTAAAGGAATGGGGATTGCAGCGTAATGATACCATCTTGAAAAACTGGATATTCCAATGTGCTTTTTTCAATAAGAAATATACAAAAGAAGATTTTGAAAACAATGTTGATTTAAAATCTATCTTCTCGTCACAATGGCGTACAACAGTACAGGAAGTGGATTTAGACCATCCCATTGCAATGAGTAATGGTATTGGATATTATATCACCAAGATGAAAATTCCGACTAATGTACTGATTTACCGATTGAAGGATTACCTTAAATGGTGGGAATTCATGACTGATGGAGAAAAGAATGAATATTATAAAACAACCAATCTGATATTCAAAGAATTAAAAACAGAAGTTACGGCTTGGACAGGATGGCCGGCTAAAATCGACCAGTTCCCGAACATCGAAAATAGAGTTATATACTTCAATTATGAAGACCCTAACAATAAAACATATACTCTTGATTTTACCCCTGTAATGTGTGAAACTGCCGGAACGGAACATACTATTACTCCATATAAGTTGCCAGCCGGAAAATGGGATGTGCATGTAGGTTTCAAAGAAAAACTAAAGGGAAACATCACCGTATACATCAACGGAACCAAAATTAAGACCATCACCCAAAACGAATTGTCTGGTTCAACTTTCCATTATGATCGTAATGGAGGAGGATATCCCGAGGGTTATGACACTAAGAAAGCTACACACAAAAAGAAGACAGCTTACGACCGAGATGGGGTTAAAATCGGAGAATACACTTCTACCGGAGAAGCCAAACCATTTGTTATCCGTTTTGAAGGAAACGGATGCGATAAAGTTGTGTTTCATCATTGGTGTTTAAAACCTACAGCAGACTGTTATTAATCTTATGAAATAAAGAATTATGAAAAAGATACAAATTTTATTTTTCTCCTTATTGCTTTGCTTGATAACCGGCAGAACTTATGCACAAGAAAAAAGCACTATAAGCGGAAAAGTCATATCTACCCTAAACTTGCCGGTTAAGGATGCAATCGTTTCCATAACAGGAGGTGAAGACGCACAAACCGATGAGAACGGCGCGTTCACTATCCAATGTAAAAATCCTAAAGATGCCACTTTTTCTGTATGGGCTTCTGGTTACTATACTGTACTACAAGCCGTTGACGGACGTAAGGAGTTAAACATAACCCTTATCCCCGAATCGCAATATAAATATGATGAAACCAAAGCGTTACCTTTTAGAAGCGAACAAAAGAATATAACGACCTCAGCCGACAACATCAACAAAAAGGATTTTCTTCCAGCCAGTTCTACAATCGACAAAGCTTTGGCAGGTCAGATTGCAGGTTTACAAATAACAAAAGGAAGCGGTATGCCCGGAGAAGGAAGCTACATCAATTTAAGAGGTATCCGTTCGTTCATTGGAAATAATGCTCCTTTATTTATTATCAATGGTGTACCTTATAATCCGGATACCAATGATTCACCATTGATAAACGGATTAAGTAAAAATATTTTTTCCGCATATAATATCAATGATATTAAAAACATTACAGTGTTAAAAGGAGCAGAAGCAGCTTTATACGGATCTATGGGAGCTAACGGTGTTATTATTATCGAAACAGAAACTGCGACATCCGATAATTTAAATACTGAAATCAGTTACTATGGCCAATTTGGTATCAATTGGAATAATAAACGCATGCCGTTGTTAAATGGTCTCAACTACAAATCATATCTGTCGGAAATTGGTGCGACGCATTATGCTAATATGGATGCATTTTATACAGATTTCCCATTTATGGGTGATTTGAATAGCAAACATGAAGGATATTATAATAATAATACAGATTGGCAGGATGAAATTTATCAGAAAGGATTTGTTACCGACAACTTATTTAGAGTAAAAGGTGGCGATGCTATTGCCAAATATGATTTATCATTAGGATATGCGCAAGAACAAGGTATTATCAAAGGAACCGATCAAAACCGCTACCATACATTACTAAATGCTAATATTTTAGTCAACAAAAAATTTGAAATTTATACTACTGTAGGATTAGCATACTTGGACGGGGATTATCAAGAACAAGGTATGACAGTACGTACGAACCCTATCTTAGCAGCTTACGCCAAATCGCCTATTTTATCCCCTTATCAAAAAACAATGGAAGGCGATTTAACTCCTATTTACTCGCAATATTATTTTGGAATTTGCGAAAATCTAGATTATGCGGTTAGCAATCCAACAGCAATTGTAAACACTCTTGATGCCACAAATCGCCAATATGATGTAAATATCAAAGCCGGTTTTAAATATAAACCGTTAAACGACTTAACCGTAAACGGCTTCTTCGGTATTTACTATAAATATAATAAGGAACACCTTTTTATCCCCGGTAAAAGCGATAAAACCATTATTCCAAATGTAGATAATTACGGTTCAGAAGAAAACACAGTACGTGATGGTGTTGGAGAAACAACTAATTTCTTTTATAATTTGAACGCCCAATACCGGAAACGGATCAATAGTAAAAATGTATTCAATGCTATATTAGGAGCTCAAGTTTTAACCAGCAAACATGAATATGATGGAGCATATGCACGAAATACAACAAATGACTACTACCAAGTAATGGGAGCTTCTGATAAACTAGGTAAATATTTCGACGGCTATTTGGAAAAATGGAACTGGATGAACTTTTATGCACATGCCGATTATACTTTCAACAATACCTTAAATGCATCGGTTAATATGTCAGTAGATGGTTCATCGGCTACTGGCAAATATGCGGATCGTTTTTATGTGTATCCAGCTGTCGGATTAACTTGGATGATAAAAAATATGCCTTTCTTACTCAACAAAGAATGGATTAACCGTTTAAATCTTCGAGCAGAATATAGTATGACCGGCAATAGCCGTTTCTCATCAAATTACGGTCGCTCCTACTATAGTAGTTCTTCCTATCAGGCAGTTTCCGGCATTGTAAGAACTCAGATACCCAATCAACATTTAAAACCCGAAATAACTTCACAAATAAATCTTAGTTTGGAAGCAGGACTTTTTAAAGAACGTATCAGTTTGGGAATGAACTATTACAAAGGACAAACGAAAGATGTAATTATGAATTTACCAAAATCGTCTGCGTATGGTAGTTCTGCTTATTATGCAAACTGTGCAAAAATCGACAATAGCGGCATTGAACTTTCTGCACAAGCTTCTCTTGTACGGTTACGGGATTTTGAATGGATTGTAGGAGGTAATATTGCCTTTATAAAAAATGAAATCAAATCATTAGGTGGAAATGAACAAAATACAATTGAATATAGTGACGGTTCACGTATAATAAGTCGTGTAGGAGGTAATCCTTATGAATTCTACGGCTTACAAGCCATTGAAGTATTCTCAACTCAAGCAGATGCTGATAAAGCAGATTTAGTAAATAGCAGCAACCAACGTTATGATGCAGGTGATGTACATTTTGTCGACCAAAATCATGACGGACGTATTGATTACAATGATTATGTATCATTAGGAAGCGCAACCCCCGATTACTTCGGTGGTTTCTATACAAATATCCGATACAAAAACTTTGCTCTATCTACAGAATTCTCTTACACCAAAGGCAATGAAGTCTATAATGCGGTAAGACGCAATTTAGAATCTGCAGATTCATTCTCCAACCAAAGTGAGGCAGTAGCTAACCGTTGGAGCTTAGAAGGCCAAATAACAAATATCCCACGTGCCAAATACGGAGATCCTATCGGTAATAATGATTTCTCTTCACGCTGGATAGAAGATGGATCATTCCTGCGTATGCGCAATATTACACTAAGCTATAGCTTCGACAAACCAATATGGAATTTCTTCCGTTCCGGCATGGTCTATGTAACAGGAGAGAACTTGTGGACTGGAACCAAATACTTGGGATTGGATCCAGAATTCGCATACTCTGCCGGCAATAGTGCAACACAAGGTTTTGATTATGCGAAAGTCATGCAGCCTAAGTCAATCAAATTGGGTATTAACTTGAAATTTTAAACATGAAAATGAAAAAGATACTATTGAACGCCGTATTATTTTGTGCAATCACTACTTTAGGAGGATGCTCTGATTTTTTCGAAGTAGATACGGATAATACGTTAAATGGAGATGACTATATTTCAGAAGAAAGTGAAATGTATTCAGGGTATATTGGTATTATGACCAAAATGCAGGCCATCGGCGATAAGGCAATTTACCTTAATGAATTAAGGGGAGAAATGGTAGAGCCGACAGAAACAGCACCACGTGAGTTATACAGTTTATATAATTATGAAAAAGACTTAACCGGTAACGCTTATGCAGATCCGGCCGGATTCTATGAAGTAATTAATGCATGTAATGATTATTTGAGTAAATTACACGCTTACAAAAATTCTCACAATATAAATGAAACTCATTACAAAGCCTTAATCAGTAGTACATTAAGAATAAAGGCTTGGACGTTTATGACCATTGCTAAGATATATGGTGAGGTAGTATGGGTAGATAAACCAATGACATCGTTACGCGATTTATCTAAATTTAAGACCTTAGATCTGGATAAGACCATGGCGGCATGTAAAAACCTCTTGGATATCGGTTTTGATGATATAGATGGAACGTATGAAACAGCTTGGAAAGACTGGGTGGATCCAGATACTGAATTAGCCGATAGTGAATACCGTCGCTGGGATATGATGACACCGCCTTATTACGCACTATATGGAGAGATATGCTTATGGTTAGGGAAATACCAAAAATGCATAGACTTGATACAAGGTCACATGAATGATGTATATAGGAAAACCAATAATCAATCCGTTTCATGTCTACGCAATGACATGTTAATAGGAGGAGGAAAATGGGTTAAATACTGGAATAATGAAACACCTTATGATTATTCATCCGTCTCGGCCATTATGTACGACTATCAACACCATCAAACAAATGATCTAATAAAGCATTTTGATTCAGATTATCCGAACAAATATTGGTTACGCCCGTCAGAATGCGGAATGAAACATTTTACAGACGAAGAATTCAATCCCGTAGGGACAGCGGAAGATCCTCGTATTAAAGGTACATTTAGGATGTATAACAATAAATATGTAATATGCAAGTTCCGCCCAATTAGTGACGCTGTCCGCGCAGCCTATCGTAACGATGTGCATATTTACACCTACAGAGACGCCGACCTTTACCTTATGTTAGCGGAAGCATTCAACCAATTAGGTAAGACAGATGCGGTAAATGCAATGATCAACACGGGAGTACAAGAGTATGTAAATGAGTTTGATAAAGATGGTGATGGAGTATCTTACGGAACATGGAATGGATTCACACCACACTGGACTACAGAAAAAACCATTTATAACTTTGAAAGTGGTTCTAAAATAGAGTCGCGAAAAGTTGGAGATAGAGGTATTCGAGCTACAGCCTATTGGCATACAGGTATACGTCCTCTAACTATAGGGGAAATCCAAGATAATGATAAAGAGATAATGAAAGAGATGATGCTTGAGATGTCGTGTGAAGGCAAGGTTTATCCGGCATTGATCCGTATGTCTCGCCGTCATAAAGACAATAGTTTCATGGCTGACGTTATCAGTGAAAAATATGAAGGCAAAGGGAATGCCGAAGCCATTCGTACAAAAATTATGAACGGAGATTACTTCATCCATTGGGATTTAGGTACTGAAAAATAATAGTTTCATAGTTGTCAAGAGAAATAAAAGCATCACGTTCCGATGTATCTGCACAAAGGAACGTGACTTTTATTTCGAAATTATCAGAACATGTTCCCCATTTATAGGGATACTGACAAAAATGAAAATCTATAAGAGAGCGAAATGTATCGCGCTATTATGATTAATATAACTTTAAAATAATCACAGTAATCCGCCATCGATAAAAGCCATATCGCTGGTGGATTACTTGTTATATAAATTGCAGAAACGATCCTCTCTAGTCGTACCACGGTAATTATCACGGACACTTTTTCATGCGACATAGAGATTAAGAATGATTATACAACACAAAAAGACATTCTATCGTCCTTTAAAGAGAATATCAAGGAAAGGTTTCTTCTATCCACTCTTATCGATCGAAAACACTTCTACCGGAGAACGTAAGCTACCTACTCGGAATACGACTATTTATCTTACGTGAATTGAATAACCAACGCATTAACTCCAATAAAATATTCCATTTTTTTACTTTATACTAACATTCACACAGCCTCGACAACAAGAACAAAAAATAAGTGAAAAAAGTTTCCGCAAAACGGTATAAACGAAAATTATTAAAAAAAAATAGAGTTTTTGACATTTCTATTATCGCATAAATATAAAATCTAATTTTCTTGATAGATATTACCCTATGTTTTGAAAGATATTCCCCAATTGCTGGTTGTTATAAGCTTTATACTTGTATTGAAATATTACTTGTGAAAAAACAATAAAGTTGTATTTTTCACATATGTAAAATTAATTAACTCAATTCAATATTAGTATGCAAACACTTTTTTATGACACAATGATGAGTCTCATGGCTCATGTTCCACAAAATTATGCGACAGAAATTACAAACAGCGGGCAGAATGTAGATTTATTCCTTGCCAATTTATCTCTCTCGGGGTATACAATACCTTTAGAAGGAGTAGTTCTAGGAATAATTATTTTTTTGTTGCCGCTAATTCTGACAAGATTTAACACGCAACTGGTCTCACAGGAAAAATTTAAACTTGCTATCGGAATAATACATAGGGTACATACACCCTTAATTTTATTACGAAACGGACTGGAAGAGATTATCAGCAGTGATAACTCCGACAATACCACTCAAAAATTAAAATCGGTTTTAGAATACATTGAACATATCATTGAATGTAATCAACATGCAATGGCGCTTGAGACAACCGATTGGAAACATAGATATCCACACCAAGATACAGAGTTTGAACTCCATAACTATATCTATTCATTCGTCAATCAGTGTAAACCGTATGCCGAATCACGTGGCATAGAACTGGAAATCAATCAGGAAACCGATTATCTAAATTGTTGTTTCAATGAAACGCTCATGACAGTGGCTCTTCAATATCTTTTAGACAACATTATTAAAACTACGCCTCCACATAGCTGCATACATATTACCACATCAAAAAACGGCGGTTTTTGCAAATTATACATTAGTAATTGCCAAGAAACAAAAAAGAAACCAAAATTGATTATCCCCTACATTACAACCAAACGTCCCATATTCGTCTGTGGCAGACTAGGGACAGTGAAGAAAATAATCCAATTGTACGGAGGCAAGATAACAGGTCAAAAGAATGGAAAAACAATCTCTTTTGAAATCACAATTCCTATAAAATATCCTACTCAGGATAATCTGAAGACTGAATGCGATCGGTCTTTTCTTCACAAAATAGACTTTGAAAAAGAAAAAGATCAGGAGGATGAAAAAAGAGATCATCAAAACAAAAATCCACAGATTCTTCTGATTATGGGAGACAAATTATTCAGTAACTATTTGCAGGAAACATTATCCATACACTTCAACATTTCATTACTGGAAAATCCCGATATGGCTATTAATATCTCGTACAAACAAAATCCTGACGTAATCATTATAGATGAAACGGTAAACGGCGTCTATGGAGATGAGATATGTTTACGCCTTAAAACCAATAAAATAACAGAGAACATACCAGTTATCCTACTAGTTAAAAACGATGATAATGAAAGTTATCTCTTCCATTCCGAAAGCCGTGCCAACAGACTGGAACTGCGTTCGATCAATATATGCAAATTCAGAATCGACATAGACATGCTTATTGCCAGTTTCGGAGCATTGAACAAACGGACAAGACAAATGCTGACCAACACAACCTCTGTAATTCCAATAATGGATAAAAATGAGGAGGGAAATGAAATATTTATATATAAAGTCCGGGAACTGCTGGAGAAAAATCTCACAACACCAGGATACACAATAGATACGCTCAGTGCTGATATGGGAATGTGTCGCACTGGATTTTATAATAAAATGAAAGAAGTTACCGGAAAAACACCCGCAGAATACATATTTGAATTTAAAATGGAAAAAGCTGGAATTTTGCTTGCATCCCTGCATTATAGCATTACAGAAGTATCTGACATGCTAGGATACTGTGATGCAAAATATTTCGGAAAGAAATTTAAAAGTTTCTATCATATATGTCCCACTCAATATAGGAAAAACTTTGCGAAATAAAATAATTTAAAGATAACAAATAAATGCGGTTGTCTGTACAGAAAGAAATTTTCCGAAGACAACCGCATCGTTCCACTTTAAAACATATCTATTAACCCTAATATCTATCTATACCCCGCCCTGCCGCTTTTTCTTCCATCATCACACGGCGGTACTCTATAGGAGTGCATCCGGTGTTTTTCTTAAACATGGTATGAAAATTCTCGGCATTATTATAACCTAAACGAAAAAGGCACTCTTTTATTGGTAAATCAGTAGTTGCAAGCAATCGTTTTATTTTTTCCATTTTTAACTCCAAAAAATATCTGGCAGGTCCCAACCCCGTATAATCTTTGAACAGTTTCCGAAACCAAGAGTAACTTAAGCCCAAAGTCTTTGCAAGTTCCCGCATATCCAGATCTGTTGCAACCTTCTCTTTCATAATAATCTTGGCTTGCTCCATTTTCTGATCATTTGTACAAGAATAGTCCATCTGCTCCTTCATGTGAGACATGACTAACCCTAACATATGTAAAACAATTCCAGACAAATAGGACTGGTAACAAGCATTTTTAAAACGAGCTATTTCCAAGGCACGCAGAAACAAACTGACAAGTTCATCATTATAACCTAAATCAAACACACAATTCCTATTTTCTAAAAAAGTGCCTTGAATTAAATCTTTAATCACCTCACCCTTAAAACTTACATAATACTCAGCCCAACCAACTCCTGTTTTGGGAGCATACGAATGCCATTGTCCGGGCATAAGCCAAAATAAATATCCACCTTTTACTTTTACCCCCCCCCATTCGTTTTTGTTAAGATAGAAGTTTCCTTCCCCTTCAGTAATGTATACTAATAGGTACTCCTCTAAAACTCTGCCCTGTTTTATATTGAAATAATAGCGTTCTGGATATTTTGTGGATGGGTAAACCATATTAGATCTGATCTTTTGCTGCCCTATGGTAGTTACAGATAGGCCAAAAGAACGACTCATTTCCTCTACAAGGAAATATTCTATATCCGATTCTAAACTTATACTTGCATTTAAGTTTTCCGTTCTACGTTTTCGCTTCTGTGTACTTAACGCAGATCTTATTTCAGGATGCATGTCGGTTAAAAAAGTTTCGTGTCTCATAGTTATCATAATTATCAAGAGCAAAATTACGTCACATATCTCTTTTTGACCATAGAAAATCGTACATTTACCATTGTATTTGTACAAAAAACCAAATTTCCGTCAAAAATCACATAAATAAAATCAAAAAACGCAGTCGTTCTAAAGAAAGAAAGTCCTAACTTCGGCACCGAATTCAAACTATATTTTTTATTATGAATACACGAATAAAGTTTCTTGTACTATTTTTAATGTGTTGCTACCTGGGCACATCTTATTCAAAAGTAACCATTCCATCGATTATTTCGAACAACATGGTACTTCAACAACAAACAAAAGTCAATATCTGGGGAAAAGCAAACCCAGGAGAGAAAATTTCTTTAGAGTCATCGTGGACACAAAAAATATACAGCACTGTAGCAAATGAAAGCGGAAAATGGAAAATACAGATAAAAACACCCGAAGCATGCCGCAACCAGTGGATTGAAATAAAGGGAGAAAACCAAATTCGTATCCAGAACATACTGATTGGTGAAGTTTGGTTGTGCACAGGACAGTCAAATATGGAATTCCCTGTGGCACACAACCCGAAAGAGAAATGGAAAACTGGCATTATTAACGAAGAACAAGAGATGAAAGATGCCACCTTCAACGAAATTCGGCTGTTCCATGTAGCCCATCAATTGGCACCCGAGGGAGAAAAAGAAGATTGCGAAGGCGAATGGGTTGTTTGTAATCCGGAAAATCTGAAAGATTTCTCAGCTATCGGATTTATTTTCGGACGTAAACTTTACAAAACATTGAATGTACCGGTCGGACTAATACAAAGCACATGGGGTGGAACCCACGCAGAATCATGGACTTCCATGAATGTGATGAAGAATAATCCTCTCTATGAGGATGTGCTCAAACAATATGCACCGGAGAACCTGAAACGTAAGAAAGATGTAGCTAAAGTTCCGTCTACTTTATGGAACGGTATGATTGCACCGATTCTGGGATACACCGTAAAAGGCAACATTTGGTATCAAGGAGAATCGAATTCCGTACGATATGAAAAGTATGCTCAAGTATTCACTAATTTAATTAATGATTGGAGAAAACAATGGAAACAACCGAACATGCCTTTCTACTTCATGCAAATCGCTCCTCATTATAAGCAGCCGGCAGGTATACGTGAAGCACAATTGCAGGTATGGCAAAACAATAAATTAAAAAATATCGGAATGGCTGTGGTAACCGATGCATGTGACTCCACTGATATTCACCCACGTATGAAACAACAGGCAGGAGAACGCCTCGCTGCTTGGGCTTTGGCCAAGCAATACAAACAAAAGGTGGCTTACTCGGGACCTGTATATAAAAAGATGAAGATAAAGGGAAACCAATTGATCCTGACTTTCGATTATGCAAAAAACGGTTTAACCACTCCCCAGCAATCACCAGTTAATGGTTTCTATATAGCCGGAAATGACAGAATTTTTTATCCGGCAAAAGCTGAGATTCAACAGAATAAAATTGTTTTAACTGCACCGGAAGTATCGCATCCGGTTGCTGCCCGTTATGGATTCGGCACATTCTTCAGAGTAAATTTATATAATAAGGAGGGATTGCCGGCTGTTCCGTTCAGAACAGACTCTTTTGAAGAAAAATAAGATTTAGATTAAGGTAATAAATAAAAAGATGAAAGTATAAGGTTGAAAGATGTAAGAGAGAGGATTAGTCTGACCGACATGCTTAGAAGCTAAAACTGAATAAATTATATTCTTTATAGCATTTAAATTATTCAGTGCAATACGGGTAATTTGTGATAAAAACGGTCTCTATTCCATAACTATCTGCATTAAAACAAAAAATACTTGAATAATAATTATATGAAAACAACTAATTGGATTATTGTATGCGCCTTATGGATGTCTGTTCCATATCAAATGGCTGCACAAAAGCCCGAATGGCCCGTTATTCGCACGGAAATGAAACCAGGCGCTCGTTGGTGGTGGATGGGAAGTGCCGTGGATTCTGCGAATTTGGCTTATAACCTGAAACAATACGCAGAAGCCGGAATAGGAACCATGGAAATTACTCCGATTTATGGCGTTCAGAAGAATGAGGCCAAAGAAATTCCCTTTTTATCGGAACAATGGATGAACATGTATCGCTTCACTGTGGAAGAAGCCCGAAAAAACGGGATGCAAATAGATATGAATAATGGTACCGGATGGCCTTTTGGCGGACCAAAAACATCGATTCAGGATGCAGCATGTAAGCTTATCATCACTGAATATCAAGTAAAAGGAGGAGATTTTGTAAGACAACGTATAGAAGTAACAGATGCAAAGCAAAAACCGTATGCGCAACTGGAACGTTTAATGGCTTTTTCCGATAAGGGAAAATGCCTCAATCTAACCTCAATGGTACATGATGGGGAACTTTCGTGGAATGCCCCCAAAGGTAATTGGAAATTAATTGCCGCTTTTTGCGGAAAGACATTGCAGAAAGTAAAACGAGCAGCTCCGGGTGGAGAAGGCTATGTATTGAACCATTTTTCCAAGCAGGCAGTATATAATTACCTGCACCGATTCGACGAGGCTTTCGACCAAGCTAAAGCAGAAGCTCCGCACAACTTTTTCAACGACTCGTACGAAGTATACGGAGCGGACTGGACCACCAACTTTTTCGATGAATTCGAACATTTTCGCGGATATAAGCTTGAAGAACATCTTCCTGAATTCCTTTCAAAAGAGCGAACGGAAACTACTGCCCGAATCATTTCCGATTACCGTGAAACGCTGGCGGATTTGTTATTGGAAAACTTTACAAAGCAGTGGACGGAATGGGCACATGCACACAGTTCGGCCACCAGAAACCAGGCACACGGATCGCCCGGTAACCTAATAGACTTATATGCAACAGTGGATATACCGGAATGTGAAGGATTCGGTCTCTCAGACTTCGGTATAAAAGGATTACGAAAAGACTCCCTTACACGACCAAACTTTTCAGATCTTTCCATGTTGAAATATGCTTCATCTGCCGCCCACCTAACAGGTAAACTTTACACAAGCTCCGAAACATTTACATGGCTGACCGAGCACTTCCGCACCTCCTTATCACAGTGCAAACCGGACCTCGACTTAATGTTCGTATCGGGAGTTAACCATGTTTATTTTCATGGAACTACTTATTCGCCGAAAGATGATCCGTGGCCGGGTTGGAAATTCTACGCTAGTATAGACATGAGTCCTACTAATTCTATATGGAGGGATGCACCAGCCTTTTTCAATTATATTACCCGTTGCCAAAGTTTCCTCCAATACGGACAGCCAGATAATGACTTTTTGCTTTACCTCCCTGTATACGATATTTGGAACGAACAAGATGGGCGCTTGCTCATGTTCGACATTCATAAGATGGACAAACGGGCTCCACGTTTTATCGAGGCAGTACACAAAATTGAGAATGCCGGATACGATGTAGATTACATTTCCGACCATTTTATCGAGAAAACAAGCCACAAAGACGGTAAAATTCTGACTCCTGGGGGAGTTACTTATAAAGCCATTGTTATTCCGGGAGCAAAGTTGATGCCTGAAAAGATACTAAAGAAATTGATGACATTGGCCGAAGAAGGAGCAACAGTCGTATTTCTCGACCAATATCCCGAAGATGTTCCAGGATGGAACAATCTGGAGAAAAGAAGAAAAAGCTTCCAACAACTAGTAAACAATTTAAAAAAGAAGCAACACCCTCATATTCTTTTTGGGACAGATTATGATAATACCTTGGCACAAACCGGCGTACAACCGGAAAAACTCCGGAAAGATTTCGAACTGAGTTGTATCCGCCGTTCTCATGACGAGGGATTCCATTATTTTATTTCCGCCCTAACAGCCAAAGATACGGACGGTTGGGTTCCATTAGGAGTGAAAGTAACCTCAGCGATCCTATATAACCCTATGAACGGGACCTCAGGCAAAGTACCTGTTCGCTCTGCCAACGGACAAACAGAAGTATACTTGCAATTGGCTTCCGGCGAATCGGCCATACTGAAAACCTATACTTCCAAAGACATCGCCGCCTCACCTTATCCATATTATCAAACTAGCGGGAAAGCATTGGCCTTGGATGAAGAATGGGATTTTCGATTTATCGAAAGCATACCTCAGGTGAAAGATGTTCCAGAAAAAGTAAAAACCGGTTCATGGACTGAATTGCCTGGAAAGAATATGGCAACCACCATGGGAACTGCTTGTTATACACTTCGCTTCCAACTGCCTGCCTCAGCCGATGAATGGATGCTCTCGCTGGGTGATGTACGTGAAAGCGCAAGGGTACGTATTAATGGACAGGAAGTCTGTACGCTCTGGGCTCTACCTTACCAATGTTATATAGGCAAATATTTGCAACAGGGAGAGAACCTGATAGAAATAGAGGTGACAAACCTACCTGCAAACCGTATTGCGGAAATGGACCGACAAAAAATTCCATGGCGTAAATTCAAAGATATAAATGTGGCTGCTCTAAATTACAAAAAAGGTAATTACGCAGGTTGGCAGCCTGTAAGCAGTGGGTTGTTAGGACCTGTACGCCTTATTCCTATGAAAACCATTGCTTTTTAAAACATAACTGCATATTATGAAACATCTCATTTCATAGACGAATGTTGAAACTATATACAAACGTATAACGATTAAATAATATATAATGAAACAATTATCCATCATTTTTATCTTATCTTTATTAGGACTGGTTCAATCACAAGCCCAGTCCGGTTCAAAGGATTATAAATATAAGGAGGTATACAAAAACCTGCCTTTTGACATGCCGCAAATCAACGCGCCAACATTTCCCGACCGAAGCGTTTTACTCACCGAATTCGGAGCGATAGGCAATGGCACCACACTCTGCACCGAAGCTTTTGCCAAAGCTATCGATACTCTGGCATCACAAGGAGGAGGGCATTTGATTGTGCCTGCAGGTATTTGGTTTACGGGACCGATTGTATTGAAAAGTAACATTGACTTACACCTTGAAAAAGGTGCGGTCATTCTGTTTTCACCGGATGTAGACCTTTATCCGTTGGTAGAAACAGTATTTGAAGGACTGGATACCCGACGTTGTCAGTCTCCTATTTCCGGACGAAATCTGACCAATGTAGCCATTACCGGAAAAGGAGCCATCGACGGTAACGGACACTTCTGGCGTCCTCTAAAAAAAGGTAAAGTAACCGAAAGCCAATGGAAAAGCACCATCGCACGGGGTGGAGTATTCAAACGAGCTGACTATTGGTTTCCCTACCCTGAAACATTAAAAGGGGATACCATCAGTAATATGAATGTACCGCAAACACTGAAAAGTGAAGAAGAATGGCAAAGCGTACGCCATTTCTTGCGGCCTGTAATGGTCAGTCTCATTTCATGCAAGAACGTATGGTTGCAAGGGGTTGTTTTTCAAAATTCTCCGGCATGGAACCTTCATCCGCTTATGTGTGAGAATGTATTGATTGAAGAAGTGTTGGTACGTAACCCAAGTTATGCGCAAAATGGTGACGGACTTGACTTGGAGTCATGCAAGAACTCATTGATTGTGAACTCTACGTTCGACGTGGGAGACGACGGTATTTGCCTCAAAAGCGGCAAAGATGAAGATGGACGTCGTCGCGCAAGAGTTTGTGAAAATGTGGTAGTAGACGGCTGCACTGTATTTAAAGGACACGGCGGTTTTGTAGTAGGAAGCGAAATGAGCGGAGGGGTACGTAATGTATTCGTAAGCAATTGCAAATTTCTAGGCACGGATGTCGGCTTACGTTTCAAAAGCAAAAGAGGACGAGGCGGCGTCGTGGAAAACATCTGGATTGATCATATCTCCATGATTGACATTCCCACCGAACCGATTACTTTCAATTTGTACTATGGAGGTAAATCAGCCGTCGAAATACTGGAAAGCGGCGAAAAAGTACCGGCAAAAGTAGAACCGGAACCGATAAACGAAACTACACCTTGTTTTCGCAATATTCATATTAGCAACCTGACTTGTTCCAACGCACGTCGTGCGCTCTTTTTCAATGGTATTCCGGAAATGCCTATTAAAAACATTATGTTGGAAAATGTTTACATTACCTCCGAATTAGGAGCTGAATTTATTTACAGTGAGGACATTTCACTGAAGAATGTAAAAATACTTCCTCGGCAAGGAGAAGACGTCAAAATACGGTTTTGTAAAAATATTAAAAGATAGAAAAGAGCCAAAGAAATCCGGCGATATACCGGCTTAGGAATAAAAACAAATGATTCTTTAAATCTGGTCTTATTTCATACTTTTATATTAAAACTTTATACAATAATATAATGCTTAAATAGTAATGAAAAAGAAATTTATATTAGGAACCTTACTGCTTGCTACGACAAGTTTATCGGCACAAACAAAAATGAATGCCCGCGAAGCTGCTGTGAAAATAGCCGATCGTATTTTAGCATCAACTACTTACGAATTCAAGAATACCAAAACCGGAGAAACATACACTTCCCTTCAAAAAGTTCCATTTTCAATGGACGTAAAGGTAAATTGCAAATATAACAACTGGCATTATACCAACGGCGTGACGAATATTGCCTTGATGGAATTAGCCGATAAGACTGGTGACAAAAAATACAATGAATATGTACTTCGTAACATGAATTTCGTCTTTAACGAAGGAAATCTGGAATTCTTCAGAAAACAATATAACAAAGCTTTCAAAGATGGAGGATGGAATGCCGTACGAAAACTGAGCTGGCATATGATTTTCCGAGGAAAAAGATTGGACGACAACGGACCTATGGGAGCCAGTCTGATAGATCTTCAGATGAAATACCCGAATGAGTCCTTCCTAAAGTATATAAACGAAACTAGCGACCATCTTCGTTATGCGGAACCGCGATTGATAGATGGAACCATCGCACGTATTTGGCCCCACGTCAACACAATATGGGCGGATGATGCATTTATGGCAATCTCTTTCCTTTCACGTATGGGACAATTTACAGGTGACAATCGTTATTTTGACGATGCCGCTAACCAAATTTTGAATTACACCAGATATTTATGGTGTCCGGAAAAAAACATCTATTACCATTGCTACCATACTGATAACAAAGAACATGGGGTAGCTCATTGGAGCCGTGCCAACGGATGGGTATTCATGGCACAAGCCGATTTACTGAGCCGTATGCCGAAAGATCATCCCATGCGACAGGCTGTCATAGAAAATTTCCAAAAGCAAGCAAGCGGTGTAGCCCGTTATCAAGGGAAAAATGGACTGTGGCATCAACTGCTCGATAAGGAAGACTCTTACGAAGAAATTACCGGAACCGCTATGTTTGTATTTGGCATAGCACGTGGCGTGAAAGAAGGTTGGTTACATCCCGATTTCATCTATGTAGCTGAACAGGGACTGAAAGGCATGATGAAAAAGATTACCAATGAAGGGGATGTGACAAGCATCTGTGTTGGAACCGGAATCATGCCGTCCCTATCATATTATTATAACCGCCCAACCCAAACTAACGATCCGATGGGCGAAGGACCGGTATTACGCGCACTCATTGAAATGATTGACGCTCCCAAATATACCGAAATTAAAGCCGAAGAGCAATACGACAAAATTACCTTTAATAAATAGCCACGTTTATTAAACCGTACATAGAGATTAAATTACATAGAATAGGGAACAATATGACTCGAAATATACTTTTACGAAATCATTAATTTTATCTATATTTCTTATGAAGAATACTATTTTTACAATTCTAACGGCCATGTGTCTCATGGCAGCATGTACCTCTCCAAAAGAGACTCCAATCGACCGGCAAGCGCTTATTGCCCGGAATAATCCTCACGTAACGGTCATCGACTCACTGGCTTCTTTATCTGTAGGAAACGGAGAATTTGCCTTTACTGTAGATGCCACCGGACTGCAAACGTTCCCCGCAACTTACAAAATGGGAGTTCCTTTAGGTACGCAAAGCCAATGGGGATGGCATAGTTATGACAATCCTCAAGACCTGAAATTGGAAGAGGCATTGAAAGAATATGATTTCGGACACGGACATAAAGAACTTTATGCAACACAATTCAAAGAAGATGGTCGTGCCAAGGATGCTTCCAACTGGTATCGGATCAATCCACACCGCCTTCATTTAGGAGTAATAGGTTTCGAATTGGGTGATGAAGCTACCCCGGAGCAAATTACGGACATACAACAAAATTTGGACATGTGGAAAGGTGAAATTAACAGCCGTTTCAAATATCAGGATGCAGACTATGCGGTAAAAACGGTTTGTCATCCCCATCAAGATATGATAGCTGCCGAAGTGGAGTCGAAAGCACATACCGGCATTTGTTTCCGTTTCCCTTACCCTACGGGCGGACATTGTGATGACGCCTGCAATTGGGAAGCCAACGACAAACACAACACTACTCTCATTGATAAAACCGAACAGAGTGTTGTACTAAAAAGGGAACTCGATGCCACTACTTATTACGTAACCATCCGCTGGGAAGGGAAAGCTGAGTTGAAAGAAAAAAGCAAGAACTATTTTGTTTTAACACCACAAAATGACAAGTTATCTTTTACTTGTACATTTACCCCGGATAATACCTCCACGGAAGTCATTAGTGTTGCCGACACACAAAACGCGGCAGCCGAATACTGGAAAGCTTATTGGACAAACGGCGCGGCTGTAGATTTTTCCGCTTGTACCGACCCTCGAGCCAAAGAGCTGGAACGTCGTGTAGTATTGAGTCAATACTTATTAGGTATTCAATGCGCAGGCAGCACACCTCCGCAAGAGACTGGTCTGACCTATAATTCATGGTTCGGTAAATTCCACTTGGAAATGATTTGGTGGCATCAGGCTCAATTCGCTTTATGGAATCGTGCCGAATTATTGGATCGTACGTTAGGATGGTATGAATCGGTAGAACCTGTTGCCAGGGAGATTGCCCGTCGCCAGGGATTCGACGGCGTGCGTTGGATGAAAATGACTGACCCCAGCGGAACGGAAGCTCCCTCCAAAGTTGGAAGTTTCCTGATATGGCAACAACCTCACCTTATTTATTTAGCCGAACTGATTTACCGTAACAATCCAGAGAACAAAGAGATACTGGAGAAATACGGCAAACTAGTACAAGAAACTGCGGACTTTATGTTTTCGTTTGCTACGTATGATACGTTAGACGGACGTTATATCCTGAAAGGAGCCATCCCTGCCCAAGAAACATTACGCGCAGCCGAAACGGTAAATCCTCCTTTCGAACTTTCATATTGGCATTTCGCTATGCAGGTGGCACAACAATGGCGCGAACGACGCGGCTTGCAACGAAACTTGCAATGGGATGAAATGATTGACAAACTTTCTCCCTTGGCATACAATGAAGACCAGCTTTACCTGGCTGCCGAAACCGCAACCGATACATACAAGGATATCCGTTTCACTTCCGACCATATGGCCGTGCTGGGTTCTGTCGGTATTCTTCCGATGAATAAACTGATTCGTGAAGACTATATGAAAAACACCTTACACTGGATTTGGGATAACTGGAACTGGGGTAAAACTTGGGGATGGGACTATCCGATGACTGCCATGAACGCTGCCCGAATGGGTGAACCGGAGAAAGCTGTAGGTGCTTTGCTGATGGATAAACGCACAAACACTTATCTGATAAACGGACATAATTATCAAGATGCCCGTCTACGTATTTATCTGCCGGGCAACGGCGGTTTGCTAACAGCCGTTGCCATGATGTGCGCCGGCTGGGATGGATGTACGGAAAAAAATCCAGGCTTTCCGAAAGACGGAACATGGAATGTACGTTGGGAAGGTTTGAAACCGATGCCCTGATTTTTTGAATAAGAAAAATCATTGGCAAACATCCGCAGTAATCCACGTTGAAAAGAACATTAAAAACATGAAGAAGTATTTTACATCAGTTTTTCTTATTTACACCGCTTTGGCTGTCTACGGACAGTCAAAGCCTTTATCAGATAGTAAAAAAGCCACTTTAGAGGGACGGGACTATATTGAATCAACTTCGTACAATGAAGAACAACGCGGCGCTGAACGGAGTCTACAATATTATCCTGATGGAGAGGACTTTGTTTGTGAAAATGGAAAGAACCGTTTCACCCGTCCTCTATACGGGACACATACGGCTTGGCGTCTGGAAACAAGCGATCGTCCGGTATTTGCTTCATATGACAAACCCAAAAGCCGTCACATTGCATTTCGCGTACAAAGTAACGGACAGAGTATTGCACTGGATTCTACAGAATATTGCGAGGCACGCTATACACCGGGACGACGCAGTTACATCCTTTCAGATTCCCGTTGGAAACAAGCGAACCGTGAAGGGAAATTGTATGTAACAGCTTTGCCTTTGCATGATAAAGAGGGAGCTATCTGGTATTTTAATGCATCATCCATGCCTAAAGATATTCAATTGTTCGGATTGATAGCTCCCATACGTGCTAAGCGATTAAATAGAAGCGGCGATATGGGAGCTGATCCGGCCGACAGTTTCGAAGCATCTCTGACTGAAGCGCCCGAACGGTTCAACTTTAAGCTGACTAAAGGAGAAGGATATGTCATATATGAAAACGGAAAGCTCCGGCAACTGTCCGTGTCCAAAGGTAAAGCCCTCTATAATGCGGCGGAAAAAGCCCGTACGGCTTTAACGTCTAGATTCCGTATCGAGACTCCTGATCCTTATATCAATACCTTAGGAGGGGCATTGGTGGCTGCCGCCGATGGTATTTGGGACGGAGAAGTATGGCTGCATGGTGCCAACGGATGGAGAATGCCTTTAAGCGGATGGCGGGCGGCTTATACAGGCGATTGCCTGGGTTGGCACGACCGAGCACGGCGGCATTTCGATAACTATGCCGCGTCCCAAGTGACGGAAATTGCTCCCGTTTATCCACATCCGACACAGGACAGTGTCATGAACATGGCACGTTCCGCCAAGAAATGGGGTACGCAAATGTATAGTAATGGTTACATCTGCCGCAACCCGAACCGCAATAACCAGATGCACCACTATGATATGAACCTTTGTTACATTGACGAATTGTTGTGGCATCTTTGCTGGACCGGCGATTTAGACTACGCAAAGAAGATGTGGCCTGTCATCACCCGTCATCTCGCATGGGAAAAACGTAACTTCGACCCCGATAATGACGGACTGTATGACGCTTATTGTTGCATCTGGGCCAGCGACGCACTGTATTACAACAGCGGAGCCGTTACCCACTCATCGGCATATAACTACCGGGCAAATAAACTGGCGGCAGAAATTGCCGGGAAAATTGGAGAAAATCCGCAACCTTACGCACAGGAAGCCGAGAAGATAAAACAGGCCTTGCAACAACGGCTCTGGATGGATGATAAAGGCTGTTGGGCAGAATTTCAAGATTATATGGGACATAAACAGTTGCATACTTCCCCTGCTGTATGGACGGTTTACCATGCTATAGATTCGGAAGTAAGTGACCCGTTCCAATATTATCAGGCTACAAGGTACATCGACCGGAACATTCCTCGTTTTCCGGTAAAAGGAAGCCGACTGAAAGACGAGGGTTATTATACCATTACCACTACAAACTGGATGCCATACTCATGGAGTATCAACAACGTAGCATTTGCGGAGGTTTGGCATACGGCTCTCTCCTATTGGCAGGCAGGCCGTGCCGAAGAAGCGTTCCATCTGTTCAAAAGTTCCGTACTCGACGGAATGTATCTGGGACATTGCCCCGGTAACTTTGGACAAATCAGTTTCTATGATTCGGCACGAGGTGAATGTTACCGCGATTTCGGTGACCCTATCGGCGTAGCTTCACGTGTGTTGACACAAGGATTGTTCGGTATCTATCCCGACTTGCTGGAAGGAAGAGTAGACCTACGCCCGGGATTCCCGCAGAAATGGAATCACGCTTCATTACATGCTACCTATATGGATTTCTCTTTTGCCCGCAAAGGTGACACGGAAACTTACCGTATCACCCCTCGTTTTAACAAACAGGCTAATATCCGACTGACTGTTCCCGCGTGGAAAGATAGCTACGAATCGGTTACCGTAAACGGACGAAATGTAACCCCTCTACAAGCAGAAAGCATCGGCATTCCCCGCATTACAATCGAATGTCCCGCTGAAAAAGAACTGACTGTTGAGATACGCTGGAAAGGAAAAAGGATTTCTCTCGAAGAGGCAAAGTTGTGCAATAAAACGTGGGAAGCATCAGCTTCTGCCGAAAAAGAATCCTGCTATTATACAACAGGAAATTCACTCACTTCAAAAGCCGCTTTGAACGGAAAATCTAACCCTGCAATGTCTTCCGATACAGATATTTCATCTTTCCATAAGCCGACCGACCAATGTTCTGTATACCAGGCATCGCAAGGAATGATTCTGGGTAAACCAAATCAAGGTACAATGTTTGTTCGTCTTCAACAAGGCGATATGCAATGGTGGCAGCCTCTAAATATGGAAGAGCAGAAAGAGAACACACCATTTTACGGAACGGAACTTCCCGTTAACCCGTTAGCGCAATATCGAACCGTACCAATGGAAACTATTTGGAATGCCAAGGTGACGGACATCTTCCGAAACAAATATCGGGAACCACGGTCGCCTTACACTACGCTGCAAATTCCGTTGCAAGGAATCGGCGAATGGTGTCATCCTAAAGAAACAGCAGATATTGACGACTCCGGCTTGCGCAAACAGGTACGAAACGGAGTGTTCACCCTTCCGCAAGGCATTCCTTTCCGTACATCGGCCGAGGGAAAAAATATTGCTTACACCACCCTATGGAACAACTATCCGGATTCCATTCAGGTAGCACTAAACGGAAAAGCATCGGGAATATACCTGTTACTGGCCGGAAGTACAAACCATATGCAATGTCGCCATGAAAACGGAATCATTACCGTCACATATCAAGACGGCAGTCGGGAAACACTCTCATTGGTTAATCCGGAAAACTGGGTTCCGATTGAACAAGATTTATATCTCGATGGAGTAGCCTTTCGAAGTTCCGCTCCCCGCCCGTATAGAGTGGTACTTTCATCGGGTATGGTGAGTAACCGGCTTGAAGAAGATTTGAAACTTAAAGGTTTCAACGACCGCCGTATTCCGGGTGGAGCCGCCACAATACTCTATCTGCCGCTCGACAAAAAGAAAGAGTTGCAACAGCTGAGTATAGAGACGCGTGCTAATGATGTAGTTATCGGACTGATGGGAGCAACTTTGGTTAATTGACTATTCAATAAACTCTAAAATAAATTTTCAATAGGTTATTCCCATATACATGGATGAAATCCATGAATGGATGAACAGATATTTAAGGTTTAGTTTGAGAAGGATGGCCTCGTGAGAAGCCGTCCTTCTTTATTTATTTAAATACCAGCAATCTTTCGGTTAACGGACGGAAAGTCTTCCCATCCGGTTTCTCAGCCGGGATGCCGAAAGGCATCTCTCCAATCAGCCTCCATTTGGGATTGATATTCCATTCTTTAGTTACAGCTTCATCTATAAGCGGATTATAATGTTGGAGGGAAACACCGAAGCCCACATCTTCCAGCATAGTCCATACCGCAAACTGATGCATACCGGAAGTTTGTTCCGACCAATTCGGGAAATTTTGGGCGTATGTCGGGTATTCAGCCTGTAACTGTTCCACCACTGCGATATCCTCGAAAAAAAGAACAGTTCCGTAACCGGATGCAAACGAACGGTCTATTTTCTCTTCCGTCTTTTGAAACGCATCAGCCGGAACAATCTTGCGGAGCGTTTCTTTTGTAAGATTCCACAATCGTTTATGGTTCTCACCTAATAAAAGCACCATTCTTGTAGACTGCGAGTTCAAGGCCGAAGGCACGTACATAAGCGCCTGGTCAAGAATTTCTATAATTTTTTCATCCGAAACGGGAGATTTACTCTTCAACGCATAATAAGATCTACGATGCTTCATAGCTGCTATAAAATCTCTTGCCATATTGTTTCCTCCATTCTATTTTATCAAATCTAGAAAGTTTTACTTGTTACGAAACAAAAATAACCATCGCACTTTGCCCGAGAGTCATTATTCTGTTCCGCTCCGTCAGAAATGGAAAGCCGGTATTCTCACTATAGCCAAGCTAAACGATCGGCTTTAATTACTTACCCCTATCTCGGAGGAAATACCTCTATCCTACTCCGCTTCACTTACAGATAACAAGAAAACCATTTTCCAAAATCAAAGGCCCAAACGACCTTTTATTCCTTTTATCCTACAATTAAGGGGAAAATTATCTTTCCAAACCTGAGGCAATAAGTTCCTTCTATTCTTTTTAATTTATCAACAATAAAAGAACCATTCACTCAAATCAGAGACAATAACTTACTCCTTTTTACTCTTTAAAGTTTCCGATTGCAAAACTTCCGTATTATACTATAAACAACAAACTGAACTAAAGCTTTGTTTTTAAAAGTAGACCCGATTTTCAAGGATGCCGATAATATAACAAATTATCAAGAAATTACCTTTATAACTAATAGACTTCTTACACCTTTTATAAGCAGTTTTCCACTCTCTGAAAACTACTAGAAATAACATTATTAGTTACAGCAACTAATATTATCCATGATAACGGATAACATTATTAATGACCAAAAAACTCTTAATGTGGTGAAATAGCAGGGTTGAGACGAAGAAGAACTACACAAGATTAGGATTCAAATCAGCGAGTTGATACCCTTCTTTTTCTACTAACTGGAAAGAGAACTAATCGGTTTATTCCAAAGTTTTATTCCTAAATCAGTTTGCTGATACTAGAAAAAAGGAACCGATTATTAATCCGAATAAAAAAACAGAGGTTGGCCAAAAGTCTAAAAACTTAGATTTAAACTTTCAATTTAAAACTGACAGGGTTCAAATATAAAAAGAGTGCTACTTCACACCTCATTTTCATAGGTCAAAGTAGCACTCTTTATTTATTCAGTTACAATCTATAGCTTTAGCTAATTCAATTTTGACTTTTTGAACAGCCTCGGCTTTGCCTTCCCATATCTAAAAGGCTGATACCTCTTTTAGCTTCTGCCTCTCAGACAAATGAAGATATAATTATTTCTTACAAACACAAGTCGGTTTAATCTGCTTAAAGAAGTCATTACCCTTATCGTCGACAAGAATAAATGCCGGGAAGTTCTCTACTTCAATCTTCCAGATAGCTTCCATACCCAATTCCGGATATTCCACACATTCGATGCTCTTAATATTGTTCTGCGCAAGAATTGCGGCCGGACCACCGATAGAACCCAGATAGAAACCACCATATTTCTTACAAGCATCGGTTACCTGTTGACTACGATTGCCTTTTGCCAGCATAATCATGCTACCGCCATGACTTTGAAACAAATCTACATACGGATCCATACGCCCGGCAGTAGTCGGTCCCATTGAACCGCAAGCCATTCCTTCCGGTGTTTTAGCCGGACCGGCGTAATAAATCGGATGGTCTTTAATGTATTGCGGAAGATCTTCGCCTCTGTCCAAACGTTCTTTCAGCTTAGCGTGGGCTATGTCGCGGCCCACAATAATCGTTCCGTTCAACGACAGACGGGTAGCTACCGGATATTTGGTCAGTTCTTTCAGTATTTCAGACATCGGACGATTTAAATCAATCTGTACCGCATCACCTTCTCCCGCATTACGAAGTTCAACCGGAATCAATTCACCCGGATTATCATCCAGTTTCTCAATCCAAATACCGTCTTTGTTAATCTTACACTTGATATTACGATCGGCTGAGCAAGACACGCCCAAACCTACCGGACAAGAAGCGCCATGACGCGGCAAACGGATGATGCGCACATCGTGAGCATAGTACTTGCCGCCAAATTGAGCTCCCAAACCGATACGGTGAGCTTCTTCCAGCACTTGCTTCTCCAACTCCACATCACGGAAAGCACGTCCGCCTTCGCTACCCGTAGTCGGCAATTCATCATAATAATGAGTAGAAGCCAATTTCACAGTCAACAGATTTTTTTCTGCTGAAGTGCCGCCGATAACAAAAGCAATATGATAAGGAGGGCACGCAGCCGTACCTAATGTCTTCATCTTTTCTACCAGAAAAGGCACCAACGTTGCCGGATTCAGAATAGCCTTGGTCTCCTGATACAAATAGGTTTTATTAGCCGAACCACCGCCTTTGGTCACGCAAAGAAACTTATACTCCATGCCTTCGGTAGCTTCAATATCAATCTGTGCCGGAAGATTACACTTCGTATTCACTTCATCATACATAGTAAGCGGAGCATTCTGCGAATAACGGAGATTCTCTTCGGTATAGGTTTTATATACACCGTATGAAAGAGCTTCCTCGTCGGAGTAGCCGGTCCATACCTGCTGTCCCTTCTCCCCGTGAATGATAGCCGTACCGGTATCCTGACAGAAAGGCAGTAGGCCTTTGCTGGCTACTTCAGCATTACGCAAGAAAGTTAGTGCTACATATTTATCATTGTCGCTTGCTTCCGGATCACTCAGAATCTTAGCCACCTGCAAATTGTGCGAACGGCGAAGCATAAACGAAACGTCGCGGAAAGCAGCATTCGCCATAGCCGTCAAACCTTCTTTGGCTACTTTCAGAACGGGTGTCCCTTCAAACTCGCTGACGGAAACATAATCCTTGGTCAGCAAATAATACTCTGTTTTGTCCTCTCCCAACTGGAAAGGCGCTTCATACTTAAACGGAGGTGTTGTTGCCATATGTCTAATACATTTAATTAGTTAATCGTTTTGCAAAAGTATAAAATCTATTCTTGATACGGTTCATCCAACGAAGATAAAATAGTTTTTGCATACGCCTTTTTCTCTTCATAATAAGCCATGATGCGCATCTTTTCCTCTTTTGCATACGTTAACGGGATGCATCCTAAATTCATTTCTTTCTCTAAGTCCGCCAATACGGCTGTCTCCTGTTCGGAAAGCGCATCTGCGTATCCACGGGCATATTCTATTACTTTATCGTCCGGAATTCCGTCTGCGGAGCGTTGCCAGAGATAAAGATAAGCCCAAAAATCTTCCGTGCAAAACGGCATCCCACATTTCTGCACCGTAATGGAAGCAGAACGGGAATCCGTTAAACAAGACGTTACCGAACTTAATACCGAAGAGGGAACGGGAAATCCCAGCACATCTTCCCATCCCATAGAAAAGTCCGCCGGTTCTTCACCATAAAGTGCCAACTCTTTTTCTCCGGTCTTAAACTTGTGCATACAATTCACATAATACCCGCCCCAAAAGAGACTCATCACTTTTTGATAATATTCAATGCCCTTTTCCAAAGCTTTCCCCTCAATAAGCATATTATTATAGGTATAAACTTCCGCATCCGGCTGGTTTTGACGCAAACTCAACAAGAGATTAATGCCCATCCGTACCCGATCCATGACAGCCGGATTCATCCAACCGTCTGTGAGAATAAAATCGGCTCGCAGATTTCCCTTCCGTTTGTCACGCTCGTTCCATTTGTACATGTCGCGGAAGGTTCCGAGCGTCATACTGTTTATTCCCGGAACCAGATAAACATCGTCTCCCTTTCCGAACAAATAAGAGAAAGGAAACAGGGTAGCATCGACATGTTTTGAAATTTTTCCCATTACCATAGAAAAAGCGCCGATGTGTGCAGGCCACACCAAATGAGCGTTTGATGCGGTTTTGCATCCGCGGTCCATAATACCGTAGTGAACCGGTCCCATCTTGTACATGTGGTTGCTCATATTCGTACCCGAGCCTAAATTCGCAAACGACAGCATACACCCTATCAAAAGAGTAGATTTATGATGACTTACCGTAAACGGACCGGCTACCACAGAACACGCCTCTCCGTTATCCATATAGCAATTGGCAAAGAATACTGAATTGGTAGCCGTAAAACCGGCACCGATATGAGTAGCCTCTCCGATGAAACAGCGCTGTATCTTTGCTCCATCGGTCACCTCAGCACCCAACCCGATAATCGAAAACCGGATAATACAACCGGGGCCGATATAAGTGGGAACGTCAATCGAACTGTTTACGGTTACTTCCGTAAGAGTTAATGCTCCGGTCACTTTTGCTCCATCGTAGATACAAGCATTATAGATTTCCCCCACATTACAAATCCGTACCGAATCATAAATATGTCCCTTATTTTCCGGCACAAACTCATTCTGTACCACATTTTCCCAAAGCTGATGGTTCAAGCCGGGGTTCTTCACCATAATATAAGCCTCCTGGGCCGTAAGTCCCTGGTGTAATGTCAGGGTAATATACTCTCCGACCTCCTGCAACACATGTATTTCAGTTCCGTTTCCGAAACAAGTCGGGGTGCATACTTCCATCACTCCCACCTGAGAGATATAACAGTCGTTCCCAATTTCATAATTGGCTATATAGCTTCCTATGTTTTCAATCAGACAGTTGTCTCCCACCGTCACATTACGCAATTCGGCATTGCGAATACCTGCTTTACGCTTCTCCCTGCCATTTGTATCCAATTCTTTTTCGAAAACTCCTAAACGGATATCTCCAAAAAAACTCACCTGAAACAAATGTTCCGGGGTAAACGACTCAGCCACCCTTACATGGCTCCAATGCTCCGCACGACATCCCTGAAGCCGAAGTTGTTCAATTTCTACATCCGTTAATGGACGGTAGTTTTTACTCATTTTATTTTGGTATTTATTATAGTAATATAGTAAATAAAGTATTTCCTTTTTTACTACAGATTTATTCGGATATTTATCCATTCAGATTTCGTATGCTCTATTCCAAAGAAGGAAGGAGAATACGGAAGAATCATTCTTGAATTTCTTCTTCATCGTAAGTCTGATATAAGAAGTCATTGTACGGATACTTTTGCACATGCAGTTCTTTCACCTTGCCGTACAAAAGTTTCTTAAGTTCATCAATATTTTTCTTTTCGCGTGCGGATATAAAAATACAGTTATCGTTCAGCTTCGCCATCCATGTTTTCATCAATTCTTCCAACGAAATATTTTCTTTGGTTCGAGGAGCCAAATCGTCGGCCTCCTTCTCTACGTAAGTGTAAGCGTCAATCTTGTTAAATACAATAATACTCGGTTTATTACTGCTGTCCAAATCGGCAAGAGTCTTCTCCACCACCTTTATTTGTTCTTCGAAATCGGGATGCGAGATGTCCACTACATGCACCAACAGATCGGCTTCACGCACTTCGTCCAATGTGGATTTAAAAGAGTCTACCAAATCGGTAGGCAACTTGCGGATAAATCCCACCGTATCGGAAAGCAGAAAAGGAAGATTCTCTATAATTACTTTACGCACGGTGGTATCCAATGTAGCGAAAAGCTTGTTCTCTGCAAACACTTCACTCTTTGCCAGCAGATTCATTAAGGTAGACTTACCCACATTGGTATATCCCACCAAAGCTACACGGATAAGGCGTCCGCGGTTTTTACGTTGGGTAGATTTCTGTTTGTCGATTTCCACCAACTGTTGCTTCAGTAACGACATCCGGTTGAGAATAATACGGCGGTCCATTTCCAACTGAGTTTCACCCGGGCCACGAAGTCCTACCGAACCGCCTTTACCGCTACCGGAACCTCCTCCTTGCCGTTCCAAGTGAGTCCATAAACGCTGCAAACGGGGCAACATATATTTATACTGCGCCAGTTCCACCTGTGTTTTAGCGTTAGCTGTCTGGGCACGCATAGCAAAAATATCCAAAATCAACGATGTACGATCGAGAATTTTCACCTTTAACTCCGCTTCTATATTGCGCAGTTGCTTGGCGGAAAGCTCGTCATCAAAAATTACCATACCGATTTCTTCCTCCGGAATCTCCTCCCGCTCCGCAATGTATGTCCGTATCTCCTGCAACTTACCTTTTCCCAAATAAGTGACGGAATTAGCCTGATCGAGTTTTTGGGTAAAACGTTTCACCACTTCCGCTCCGGCTGTTTCAGCCAGAAAAGCCAATTCGTCCAAATATTCGTTTGTTTTCCGCTCATCTTGTTGCTGGGTAATCAAACCGACCAAGATTGCTTTTTCGGTTTGCGCTTCTGATATTACAAATTCTTTCATTCTTATTTAAACAGCTTAATTATAATAAAGCTCACAAAGATAGAAATTGTTTTCGCTATTTAACTAAAAACTTTCAAACAAAAATAAACAATTATACGCAGAAATAACACGAAATATCACGATTCAGCAATTATATGCAAAAATCAACCATTATAAGCAAAAATATCACGAAAATGGGGGTTTTCAACCATTATAAGCAAAAATCAACCAAATTGTACCATATTTTACCATATTTTACCTTCAAAAAAGCATCCACATACAGGTAAGTGGCTCGAGAAAAAAGTTGTTTCAAAATAGAAACATTGCGGTAACCTTACTTATAATCTGTAAGTAGAAAGATAATAATCCGCTTCTTTTGCCCCAGATTGCTACAATTAAAGGTTTCAGCAAAGATATTTTTTGGAAATAGGTTTCAATTTATAAGATTTTAATTCTCCGGAGCCATTTTGGGACATCTACCCTACAGTTTCCCCCGAATAATGCTTAACGTGTGAAGGTAACAACCGGAATACTCCGAAATAGAACAAATCCTCTTTTTCCAAGCATCCAATGAAGCATCTAATTTTATAAAGTACTGTGGAATGTAAAATTTATTCAGGAAGCGTTTGGAACGATTTTACACATTTCTCCCTTCTGAAACGCCTTGCTGGCAGGGCTTTCAGATTTGTGCACAAACGCAACCCTCGAATGTGCACAAATGAGAAGGTCGTTTGTGCACAAATGGGAAGTGGATTTGTGCACAATTGCACCTTGCGTTTGTGCACAAGAAATTGGCGTAAACATATTTCAATAAACGTTCTCGGCCGACGAGTTTTTCCACCAAGACCTTGCCCCTCTCAGAGACGAAAAAGACATCCGTTAAAACAGACCGTTCTTTAAAATGTCTATCAATATAGGGCGCACACCGCCAACAAAACATTCTACGGCAATCACCATCAGAATGAGTCCCATCAGGCGCATCATCACATTGTTTCCTGTTTCGCCAAGCACTTTAACCAACCGGGTGGAAGCGCGAAGAATCAAATAAGTAATGAAATAAATTAAAGCAATTGTACCAATTAAAATGCCTTTCATATCCATAGAATGGGCATCCTGCATCAGCACAATGGCATTGGCAATAGCACCCGGACCACAGAGCATCGGGATACCTAACGGTGTGATGGAGATATCATCCGCATACGTTTTGATTTCTTCATCCTTCAACTTCATAGGCGTGTAACGGGCTTGCAACATATCAAACCCTATCTTGAAAATAATGACACCGCCGGCAATACGGAAACCATTGGTGGAAAGGCCGAAGAACTGGAAAAGAAACTCTCCGGCAAGAACAAACATCATTAAAGTCAGGAAAGAAACAATAGTTGCTCTGCGTACTACGGAACGGCGTTCTTTTTCAGTCATTCCCTGAGTCATGGTCAAAAACACAGGCATCGTACCCAACGGATTTGTCAGCGTAAAGAAAGAAGTGAAACAAAGTAGAAAGAAAGGCAATAGTGTGTCCATAGCTGTATATTTTTACATGCCGCAAATGTACAACTAATCCACGAATTCCTATAAGAAAGTCGTCAACTCTTTCAAATCATCAATAGAATAGGTCGGAGTAAATGGGAAAGATGTCCGCCCGGATACATTATAAAACACCTGATGCATGCCCACTCCCCGAGCTCCCACAATGTCTGCATCCCAACTGTCGCCTATCATAAGCGAATCCCTGAGTTCCGACTGGGTGGAAGACAAAGCGAAATAAAACAATTCGGCATGTGGCTTATTGATGAGCAAATCTTCCGACAGGATAATCCGCCGGAAATAACCGTCGATACCTGCCGACTGCATTTTACGCGACTGCAATTCGCGAAAACCATTCGATAAAATATAAAGACGATAACGGGTCGACAAGTATTCCAACACTTCTTTGGCATGTGGCATCAGCTTTTCTTTAGTAGGAATTATACGGAAAAACAAGGCCGAATAGTCGGTTGCCAGTTGGGGATCATCCACTCCAACTTGCCGCAGGGGATAAATGAAACGCTCCTCGTTCAGTTGTTCCTTAGTTATTTTACCATCGCCATAATCCGCCCACAATTGTAGGTTTCGTTCACGATAGATAGAATAGAAATGTTCGAAGGAATTAAAATAGCGCTCGAAATGGAAAGCCTCATAGACTTCGCCAAACGCATCGCGAGCATTCTCGGAGAAAGCCCACAAGGTATCATCTAAATCGAAAAATAAATTCTTATACACTTTTTTATCAGTTGGAAGTTATTAACTAAAGTTTCGAGAGCAGCAATTCAAGGAGTAACAGAAGTTACCGAAAGTAAAAGAAGTAAGAGCAACAGTATATTATGAATGGCTTACAAACTTATCCACTCCAGTTTTTATGCCGGTGGGATAAAGAAGCCGTTTTTCTAGAAAGAAGCTATCAAAGCTTTAACTCCTGGCAAAGTGAAACGAAATGATAACTCCAGAGACAAAATGATAATCCGTTACTCCCAACCAAGTGCCCTATAAAACTTGAACTATTAAATTATAAATCGAAAGTGGAGACTGGTATGCATAAAAATTGAAACTCAGCAGATTTCTGTAGAACATTAAAAAGGGAAAATGGACAGAAACGAAGAGTGAGGAGTTGAACAAATAACCTCATCTTTGGGATAGTAACGTTCAACTCTCCACTCTCCATTCATAAGCTCAGCAAATTCTCAATTTATCAAGGCTTTACTAAAATAACCAAATAACGGGAAACGCTCCAAAACTCATTCGGATTGGTAATCTTTAAAATATATTGTCCTTTCGCATCCTTTGCCAAGATATAGGAACCTTTCGGATGAGTAGTTAACAATTTGGCACTTTTCGAGAACAGCTTAATTTCTTTGTCAGTGCGAATATCAATCTGAGTGAAATAGTCTTTATTGAAATCGTTATTCTTCAGCACATCGCCATTCTGCAAAATCTTTTGTTCTTTCAACTCGGAGCGGGTACCGAACACAAACCAAGCCGTATTTAAAGCCTTATCCTGAGCAGCCATTGCTTTTGCCTTCGCTTCGTTCTCTGCTGAAAGATTTTGCACGTCGGTACTTAATCCGGCCACCGCATCATCTAACTCTGCAAGGCGGATATTCTTAGCCGCCAACTCCTCCTGAAGAGCTATAATCTGTTGTCCCTTCTGTTCAAGTTCAGCCTGCAAGCCTGCAATAGCTTTCTTCAGCTGAGCCGAATTATAAGAGCTGTTCTTTAATTGTTTTTGCAGTTTTTCAATTTGCGCCTTATTGTCGGCCATTGTTTGAGTGATAAAATGCAAGTCATCTTTAATTTTCTGAGATTGCGAAGCACCTTCCGAAGAGTGACTCTGAAGGTCTACCCGACTTTGTGCTTCATTAATCTGGCGAAAACCTTCCTGAATATCATTAAACGTTCCCATAATCTGGTCTAACTCGGCATTGCGTTCCGAAAGAGCCAGTAATAATGAATCATTTTCTGCTTTTAATTGGCTTTTACCACCGCCAAAATTATCGCATGATGCAAACAATGCTGCAACACACAATGATAATAATACTAACTTTTTCATACGATTTACGTTTTTAAGTGAAGTTATTTAATTTTCTTTTTCATCTTTACCAGCCAACACAATGACTATTTCGCCCCGTGGCTCGGTTTTCGTAAAATGTTCCACGACTTCTGTCAAAGTACCGCGTACACTCTCTTCATGTACTTTTGATATTTCCCGGCATACAGACACTTGACGTTCCGCCCCGAAATATTCCATAAATTGCGTAAGAGTTTTAAGCAAACGATATGGCGACTCATAAAAAATCATGGTACGCATTTCATTTTGCAGTTGTGTCAAACGGGTAACCCGTCCTTTCTTTTGAGGCAGGAAGCCCTCGAAACAAAAACGTTCGTCCGGCAAACCGGAAGAGACCAATGCCGGAACAAAAGCAGTGGCACCCGGCAAACATTGAACTTCAACACCATTCCGAATGCACTCGCGAACAATCAAAAAACCCGGATCGGAAATACCCGGCGTGCCGGCATCGGAAATCAATGCTACCGTTTCACCGGCTTTCATTCGTTTAACTACATTTTCAACAGTCTGGTGTTCATTGAACTTATGATGAGATTGCATGGCATTTTTTATTTCAAAATGCTTCAATAAGATGCCTGAAGTCCGAGTATCTTCCGCCAAAATCAGATCCGCTTCTTTCAATATACGGATAGCCCGGAACGTCATATCCTCAAGATTTCCCACCGGAGTCGGCACTACATAGAGCTTTCCCATAACTTGTTCCCCATTTTAGTTTGCGACAAATGTAAAATAAAAACAAGTTTGTTGACTTAAAACCTCTTATAATTTAACAGTTCTTGTACATTATTCAAGTTTATCCGTTCTTGATGTAATCGAAAAAAAGCCCTTACAACTTTAATATCCATCAAAGAAAAAGAAAATCATCCCCATTAGGATATGTAAAAGGATATCTTTTCGGAAAGTAGAGAATCTAATTTGAAGTAGAAATAGAGAATGTGGCTAAACTATAATCTTACAGTCTGAATCATTTTTAGTCCTTTAATTGCCAATAAGAAGACTCTCAAAAATCACTTTCCCTGAAATCATCTATGGATAATATTCTTTAATGTATTCCCTTCCAACTCCGGTTAAGTATAGCTTTAACACCCCACTTCGGGATAAAAATAAGTTTTAAATAGTCATTCTCAAGTTTTAAATGACCATTCTTAAAAAAACTTCTTTTTAATGAGAATCAACGGCAGACTGTTTATACGAATAAAGAAAAGAATATTCCTCTAAACAAAATCAAAGAAATCGTGATTGACTTATAGAATGAAATAGTATTTTTGCAACAACGAATAATGAACCTGTATACATTCAAAAGAAACATTCACTCATGATTAATTTCTCAGAAGACAATCTATTAGAAACACATCGGAGAGGGCGTATAGAAGTTATCTGCGGCTCTATGTTCTCTGGAAAAACGGAAGAACTGATTCGTCGTTTAAAACGCGCCAACTTTGCACATCAACGTGTTGAAATATATAAACCGGCCATAGACTCCCGCTATTCTGAAGAAGAAGTTGTGTCTCACGACAGCAATTCCATATCCTCCACTCCCGTAGATTCCTCGGCAAGTATCCTTCTTTTCACATCCGAAGTAGATGTTGTAGGCATTGACGAAGCGCAATTTTTCGATGAAGGGTTGGTAAATGTATGCAATGAATTAGCCAACAGGGGAATCCGTGTGATCATAGCAGGGCTGGATATGGATTTTAAAGGAATTCCGTTCGGGCCGATGCCTGCCCTCTGTGCCATTGCCGATGAAGTGACCAAAGTGCATGCCATCTGTGTAAAATGCGGACAGTTAGCTTATCTTTCTCACCGTACGGTAAAAAGCGACAAACGGGTATTGTTAGGCGAAAAGATGGAATACGAACCACTTTGTCGTAATTGTTACCAACGCGCCATACAAGAAGAAGAACAAGAAAAATAAAACGAATATGTTTGAAAAGAAAATTACCTTCGACAGTTTCATACGCGGTATTATAATACTGGTACTCATTATCGGCGGATTATATCTGCTCCATGTCCTGAGCGGTGTACTGTTACCATTCTTTATTGCATGGGTTATCGCTTACCTCATGTATCCGTTGGTTTGTTTCTTTCAATACAAGCTCCGGTTTAAAAGCCGTATTTTGTCTATATTATGTTCTTTACTGGTAGTCGGAAGTATTGCCTTGTCGGCTTTTATGTTGTTGATTCCACCTATGATTGAAGAGTTTGGGAAACTAAAAGATCTGCTCGTTCTCTATTTTATCAATGGAAGTCCACAATCTACTTCTATCCCCCAAGCTGTAGACCATTTCATCAGGGAATATATTGATATGCGGTGGATTTATCAGAATATTTTTTCTGAGGAGAACGTTGTCAACACTGTAAAAGAAGCAGTTCCTCAACTATGGAATATCCTTTCCGGTTCTCTGAATTTGGTATTCAATATCTTAGCATCATTCATCATACTGCTGTATCTAGTATTTATCCTTTTGGATTATGAACAGATAGCACAGGGATGGATTCGTATGCTACCGTCGGGTTCCCGCGGTACAGCTCAAAGAATCGCAACGGATGTAAAAGAAGGAATGAACAAATATTTTCGCGGGCAAGCCTTGATAGCCTTTCTGGTAGGAATATTGTTCAGTATAGGATTTCTTATCATAGACTTCCCGTTAGCCATCGGTTTCGGGCTGTTTATAGGACTGTTAAATATGGTACCCTATCTGCAACTCATAGCATTTATCCCCACCATCCTGCTAGCATTACTAAAAGCGGCAGATACGGGAGAAAATTTCTGGTGGATTTTATTCGGTGCATTAGTAGTATTTGCTATTGTCCAAATTATCCAGGATGCATTTCTCACTCCTAAAATAATGGGAAAAGTAACCGGCCTCAACCCAGCCATCATTTTGCTGTCCCTGTCCATATGGGGAAGCCTTTTAGGAATCCTGGGAATGATTATTGCCTTACCGTTAACCACTCTGCTTCTCTCCTATTATCATAGATATATTACCGATCCGGAGAAAAAGATATTAGAAGAAGAATGGAAAGCTACAGAGCAAAAAACTTAGGAGATTAAAGGTTGCAAGCACTTATTACTGTAACTTTTTAGAAAAACCCTAAGAAAATATTTGGAGATAAGAAAAAAGTCCGTATCTTTGCACCCGCTTAACAGCAAAAAGGATTGATTCGCTAGCTCAGCAGGTAGAGCACAACACTTTTAATGTTGGGGTCTTGGGTTCGAGCCCCAAGCGGATCACTCAGAAACAAAGCAGTTCACACTGCAACGTTGCTTCACAGCAACATTAAGGTTCGATTCGCTAGCTCAGCAGGTAGAGCACAACACTTTTAATGTTGGGGTCTTGGGTTCGAGCCCCAAGCGGATCACAGAAGGGTCACAATTTTGTGGCCCTTTTTTCGTGCTCGTAAGTGACTGATGTGCAAGTGTTAGCAATTTTATAAAATCTTGATTTAGAAAGATTTAGCACAAATCGCATTTCCTGCCGATAGCCAAAGTTAGCATTTGTTAGTTCGGAATTAGCACAGTATCTTTGGTACAAATTTCGTGGATGTACCACAAAAAAGTACCACAAATGTACCAGCATTTCCATCAAATATCAGCCGAAGTCTTCTCCCACGGTCTTGCCATAGCGACCGGAGCCTGTTCAGAGTGCCAACTCTCTGATATTTGCTATTTTGTGCTAAATGTTTCCAAAAGATTCGGGGCGTGCAACAGCCCCGTTGCCAGATGCGTTGGAATGGTATGTGGTACACGTGTGGTACATTTCCCGGAATTTGTGGTACACGCTTTTTCGTGTACCACATCACGAGAAATTTTAATGTATCATTCTTAAAATCTTTTACTTATGGCAGGAATACCACAGATTAAGATTGTTTTCGACCGCCGCAAGAAGGCATCGGCCGTCAACCCCGGCACCGTTGAGATCGAGGTGTCGTACAACCGTGAGCGCGTCCGTCTCTCCACCGGCGTGGCTGTCCTCAAACAGCAGTGGAGCGGCAAGGAGGTAGTCAACCACCCTCAGGCCGACCACCTGAATGAACAGATACGCCGTGTCTATGACGGTATCCATGAGAAGATGTCGTCCATAGCCTCGACAAAGGGCGAATACGACCTGTCGCTTCTCAAAAAGGTCAAGAAAACGAAGTTGCAGGGTTCGTCTGCAAGTTTCCTCGACTGGCTGGAGGAACGTATCGACATGCGCCCTGTCACGGAGTCAACACGCAAGCAGCACAAGGTCATGCTCAACTGCCTGCGCGACTTCGGACTGATACGCTTCTTCAGCGACCTCACCCCCAAGAACATCAGGTTATGGGACGATTTCATACGCAAGCGTGTGACAGCCCAGGCATCGGTTCATGGCTATCACAAACGCCTCAAGCCCTATATCGTGGAGGCGATACAGTTTGAGAAGCTGGAATCCAACCCCTACGACGGCATGAGGATTTCCCGAGGAAAGTCGGAGGGTATAAAATTCCTTACTGAAGAGGAACGTGACCGTGTGGAAGCCCTCGAACTCTACGGCATGACGGAGAAAGTGCGCGATATGTTCATCTTCTCATGCTACACGGGGCTGGCATACTCCGACCTCGTGAAGATCAAGAAGTCGGATGTGTTCAGGCAGGGCGAGGACTACTGCATACGGGACAAGCGTATGAAAACCGGTATGCCCTATACGATTGTGCTGTTGCCTAAGGCGATAGCCATACTGAAAAAGTATAATTACGACCTCAATCTGATGAGCAACCAAAAATGTAACGACCAGCTGAAGATAATCGCCAACCTTGCCAAGCTGCACATCAACCTGACAATGCACGTCGGCCGCCACACGTTTGCGACGTGGGCGTTGACAAAGGGCGTGGGTATCGAGACTGTGAGCAAGATGCTCGCCCATTCCAACGTGACAATGACCGAGAAATACGCCCAGGTGCTTCAGACGAGCGTCATACAAGGCTTCGGTAAACTCAAATAACATATACCGCAATATCAGAACAGCCGTCACTTCTTCCGGGAGGTGGCGGCTTTCTCTTTTGCCGACAGTTCAGAGCGTAGCCGCTCAATCTCCTTTGCCTGTTCATCAATCCGTTTTTCCAGACGTTCAAGCCGGTTATTCATCGGCCCCATGAAGGCTGTCATGTTCTTTATTATCTCCGCCATGTCAGCAAGGATATACGAAAATCGGTCAAACTGCGGAGGCTCAGGATCCGACTCCTGCTGCCGTGCAGCTGTCTCCTGTATCATACTTCCATTGCCGCTCCATATCCATTCAAAACTCAGGGGCGGATATATGCTGCAAAGGCTCTTGACAAAGCGTTCCGATACGTTGGATTTGCCGGTTATCACCTGCGACACGACGCTGGGATTGTAGCCCATCTTTTCCGCAATGGCACGGTTGGAGTTGAACAGCCTGTTGTCTTTCAGCCATTCCATCGCCTGTCTCACTCTTTCTCTTATGCTGTCCATAAACTTGCGTTTATATTTTCTAATAAATTTGATTAGGTATTTCCAATAATAACACTTCAAACAATCATTTAGCACGATTAGTTTGTTAGTGTTATTGCAACTACCTAATTTAGATTAATTATTTCTAATTGCAAAGATAATCATTTTTCTAAATATAGCTAATGGTTGCTAACAGAAAAAATGTCAAACAGCTTATAAACGGATACGACTATGAGTGAAGACCGACGCATAACAATGAGGCTCACGAGGATTGAGAACACCCTTGAAGAGATAAAGCGGAACATCACCGCGCCAATGCCTCCTGACAGGAAGATAACCGTGCGTGAGGCAGCCGAGATCATGCACTGTTCAGACCAGCGTGTACGCGACGCGATACATGACGGCTCCCTGAAAGCGGAGCGTAACGGACGGCGTTTTTTCCTCTCTCTTTACGATGTGAGGGCGCGTGCCGGATACGCAACACTTGAAAAAAAACGGCAGACCTGATTCATTTAATCTTAAAGGACGAAATTATGACTACACAACAGATCAAGGAGATTGATTCCAAGTGTCTTAACGACTATCTCGCCACGCTACCCCATACCGATCACCGTTTTTTCGTGACAGCGGTAGTGAGAGCCTGCGGAGAAGGCATCAAACGCAAGACATTTTACAACTGGAAAGCCGGATGTTGCTGCATACCCTCCTTCTGCAAGAAAGAGATAGAGAGGATTGCCGGATGTGTGGTGTTCCCGAAGGAACTCTATGTGACAGACCGCGATGTTGACACTTCATGTGGAAAAGCCTGAGGCTCACGCACCAACTCCCATATATATGTACCCCAAGAATATAAACAGCCGAAATGAACCGTTCATGGATACCCGTAATGCACTATCTCCGCAACGTGGAATGGCTCTACTCCGAGAGCCGGATGGTACATCTCTGGCTGGAGATACTTTTCCGCGTGCAGAGAGCCAAAGGCACATACCCCATAAAAGGCACGACAATAGACATCCTGCCCGGTCAGTTCGTGGCCTCGACACGAAAACTGGCCGCCTCAATCGGAGCGGACAAAGACACAGTAGGAAGATACATGAGGATTTTTGAAGCGCAGAAGTGGATACGGCGACTTGAAATAGGCAACGCGACATTATACACGGTACTTGTCATGGATCAGATACCCGGCTTTTCAATCATGGCTCCACAGGATACAGCGGCTATCGGGGCTTCTTCAGAAGCTCAATCCTCCACAAATGGGGACACTTCTTCCGACACTGTTGGGGACACCTTTGGGGACATATATTATATAGATAATAATATAAATAAAAATTCTCTCTCCCCCGCGCGTGAGGGAGAAGTTTTTGAAATTTTTTCAAAGGATACGGCTTCGCTCGACGAAATAGCCGGAGCCTTGCACTGCGAAAGGAAAATACTTGAAGATATGCTGCCTGACTTTTTTCAGGAGTGCAGGATCAAGAAAAAGAACCATCCGACCGTGCAGGATTGCAAGGATCATTTTTTCAACTGGGCCCGCGCCCGATTAGAACGAGAACGGAACAATGGCAAACCCCAAGAAAATAAACCCGGCGGAAGCCGTCAGGGAAATCAGAGAGGCCGCAGAACGCCGGTCAAACCGAACTGTGGACTTATCGAGGATTAGCGAATACAAGACGCTTTTCATGCAGTGTGCCGTTGCCGTCTGCCCGGGCTTCACAGTGAGGGAAGAAATGAAACCGGCATACAACGACATCGTTCACTGGGCGGTGATGGACTATGACGGCAACCTTGACCCGGACAAGGGGCTGCTTATCTGGGGCGACATCGGAACGGGCAAATCCACCATGCTGAAAATCATCAGGGAGTTTTGCTCCTTTGTGAGACCGCACATTGACGGCAACCGCTATTATTTCCGGATAGACAACGTGATTGATGTATGCGCCGCTTACGCAGATGAGTCAATATACGGAGGCTACCGGGGCATCAGGCAGTATATCGACAGCCCGAGGCAGGCGTTTGACGAACTTGGCAGCGAGACAGTGCCGACAGGAAGGTACGGCAACTTCGAGAATGTTATGCAGTACATCTTCCAGTCACGCTACGACAACCGCTACCACCAGTTTACCCATGCCACCACCAACTTCACGATTGACCAGATACAGGATGTCTATGGCGAGAGGATATACGACCGCTTCAAGGAGATGTTCAATTTCGTCGCCCTGCGAGGAAAGACATTCAGGATAAACACTCAAAAGAACATGGAAAAATGAAAGACAACGTAAAACCCACACCCATAGACTGGGAACAGCGGAAATATGACCTTGCGGTCGCGCTGTATTATCACGACATACGGCTGTCGGATATAGTCACGCCGGAGAACCGTCTTGCACGGTGGCCAGAACATATCAGCGTCTCCGCAGAAATGGCAGTGGAAGCCGCCGAAGTTTTCATAAACGAATACCGCCGGCACGCGGTGATGGAAAGTGGGGAGAAAAGCCATGCGCCCTGATTTTCAAAGGATAGTCCCCGATTTGCTGTATTCGGTGATGGCGGCAAGAAAACTGCTTGGCATAAGCCATACGACGATTTACGAATACATGAGGCAATCGCCCCCGGTACTCCCGTACCGCCGCTCGGAAAACGGCTGGCACAGGCTGATACTCGGAAGCGACATAATCTTCCTGCTCGACCACCCGCAGGTCAAGCGGGGAAGAAAACGGAAGAAACGGTAAACGGCACCGTCAGTTCCAGAGATACCACGGTGAGGGGCGCGGAGCGGAGAAGGCTTCGGAGAGGTCGATGGCGAGTAGCCATGCCTGGGTGCGTATGCCGTCCATGTCGGAGAGTGTCTGGGCATAGCGGCTCTCTCCGGCACCCGAAATCCGGCACCACTGCCGCGCGAAGATGTCGGGTTGGAAAGCGTCGATGAACGACAGTATGTCGTCCACAAGCGAATCCGGTTTGCTATCGGTCATGTCGGCTGAGAAGCAGAACGGCACTCCGCTCTCGGTATTCCGCCGGAAATCGAAAGAGGTGATGTTGCCGTCTCTCACATTGGCGGTCACGCTCCAGCCGCATTTTGCGGCAACTTGGATTATGGTTTGTAAAATCATGTCAGTACACGTTTATGTCTGCCACGTCCGGCATGGAGGTGGCAGACCGAATTTTTCGGTAATGTCAGCCGTGGAACGACACCACGGCTGACGTGTTCGGTCAATCATAGAGGCGGTTCAAGAAGTCTTGAAGCCTCTCATCGCTTATCTGCTCTATGGGACACGGGGTGAAATACGGCATTTGTATTACTCGGATAATGCCGAAGCCTTGTTTGCGGTAGTCAAGTTCGACATCGGCAAGTTCGTTGAGCGACACATAGCCGTATTCATCTTCGCCGAGTCCGACCACTATGCAGTAAAGGATTGTATCGTCTCCCTCTTTGCCTCCTTCAAGCACAAACCAACGGATATTTCCGATAGTGAATATCGCCACGCACACTGCGGCTCTCGCCTTGCCGTCCTGCGAGTACAGAGGATAGTCCTTTATGGCTTCCTCAAATTTCGGTGTCAACAGTCTGTTCATAGTCAGTCAAATTCAATTTCATCTTCGTAAAGTTCAATCCTCGCGCCACTGCTTACCTCGATGATGAAGCGGTAGCCGCTCAGTCCTACGATTGTGCCACGGTGGTAGCCTCGCCACGGTGTCAGCAACTCGCACTGGCGTCCGTATTCGGGAAAATCGGTGTCGTTCATACGCTTTTATCCTTTAGTTCCTTATATTCGGGGTCATAGATTTCATCGCCGTTCATCAGCGTGTCGTACATCATAGCTGCTATACGTGCTGCCGTTTCGTTTCGCTCGTCATAATAGCCGGTTCGGTAGTTGACAGCGAGCTGACGGAAATATGCCACGCACACCTTGAAAGCCTGCGACTGCAAATAGCGGTGTATTGTGGCGAGTGCCTTTCCTGTGTTGGTTGCGGATTGCATTTTGCCGTTGACGAAGTTGTCAAACGCCACGACAAATTCCTTGTCGTTCTTGGATATTGCTATTCCGTTATAATCTTCCATAGTGTATTTGTTTTAGATTGTTGCCTTATTGTAGATTGAGGGTTCGGAGGTCACGTTGTAGATGTAGTTGCCACAGCGTACCAAAAGGCAGTCCTCGCCATAATAGAGTTTTTTCATGCCCCTAATGGAGCCGGAGCGGTGGAAATTTGGGAACTGCCCGATATTGAGCCGTCTGCCCTCCGCTACTTTCATTCTTTTTACTCGCATAGTCCTTTGATGTTTGAGCGTTTGAGTTAATTTTTTCCCTTTTGTTTGAAGCTCTTTGAGCTTCTCCGGCAGGGCTGGCCGTTTTTCGTGCAGTCCCACAACTGCGGCCATAAGGGAGGATAAGGCAAGTGTGTAGTCAGCGGCAAGCGAGGGATACCCATTTTTTCGGAATTGAAGGAGAAAAAAATGTGGAGGCTCACGAGTGCGGACGCCGACCACAAGCGCAGCGTCACTTGACGTTCCTCCCGGACGCAGTAACTTCGCACGCCAAAACGCCTGTCCCTGCCGAGGCTCAAAATCTTCAAGGGAAAGAACTGGCTATCGTTGACGTTTGCCGTTTCAAAGTGTTAGCCTTGAAGCGGCCACAGTCATCGTTTGCAGACTGGTATTCCAAAGAGAGGCGACAACGCGAGAGTTGAGCGAAGGCTTGCCCTCGCTTTGCTCTGGCGTTGTCGCCGCCTCCGGCTGAAGCCGGACATCATATCCAAAATCAGAACTGCCCGAAGCTGAATCGGTGTTCAGCACGGAATCAGTCGGGCAACCGATAAACACTACAAGGCGATGTGCCGTGCCTGTGGATCTACGGGCCACTGACACAGCTTATCGCCTGAATTATCACATCATCTGGGAGCAAGCGGTGGTGATAAGGTTGTGTGAGGCAATACGCCCGGCGCACTGCCTCACGCTCCTGTCGCCACGGCGTCTTATATTAATTTCCTGACCGCTCCATTATTTTGATGACATTGATTTTTGGAACATGAATAAAAGTTTATCTTTTTCGTTCATGCGGATATTATCAGAATAACCGCCTTTTGTTATTTGATACCCGCATGGCTTAACCATAAAAACACCTAAGCCCTTAGTGTATGAACTTACTTCTGAGGCATAGTCTTTACTTGTATTTAATGGAACTTTCCCTTTAATATGACACCACTCATTATTGCAACTGATGTCTTCAATCTCAGACATCATTTTTTGCAAATCTGTAATAGCTTTGGAACTCGCCTCCTGGGGTATATGCAACTCAAAACAGAGCATCGGTTCGAGAATGTCCACACCTGACTGTTGCAAAGCCAGCCTGAAGACATAGGGAGTCAGCTGTCTGAAATCAGCAGGTGTGCTTACCGGGCTATAATACTCGGCTTGAGTAAAAGTTACTTTCAGATCTGTCACTTCCCATCCATGTAATCCCGATTGGCAAGACATACGAATCCCTTCAAAAACGGCGTTTTGAAAAGAATGGTTCAGATAACCATAGGAGATGTCACTTTCGATCTGCAACCCTGTCCCTAACGGTAAGGGTTCAAGTGTCAACCCTATTGTGGCCAAGTAAGGGTTGGGTGGCACTTCGATCTGAATAATCTTATTGACCTTTTTTACAGGTCGTTCTTTGTAGATAGTCTTGATCTCATCAAAATGGACCTTTACGGAAAACCGTTCTTCCAGCAATGTCTGTA
>CANPVZ010000003.1 GCA_947581855.1 uncultured Phocaeicola sp.
CGCTTCAAGATGGGCTTGAACCAACGACCCCCTGATTAACAGTCAGGTGCTCTAACCAACTGAGCTATTGAAGCATGCAATTCCTTTATTTCATAGAGCGCTTCAAGATGGGCTTGAACCAACGACCCCCTGATTAACAGTCAGGTGCTCTAACCAACTGAGCTATTGAAGCATGTTCTTTATCGAATTGCGGTGCAAAATTAATAGGAAATATTGAATTATGCAATATCTTTGCAGAAAATTTGTAAGAAATGGATAAAATAATTGGTTTAGGTAATGCTCTTGTTGATGTATTGATTACGTTGGATAGTGATATGGCACTACAAGAAATGCAATTACCAAAAGGGAGTATGCAACTTATAACTGAAGAAAAATTGTCCCAAATGTATCGCAAATTTGTAACCACAAAGACGCCTCGGGCTACGGGTGGTTCAGCTGGAAATACGATATTAGCATTGGCTAATTTGGGGGTAACTCCAGGCTTTATAGGCAAGGTGGGGCGTGATGAAATGGCAGATTTTTTTCGTAATAATTGTATTCGGCACGGTATAGATGCTCGGCTACTTGAAAGTGGTTTGCCAACGGGGATTGCTTCTACTTTTATCTCTCCGGATGGTGAACGTACTTTCGGCACTTATTTGGGAGCAGCCTCTACTCTGAAAGCCGAGGATTTGTCGTTGAGCATGTTCGTGAACTATTCTTATTTATACATCGAAGGATATTTGGTGCAAAATCATGAAATGATTTTGCGTGCTATGGAATTGGGGAAGCAAGCGGGATTGCAGATATGTCTCGACTTGGCAAGCTATAATATTGTAGCTGAAGATTTGGAGTTTATTGCTGATTTGATAGAAAGATATGTTGATATCGTATTTTCTAACGAAGAAGAAGCACGTGCTTTTACTGGACAGGAGCCTGAGGTCGCTTTAGAGTTGATATCGCAAAAATGTAGTATTGCAGTGGTGAAATTGGGTGCTAAGGGGGCTTTGATAAAGAAAGGAAGCCAGGTGTTCTTCATCAATGCAGTAAAGGTTGATAATGTAATTGATACGACTGGAGCTGGTGATTATTTTTCTGCAGGTTTTTTATATGGTCTCACTATAGGAACTTCTTTGGAGAAGTGCGGAAAGATAGGAGCTTTGTTGGCAACTTATATAATTCAGGTAGTTGGAACAACTTTATCAAACGAAAAGTGGAACGAAATAAAGTTAAATATTGACTTGATTTTGTCGGAATAGTTTGTTTGTATTCTACTTTTGTAGAAAAATAGGATGAATAATTGTAGTTTCGTCAGTTTGCCAAATAAAAGCTGGTGTATGACATAGTGATTAATAAATTATGAAGAAGTTTGTAAATAAAAAACTGGCCATTGCATTAGGTATTGTGTTTATTGCTTGTAGCTTGTTTAGTTTTAAGGGTGATAATCGTAACTTTCAGATATCTAAAAATTTGGATATATTCAATTCTGTATTTAAGGAGTTGGACTTGTTCTACGTAGATACGATAGATCCGGAAAAGGTAATTAGTGTGGGAATAAAAGCCATGTTGGAACAATTGGATCCTTATACTGTATATTACCCCGAAGATCAGTCGGAAGATTTAAAAATGATGACAACCGGTAAATATGCAGGGATAGGCTCTGTAATTCGTTTTCACAAAAAGAAAAACCATGTAGTTATTGCTGAGCCTTATGAAAATATGCCTGCTGCAGAGGTTGGTTTAAGGGCTGGTGATGTGCTGTTGGAAATTGATGGAAAGGACCTTTCTGGTAAGTCCACATCGGAAGTAAGTGATATGTTGAGGGGTGAAGCAGGCACTAGCTTTATGTTAAAAGTAGAACGCCCGGGGACTCTGCAACCGATAGAATTTAAAATTACTCGTAAAAATGTCCAGACTCCTGCAGTTCCTTATTATGGAATGATGGACGAACAAGTTGGGTATATTTTGTTGAGCAGTTTTACGGAGAACTGTTCCCGTGATGTTCGAAGAGCCTTGATTGATTTAAAGCAGAAAGGGGCTACTTCTTTAGTGCTTGATTTGAGAGGTAATCATGGTGGATTGATGGGTGAAGCCGTTGAAATCCTTAATTTATTTTTACCGAAAGGCGTGGAAGTGCTCTCTACAAAAGGTAAATTGAAACAAGCATCTTCTGTAAGCAAAACTACAAAAGAACCTTTGGATGTGAGTATGCCGTTAGCTGTGTTGGTAGATGAAGAATCTGCTTCTGCCTCTGAGATTGTAGCAGGCGCTTTGCAGGATTTAGACCGGGCGGTGATTGTTGGAACACGTACATATGGGAAAGGGTTGGTGCAAATTATTCGGGATTTGCCTTATAGTGGAAATCTCAAAATAACCACATCGAAATATTATATACCAAGCGGACGTTGTGTACAAGCTATAAATTATCAGAATCGAGATGCCATAGGTCGTCCGGAACGTATCCCCGATAGCCTTACTCATGTGTTTCATACGGCTGCAGGGCGTGAAGTGCGAGACGGTGGCGGGGTGACGCCAGATATTATTGTGAAAGAAGAGAAACTTCCAACTATATTATATTATTTGGTAAATGATGATGTGCTGTTTGATTATGCAACGGATTATTGCCTTAAAAATCCGGTAATAGCAACTCCGGAGACCTTTACTTTGTCGGATGAGGATTATGCGGATTTCAAGGAACAAGTGAAGAAATCAGACTTTACTTATGATAAAGAAAGTGAGAAGGCTTTGAAGGCGCTTAAAGAAATTGCTGGAATTGAAGGGTACATAGAAGATGCAAGCCCCGAATTTGAAGCACTTGAAAGGAAGCTGACTCATAATTTGGAACGTGATCTGGATCATTTTTCAAAAGATATTAAACGATTGATAGAAGATGAAATTATAAAACGTAACTACTTTCAAAAAGGAGCTATCATTCAACAACTGAAAGATGATTCCGATTTGAAAGAAGCTATAAGGATTCTTGCAGATCAAACTGCTTATAAGAAGGTATTGGCGCCGGTTGTTACCAATCAATTGACGTCATCGAAATAATTTCACCTTTTTTTCGAAGAATTATGCGTCCACCTTTTTCTTTTAAGTTAAAGGTGGTCACTTTATCAGTATGGTTGTTTACTACAAGCAGAGCATTGGTATCATTAAAGCGCTTTATTTGTAACCGGAGTGTATCAGTGTCCACATTTTGGTTGAATAGTAAACTGTCATTTATATAAATGGAAACGGATTCACCCATAAATCCGTTTTTTAATTCAATTTGATATATATCATTATAAGTTACAGGCTGTTCTGATTTATGGTTCATTCGAAGAGCTAATAAAGTAAAAAGAACTACAACACAAATTACTGCGAAAGCTAAAATACCGGCGCCTATCATGAACTGTTTATTGGGGTTATGAAGTCTTTTATGCATGGGGATATTATTTATGGGTTAATTAATTCTCGCAAAAATAATATTTTTTCTTTAAATCTTTGTGGTTGATGCGATTATTTGTATATTTGCAAACGAAATGGATGAAAATGTGAAGGGGCTTTCTAGAGCCCTTTTTTTATTCTTAATAGTGAATTGAATGATAGACAAAAATCTAGTTAGTAACATTGTGGAAGAGTGGCTTCGGGGAAAAGACTATTTTTTAGTAGATATAACCGTAAGTCCGGATGATAAAATCGTGGTGGAAATTGACCATGCAGAAGGTGTATGGATTGAAGATTGTGTAGAATTGAGCCGATTTATTGAATCGAAATTGAACCGGGAAGAAGAGGACTTTGAGTTGGAAGTAGGATCGGCAGGAATCGGTCAGCCTTTTAAAGTTCTTCAACAATATAAGAATCATGTAGGAAAAGAAGTGGAGACTTTGATAAAAGACGGTCGAAAAATCACAGGCATCTTGAAGATGGCAGACGACAATCATTTTGTAGTAACTGTCGTTAAGAAAGTGAAAATAGAAGGGGCTAAGCGTCCGCAATTGGTGGAAGAGGATGTGCTGCTTGATTATAATGAAGTAAAATATACTAAATATCTAATTAGTTTTAAATAGAAGTTATGGCTAAGAAAGAGGAAACAATCAGTTTGATTGATACATTTTCGGAATTTAAAGAATTGAAAAACATCGATAGAACCACGATGGTGAGTGTGCTCGAGGAGAGTTTCCGCAGTGTGATTGCAAAGATGTTCGGTACTGATGAAAATTATGATGTAATTGTAAATCCCGATAAAGGCGATTTCGAAATTTGGCGGAATCGTGAAGTGGTGGAAGATGAGAATTTGACAAATCCGAATATGCAGATCTCTTTATCGGAAGCGCAAAAAATAGATGCTTCATATGAAGTAGGTGAGGAAGTGACGGATGAAGTGATTTTTGCCAATTTCGGACGCCGTGCTATTTTGAACTTACGTCAAACATTAGCTTCTAAGATATTAGAATTGGAAAAAGACAGTTTATATAATAAATATACTGATAAGGTGGGCGAGGTGATCAGCGCTGAGGTTTACCAAATATGGAAGAAAGAAATGCTGTTACTAGATGATGAGGGCAATGAATTGCTTCTTCCGAAATCTGAGCAAATTCCCAGTGATTTTTATCGCAAGGGGGAAACTGTAAGAGCGGTAGTGGCTCGTGTAGATAATACTAATAATAATCCGAAAATTATTTTGAGTCGTACTTCGCCGGTCTTTTTACAACGTTTATTTGAAATGGAAGTTCCTGAAATCAATGATGGATTGATAACCATTAAAAAGATAGCTCGTATACCTGGTGAACGTGCTAAAATTGCGGTGGAATCGTATGATGACCGTATTGATCCGGTGGGAGCTTGCGTAGGTGTGAAAGGTGCGCGCATTCATGGAATTGTGCGGGAACTTCGTAATGAGAACATAGATGTGATTAATTATACATCTAATATGTCTCTATTTATACAACGTGCGTTGAATCCGGCTAAGATTTCTTCAATTCGTTTGGATGAAGAAAATCGCAAAGCGGAAGTTTATCTGAAGCCGGAGGAAGTCTCTTTAGCGATCGGTAAAGGCGGTTTGAATATTAAACTAGCCAGTATGCTTACCGAGTATACGATAGATGTGTTCCGTGAATTGGATGAAACGGCAGATGAAGAGGATATCTATTTGGACGAATTCAAGGATGAAATTGACGAATGGGTAATTAATGCTATAAAAGGCATTGGTATTGATACGGCAAAAGGCGTATTGAATGCTCCTCGCGAAATGCTCATCGAAAAAGCGGATCTTGAAGAAGATACAGTTGATGATGTATTGAGAATTTTAAAGGCAGAATTTGAGGAGTAAAGTATGACGATTAGATTAAACAAAGTAACAAGAGATTTAAATGTAGGAATAACGACGGTCGTCGAGTTTTTGCAGAAGAAAGGGTTCGCTGATATTAAGGCAAATCCTAATACAAAAATTACAGAAGAACAATATGCTTTGCTCGTGAAAGAGTTTAGTAAAGATAAGAATCTGCGGCTCGAATCTGAAAAATTTATTCAGGAACGTCAAAATAAAGATCGCAATAAAGCTTCAATTTCAATTGATGGTTTTAAAGAAGTGTCAGCAGAAGTAGAAAAGAAATCAAAAGATGAGGTTGTAAAAACAGTCGTGCCCGAGAGCGCGCGTCCTAAATTCAAACCGGTAGGGAAAATTGACTTGGAAAGTTTGAATAGAAGAAAACCTTCTTTTAAGAAAGAAAATGAGGAACCGGTTGCTGAATCCGTGAAGAAAGAGGCTTCGGGGATGGCAGAGGGAATAGTGGAACCTTCTGTAATAGAAACGGAACAGCCAATAGAAAATATGGTTATGCCTCAAGAAGAGATTAAAGAGATGAATATAAAAACGGAAGATCCTATAGAGGTAGAACAACAACCTGTTGAGAATGAATCGCTTTCCGTGTCGGAAGAAGTAAAAGAAGAAGTGATTTCATCACAAGAAATGGAAAAAGAAGAGAATGTGACGGATGATGGAGTGTTTAAAATCCGTCAACCAGAGTTTGTTTCAAAAATAAATGTAGTAGGTCAGATTGACCTTGCTGCATTAAATCAGTCTACTCGTCCGAAAAAGAAAACGAAAGAAGAGAAACGGAAAGAACGAGAAGAGAAAGAAAAACTCCGTCTGGAGCAGAAGAAACAGATGAAAGATGCTATTATCAAGGAAATCAGAAAGGTTGATGATAAGGTGCAGAAATCAGGAGACACGGATGAGGATAGTAAAAAGAATAAGAAGAAGAGAAGCCGGATAAATAAAGAACGGGTTGATATTAATACCGTAGGTACGAATGGCCGTTTTGTGAATGGAGAGAAAGGTGGTAATAATGCCAGTAAACCTGCTTCTCTACAAGGAGGTAATGCTAAGCATGGAGGGAAGGACCGTTTCAAAAAAACCTTTACCAAAGTGGAAGTTAGTGACGAGGATGTTGCTAAACAGGTAAAGGAAACGCTGGCTCGTTTAACAAATAAAGGTAAAACGAAGACCTCTAAATACCGTAAAGAAAAAAGAGAGTCGGTAATGTCACGTCAGCAGGAACTGGAAAACCTGGAAATGGCAGAAAGTAAGATCTTGAAACTGACGGAATTCGTAACTGCCAATGAACTTGCCAGTATGATGGATGTACCAGTTACTAAAGTCATCGGAACATGTATGAGTATTGGTATTATGGTATCTATTAACCAGCGTTTGGATGCGGAAACAATTAATCTTGTAGCGGAAGAATTTGGTTTTAAAACCGAATATGTCAGTGCTGAAGTTGCGGAGGCCATTACCGAGGAAGAGGACAGAGAAGAAGATTTGCAACCTCGTGCTCCGATTGTTACTGTGATGGGACACGTTGACCATGGAAAAACTTCTTTGCTCGACTATATTCGTAAAGCTAATGTAATTGCCGGTGAAGCCGGAGGTATTACTCAACATATCGGTGCATACAATGTGAAATTAGAAGACGGACGTCATATTACATTCCTCGATACGCCTGGACACGAGGCGTTTACGGCAATGCGTGCCCGTGGAGCTAAAGTGACGGATATCGCTATTATCATTGTAGCTGCCGATGATAATGTGATGCCTCAGACAAAGGAAGCTATCAATCATGCGATGGCTGCTGGGGTACCTATTGTCTTTGCCATTAATAAAATAGATAAGCCGACTGCAAATCCTGATAAAATTAAAGAGGAACTGGCTGCTATGAATTACCTGGTAGAAGAATGGGGTGGTAAATATCAATCGCAGGATATTTCAGCAAAGAAAGGTCTAGGTGTTGCCGATTTGATGGAAAAAGTCTTATTGGAGGCCGAGATGCTTGATTTGAAAGCTAATCCTAACCGTCGTGCAACCGGTTCCATCATAGAATCTACATTGGATAAAGGACGTGGATATATCGCAACTGTATTGGTGGCTAACGGTACTTTGAAGATGGGTGATATTGTATTGGCAGGAACAAATTACGGTAAAGTGAAGGCGATGTTCAATGAACGTAACCAGCGTATTAAAGAAGCTGGTCCGTCGGAACCTGTATTGATATTGGGATTAAATGGTGCTCCTCAGGCTGGCGATGTATTCCATGTAATTGAAACAGAACAAGAGGCTCGTGAAATTGCGAACAAACGTGAACAATTACAACGTGAACAAGGCTTGCGTACGCAAAGATTGCTCACTTTGGATGAAGTGGGACGTCGTTTAGCTCTAGGTGATTTCCATGAACTGAATGTTATTGTGAAAGGTGACGTGGACGGTTCTATCGAGGCTTTGAGCGATTCGTTGATTAAGCTTTCTACTGAGAATGTTCAGGTTAATGTCATCCATAAGGCTGTAGGTCAGATTTCCGAATCGGATGTCAGCTTGGCAGCAGCTTCGGATGCAGTTATTATAGGTTTTCAGGTTCGTCCGTCTATGTCAGCTCGTAAGATTGCTGAGCAGGAAGGTGTTGATATTCGTCTTTATTCTATCATTTATGATGCGATTGAAGATGTAAAAGCTGCCATGGAGGGTATGCTGGCTCCGGAAGTGAAAGAAGAAGTGACTGCTACAATCGAAGTGCGTGAGGTGTTCCATATTACTAAGGTGGGAACTGTGGCCGGTGCCATTGTAAAAGAAGGTAAGGTGAAGCGTTCTGACAAGGCTCGGCTTATTCGTGACGGTATCGTCATCTTTACAGGTGAAATCAATGCTTTGAAACGTTTTAAGGATGATGTGAAAGAAGTTGCCGTAAACTTTGAGTGTGGTATTAGTCTACAGAATTATAACGATATTAAGGTAGGCGATATCATTGAAACATTCCAGGAAGTAGAAGTAAAAGCAACATTATAATACTACAATGTGCCGGTAAGGCATTTCAAAACATTCGTGTGCCAATTGCCGAATTCTTAGATTTGCGTAATTGGCACATTAATGTATCAGGTTAGGAAAATGAATACGATAGATATCATAATTTTGGTATTACTTGGTATAGGGATGGTGGTTGGCCTTATGAAGGGCTTACTCAAACAGTTAGCTTCTATCATCGGGCTTATTGCCGGTTTGCTGGTGGCGCGATCTTTATATGGTATGGTGGGAGAGAAGTTGGCACCTCAAATAGGCACATCCGTCACTGTGGCTCAAGTAATCTCTTTTATTGCTATCTGGGTGGCAATTCCTTTAATCTTATACATAATAGCTTCCATGCTGACCAAAGCGTTGGACGCTGTGCATCTGGGGGGAATCAATCGTCTTAGCGGGGCGTTGCTCGGCATATTAATGAATATATTGTGGATAGGGCTCTTTATCCAGGTGTTGCAATATATTGATTCTGATAATGTGTTAATTAGTAAAACCAAGAAAGAAGATTCCTTGTTATATTACCCGGTTGAAAGAGTTACCGGACTTTTCTTTCCGGCCATTAAACAAGTTACCGAACAAATAATAAAGTAAACTATGCAGAATAATAATAAATCCGAAAGGTTAGCTGAACCTTATGAAGTAGAGGAGAAGTCTGCTCAAAAAGGTGTAACCGAAGAGGAACCGAATAAACTTATCAAACAAATAGCCCAAGAAAAGTATAAGTATGGATTCACTACCGATGTTCATACTGAAGTCATTGAGCGTGGATTAAATGAAGATACCGTACGTTTGATTTCTGCAAAGAAAAACGAACCGGAATGGTTACTTGAATTTCGTTTAAAAGCGTTTCGTTATTGGCAGACTATGGAAATGCCTACATGGGCGCATCTAACCATTCCTGAAATAGATTATCAGGCAATCTCTTATTATGCAGATCCTACGGTTAAAAAGAAAGGGCCGAAAAGTATGGATGAAGTAGACCCGGAATTAATAAAGACTTTCGATAAGTTAGGAATTCCTTTGGAGGAACGGATGGCTTTGAGTGGAGTGGCCGTTGATGCGGTAATGGATTCCATTTCCGTAAAAACCACCTTTAAAGAAACGTTGATGGAGAAAGGAATAATTTTCTGTTCTATCAGTGAAGCTGTGCGTGAACATCCTGACTTGGTAAAGAAGTATTTAGGATCGGTAGTTCCATATCGTGACAATTTCTTTGCCGCTTTAAACTCGGCCGTATTCAGTGACGGCTCCTTCGTATATATACCGAAAGGAACCCGTTGCCCGATGGAACTTTCCACCTATTTTCGTATCAATGCTGCCAATACCGGACAGTTCGAGCGGACGCTAATTGTAGCGGATGACGATAGTTATGTATCGTATCTGGAAGGTTGCACGGCCCCTATGCGTGATGAAAATCAGTTGCACGCTGCCATTGTGGAGATTGTAGTACTTGATAGGGCTGAAGTGAAATATAGTACCGTACAGAACTGGTATCCAGGTGATGCGGAAGGTAAAGGCGGCGTATATAATTTTGTAACGAAGCGCGGACATTGCAGGGGAGTAGACAGCAAACTTTCGTGGACACAGGTAGAAACGGGTTCGGCTATTACCTGGAAATATCCTAGTTGTATTTTGGGAGGAGATAATTCGCAGGCAGAATTCTATTCGGTAGCGGTAACTAATAACTACCAGCAGGCGGATACCGGAACAAAAATGATTCATATAGGGAAGAATACTAGCAGTACGATTATCAGTAAAGGTATATCGGCCGGTAAAAGTCAGAATTCCTATAGAGGATTGGTACGAGTAGCAGAAAAAGCCGATAATGCCCGTAATTATAGTCAGTGTGATTCTCTTCTGTTGGGAAGTCAATGTGGCGCTCATACATTCCCTTATATGGATATTCATAATGAAACAGCTATTGTAGAGCATGAAGCAACTACTTCTAAAATATCGGAAGACCAACTATTTTATTGCAACCAGCGAGGTATTCCTACAGAAGATGCCATCGGCCTGATTGTAAACGGATATGCGAAAGAAGTATTGAACAAACTGCCGATGGAGTTTGCTGTAGAAGCTCAAAAGTTGCTTGCCGTATCACTTGAAGGAAGTGTTGGGTAAATAAAATAGAGAATAATAAATGAATATAGATAATGAAGGATTTCTTCATTCTTAATTTAAAAATCTATGTTAGAGATAAAAGATTTACATGCCGATATTAATGGCAAAGAGATATTGAAAGGTATCAACCTGAGTGTGAAAGCAGGTGAAGTGCATGCCATAATGGGGCCGAACGGTTCGGGTAAAAGTACATTAAGTAATGTGTTGGTAGGTCATCCATCCTATGAGGTGACGAAAGGAACCGTTACGTTTGAGGGAAAAGATTTGTTGACTATGAGTCCGGAAGATCGCAGTCATGAGGGCCTTTTTCTTTCTTTTCAATATCCGGTGGAGATTCCGGGAGTAAGTATGGTTAACTTTATGCGGACGGCAGTAAACGAACAACGCAAATATAAAGGGTTGCCTGCATTGAGTGCCAGCGAGTTTTTGAAATTGATGCGTGAAAAACGAGCTGTGGTCGAGTTGGACACCAAACTGGCAAACCGCTCTGTGAATGAAGGCTTCAGTGGGGGTGAGAAGAAGCGTAACGAAATCTTCCAGATGGCAATGTTGGAACCGAAACTGAGTATTCTCGATGAAACAGATTCTGGGTTGGATATAGATGCATTACGCATTGTGGCCGAAGGTGTTAATAAATTGAAGACTCCCGAAACCAGTGTATTGGTGATTACTCATTACCAACGTTTGTTGGACTATATTAAGCCCGATGTGGTACATGTTCTTTATAATGGTCGTATTGTAAAAACCGCGGGACCGGAGTTAGCTCTTGAGTTGGAAGAGAAAGGTTACGACTGGATTAAAAAGGAATTGGAAGACTAAGGAAACAAATTCCGATTATCGTCTGTTTGCTCTCTTTTGATTTGTTCCGGATAAGTTGCTTTTCATTTATTTAAAAAGAACATTCGTAGAAGAAATAGAAACTTCGAAGCGGAATAGCATAGGATACGTTTGAAAGAAAAACTCAAAAAGAAATGGCCTTTTATTCTTTTAGTAGATTAAAATGGAAAGTCTCTGAATGAAAGAAAAAGATAGTGAAGAGGATAATCATAAAAAAGTAAGAATGATGAAAGCAGAACAACAATACATCGATCTGTTTACGCAATGCGAAGATATGATTAACGGGCACAGTGCGGAGGTGATGAGCCGTCTTCGTAGGCAAGCTTTTGCCGATTTCTGCCGGTTAGGTTTTCCTACCCGTAAACAGGAACGATATAAATATACGGATATGGCGAAGCTGTTCGAGCCCGATTATGGTTTGAACCTCAATCGTTTGGATATTCCGGTGAATCCCTATGAAGTGTTCAGATGCGATGTCCCGAATATGAGTACAGCGTTATATTTCGTAGTAAATGATGCATTTTATAATAGAGCACTTCCCAAAGGACATCTGCCTGAAGGCGTTATCTTAGGTAGCTTGAAAGAAATGGCCGAATTGTATCCGGAGTTAGTTGCCAAGTATTACGGTAAGTTAGCCGATACCTCGAAAGACGGAATTGTTGCGTTAAATACCATGTTGGCGCAGGATGGTTTCTTTTTGTATGTACCCAAAGGTGTAGTAGTAGAGAAACCTCTTCAGCTGGTCAATATCTTGCGGGCAGATGTAAATTTCATGGCAAATCGTCGTGTACTGATTATTTTGGAAGAAGGAGCGCAAGCTAAACTATTGGTGTGTGATCATGCAATGAATAGTGTCGATTTCTTGGCTACTCAGGTCATTGAAGTTTATGCCGGTGCAGGCAGTGCTTTTGATTTATATGAACTGGAAGAGACTCATAATGCTACGGTTCGTTGCAGCAACCTGTTTGTCCAACAAGAGGCAGATAGTAATGTGATGCTGAACGGTATGACCTTGCACAATGGTATTACCCGTAATACCACCGAAGTTACTTTAACCGGACGGGGAGCTGAAATCAGCCTTTTGGGTATGGCTATTGAGGACAAGCAACAACGGGTGGATAATAATACGTTTATTGACCATGCTGTGCCCGATTGTAAAAGCTATGAGTTATTTAAATATGTGTTGGATGATAGTGCTGTGGGAGCTTTTGCCGGGAAAGTTTTGGTTCGCGAAGGCGCGCAGCATACCTCTTCACAGCAAACTAACCGGAATTTGTGTGCTACCCGAGAGGCGCATATGTATACACAACCTCAATTGGAAATTTATGCCGATGATGTGAAGTGCAGTCATGGAGCTACCATCGGACAGTTAAATGAAAATGCTTTGTTCTATATGCAACAACGGGGTATTCCTCAAAAAGAGGCGCGCTTGTTGTTGATGTTTGCGTTTGTAAATGAAGTGATCGATGAGATTCGTCTGGAGGCTTTGAAAGACAGATTGCATCGATTGGTGGAGAAACGTTTCCGGGGTGAATTAAATAAATGCCAGGGTTGTACTCTTTGTAAAGAGTAGTATGTGAGACGTATCGCTTCATGTTTATACAAACAAGGAAAACAGAGCCCCAAAAGAAGTTTGTAATTGCGTGATAGGAATGAAGCGTACTCGGAGTTTGCAGAGCTTGGGCAATTATTCTAAAGTACGGGTTGTGTTGCGGAATTAGGATAACTGGTGGTGAAAAAAGAGTTATCTGTGTGTTAGAAGATAATGAATCTTTCCTATTAAAGGAGAAAGAAACTTGCAGAACTTAAATTGATAATGTGTTTGGATATGTATGATGTAAACAAAATAAGAGAAGATTTCCCCATTCTTCAACGGGAAGTGTATGGTAAACCACTGATTTATTTCGATAATGGAGCTACCACACAGAAACCTCGTTGTGTGGTAGAGGCTATTACCGATGAATACTACTCGGTAAATGCGAATGTGCATAGGGGGGTCCATTTTCTTTCTCAACAGGCTACCGACCTGCATGAGGCCTCACGCGAAACGGTACGTAAGTTTTTGAATGCGGCTTCTACGAATGAGATCATTTTTACACGCGGCACGACGGAAAGCATCAATTTATTCGTATCTTCTTTCGGAGAGGAATTCATGCGTGAAGGCGATGAGGTAATTATTTCCGTGATGGAGCATCATAGTAACATTGTTCCATGGCAACTGTTGGCCGCCCGTAAGGGAATCGTGTTAAAAGTGATTCCTATGAATGATAAAGGGGAATTATTGCTGGATGAGTACGAAAAATTGTTCTCCGAACGGACAAAAATTGTTAGCATAACGCAAGTGTCGAATGTATTGGGTACGGTAAATCCGGTGAAACAGATGGTTGAAACGGCTCATGCACATGGAGTGCCGGTGTTAGTAGATGGGGCCCAGTCTGTTCCGCATATGACAGTAGATGTCCGGGATTTGGATGCCGATTTCTTCGCTTTCAGCGGACATAAAATTTATGGGCCTACGGGAGTCGGAGTGTTGTATGGAAAAGAGGAATGGCTCGATAAACTTCCGCCTTATCAGGGAGGAGGGGAAATGATACAAAGCGTTACTTTCGAGAAAACCGTTTTCAATGAACTTCCTTATAAGTTCGAGGCCGGAACACCCGATTATATAGGAACTACTTCGCTGGCTAAAGCCATTGATTATGTATCTGCCATTGGTATGGATAATATTGCTGCATACGAGCACGAATTGACAGAATATGGTATGCAACAATTAAAAACCATCGAAGGCATGCGGATTTTCGGTGAAGCGGAACACAAAAGCAGTGTGATTTCTTTTCTTGTAGGCAACATCCATCATTTTGATATGGGTACTTTACTCGACCGGTTGGGTATAGCCGTTCGCACTGGGCATCATTGTGCGCAACCTTTAATGCAGCGTTTGGGAATAGAGGGTACGGTTCGTGCATCTTTTGCCTTGTACAATACTAAAGAAGAAATAGACGCATTAGTAGCAGGCATTCAGAGGGTAAGCAAAATGTTTTAAAAATATAAAAGGCAGAACAATGCCGTGATTTATGCTGTTTTGAATACAAATTCAAAGAATAAATAGTATGAATTACGGCATTAGTGTTTTGTTCAGGGCGATACCGTTGCTTATGGCTCTGTTTTGTTTTGGCTACGGATCATTTATTATATCTTACGGTTCAGATCCTGGTAAATATGTAGCCGGACCGGTAGTTTTTTCTTTAGGAATGATATGTATTGCTTTATACTCCACAGCCGCTATCATTATCCGGCAAATTATCGGTACATTTGGAGAAACCAGTAAATATGCGTTTCCTATTCTGGGCTATGTCTCGGCCTTGGTGACATTTATGGGAGGTTTGTATTGGTTATACTCATCTACCGGAACAGCTTCGTTTGTAGCGGGTCATGTAATTTGCGGAGTAGCTCTTATTACCGCTTGCGTAGCGACTACTGCTACATCATCTACCCGTTTTACCATGCTTACACTCAATGCAAAACGTAACGACCACGTGGTTCCTTCCGCAGCGTTTATACGTGTACAAGCCCTATTGCTTATTTCTATTGCCGCGATATTTGCTATTATTGCTTGGGCATGGGCTTTTGCGTTATTGTCAAATGCCGGAATCTCTTCAAAGTATTTTGTGGCGGGTCACGTTATGGTGGGGCTGGCTTGTATTTGTACTAGTCTGATAGCATTAGTTGCTACCATCGTACGGCAAATACGAAATCTTTTCTCGGAAAGAGAACGTTCGTTATGGCCTCTTCTGGTACTTGTAATGGGAAGCCTGAGCGTAATATGGGGATTGATTCTGATTGCAACCACACCGAATGTGGCAAACGGGGCGACCGGTTACATTATGATAGGGCTTGGTTTAGTGTGTTACAGTATTTCCAGCAAAGTGATTCTGCTTTCCAAGATATGGCGGCGGGAGTTTAAGCTTTCCAACCGGATTCCGTTGATTCCTATCTTTACAGCCTTGATTTGTCTGTTTCTCTCCGCCTTCTTGTTTGAGATGGCTTCGGAACACAATTATTATTTTGTTCCGGCACGTGTATTAGCCGGGTTAGGCGGTATTTGTTTCACCTTATTCTCTATTGTCAGTATTTTGGAGAGTGGCACTTCTTCGAAGTAATCTATACTCTCCTTCAAACGAAAATAAAAAGTAAGTTATATCTGTCACATCTGTTACCGGCAGGACAATATTTGATGAATCAGGGCGTTAGATGTTCAAGAACCGGCTACTAAGGTGTGACAGATCCTTTTTATCTGTCACCGTTATTCGAACCTCACTGCCGTACCACTGCAAGTGACCATCAGCATGCTGCCCGACTGCCCTACAGTCTCATAATCCAAGTCTATGCCTACTACGGCATTGGCTCCCATGCGTTCCGCCTCTTTAGACATTTCTGCCATAGCAGTATTCTTAGCTTCCCGTAATACATCTTCGTATGCCCCGGAACGTCCGCCGAAGAAGTCGCGTATGCTGGCCATAAAATCTCTGAAAACATTGGCGCCGATAATGGTCTCGCCGGTTACTACGCCATAATAGGTGATAATCTTTTTCCCTTCGATTGTGGGAGTGGTTGTTAATAACATTTTTTCTGTTTTAAGTTTTGTATTAGACGTATACAGAGTATTGTCTGGTTGCAAAGATAATATTTTTATTTATTCGGGTAATATGTCAGGGTGATTTTCTATTATTCTGAAGGTTTACGGAGTTGGTGTTCGCTTAGTGATGGAAAATATATTTACTTGTTTGATAAATGTATTGTTTTGGTGATGAAAGTTCTCTGCTTTAAAATAAAGAAGCATACTTTTGTAACTCCATTCACAGAAACTTGTTATGTTATTCTTTATTATTTCCTTTTTTGTTGTATATGCTTTACCTGAATTTTTTAATGACTATGATAGTTTTCTTTTTTTGAATCATGTAAAATAACTTTTATCTAACATTTCCGTTTGTCTTCTCTAAAGTGGAAACCTTATAAAGTTTCTTTTATTTTACTTGTTTATTCAAATAAATATAACTTTATTTACGAAAACTAAATTTTGCGCTTGTGGGAAACATTGCTAATATAGGTATTTGGATATACTTTTTAGGATTGATTTCATTTCTAATAAGTTGTGATAAAGAAAATCGGCTAATTAATTTGAAATTTGTTGTCCCAGAGATTAACAATTTACATGCGAAAGAATTTCTTAAGCAGTTACAAAAGGAACATGAATATGATTCTTTCCTTGCATTGACCAAAGGAAATTCTCCTTTATATGAGTTCGTTCAACTTTCATATTCTTCTCTTTACGGTTCGTACTATTTTATACCATGTTTGGGCGATGATGATATAGTGGAAGGTGGAATTTATTATCCGGTGTATATTCCAGATAGTTGTAGGCGTTTTACTCCTTTTTTATTAACTCCTCGTATGTTGAATAAGGAGATTCCTGTGACGGAGCGTTTTCTATATTCTGCTAAATTTAAATATATACAGGCATGTGGTTTGGAGGTAGATACTAAATTGGTGGAATTCGCAGAATTACTGGAAGATACAATCATTCCAATCTCTTCATATGAGCTTCCATTTTCAAAATCCACTCGTAACGGAGGAGAAAGTCTGAACCTTAGTATTGGATATGATGCTACTTATATTGGAGGTGAAAATAAAAGGTTTGTTCGTTTTGCCTCAAATAAAAATGTTGCTTATTCAAGATCGTAAGGATAAGGATTTTACGGTGAAGTATATTGAGCCTTCCGAATATTATAAAAATGAAATTAACGCATACAAAACAGAAATGGAAACGAATACAGATGTAACAGAATCTTATCAGAGAATAAGAAAGTATCAGTTGTGGTTAAATCAAGAAAGATATAAGATTTCTCAAAAATACTATAAATAAAGAGTTGGCTTATGAAAACAATATTAATTACCTTTTTATGGCTTGCCTCTTGTTTATCTCTTTCTGCGCAAGGGAAGCAAGAAATGGAAGATAGTATCTCTGTTAATAGTTACTACGACACTGTAAAAAAAGAGGTTGTAATAGAGCTTTGCAATGCTTCGAATAGAGAACTTTATATGCCTCAGTATTCAATTTTTACAGCATCAGAATCTGGAGCATTCATTCAAATTCATAGTATGATGGAAGAGAATGTTTATTTCTATGGGTTATGCCAATATGTAGATGGGAGATATGAATCTCCTAAAAGACTTTATCAAATTAAACCTTTAGAAAAGATTAAATTTCAGACGAAGATTCAATTTCCTGTGGAAGATGTACTGACCATCAGAGTGCATGTTGTATGTTTATATTTTCCTTTTAGTTCTTATGTTTATGATAAAGTGATAGAGCCTGTTTAAATAGAAAGAGGCTATGAAAACAGAGTAAGTGGTCTGTATGTTGTGAAAATATGAATAGAATGTCATTTTCTCTTAACTATTATGCGTTCTATGGTTATGTAAATGGAAAATATCAGGAAACTCAGAAGTTAACTATAATACAGTTTGGAGAGAAATTGGAAATTTGGTATAGATAGAAGCACTTTGCGGCGGGCGATTTGTTGGCCATAATAGTTCAATTAAGAGGCCTTTTTAACACGGATGAGGAAGATAGATCTTATAGTTGTATGAAAAGGTTTGAAGTTTGTTCTGATTTTATATCGAACAAAACAAGGTAACTAAAAACGGCACGCTGAAGTCCACAACAAAACCGTGATAAATGGAGAGCATGGCATACTGCTGTCCGCTGTAGCGGGTAATGATAGGCAATGTGGTGTCGGCAGTAGTGGCGCCTCCGGCTGAGATAGGAGCCAATGTGCCGAAAAAACGGACGAGCAGTGGTGCACACAGTAACGTAATAAGTTCGCGGATGATGTTCGAGAGCAAGGCTATGGTACCTAATTCCGCTCCTTTGCTTTCGGTAATCAGAATGCTGGAAAGGGAGTAATAGCCGAAGCCCGAGCCTACCGCCAGACAATCGGTGATGGAGTAGGGCAAGAACAGGCTTATAACGATGCATCCGCCTAAAGTTCCGGCTGCGGTAGCTAGCGGTAACAAAGCCAAACCGGGATTTAGGGCTTTAAAATTGCGAATTGTATCGGGGCTGTTTCCAATGCTTAGTCCTACACTGAACATCAGAGCACAAAGGGCATAGAAACTAATCTTGCTGCTGTGTTCTGCCAGAGGAAGCCAGTTGTTGAGGCCACACAGAATCCCTGCAATGAAAAATCCGACAATATACAGACTTCCTTTCATGTTTCCTCCTTCTTTATTCCTTCGTTTTTTGTTTTTCCGTTGTATATATTCCCCTCATACACGGTCATATCCAAGCTATTCTGACGCTCTTTGTTTGTCTTTTCTTCCCCTGTCGCCAAGGCCGTGTGTTCTTGGGAACAGATATGTTTATGGGACGCCATTTTCCGCCACAGACCCCATGCAAGCAGGCAACTGCCTAATAGTGCAGCCACAGTAAGCAATAAGGCATCCAGCCCTAAGGCAGGAAGAGCGGAAATCACTTTTTGGTTATGTCCCACTTCCCAACCGAGTAGAAAAAGCAATATCCATATTAACCCGGTAGTAAGGTGGGATATCCATGAAAATCTTATACGGCGCGCAGCATATCCGATAAAGATACCTGCTATCATACATCCAATAACGGTAAACATGCTTCTCTTTTTAAGGTGCAAAGGTAATGGATAAACAAATAATGAAAAATCAAAAGCTGAAAAAAGTAAAGTTTACTCTTCGGGAGAATGGAAACCCGGATGAAAATCGTATTTTTGCCGAGAGAGAATCTTTCTTTAGAAACCGGATTCTGCATATCGGGATTGGGCACGTAGGAGACCGGTTTGTCGAAGGAACCATTAAATGAAGTATTATGCTATTACCTTATTTACATGAGGATTTGATAGAAGCCGGTTGTGATGAGGCCGGCCGCGGTTGTCTGGCAGGTTCTGTCTATGCAGCCGCCGTCGTTCTACCAAAAGACTTTAGAAACGAAATGTTGAATGATTCCAAGCAGTTGACCGAAAGACAGCGTTATGCTTTGCGCGAGGTGATAGAGCGCGAAGCGTTGGCTTGGGCGGTAGGGATTGTCACTCCCGAGGAAATTGATGAAATAAATATCTTGAGGGCCTCTTTTTTAGCTATGCATCGGGCAGTTGATGGGTTGAAGATTCGTCCGCAACATTTGCTTATCGATGGAAACCGCTTTACGAAGTATGCCGATATTCCTCATACTACCGTAGTAAAAGGCGATGGCAAATATCTTTCCATTGCTGCCGCATCCATCTTGGCCAAAACCTATCGGGACGATTATATGAACCGTTTGCACGAAGAATACCCTTATTACGACTGGAGCCATAACAAAGGCTACCCCACTAAAAAGCATAGGGAGGCCATTCGTAAATACGGTACAACATCCTATCATCGTATGACCTTCAATCTGCTGGGTGATGCTCAACTGGAACTCTTTCAATAAAATGCGAACCTTAGTCGAATGATGCGGATTTCAACAGATAGCGCACCCTTAAGGCAGATGGGTCGGCGTAATGTAACCCCAACTGGTATAAGGGGGGATTGCAATCTTACCGGTAGCCCGTTGGCAGGCTCGCAGCTTCTTCACTTCCAGCAAAGTGAAATAATCAAAACTTGAACAAAGCCTAGATAGAGAAAAATAAAAACTTTAAATTAGATAAAGAGTGGATTTACAAAAGTTTGAGCGGCAACTCCGCCTCATGATGTTGCTTACGCAAAACACCCGTTATACGGTACAGGATTTGGCGGAACAGTTGGAAATGACTACACGCAGCATTTACCGTTATCTGGATGCTTTCAAGATGGCGGGCTTTGTAGTAGAGAAGAAAGGCAACTGTTATCGGCTGGATAAGTCATCGCCTTATTTTAAGAATATTTCCGAATTGATACACTTTACCGAGGAAGAAGCCCTCTTACTGAAACAGGCGGTGGAGAGTCTCGACGGAACCAGCGTTATCAAGCAAAATCTGAAGAAAAAACTTTATCATGTTTACGATTACGATATTCTTTCGAAGATTGTGGTGCAGAGCGGTATCGGACAAAATGTGCATAGCCTGTACGAAGCCATCAAAACCCGTCGGCAGGTAGTGCTTAAAGGATATCGTTCGGCGCATAGCCAGCAGGTTTCCGACCGAGCGGTGGAACCGTTCGCTTTTACCGCAAACAACTCCGAAGTGTGGTGTTACGAACTGAAGAGCGGACAGAATAAACTTTTCAAGCTTTCGCGCATACAGTCGGTAGCTGTATTGGATACCACTTGGATTTATTCCGACAAGCATGCCCAGATATGGACGGATGTGTTTCATATAAGCAGCGACAAGCGTTTACCGGTTACCCTGCGGTTAGGCATGGTGGCGGCAAGTCTCTTGTTGGAAGAGTTTCCTTTGGCCGAATCCGATTTGACGCAAGAAGATGAGAACCATTGGCTTCTGCAGACTGAAGTCTGTCGTTACGAAGGAGTGGGAAGATTTGTTTTAGGACTTTTCGAAGACATTGAGGTGCTAGGGTCACCTGAATTCATTCAATATTTGCAAGATAAAGCTAAAGATTTAACACTAAAAATAGGTTTGTGACGTATTCTGTCACAACGGAGATATTTCTTTGCGTCATAAACTTAAATAAATATCTATTATGAAAAAAGAAATATCCCTCCGTCATTCCCGTACAGACAATGCCAAGAGTATATTAATGAACCATGCAGAACGTATTGCCGGATTCCTCTCCGTACTGGTTGAAGAAGAAATCTCTCCCCTGCAAGTCCTGTATATTCTTCAAGCCGTCCTTTCTTTCATCGTGTTGGTGTTTTCCGTGTGCGTACCGTTGTTATTGCGTCTGTTGATGCTTGCCTGGTTCATTTTTTCGTTGCGGCAGTGCAAACGGGCGGGATTGGGCTGATGGTTTGTCCGGATGGTAGAGAATACTAAGTTTATCAGATTTCTTGCCCTATTCCGTAAGGTTTCCTTGGTTCTCCTCATCCGTTTCTGGGATACCGGCATATGCCTTATGCAGAAAATAGAAAGAAGAATTCCTGGGTCCGGGGTGGGTTAGGATACCCTCCTCTACAAATTGTTTCAGTTTCCTGTTTGCCGTAATGTAAGAGAGTCCGCAACTTGCCGCTAGCTTTTTGCGAGTGATATACGGGTTGTTTTTAAAATGCTCTTTCAGAAAAGTCAGGAGGTCTGCGTCGCTCACCGGCCGAGTGTGCTTAACGTGCGTGCGTTCGAACTTTGTAATACACATAGCCTGGTCGCATTCTTTGTCGGTTCGTAAATTGATACCTTTGTACCGGATGGATTCCGCACGGAGAACTTTCGGGTTATCTACTTTCTCTGATGTGGCGGATAGGCTGAGGTAGCCGATACCGTTCAGGTGAATCCGTTTCCCTTCTTTCAAGGCTTCCCTGATTATTTCCGCTATGTTGGTCCATGCAGCCAGGATGGTTGCGCGCGGCATCCGGTTATAGTAAGCTGCTTGTCGTGCAATCTTGTCGATATCCATTTCCCCTTCATGCACAATTCGTGCCGTATACTGCGGTTTCTCTTCCTTTCCCGGTACGATAAAGAAATCATATTTAGCCATAAAACTATTTTTAAGTGTCTATAAAACTACCCTTCGATAGTAATAAAACTACCGGATAAGCCTTTGAATGATAAGCGTAACAGATATCGGATATGAATATGTGTAATATCGGTTATATATATTACTGATATGGAACATATATGTATCTGGCATTTGTAACGTTTACTATCTCCGTGTAAAGATACTACTTTTATTTGAAATGCAGGTTAGTTGTAAGCTGATTACAGATTAATTTTGTACATACCCTAAGAAGACGCCTAAGTAGTATTAAATCCGATTCTTGTTTCTATGACAGATACTGTCAGGCATCGGATCTGGTTTGGCAATACTGTCGGTTACCTTGGCTGCTACCTTTCTTCCGGAGTGATGTTGCCTCCTTTGCAAGCTGCTATTGCCAGCAAGTCCGAGAAAGAGCCTGCGAATATATTGCTGAATTTTGTACAGACAGGCTTTACCTATCAAACGGATGACGAGCAGTTCGGATACGAAAAACCTTTCTTTGTGGATGAGCTGTTTTATTATCCGGCTTGCGATTGCGAAGACCGTTCGGTGCTGTTCAACTATTTGGTACGTACGCTTATCAGCTTGGATGTGGTGTTGCTGGACTATCCGAACCCTATTGCTACGGCAGTCTGTTTTAATGAAGACGTAAAAGGAGACTATGTAACATTGAACGGAAAACCATATATAATTTGCGATCCGACATTTATCAATGCTTCCGTCGGTCAGTCTAGGCCGCAATATAAGAATGCGCAGGTGGAAGTTATTCGTTTTTAATTGTATAAATTGGCATTTGTTAGTAAAATTGTTTATATTTGTAAAGTGTAAGAAACAAGAGCTTTTAGGTAGCCGATAGTGTAATATTGAATTAATGCGGGGTGATTGTGGATAGAAGTTGAGTATTTTGCCCGGCAATTGATAATTAAGTCGTTTCTCGTTTTATGACCCTTAATTAAAAAGTAAGGCTGTTTGTAATGAGTTGTTAATGTAAAACTTAATATCTAATGTTATGAAAAAGACATCGAAACTTTTGCTAGGCTCTATAATGGGGCTTTGTTTAGCGGCATTTTCATCGTGCGGAAACGGCGAATTATCTAAAGGGGAAGCTGAAGATGCATTGGAAGATCAGTTAGTTATGTTTCAAGACAGTAGCCAGGTAGTATCGTTGGCTACAGGTTATTACGAAGAGAATGATGAAGACAGGCGTTTTGCTTTGAAGAAACTGGCGGCGGCAGGAATGGTTACCTATAAAGTAGATTTGATTATCGAATCGCGACAAAGTTGGTACTCAGTCCGTAAATATCCTCATTATTTTGTAACGGTAGCTTTAACCGAGGCGGGTAAAAAGTTTGTGGTGAATGAACCTGTTACGGAAATAAAAGATAAAGACATGGAAAATAGGGAAAAGGAAAAAGTTTATCCCGAAGACAGTGTAATTCCGGGCGATGATTTGAACAGCATTTTGCCTCCGCAGGAATCTTCTTCCGAAGAAATAACCGGAAACTTTAATGAATCCGATGTGAATGCTGTTTCGCGTACAAGATCGGCATCTCCTTCGGAACTCAGCGAATATGACAAAGCGAAAGCAAGGGTTTCTATCCGCGAGTATAACTTGCTCTCTCATTTTAATGTGATTGTGAAGATACAGAAAATTTATTGTCCTGAGGAAATGTTGAAAAAAGGGGAAGCGGCTTGCGTTTTCATTTATAAATATAAAGATGTGACTCCTTTTGGCCGTATTCTAAACGGTGTGCAGGAGGGAGATCGTTTCAAGAAAACGGCCACGTTCACGAAATTTATTGGAGCGGGTTGGGAAGTTGCGAATTCATGATAGTACGAAAACCCATAACAGAAAAGGGACGGCTCGAATTGTCCGAAGCCGTCCCTTTTAGTTTCTTTTTGTTAGTCCCTGTTGAATGGATGAATAGGTGACTGTAAAGTAAATTGATTGGAAGACTATTCGGATTCCTTTTCCATCCTCCTTCTTTTCTCTTTGTCTTATTTCTTTTTCTGCAATGTAATGTGTTGGTAATCAATATGAACGGGGGGGGGTAAATTTGAATATATTTTTCTATATTGTAGATAGTGAGTGAATCATATTTATTACTATATTTGCGTGCAATATACAAATTGGAACAATGAAAAACACTGCTAAGATCCGTTTTATAATTGGTATTTTCTTTTCTTTTATCATCGTATTTCCTCTGTTTGCTCAAACTAAAGATTATGTTTTGGTTTTAAATTCCATTCATGTGGAGGATACATGGTCGGACTATTTTAATCTGGAACTAAAGAAAAACTTCAAGCAAAAAGATGTTCTGGATTTAAAAACCTATACGCTTTCTCTTCCACTTATAAAGGACGAAAGTGAAATAGAACAGATACATAAGAATATACTGGATAAATATAATGCAGTTCCTCCTGTTGCTGTAATTATTTTAGGGGATCCGGCTTGGATTGTTGTCACCCCTTTGTTCGAAAAAGAGTGGAAGGATATTCCGGTTATTCTTTGTTATTCCCGATCGAGAATTCCCCGTTCCGTACGTGTGTTGCTTGATAAAGAACCTCTTACCCCCGAAAATAGTATTGCCATAGACGATTTCAATAAGAAGTATAATGTTACTGTGCTTGAAAATCCTTTCTATCTGGAGGAAACGGTGGATTTGATGCGGAAGCTACAACCGCAATTGCAGAAACTGGCGTTTGTTTCGGATGACCGTTATATAAGTGTTTATGTCCGTAAGGAACTTACGGAACTCATGGAGAGGCGATATCCGTACCTGAAACTAGAGTTCCTGACGGGAAACGAACTAAACATAGAACAATTATTTGAAAAACTTGATTCGTATGGTCCTGAAGTGGGCATTCTTTTCTTTTCGTGGATTAAATCACCTCAGGAATATAAAAACTTTTATTGGGCCCGGCATTTTAACCGTTGTCTTTCGGCTACGGTTCATTCTCCTATTTATACCGTAGATGATGTGAATCCGGAAAACGGTTCTTTTGTTGGCGGATATTATATCTCGGTGAAAGATTTTACGGAATCGTGTATGGCTGTTCTTGAACGAATATTAGCCGGGGAGAAAGCCTCTTCCATTCCCCGAAGTGCGGGAGGGAATCCGCGCGCTTATCTGAATTATATGGAACTGCAATGGTTTAATATAAATCCTTCCCTGTATCCTTCGGATGCCTATTATTATAATCGTCCCAAAACATTTCTAGAGAGAAACAAAGCATTGGTGTATGCATGTGTGATTTTTCTATGTGTATGTCTTCTTTTAAAGTTTTGGTATGATTGGCGAAATAGGAAACGGAAATATTTGAACAGACGAATCATTAACGCCTTAAATTATCCGGTATATTGGGTGGATAAAAATGGAATAATTGAAAAAAGGTTGAATAACCCTGGGCAGTCTTATATTGTTTTAAACACAAAAGTAGCTAAGAACTTTTCTGTTCGTCATGCGTTTATTAATAGTGAAGAGTATACGGAATATATTCGTTTAGTTAATCTTGTAATACATACCAAGCAGACGCAAGAAACCGTTGTCTCTGTAAAGGATTATCGGGGAAATATCCGGTATCTATCCCTTCGCATAGTGTATTACAACTCATTTAAAACCTTGGTTTTTGTGTTGGATATATCTGAAAAAGAAAAAGAAAAACGTGAAAGTGAAGAATATCGTTTCTTTTTGGAAACCATACTCGACAATCTTCCTATCCCGGCAGTTGTGAAAGATATGAAGGATGACGGACGTTTTATTATTTGGAATAAACAAGTTTCTGAGATTATAGGTATTCAGGCTTCTGAAATAAAAGGAAAAACCTTGTCGGAGCTTCCCGAACATATGAAGAAAATAGTGGATTTTGGTACGGTGGAACCGTCTCTTCCGAAAAATAAACCCGTGTCTTTCCTTAAAGAAATGGAATGTGCGGATGGAAGTAAAAAGGTAATGTCGATCTACGATATTTTAATATCTTATAAAGAAAGCAAATGCTGGTTAGTAGGTTCGGCTATCGATGTAACGGAATTGGAGATGCGTAAGAAAGAATTGGAAATGTTAAATCAGCAATATGATCTGATATTGAGGGCTATTGGGGCCATGCCGTGGACTTGGGATGTGAAGACGGGAATTTTGCAGTGCGACCGTACGTATGTGTCCCATAAATACGGCATTACTAAGAGTTTGATTGGAAAGACCGAACAGGAACATTACGACCAGATAGCTCCGGAACATCGCGAACGAATCCGTACGGCATTTAATAAATTGTATACCGGTGAGTTGCAGATTTTCAACGAAGAGTATCCGGTGTATTATTCGGAGTATGGATCTTACTTGTGGGTGGAAAGTTTTGTAGTGGTAAGCCAAAAAGATGCTGCGGGCAGGCCGTTGATGTATGTGGGTGCAACGACTGTAATCGATGAGCGGAAGAAATTAGAGACGGAACTTTTCCGTGCAAAGGAAAAAGCGGAGGAATCGAACAAGTTAAAATCTGCTTTCTTGGCTAATATGAGTCATGAAATCCGTACGCCTTTAAATGCTATTGTAGGCTTTTCCGCTTTATTGGCTGAGATGAATAAATCCTCGGAAAGCAGTCAGTATATTCAAATTATAGAAAATAACAACCGTGTTTTGTTGCAATTAATAAATGATGTGCTGGATCTCTCCAAAATAGAATCGGGCATGATGGAATTTGTATATGGAAACGTGGATATAAACGCGTCTCTATCTTGTTTGGTCTCATCTTGGGTGATGAGGATGCCGGATGGAGTGCAAATACTCTTTGACCCCGCGCTTGAAGAGTGCCGTTTGAATACCGAAGAGAACCGTTTAATGCAGGTGATTAGTAATTATGTTTCGAATGCGGCGAAACATACCGAATCGGGAACCATTACAGTAGGATATTATCCTCCCCAAAACGGAAATATACGTTTCTTTGTCAAAGATACCGGTGTGGGAATTCCTTCCGATAAATTATCTATGGTTTTCGATCGGTTTGTAAAATTGGACAGCTTTAAACAGGGGATGGGATTAGGACTTTCCATTTGCCAGATGATTGCCGAATATATGAAAGGAAAAGTAGGCGTGGAGTCGGAATTGGGAAAAGGATCGGAATTCTGGTTTGAGATTCCTTATCAACCAGCAATATGAGAATAGAACTCTGACAGAAAGTTTTTTGTCCTGTTTTTTATATATTTTGTAGGAGTATAACTAACTGAAATATAGTGCGGGGGGGGGGTAAAATTTAATAAGATCTTTTTGTGTACAGTTTAGTAGGTAATCTCGCTTATATTATTATCTTTGCATTTGTTACGGAGCATTGATATAATTTAAACTATGATAATAAAGAGAAACCGGCTGATAGGAGTTTTTTGTTGTCTTCTTATCACAGTATCGGAATGGGCGCATGCTGAGAATTACATTTTAGTGCTTAATTCTATTAGTAGGGAAGATACGTGGACGGAACATTTTAATTTGGAACTTAAGAGAATATATAATCAGCAAAGAAATATTAATTTAGAAATTTATGCCCTTCCGGATCCGTTTGAAACGAAAACGGGAGATGTGCCTAAGTTACAGAAACAACTATTGGAGAAATATGCGAATTCTCCTTTAGCTGTAGTTGTGGTAGGTGATCCGGCATGGATGGTATATGCTCCGTTGTTTAGCAATGAATGGAAAGATATTCCCGTTGTTCTCTGTTATTCCCGATCTCGCATACCTTCATCTTTGGACATATTGTTTAACAAAGTACCTCTTACGGAAGAAAACAGTATCCCTATTGAGGAATTTAATAAACCTTATAATGTCACAGTATTGAAGAACCCCTTATTTTTAATGGAGAATATCAATCTGATAAGGCGGATGCAACCGCAGATGCAAAAGCTGGTTTTCATTTCCGATAGTCGTTATATCAGTGCTTCTATCCGTACCGAGCTCCTTAATTTGATGCGGAAACATTATTCGGACTTGGAGCTGGAACTGTTGACTGAAAATGAAATAAGTACGGAGCAGTTAATGGATAGGCTTCACTCGTATGGCCCAGCTGACGGAATCTTGTTTTATTCGTGGGTGAAACCGGTTAAAGAAGAGAACCAGTCTTATATAGACCGTCATTTTAACCATACTCTTTTTGCTGCGGCGCAGACTCCTATATTTACGGTACATGATATAAATCCGGTTTCTTCCGGATTTGCAGGTGGATATTATATATCAGTAGAAGATTTTGCAGAGTCGTGTGTGGCTGTTTTGGATAAGTTGCTTGCCGGGAAACCTGCTACTTCCATTCCGCCTAGTTCGGGAGGGGTTCCTCACGCATATTTGAATTATTCTACCTTGCAATGGCTGGATATTCCTTCGGATTTATATCCTTCGGACGCTTCATATTATAATAGACCATCGCATTTCTTTGAAAGAAACCGTTGGTTGATTTATATTTTGCTCTTTTTATCGGGATTGTTTTTTATAATGAAGTATATATCCAGGCAGCGTAATAAAAAACGGAATGTTTTGAACCGTTATCTTCTTAGAATGCTGGATTCGCCAGTATATATGCTGGATAAAAACGGAAATATACTGGAAGAACTGAATGATTTGCATAGATCATACGATGTGTTGAAGCAAAGAAATGAAAGCGGTTTTTCCTTTAAGAAACTGTTTGTGGATGAGAAAGAATATGTTCGCTATATACGGTTGATAAACTTTGTAATATGGACCGGAAAAGTAAGAGAAAAAATTATACGTTTAAGAGAGAGCTCGGACGAGGTTCGTTACTTATTTACACGGATTGTGCGTTGTGATCAGGAAAGAGTCCTTGTGATGATTTCCGATATTTCGGAAAAGGAGAAAAATAGGAGGGAAAGTGAAGAATACCGTTTTTTCTTGAAAACGATTCTTGAAAATCTGCCCATATCTGTTTTTGTAAAGGATATGAAAGTAGGCGGACGTTTTACGGTTTGGAATAAGCGCTTGTCGGAAGTGTTGGGAATTCCGGCTTCCGATATAAAAGGAACAGGATCGGAGGCACTTCCAAAACATATAAGACAAATTACGGATTTCGAAAACGGCGGAGATATTCCTTCGGATAAAGTCACTCCGGTTCCTTTGCTTCGAGAGTTGGAATGGACGGATGGCCATAAAAAGGTTTTGTCGGTATTTCATTCGTTAATTTCATATCGGGATCAAAAGTGCTGGCTGGTTGGTTCGGTTATTGATATAACGGAGCAGGAGACCCGCAAGAAAGAACTGGAGAAGTTGAACCGCCGCTATGATTTGATGCTGAGAGCTATGGGTGCAATGCCGTGGACTTGGAACTTGCAGACCGGCAAACTGGAGTGCGATCGGAACTATATACCTGAAAAGTTCCATTTTACCAAAGGCATTGTTTATAAAACGGAAGAAGAGCATTATAGCCAGATAGTATCGGAGCATAGGGAACGTTTTCGTTCCGCGGTGCATCGTTTATGTTCCGGTGAGATCATGTTAATGAATGAGACTTATCAAATATATTATCCCGAATCTGACGAGCCTTTATGGGTGGAAAGCTGTGTGGTGGTAGGACAGCGAAATGCGGTGGGATATCCGCTGGAGTTGGTAGGTACTACTATCATTGTCGACGAGCGTAAGAAAATGGAAAAGGAATTGCTTTATTCGAAGGAAAAAGCCGAAGAAGCAAATCAAATGAAATCGGCATTCCTGGCTAATATGACACACGAAATCCGTACTCCGTTGAGTGCGATTACTGGTTTTTCTTCATTATTGGCTGCTAGCAGCAATACACCCGAAAATCAGGAATATATCCAAATTATTGAGAATAACAGTCGCATTTTGCTCAAGTTAGTAAATGATGTGTTGGATATGTCGAAAATAGAATCGGGAACGCTTGAGCTCGTTTATAACAATGTGAACGTGAACGCTTCTCTTGCCGATTTGGTGTCGTCGTGGAGAATGCGGATAACTCCCGAAGTGACGATTTGTTTCGAACCGGCTATGGATTATTGCATTTTACGCACCGATGAAGTGCGTTTGCTGCAAATAATGGGCAATTATATTTCCAATGCTGTGAAGTATACCGAGAAAGGGACAATTACTTTAGGGTATGATAGGCCTGTCGGCAATTCTATCCGTTTTTATGTAAGGGATACAGGCTCCGGTATTCCGGCGGATAAGCTCTCGACCGTATTCGAACGCTTTGTGAAGTTGGATAGTTTTAAACAGGGTACAGGTCTTGGCTTGTCAATCTGTAAAATGATTGCCGAACGCATGGATGGAAGAGTAGGAGCCATATCGGAAGAAGGACAGGGTTCCGAGTTCTGGTTTGAACATCCTTACAACCCGGTTTCATGATGTAGGCTCTGGTTCGAACATCCTTAGAGCCCGGTTTCATGATGTGGAGTTCTAGTTCGAATATCCTTACAACCCGGTTTCATGATATAGGTTCTGGTTCGAATATCTTTAGAGCCCGGTTTCATGATATAGGCTCTGGTTCGAATATCCTTACAGTTCGGTTTCATGATGTAGGTTCTGGTTCGAACATCCTTACAGCTCGGTTTCATGATATAGAGTTTTGCTTCGTAAAGCAATCCCATGTTTGTATTATTTTCATCCGGCCTCTGATAGCGTAATCAAGGAGGACAAGTCTGGCTCCCTCGAAGGAATTTGAGAAGTGGGTTTGACTTATTTTGCTGATAGATTGATAAAATAGTAAAGGAGATGAAACTTGGTTACCTTACTAATTTTACTAAAAAAGAACGCTTTTAACCACTTTTTTCTGTAATTTTGCACACTTCTTAAAAGGTAACTTTAAAATAGATATATTATGGGTAAAAAGGCTCTTTTAATGATCCTCGATGGTTGGGGACTAGGCAAACACGGTAAAGCTGACGTGATTTTTAATACTCCGACTCCTTATTGGGATAGTTTGGTTGCGAATTATCCTCATTCGCAGCTTCAAGCCAGTGGCGAGAATGTGGGATTGCCCGACGGACAAATGGGTAACTCCGAAGTAGGTCACTTGAATATCGGTGCCGGACGTATTGTTTACCAAGATTTGGTAAAGATTAATCGTGCTTGCGCGGACAACAGCATTCTAAAGAATAAAGAAATCGTTTCTGCTTTTTCTTACGCAAAAGAGAATGGAAAGAATGTACACTTTATGGGATTGACTTCTAATGGGGGTGTACACAGTTCATTAGATCATTTGTTTAAACTTTGCGATATTGCAAAAGAATACGGGTTGGAAAATACCTTTATCCATTGTTTTATGGACGGCCGGGATACTGACCCGAAGAGCGGCAAAGGATTTATCGAAGAGTTGGAAGCGCATTGTGTCAAGTCGGAAGGAAAGGTAGCATCGATTATCGGACGTTATTATGCTATGGACCGTGACAAACGTTGGGAACGCGTAAAAGAAGCTTATGATTTGTTGGTAAACGGGGTAGGCAAGAAAGCCGATGATATGGTGAAGGCAATGCAGGAATCTTATGATGAAGGAGTTACGGATGAATTTGTCAAACCTATTGTGAATGCCAAAGTGGACGGTACCATCAAGGAAGGGGATGTAGTGATCTTCTTTAATTATCGTAATGACCGTGCGAAGGAACTGACTGTTGTACTTACCCAGCAGGATATGCCGGAGGTGGGTATGCACACTATTCCGGGGTTAAAGTATTACTGTATGACTCCCTACGATGCTTCGTTCAAAGGCGTACACATCTTATTCGACAAGGAGAATGTGCAAAACACTTTGGGCGAGTATCTTGCTTCTCAAGGTAAGACACAGCTTCATATAGCCGAAACGGAAAAGTATGCGCATGTAACGTTTTTCTTCAATGGAGGCCGCGAAACTCCGTATGATAAGGAAGACCGTATTCTCGTACCCTCTCCTAAGGTTGCTACGTACGACTTGAAACCGGAAATGAGTGCTTATGAAGTGAAAGATAAGTTAGTGGCAGCTATCAACGAAAATAAATATGACTTTATTGTGGTGAATTTTGCTAACGGTGATATGGTGGGACATACAGGTGTATACGAAGCCATCGAGAAGGCTGTGGTTGCTGTGGATGCGTGTGTGAAAGATACCATCGAAGCCGCTAAAGCAAACGGTTACGAGGCTATTATCATTGCCGATCACGGTAATGCGGATAATGCGGTGAATGCTGACGGAACACCCAATACAGCTCACTCTTTGAATCCGGTACCTTGTGTTTATGTAACGGAAAACAAAGATGTTAAGATAGAGGACGGTGTGCTTGCTGATGTCGCTCCTACTATTCTGCATATCATGGGATTATCTCAACCGGCTGAAATGACCGGAAATGATTTGATTAAGAAATAATAACTGATAGTTTACATAATCGGAATCTCATCACTTAGGACCTTAGTACAAGGCGGGTGATGAGATTCTTTGTAAAAAAAGGCTGAATTATAGAGGATGTTCTTGGTTGCTTCCCTTGTTCTCTTCCTTTTTTAAAGGGGTTGTAAGAGGAGGCGTCTTTAAGGAAAATGTAAGAATGGCTTCCTATAGTCGGTTAATAGATATACATATTAATAATAACCTTAATTGGGGATTTCGTAAATCATGATTCAAATAGGTGATGTAGTTGTTTCATTGGATGTTTTAAAAGAAAAGTTCTTGTGCAATCTGGATGCTTGCAAGGGTGCGTGTTGCATAGAAGGAGATGCCGGGGCTCCGGTGGAGCTGGATGAAATAGAGAAACTGGAAGAGGTTCTTCCGGTTATTTGGGATGAGCTGTCTCCCCAAGCGCGTGAAGTGATTGATAAGCAAGGTGTGGTCTATACCGATCAGGAGGGCGATTTGGTTACTTCTATTGTAAACAACAAAGATTGCGTTTTCACCTGTTATGATGAAAAAGGCTGTTGCTATTGTGCTATAGAGAAAGCTTACCGGGAAGGGAAAACGGACTTCTACAAGCCTGTATCGTGCCATCTTTACCCTATCCGTGTGGGAGATTACGGAGTATATAAGGCGGTAAATTATCATCGTTGGGATGTTTGTAAAGGCGCGGTGCTGTTGGGAGAGAAAGAAAATGTTCCGGTTTATAAGTTTTTGAAAGAACCTTTAATTCGTAAGTTTGGCGAAGAATGGTATAAAGAATTGGAAGAGGTTACAGAGGAACTTATCCGGCAGAAGATGATTTAGAGATGCCGGGATGTTTGGAGACGCTGAGACTCAATTTAAAAGGAACGAATCTTCACATTGAAATTTGACGATCTCTGTGTGTAATGAAGAAGACATATTATTGTCCTCCTTCCCCCAAAAAAAGTTTGATACGGCTCTTTTAGTTTACACTTCACTGGTATAAACGGTATTTCTTTTTTCGCAGTTACGGAGAAAAAAATGCGCAACTGCGGCATGGGTTACTGCATATGGGTTTAACCGCCCTTAATCACAGAGAAACTGCGCCCATTTCTTCTCCAACCAATTGGTCCGCTCTTTGGTTAAACACAACTGTTGCCGGTGTGCCGGAAAAAGGCAATATGGATAGAATGTGCAACCGATATATTAAAAGGGCAACTTTGCGCTTCTAAAGTTGCCCTTTAACCTTTTAAACCTTAACTTTTGAAGCGTAAAGAAGGGATATTCAGAAAATGGAAAATATAAGGCAACTATATCATTGCGAATGAGTTGCCTTTTTTGTATCTTTAATCCTTCCCCCCCCTCCAAAAAAATACGATTTGACGGCCCAAACGGGAGAAATCTAAAATAAAAATGCCATCTGGAATGAGAAGAAAGATCATTCACAAATGACATTTTTAATTTTTAGAGCATTTTCTGCATCTCCTCAAGAAGACTATAACTTTCTGTCGGTTGGTGTTTCAGACGAATCTTAACTTTATCCTTAGTAACCAAAGGTCTGATTCCGCTTTTCTTGTCTATTTAAGAAAGATAACTCCTTTAGAACAGTCGAATGTTTGTTCTGCCTTATTGTATCGAATGGTAGAAAGAATCAATATACAAAAATCGTTCTTTACTACGAACGGGGTAAGATCATGTGAGGAAGTCTCTTCCCATGAAAGAATGCTCTGTAGATAAGGCCTGAACTGTTTCTCCTTATTAAAGGTAAGTATCACTTTCTGCGTATTCTTTTCTTGTACTTGAACGATTGTATCATTGGAGTTTGAGAAATGATAAGCATATTTGCTGCCATATGTTACCGGGGAATAGTGACGGTAGCCCTCCGGAACGGCTATCGGTTCGGTGTAGGTTACTTGTGCATATCCATGTTCGGTCTTTTGCCCGGGAGTGTGATAGGTTAAAAAGGATTTTCCGTATAGTTTCGTTGTTTCTTCCGTTCCGAGTTGTCGGCGTAAATAGTCGAAGCAGTCGTTCAACTGTTTGCAATTCTCTATGCTGGCAGAATCTTTGGCTTCATACAAAGTGGGGAAGTCTATACTTTGCGTGGACTCATTCCATATGTTTAGTGTGCGTGCATAGTGTTCCAAGCGATTTTCTTGTGCAGCGATACCGATACTTTTTGCTGAAATATAAGGACTGAAAGTCAGTATGGCAATGCATGCGGAACTGATAAGAAGCATTAACCGGTAGTTCCCTAATCGTTTGGAAAGAAGGAATATCATATACATTGTCATCAGAATGCCCGCAGCAAACAGGTATACGCGCGATTCGGTCCAGCTATAGGTGTAAATGCGTTCGATGGTTCCTATCCAGAAAATAATCAGGGGAGGAAGTGCAATAAAGCTGAAATGGTTATAAAACCAGTCGTAATATCGTTTCGAAACGATAAGTTGAGCCATTCGTCCGCCTAAAGCGGTAATGACGAATGCCAGTACCATATATGCTATTCCTCCTTTGGGTAGCTCTTGATTCCAGGCAATGGTTATGAAATAAAGGTAAAGGATACCGGTATAGGCAATGAGAGCCGGGGAAAGAATAAAGTTTAAAACGATTTCTAGGAATTTATCCGGTTGCCAGCTTTCCGATCTCTTTTGCTGGAAATAGCAGAATAGGAGCGGACAGACAAGAAAACAGTTAAATATGCCCACATATTGCGGGAACTTCCATTTGTCGCTGAGGCTGAAAATGAAAAGAACCGATGAGTAGATGAGAATACAAGCCAGATAAAATAGAATACAAAAGAGTACCGACATGCTCAGATGGTACAGTGTTTGGAAAACGTTTTCCGAAAAAGACCGGTTGTTTTTACTGTCGCGGTTAATCATTAATACAAAGAAACTTAACAACAAGGTAAATCCGTATCCGATGGAAAGCATAAACGTGTTGAGGTTGATAAACAAGAAAGGGATAAAAGTAAGGAGTGAAGCAAAATACAAGTATTTCTTTCTGAGATAGGTTCGGCACCAATAAACCAATATAAATAATGCGGGAAAGAGAAACAATATGTTCGTAATATTATTTTCGTAGGATACGGTAAGACTGCTACCTTGTGCGATGTTCCGGTCGTATGCCTGATAGTAATTACTACGGTTCGCGTCGTCGATGATGTAAAGGATAAAAAAGATAACTCCCAGTATACTTTCTATCGGAAAGTTTCTCAGGCATTGTTCTATTCCATTTTTTAGGCTAAGGATTCTTTGTTTCATCTTGCTTATGTTTGGTTAAACAAAAGAGCGCTGATTTAAAACCTTTTCCGGTTCAAATCAACGCTCTTGTTGCATTATTTATGAATGTATTTTATGCGTCAATATTTGCATATGTCGCATGACGTTCGATGAAGTCGCGGCGCGGACCAACATCGTCACCCATCAGCATGGAGAAGATGTAATCTACTTCGGCCGCATTTTCGATAGTTACCTGTTTCAGGATGCGCGTTTCCGGATTCATTGTCGTTTCCCAAAGTTGTTCCGGATTCATTTCACCCAAACCTTTGTAACGCTGTGTATGAATTCCACTTTCGCTTCCTGCTCCATATTTCTCGATAAAGCGCAAACGATCTTCTTCGGTATAACAATATTCTTTTACTTTACCTTTACTGCATAAATACAACGGCGGATTGGCAATGTATACATAGCCTTGTTGAATCAGCTCAGGCATATAACGGTAGAACAAAGTCAGAATCAGGGTGTCGATATGAGAACCATCGACATCGGCATCGGTCATCAGAATCACTTTATGATAACGCAACTTATCGATATTTGCCGATTTACTGTCTTCTCCATCTACACCGTAACGTACACCCAACGCTTGGATGATATTGTTTACCTCATCGCTCTCGAATGCTTTGTGCCACATGGCTTTTTCTACGTTTAGGATTTTACCTCTCAACGGTAAGATAGCTTGGAATGCACGACTGCGTCCTTGTTTGGCAGAACCGCCTGCCGAATCTCCCTCGACAAGGAATAATTCGCATCTTTCCGGATCTTTATCGGAACAGTCTGCCAGTTTGCCCGGCAGTCCGCCGCCGCTCATAGGGCTTTTCCTCTGAACCGACTCCCGTGCTTTGCGTGCGGCAATACGTGCCGTAGCCGCTAACACCACCTTGTCGACAATCATCTTGGCTTCTTTCGGATGCTCTTCCAAATAGTAAGTAAGAGCTTCTCCAACAGCCTGTTGTACGGCTCCCATTACTTCGTTGTTACCCAACTTAGTTTTTGTCTGACCTTCGAATTGAGGTTCCGCAACTTTAATGGAGATTACGGCGGTGAGTCCCTCGCGGAAGTCTTCTCCGGCAATTTCCACCTTCGCTTTCTCCAAGGCTTTACTGTCTTCGGCATATTTCTTCAACGTACGGGTTAATGCCATACGGAAACCGGCCAAGTGTGTACCACCTTCAATCGTATTGATATTGTTTACATAGGAATGGATGTTTTCGTTGTACGAAGTGTTATACATGATAGCCACTTCAATAGGAATTCCTTGTTTTTCTGTATTTAGATAAATCACATCGTTGAACAAATGTTCACGTGAGGAATCGATAAAGCGGACAAATTCCCTCAAGCCTTCTTCTGAGTGAAATACCTCTTTTTTGAAACTTCCGTCTTCTTCTTTTTCTCGACGGTCGGTCAAGGTGATAGTGATTCCCGCATTCAGATAAGCCAACTCGCGCATGCGGGTTTCCAGAATGCTATATTTATATTCCGTACTGATGAAAATGGACTTGTCCGGCCAGAAAGTTTGTTTAGTGCCCGTGTAGTCACAAGTTCCCACTTCTTTCACGGCATAAACGGGCTTCCCGCATGAATATTCTTGCTGGTATATTTTTCCGTTACGAAATACTTGAGAAATCATTTTGGTAGAGAGGGCGTTTACACACGATACGCCTACACCATGTAAACCACCTGATACTTTGTACGATCCCTTATCGAATTTACCTCCCGCATGCAGCACCGTCATCACGACTTCCAAGGCCGATTTGTGTTCTTTTTCGTGCATATCCACCGGAATGCCGCGGCCATTGTCTTGTACGGTAATTGAATTGTCTTCGTTAATGGTGACTTCTATATGTGTACAAAAGCCTGCCAAGGCTTCGTCAATAGAGTTATCTACAACTTCATAAACCAGATGGTGTAATCCTTTTTCGCTGATATCGCCAATGTACATGGCCGGGCGTTTGCGAACCGCTTCCAAACCTTCAAGAACCTGAATGTTTTCGGCGGAATAGTTGCCCTCGTTGTTCGTAATTTGCTCTTCTGTCATGGAATTAATATTCAAATAAATAACGAACAAAAATACGAAAAATCCTTGGAATTTGCTACTTAAAAGGTGTAAAAAAACTTATAATTTTGTGTGGTTAAGCGTCTTGATTAAATACGCTTCTTAACGGAGGTAAGAAGGAATTGGAATGAAAGAAACGAACAAAGGCCGGATTAACTAATCCAGCCTCCTATATCTTAATGAGAAATATAAGTCTACAGAATTAAGCTAACTTGTTAATGTATACAGACAATTTAGACTTTAAGTTTGCAGCTTTGTTTTTGTGGATAATGTTTCTCTTAGCTAACTTATCCAACATTTTCTGCACACTCGGATACATTGCAGCTGCTTCTGCTTTGTCAGTAGTTGCACGAAGCTTTCTAACAGCATTTCTCATGGTTTTAGCATAATATCTGTTATGAAGTCTTCTTTTCTCTTCTTGTCTAATTCTTTTTATTGATGATTTATGATTTGCCATCTCGACTAATCTTTTATTTGTTCTTTAATTCGTTTTTATTGTAGCCCGTGGGGGAATCGAACCCCCCTTTCAAGAATGAAAATCTTGCGTCCTAACCGATAGACGAACGGGCCATCCTTTTGCTTTCGCTTTGCATTCGAAGGAGACTTTCCTTGTTTGCGGATGCAAATGTAGAGACTATTTTTGAATTGGACAAATATTCTAATGAGAATTTTTATGTCTTTTTTCATCTTTGTTCTATTTGATCTGTTTACTTTATTGATTATCAATATGATAATACTTTTGCAATTTTCTTTCTTTTGGCAAACATTTTGAGGAGAAATTGTATTCCAATGGCTTTTTTTGTAGATTTGTACGCAGGAAATAAGATGAAAGAAAGATGTTGCAAAAGATAAAAGGCGTAGTATTGCATTCGTTGAAGTATAATGATACTTCTCAAATTGTGGATATTTATACGGAACAACATGGGCGTGTTTCGTATATGGTACCTGTTTCCCGTTCTAAAAAGTCGGGGGTGCGTGGCGCGCTTTTTTTGCCTCTTGCACTGATTGAGTTCGAATCGGATTACCGTCCCAATGTGTCTATTCACCGAATGAAAGAAGTCAAAGCGGCTTATGTGTTCCGTTCTTTGCCATATGATCCCTATAAATCGGCCATCGCCCTTTTTCTTTCGGAGTTTCTTTACAGGGCTTTGCGTGAAGAGGCGGAAAACCCTCCGTTGTTTGCTTACCTTATACATTCTATTCAGTGGCTGGACATGTGTGAGCGAAGTTGTGCCAACTTTCATTTAGTATTCCTGATGCGGCTTTCCCGGTTTCTGGGACTTTACCCTAATTTGGAGGATTATTATCCGGGTGCGTGCTTCGATTTAAGGAATGCTTGTTTCACGGGGACACTTCCTTTGCATTCCGACTATATAGCTCCCGAGGAGGCTTCCCGTTTGGTGACTCTGATGCGGATGAATTACGATACCATGCATCTTTTCGAGATGAGCCGTACGGAACGGGTGCGTTGTCTCGAGGTGATGAACCAGTACTATCGTTTACATGTCCCCGGTTTTCCTCAGTTGAAGTCTTTGGATGTACTGAAAGAGTTATTCGGGTGATTTTTGTCCTTGGTGGGCGTTCGTTTAGTTTGTTTTCCTCAGTTGAAGTCTTTGGATGTACTGAAAGAGTTATTCGGATGATTTTCATCCTTGGTGGGCGTTCGTTTAGTTTGTTTTCCTCAGTTGAAGTCTTTAGATGTACTGAAAGAGCTATTCGGATGATTTTCATCTTTAGTGGGCTTCATTTAGTTTGTTTTTTGGCGGGTGGCTGTATAAACCACTTCTTTTTGACACGAAAAAGCGCCGATTAGCTTTGTAACGTTGATAGATGTACGTTGTGATGTAGAACAGTCTACGTTGCAACATGAAACGGTCTACGTTGTGACGTTGATAGGTGTACGTCGTAACGTGGAACAGTCTGCATCCTGATATGAAGGTTGCAATGTTATCTCGTAGGGAAGTCTATGTTTTAATCTTGTAACTGCGGAGCGCATAATTAGTTATACTCAGCCACATTCCTAGTTATTCGTATAGCATTATTAGTCATATACTTTACCATATTACTGGTTATTCGCATAACATTGCTAGTCATACTCAGCCGCATTCCTAGTTATTCGCATAGCATTGCTAATCATACACTTTACCATATTACTGGTTATTCGCATAACATTGCTAGTCATACTCAGCCACATTCCTAGTTATTCGTATAGCATTGCTAGTCATACACTTTACCATATTACTGATTATTCGTATAACATTGTTAGTTACGCTCAGTCGCATTTCTAGTTGTTCGCATAGCATTATTAGTTACGCTCAGCCACATTATTATATGTTATTATTCCATTATGCAAATGCTGTATTTATTCGTAGTTCGGCATGTGGAAACCTGAGGACCTTAGTTCCCGGAAGAAGCCTGATTGTCTGAAGAGAATATTTACCTGCAGATTGATTTTTCCCGTTCCTTCGGAATTTTAGTAGGAAAGAAAACAGGAATGCCTGGCGATTTATGGGCGCCTTGCATTCCTGCATATTAATAAGGGGAGTGTTATAGTTTGTTGTTTTTAGAATGTATATCCTAAGCGGAAATTGGATGGAACGGTTTATCCCAGCAGCTGTTTTACCATAGCAGAGATAGCACGTCCTTCAGCTTTACCTGCCAGTTTCTTGGAAGCTACTCCCATTACTTTACCCATATCTTTTCCACTGGTAGCACCCGTTTCGGCGATGATTTCTTTCAAAGCCGCTTCCAGTTCTTCTGGGGTCATTTGTTTAGGCAGATATGCTTCGATGACGGCAACCTGTTCCAACTCGCCTTGTGCTAAGTCTTCACGTCCTTGCCCTTTATAAATCTCAGCGGAATCTTTGCCTTGTTTTACCAGCTTCTGCATAATTTTTAATGCGGCATCATCGGTCAGCGTATCGTTTGCGCCCGGAGCAGTTTTAGCTTCGAGGAAGAATTTTTTTACGTTGCGCAAGGTTTCGAGTTTCACCTTGTCTTTGGCTTTCATAGCTTCTTTAATGTCATTACTGATTTGCTCAAATAAGTCCATAGTTATATATATTAAATGAATAATTCTTTGTTTAAGTTCCCTTTCCTTCCGTTGGAGGAATAAAGCTTTCTCGCTTTGAGGCTGTTCCCGGTTTAAAAGGTAATTGTTGTTATTTCCGCCTCTCCTTCTGTGCTATTGGCCGGACTCTCTTTTTCCTTACGTTTGTTCTCCAGCTCATTCAATTCTTTGGAGGTACGTAAGTAAGTAGGAGAATTCTCGATACCGTAAATCAGTTCATCGTTATCCATATCCGTTTCTTGCAAAATGAAAGAACGGACGGTTCGTTTAGGTGCCAGTTTGCTTTTTCCGTAGAACTTCTCCAAGATGGCTTGTTCTTCTTCTTCTCTTTCCTGACGTTCCCGTTCGGAGAGAATTTTTTGTTGGACGTTACGTGCTTCAATAGCTTCTTCCATACCCGGAATATTACCCATTCCGAAGCCGGTAGCCAACACGGTAATTTTTACTTCGTCTTTCAGATTATCGTCTTCGGCAAGTCCCCAAATCACTTCGATATCGCTGGTTTCGAATTTGTCCATAAACTTGTCCAGCTCTTCCAGTTCTTCTACAATCAGAGGTTTTTCGATGCTTTGATAGATATTGAAGAGAATCTTCTTCGAATTGTAAATGTCGTTATCGTTCAACAATGGGGAGTGCAATGCGTTCTCGATAGCATTCTCCAATCGTTTCTCGCCGGAACCGATACCGTAACTCATAATAGCCACGCCGCCGTCTTTCAGTATCTTGCTCACATCGCGGAAGTCGAGGTTGATGATTCCTTCCATCGTGATGATTTCCGCAATACTCTTTGTGGCGGTAGTCAAAGTTTCGTCTACCACCCGGAAGCCTTCTTTAACGGGGAGGTTCGGATAAATCTCAAGCAGACGTTCGTTGTTGATTACCAGTAATGCATCCACATTCTTGGCTATTTCTTCCACCCCTTTCAAGGCTTGAATAATTTTCTTCTTTTTCTCGAATTTGAAAGGAATCGTTACGATACCGATGGTAAGGATACCCATTTCTTTGGCGATGCGTGCCACTACGGGCGCGGCTCCCGTGCCGGTGCCTCCGCCCATGCCGGCAGTGATGAACACCATCTGTGTCTCGTCGCGGAACAGGTCTTTGATATCCTCAATACTTTCTTCTGCTGCCGAACGTGCCACATCCGGGTCGTTTCCGGCGCCGAGTCCTTTGGTCGTTTCGCGTCCTAGTTGTATCTTGATAGGGATATCCGAGTTGATCAATGCTTGTTTATCAGTATTGCACAACACAAAAGTTACATCATGTATCCCTTCTTTGTACATGTTCTTCACGGCATTGCTGCCACCGCCTCCAACACCAATCACTTTGATAATGCTTGGTGAGTTTGTCGGTAAATCGAAAGGCATTATTTCATCTGTCATAATGGTCTGATATTTATAGGGTGATGTATTTTTATTCTTCTTTTAGCATGTCTTCACTGAATTTCTTGAGTTTACGTCCCCAAACGTTGATGAAGCTGTTTTCTTTCTTTTCCTCTTTTTGCTTTTCAAGCATTTTCTCGGCTTCTTTGATATGACGTCCTTCGGGGTAAGCTCTTTGGTATCTTTTCCATTGTTTGTTTGCCTTGCATGTTTCCCAAAAGTTATCATCTTCTTTATCGAGACGCTCTTGTTCGGCCAGACGGATAGCTTCTTCGGCTTCATCGACATGGCGGCCTTTGGGGTATTCGTTCAGATACTTTTCCCATTCCTCATTGTCCTGACAAATCTTCCAGAAGTCATCGTCTTGAGCTATCAACTCTGCTTCTTTTTCTTTTTCTATCCGTTCTCTTTCAAACTGTTCTTTCTCGGTAGAGTCTATTTTATTTTCGTTCGGAATTTCATCGAACAAGCTGACCGGAACTTTGGGAACTTCCATCTCACAACAATTTTCTTTTCCGGCTGCAAGCAGTCCGAAGGCTGTGTTCAACATGCCATTCTTCACTAACAGTTCGGGGCGGGTAGCTCTGATTTCCCATTGTACGAAATTAGCAATACGCACTTTGTTTGTTTTGTGTTTCAGAGTGAACACCTCGGTAAGTTTCTTCAAATTCGCGCCGCCTCCGGTTAAGATGGCTCCGGCTGTCAGTTTATCGCGGTAACCCGATAAATCTATCTGATTGAATACGTTGGCGATAATCTCTTCCATACGGGCTTCCACAATATCGTTCAATGTTTTGGCAGAGATGATCCGCTTTTCATCTATGGAATAGGTCTTGTTTTCTTGTTCCTTATCTTCCGGATCGGTGTATGCGCATCCATATTTGATTTTCAGCGTTTCAGCATCCCGCTCTTCCATCTGCATGCTGCAAATATCTTTAGTAAGATTGTTTCCTCCCAAAGGCAATACGGCAAGATGCCTTAATATGTCATTTTTGTAAATGGCAACCGTTGTGGTATCTGCTCCAAAGTCAACCAATACACATCCCGAACGCTTTTCCACGTCGGTTAATACGGCATCCGCCATCGTCATGGGAGCAATCAGGAAACCGGCAATATCGATATTCGCCTGTTTAAAAGAAGTAAGCAAATTTTGCTTAACCGATGAACGGGCGACGATATTCAGGAAATGTCCTTCAATCAGGTTGCTTACCATACCGATCGGATCGGTTATATAACTGTTTTTCACCTTGTACTCTTGTGGAACGACATCCAGAATTTCCAGTTCGGCATATGGAGTATGCAAATTGCTTTCCATAATAGAGTCGATCAGATCTTTCTGGATCTTGGTTTCTTCTTCTATTTGGCGAATAATGAAATTCTTTTTCGAACGCAACGACTGCCCGCCGATGCCTACATACACTTTAGCAATGGAGGCGTCCAGTTCGGCTTCCAGCTTATTGATGATGGAAGTAAGGCTGAGGGCCATTTTGTCGATATTGTATATAATACCCTTTCGGATAAATGAAGAGGCTTCTTCCCTTGCATAAGCAAAAATCTGTATGCTCCCGTCATTATTCTTCTTTCCGGCTATTCCTGTGATTTTAGACGAACCTAGTTCGATAGCCACGATGAAATCTTTTGCTGTCATATCTTACTTCTCCTTTTTGGTGCAAATTACTTGATTATTAAACTCCAGGCTGATACGAGAATATTTATTCCATCCCACTTTATTCAGCGCTTTTTCGTAGAAAGCTTTTAGTCTGGATAATTTCTTCTCAAATTGATCCGGCTTTCCTAAAAATACAATATGGTCCCCCACGCGTGGAACCAGTTCCAGTTCTTTTTCCGGTGTTACGTTGATTTGTTGGATCTGCGCATTCCAGAATTTGTCTTTTTGTAAAAACATACCAAGTTCATACAACTCTTTACATGCCATAGCCTTGTCGATATTTCCCGTAGCTACAGCCAGATAGGCGGCACACTGTACTTGAGGCATTATTTTTCCTTTGCTGTCGACAAAGTAGCTTTCTCCGCTACTACTTATAATCCGAAGTATAGGCAACCTTTGAACAATTTCAATGCAGATACAGTTCATGGGACTTTTATAACATTCTACGTTTTCAATGCGCGAATCTTTTTTCAGGTATGTTTCTATCGTACGACATACAATGGAATCCATCTTTTTTCCTTTAGGATAGAGCTTTTTGTTTTTAAGAATATTCTCTACCTCATGCGAATTGATAAAAGCGGATTGGATACTGTCTTTTATAATACACTCTACCCGTTGACAAACAGCTCCTTGCGGTTTGCGGTTTAATACGCTCAGTGCCGCAATCAGGTAGGCACTGGTCAATAGCAGAGTGAATAATATCAGTATCTTTCTTATCATTGTTTGTTCAGTATTTCACAAATTTGCGGAACATATTCGTCTATATCTCCGGCTCCCAATAAAATGAGCACCTCAATTTCTTCTTCTTTAATTATTTCCGGAATATCTTTTTTACAGCACAGTCTCTTTTCCACGGTAGGTTTCAAGTTCTCATAAATCAGGTTACTTGTAACGCCCGGTATAGGTTTTTCACGTGCCGGATAGATTTCGGTAAGGATCACTTTGTCGAAAAACGAGAGGCTTTCGGCAAAATCCTTATAAAAATCACGTGTACGGGTATAAAGGTGCGGTTGGAAAATGGCCGTAACCTTTTTGTCCCGGTATAATTCGCGGATGGACAATGCGCTTTGTTTGATTTCAGACGGGTGATGCGCATAATCGGTAAGAAAAACGACTTTCTCATTTTTAATCTGGAAATCGAAACGGCGGACAACACCTCTGAAACTGTCCATGCCGGTTTTGATTTCTTCATCCGTCACACCGTTCAATTGGGCTAAAGCCATGGCAGCTATACCATTTTCTATATTGATGCTTACGGGTACTCCCAAGTGTATATCACGGATGATTCCTTTGGGTGATACGAAGTCGATGTAAATTTCCCCATTGCCGATGCGGATATTTTCAGCATGGAAATCTCCTTTCTCACGCGAATAAGTATAAATGGTTACTCCTTGCGGTACAGCCGGTTTCATCTCTAAATCTTCGTGAAGAATGAGGCATCCGTCCGGTTGGATAAGGGAAGTGAATTTAGTAAAGCTTTCGAGATAAGCTTCTTTGGTTCCGTATATATCCAAATGGTCGGGATCGGTAGCCGTCACTACCGCCATGTAAGGAGAAAGCCAGTGGAACGAACGGTCGAACTCATCCGCTTCAATCACTACCAGATTGCTTTTATCGGAAAGCAGTAAGTTGGTTCCATAGTTTTTGGAGATTCCTCCCAAGAAAGCATTGCACTCTACATGAGATTGATGCAGAAGATGAGCAGCCATGGTAGAAGTTGTAGTTTTCCCATGTGTGCCCGCCACGCAAAGGCCTTTTTCCAGACGTGTGATTGTCCCTAATACCTGTGCGCGCTTTTCCATCGTAAACCCGTTGTGGAGGAAATACTGATATTCCTGATGATTGTCTGGAATAGCCGGAGTATAAATTACCAGGGTCTCTTTCGGGCGTTTGCATTCGGAAGGGATTAGCTCAACGTTCTCTTCGTAATGGATGTCGGCGCCTTCCCGGATAAGTTTCTCTGTCAGTTCGCTTGGCGTACGGTCGTAACCGGCAACTTTCTTCCCTTTTGAAAGAAAATAACGTACCAGTGCGCTCATGCCTATGCCGCCCGCACCAATGAAATAAACCGATTTTATAGTATTAACATCCATGTTCCTTTTGATATTGTTCTGCTAATTTCAACACCTCGTCGGCAATTGTATCTGCGGAGTTATGAAAAGCCAGTTTCGATATGTTCTTACTTAAATCTTCTAACTTACTATTATCCTTTACCGTGTTGATTGCGGTTTTAATCAGAGTTTCCGTAGCTTCGCTGTCTTTAACATACAGTGCGGCTCCTTTATTAACTAAAGCTAAAGCATTTTTAGTCTGGTGATCTTCCGCAACATTGGGAGAGGGCACCAGGATAACCGGTTTTTCCAACAGACAGAACTCCGAAATGGAACCTGCGCCGGCACGAGATATAATCAGATCGGCTGCACTGTAGGCATATTCCATATTCGAAATAAAGTCCGTGATGTGAATCATCGGATATGCGCCTTTATCATGCAGGTTCTTTTCAGCTTTTTCGTAATAATATTTGCCGGTTTGCCAGATAAACTGTATGCCGGAAGCGGATATTTCGCTAATATGCGCAAGCACGCTTTCGTTTAAGGTGCGTGCGCCGAGGCTTCCCCCGATAATCAATATTGTTTTCTTGGTAGGATTTAGTCCGAACGATTTAACAGCTTCTTCTTTCGTTACAGTGTGAGTCAACAGTCCTTGTCGTACCGGATTTCCGGTAAGGATAATCTTGGACGGCTGGAAGAAACTTTCCATCCCTTCGTAAGCCACACATATTTTTTTGGCTCTTTTAGCTAGTAGCTTGTTGGTAACTCCTGCATACGAATTCTGCTCTTGTATTAAAGTCGGCACACCCATCTTACCTGCCATATTCAAAGTCGGTCCGCTGGCATATCCACCAACACCTACCGCTACGCATGGCTTAAAGTGCTTGATAATTTTCCGTGCCTTTAGCTGGCTTTGCATCAATTTATAAAGAACGCGTACATTCTTCAACAGATTGCTCCGGTCGAAGCCGCATACGGGCAAACCTTCTATTTGGTATCCTGCGGCCGGAACGCGTTGCATTTCCATTCGTCCTTCGGCCCCTACAAAAAGTATTTGTGCATCGGGACGTTTTGCCTTGATGGCATTGGCTATGGAAATAGCCGGGAAAATGTGTCCTCCCGTTCCTCCTCCGCTAATTATTATTTTTAATTCCTTTTTCATATTGTCGATATTGCTGGGTCAATCAGCAAAAATATAAATAAAACTTTTTAAATGAACGTTTTAATCCACATTTTCTTCTTCAGGATACTCTGTATTCGCTTCTATAGGGATCCCTGCCAACAAGGCTTTTTGTTGTTCTTCCTGTCTTTTGGCATATCGGCTTACACTCAATATCATGCCAATATAAGCACAGTTAATGAAGGTGGATGTTCCTCCCTTGCTGATTAGTGGCAAAGGCTGGCCTGTTACGGGGAATAATCCCACAGCTACCATCATGTTCAGTATGGCTTGCGATACGAGCAACAAGGTAATGCCCATTACCAATAGAGCCGGAAAGTTACCCGGACATTTATTGGCTATTCGTCCGGCGCGGATTAGCAGGACAATGTATAGGAATACTACAAAGATGCCTCCCAGCAATCCTAATTCTTCAATCACAATGGCAAAGATAAAATCGGAAAAAGCCTGCGAAAGAAAATCCCGTTCTACCGAGTTTCCGGGCATTTTCCCTATTACGTTGCTGGTGGCAATGGCAATGTTGGCATGAGCAATCTGCGCGTCCTTGTCTATGTCAAATTCAGCGGGAGCTATTGCCTTTTTATCTTCAAGATGACCTCTGATGCGGCTTTGCATAGTTGGCAAACGTCTGGAAATATGTTCCAATGTTTGTGAGGGAATGTATGCGATAGAGAGAATGATAACACTTCCCGTCAGTGCAAGGATGCCAATCATTTTACCTAATTGTTTCCATGGAATACGTCCGATAATCATCATGAGTATGACAACTCCGAAAAGCAGTAAGGCCGTGGAACCGTTTTCTCTAAAGATAAGAAAGCAGATCGGTACGCTGATATAGAGGATATATTTGAAAGCCTGTTTATTAGCTGTTTTTTCTTCTTGCATTTTGGAAAGAATAAGAGCTGTTCCTATAATGACTCCCATTTTTCCTAATTCAGAAGGTTGGAACTTTAAACCGCAAATTTCAATCCATCTGGCTGCTCCGTTTACTAGTAGTCCTTTAGCCGTCAGATAAAAAAGCAACATGGCAGATAAGGGTAATAATATAATAGGTAATACCTTAAACCATCTGCAGGGGATGTTGTGTACGATCAATACAATAACGGTTCCTATCATCAGAAAGATACAATGCTGGGTAATGGGGCCCCAATGGTCCCCCGATTTATAAGTCAGGGTACTTGCCGCACTGAATACTTCGATAATAGAGATAAGGCACAGGAACATGAATATGACCCAGACTACTTTGTCTCCTTTGAATAAATTTTTAACCAAATCCATTTTTTGTTCTCCGATTAAAATGATAATTCTTTATTATAGAGCTCTGACACAAGCTTTGAACTGGTCGCCTCTGTCTTCGTAACTTTTGAACAAGTCGAAACTTGCACAACAAGGGCTCAACAATACGGTTTCGCCTTTCTTGGCCATCTTGTAGGCAGCTTCCACCGCATCTTTCATACTTTGCACATCTGCTATCGGCAGTCCCATCGGGTCGAAAAAGGCATGTAACTTTTCGTTGTGCAAACCCAGATAGATGAGCCCGCTGCACTTCTCTTTTACCAGATCGGCTATTTCATTATAATCATTGCCTTTGTCTTTTCCTCCTAAGATCAGCACTGTCTTAGTTGTCATGCTTTGCAATGCATACCAGCAAGAGTTGACATTCGTAGCTTTTGAGTCGTTAATATAGTCAACGCCTCGTACGCGTGCCACCTTTTCCAAACGATGTTCTACTCCTTTGAAATCACTTAAAGCTTCCCGTATTGCTTCTTTATGTATGCCAGCCACATTGGCTGAGATGCCGGCAGCTAAAGAATTGTAGAGGTTGTGCGTACCGGTGAGTGCCAATTCTTCTTGCTCCATGTTAAAGGCAATCGGTTCGGTGATAATAACTTTATGGTCTTCCGTATAAGCAATCACCCCTTTTTCCTTTACGGCAGAAAAAGGATATAATTTAGCGTGGATGCCATATTTTTTCAATTCCCGCTGTATAATAGGGTCATCGTTCCAGAAAATAAAAGCATCATCCTCCGTTTGGTTTTGTATAATCCGGAATTTAGCGTCTACATAATTTTGCATGTTATGGTCGTAGCGATCCAGATGGTCCGGAGTGATATTCATTAAAATAGCAATGTTTGCGTGGAACTTGTACATGTTATCCAATTGGAAACTGCTCAGTTCGATGACATAATAATCATAATTTTTTTCTGCCACCTGCAACGCCAGACTTTGTCCGATGTTACCTGCCAACCCTACATTGAGACCCGCTGTTTTAAATATATGGTAGATAAGGGAGGTAGTGGTAGTTTTTCCGTTACTTCCCGTAATACAAATCATTTTAGCGTTAGTATAACGTCCGGCAAATTCTATTTCGGAAATAACAGGGATGTTTTTCTCTTTTATTTTCAAAATAATTGGGGCGTTGTTCGGAATTCCGGGACTTTTAATTACTTCATCGGCATTCAGAATCAGTTCTTCGGTATGTTGTCCTTCTTCCCATTGAATACCTCTGGAGTCTAACATCTCTTTATATTGTTCTTTGATTTTCGACATGTCCGAAACAAAGACGTCGAAACCCTTCTTCATGGCTAATACGGCTGCTCCTGCGCCGCTTTCACCAGCTCCTAAAACAACAATTCTTTGACCCATCTTTATCTGATTTTTAAAGTTATAATGGTTATGGCAGCCAACAATATGGTAATAATCCAGAATCGTACTGTGATTTTGGATTCATGGAACACACTGTTTGGCTTAGTGATAACGTAACGGCAATTCGGATCCAGTTGTGCCATGGTGGTACGGAAATGATCGTGAATAGGGGTACGTTTGAATATACGTTGTTTAATTCCTTTTTTCTTACCTTCTTTATAGTATCTTACTTGTAGGATAACCGATAGATTCTCTACTAGGAAAACACCGCAAAGAATTGGAATCAATAATTCTTTATGTATGGTGATGGCAAATACGGCAATGATACCTCCGATAGTCAAGCTACCTGTATCTCCCATGAATATTTGTGCCGGGAAGGCATTATACCATAAGAAACCGATGAGCGCACCGATAAAGGCACAAATGAAAATAACTAGTTCTTCGCTTCCCGGGATATACATAATGTTCAGGTAACCGGCATATTGTATGTGACTTGATACATAGGCCAGAATACCCAGTGTAACGCCTATGATGGCTGAGTTGCCGGCAGCCATCCCGTCCATGCCATCATTCAGGTTAGCGCCGTTTGATACGGCGGTTACTACAAAAATGGTGATAATTACGAAAAGAACCCAACCGAGAGTGTCGGCATGCTCACCCATGAAAGCAACTAAATCTGCATAATCCAGGTTGTTGTTCTTAAAAAATGGGATAGTAGTTTGAGTGGATTTCTCTGCCTGACTTTTGTGGACAACCTCTACAGTTTGGTTGCTACGCTGAATCTCAATATTTTCACGAATGACCACATTCGGGCTTAAATAAAGAGTAAGTCCGACTATGAGTCCTAAGCCTACTTGGCCGATAATCTTGAATTTTCCATGCAGTCCCTCTTTATCCTTTTTAAATACTTTGATATAGTCGTCCAAAAATCCCAATGTACCTAACCATACAGTGGTGATGAGCATCAGAATCATATATACGTTGGTCAGGTTCCCGAGTAACAGACTGGGAATAATGATGGCGATGATAATAATCACACCGCCCATAGTCGGCACTCCTACCTTATTAACATTGAACGGGTCGATACTGGCGTCTCTTTGTATTTCCGAGATTTGCTTTTTCCGTAAAAGGTTTATAAAGTATTCTCCAAAAATAGCAGAAATCAGCAATGACAGGATGATAGCCATTAGCGAACGGAACGAGACATATCCGAACATTCTCGCTCCCGGGATATCAAATTGTTCTAAATATTGAAATAAATGGTATAGCATACTTTTTTATTAATTTTGGAGCTGAAATTGAGCGTTAAGAGTTACTTTTCCGGTTGGAGTCTTTTCACTCTTCATTCTTCATTTCTTACTCTTTATTTTTTTGTCTTACTTCTAATTTATTCTTTTCTTACTCTTTTTCTGCTTTTAGTTGAAAAATACCTTCGTTCTCTCCATTCTTCATCTGCGCATGTTTTCGTTTTCTATCTTTAAGGCATTTCATTTCAAGAAGATTTCCTGTAAGATTTCTTTGTCGTCAAAATGATATTTCACACCCTTTATCTCCTGATAATTTTCGTGACCTTTGCCTGCAACCAAAATTACATCGCCCGGTTGAGCCAAGGCGCACGCAGTGCGGATAGCCTCTTTACGGTCTACGATAGAGAGTACTTTCTTCCTATCGGCAGAGGAGAGCCCGGCCAGCATGTCGTTGATAATGTCTTGTGGCTCTTCGAAACGTGGGTTGTCAGAGGTAATGATTACTTTATCACTTCTCTTTACCGCTTCCTGCGCCATTAACGGACGTTTCCCTTTGTCGCGGTTGCCTCCTGCGCCAACCACCGTAATCACTTTCACTTTACCCTTGCCCTCGAGCACTTCGTGGATGGCGTTCAGTACATTGACCAACGCATCCGGAGTGTGAGCGTAGTCTACAATGGCCGTATATCCTTCCGGTGAACGCAGAGAGTCGAAACGTCCCGCAACAGGGCGTAAAGTGCTTAATATAAGCAATGCATCTTCTTCATTTTTCCCTAATAAACATGTAGCTCCGAATACGGCCAGCAGGTTGGAAGCATTGAATTTTCCAATAAATTGTACATTGACTTCTCTTCTGTTAAATTCGAGTTCCATGCCTTCAAAGTGGTCTTCCAAGATTTTGCCTTTGAAGTCGCTCATGCTGCGAAGAGAATAAGTATATACTTTTGCTTTGGTATTCTGTACCATGACCATGCCATTCTTGTCGTCTGCGTTTGTCAGGGCAAAAGCAGTTTTGGGAAGCCTGTCAAAGAATGCCTTTTTGGCTTTCAGATAATTCTCTACCGTTTTATGATAATCCAAATGGTCGCGGGTTAAGTTCGTAAAGATACCTCCGGCAAACTTTAAACCTCCGATGCGCTTCTGGGCAATAGAGTGCGAGCTTACTTCCATGAACGCATATTTACATCCTTCGTCAGCCATTCGTCCGAGTAAGGCATTTAAGGTGATAGGGTCGGGAGTAGTATGTTCGGTAGATATTGCTTCGCCATCAATATAGTTGCAAACCGTAGAGATGAGTCCAACCTTGTACCCGAACTTTCTGAACATATTATATAATAAGGTAGCAATTGTCGTTTTACCATTTGTTCCGGTAACTCCTACTAATTCCAGTTTTGATGTGGGGTCGCCGTAAAAAGTAGTAGCCAGTTCGCCGACAATGGCTTCAGTGTCTGCAACCTGTAAGTAAGTGACATGTTCGGACAGATGCTCGGGCAGCGTTTCGCAAACAATAGCCGTTGCACCTTTTTCAATGGCTTTCGTAATATAGTTATGGCCGTCTGTTTGTGTACCTCGTACTGCCACAAAAAGATGATTCTCCTCTACAAGGCGGGAGTCTATATGGATTCCGGCGATATCTTTCGAAACATCGCCCGTCTGTTGTTTTATCTGAATATTTTTGATAATCTCTTCCAGTTTCATCTTTCCTGATATATTTTAATGTTTAAGTTGAAGTTTTATGGTTTGTCCCTTATGAATCCGCGAACCTTGGGTAATGCTTTGCGAACGGACTTTCCCCACTCCCGACAGTATGACTTTCAACCCTCTTTGTTCTAACAAGTAGATGGCATCTTTGGCGCCCATTCCGATAACGCTCGGTACCAATTCTGTGTCGTTGCTTTTAGGAATCAGGCAAATCTCATTCGCATTGGATTGAGCGTGTCCCCATATTATGCTTCTTTTTCCCGCGTGGTTGTCTTCCCATCGTGTTGGAATATTCAAACCTTTCAATACATAACCGGTTGCTGCCAAGTCTCCATTTTTAGCATCCGGAATAACCACGGAAGTGGAATCTATTGCATTTTCCAGTCTTGCCGCCAGATTCTTGGCATATACTCTTTCTGCAATTTTGCTGAATACGCTTCCTGCCATTAATCCTCCCGAAGCCGGAAGACCTGATTTTTGAATGGCTACTATACAACTGTATTTGGGTGCCTCCGAAGGGAAGTAACCGCAAAAACTGACTAAATATTTAGCTCCGGTCTGATATCTTCCACCTGATGCAACCTGTGCCGTTCCTGTTTTTCCGGATACATGGAACTGTTTCGAGCCTGCTCTTTTTCCCAATCCTTCGCTTACCACTTTTTCGAGTATATATTGTATCTTTTTAAGTGTCGTTTCAGAACAAATCTGTTCTTTGATGACTTCTACCGGATACTCTTTGACAACTTCTCCGTCTTTAACGGCCTCTTTTACGAAGCGCGGTTTCACCATCACTCCATTGTTGGCAATAGCGTTATAGAAAGTCAGGGTATTAATGGGAGGTATTAATGTTTCGTATCCTATGGACATCCACGCCAGTGCCGTTCTTGACCAGCCTTTTCCGTTCGGTTTCCGGATAAAAGGAGTTCCTTCTCCTCCTATCTGTAAATTCAGTTTGGTAGGTAGACCGGTACGGTAGATTCCGTCGACAAACTTTTGGGGGTTATCATGGTAATGGTCGTCGATAATGCGCGAAACGCCGATATTGGATGATACCATCAATATTTGCGGAACCGTAAGATAATGATATCCGCCTCGTGCCCAATTGTGGTCTTTCATAAAACGTCCGTGCATTTTATAGATACCGTTTCCCGTATCCACTCCGTCGTCCAGATCAATTACTCCGTCTTCCAATGCAACCATGATGGAGGCGGTTTTGAATACGGAACCGGGTTCCATCATATCCGATATCGCATTACTATGTACCTCACGGTATTCACCGTCGGCACATTTGGTCATATTGACAATGGCTTTTACATCTCCTGTCGCTACCTCCATCAATACGGCTACACCGACAGTGGCGTTAATTTCTTTCAGTTCGTCTATCAAAGCCTTCTCTGCTATATCCTGCATATCCACATCAATGGTGCTCACGATGTCGCATCCGTCCACGGGGGGTATATCTACAATATTCAGGTATTTATTCATCACCTTTTGCCGATGGGTGATGCCGACGGTTCCGCGCAAGATAGAGTCGAAAGCCAGTTCCATGCCGTTTTTAGCCGAGTCTTTGGCCGGATACATATCTCCCAATGTATGTTTTGCCAAAGATCCGAATGGCTTTTTACGTTGGTTGAAGGGTTGTTCGTGGAATCCTCCTTTATATTTGTTCAGATTGAAAACCGGTAACCGTTTCACTTCCTTGTATTGGATGTAGGAAATTCGTTTAGGGTATAACAAATAACTGCGGCTCTTTTTTTTGCGTCCTTTTTTGATATGTTCCTTAAATTCTCTGACGCTTTTATCCGGAAATATCCGGTGCAGGCCACGGCAAATTGAGTCGAGGTTGGCTGTTAAAACCGAATCTTTTTGGGCTTGAAGCTTTAGCCTTTTTTCCTTTTCTTCTTCTGTTTCGCCTTTTTTCTTTGCCACCATGAAATCCATATAGATTTTATATTCCGGCAGACTGCTTGCCATCAGTTGCCCGTCGGCAGATAGAATATTTCCCCGGTTGGGCTTGACGATAACACTGTCTTTTACGAAACGTTCGGAAACCTCTTTCCAATATTGGCGCTCGCCAAACATAATGATTCCCGCCTTGACAATAATAGCAATGCAAGTCAGTCCCATTATGACAATAATGAGAAAGTAGCGTGGCATTATGTTCTTGTCTTTAGGCATACTCTGCTATTTGATTAAATAAGGCGGGTTGGTAGATGTCTGCAACGCGCTTTCCTCTTTTGAAACATACTCTTCGATATGCGACTGCCGGCTCTTTTCCGTTAGCTCGGACGAGCGTGTCAGGGCATCATATTTGATATCTGTTAATTCTTTCTTTAGTTGGTCAATCTCTATCATTTCCTGTTGACACGAATATCGGTTGCTGATATAGATAATAGCAAAGATGACTAGCAATACCAGTAGTTTGACTTGCCGTCTGAAGAAATCATTCGTAAGGATGTCGCCTCCCAAAATATTCTTTAATGACATGCCGTTGCCTGTGCTTCCTTTGGCTGAAAGCGTTTCACCATCTTCTTCAGTCGGGTCTCCCATCATCTTGGAGGATGGAGCGGACTCAACGGACGGCTCTTGTATGAACTCGTTTTGTTCGGACAATATGTTTGCTTCGTCTGTCATCATGTGGTTATTTCTTTTCTGCAATTCTTAATTTTGCACTTCGGGAACGGGGATTTCTCTGCATCTCCGCATCCGTCGGGACAATCACTTTGTTGTTGACCAATGTATAAGGCGACAGAATGTTGCCGAAGAAGTCTTGTTCCACTTTTCCTTCAATATTGCCGGTCTTCATAATATTCTTTACCATACGGTCTTCCAACGAATGATAAGTGATGACAACCAACCTTCCGCCCGGTTTTAAGGCCTCGGTTGCTGCATAGAGCATTTCTTTCAGAGCCTCCATTTCCTGGTTTACCTCGATGCGGAGGGCTTGGAATACCTTGGCATATTCTTTCTTTTCACGTTCTCTGCCGAACAACGGTTTAATAACAGAGAGAAATTCATCAATGGTTTCAATCTTGTTGTCGCATCGCGCTTTCACAATTACAGAAGCCAGTTTACGGTTGTTTTTCAGTTCTCCGTACAAATAAAAAACGGAAGCCAGTTTTTCTTCATCGTAGGTGTTGATGATATCAGCCGCGGTAATGCCGGATCGTTTGTTCATCCGCATATCTAATTTTCCATCGAAACGGAAAGAAAAACCTCGCTCCGAATCATCGAAATGGTGGGAGGATACTCCCAAGTCGGCCAAAATCGCGTCTGCTTTATCAATACCATAGTAGCGCATGAAATTGTGCAGATACCGGAAATTGCTTCGTACAAACGTAAATCGCTTATCGTTTACGATGTTTTTTTCTGCATCCTCGTCTTGGTCAAAACTCAGCAATTTACCTTTAGGCCCCAGTTCGGACAAAATGCGTTTAGAATGTCCGCCTCCTCCGAAAGTGACGTCTATATAGGTTCCGTCAGGATAAATATTCATCCCGCTGATACTCTCTTCCAATAGTACCGGTACATGATATACTACCTCTTCCGTCATAATAGGCTGTCTCCTTCTTGGTTGTTGCTTTTCATTATTTTTTCAAGTTCGACACTGAACTGCTGTGCATCCATAAAAGGTTGTTCAGTATCTTCCTGTGTCCAAATTTCAATGGTATCATCCATTCCGATAAAGCGAATGCTTTGTTGCATACGGATTGCTTTCTGAAATCTCTTAGGTATCAGAATACGTCCGTTAGCATCTAATGTGATGATTTCTACATCCGAAATGAACTGGCGAAACAGCATCTGATGAGAAGCGTTCCAGCGGTTTAGTCGGTTACGTAATAAATCCAATTGTTGGTTCCAAATGCTTTCTGGATATAAAACAAGGCAGTTTTGGAAAACGTCTTTGCGCATAATAAGGCGTTCTTCGGAATTTGTTTGCAGTTCTTTCCGAAAAGCAGCAGGAAAAAAGGCACGTCCTTTTATGTCTGTTTTTGCTTCTATGTTACCTAAAAAACGCATATTACACCTTATTATAGATTTGAGCGGTAAAATTACATATTTTCCCCACAATTCCCCACAATTTTTAAAGAAAATATCATTATTAACATTTTACTTTCGGTTGGAATGTTATAAGATGTTTATTACTAGAGGTATAGCGGTAGTATGTAAAAGTGGGGGATAAAGATGTTTGGAATGCTTTCTGAAGCAGAATAATGAATAAGAATTTTTGTAATCGATTAGGATTTCTGTAAAGGGTGGCTTATTGTGGTGCGCTTCCTTCGTTTCCAAAAGATGTAAAAAGCTCTTCCTTCTCCATTTTTTCGTATTTTACTGTCGTTTGCTAATCCTATCAGTCGAAACCGATGTGATAAAAGAATTGGGTACCGATGGCGGCAAGTTTTTGCTATTCTTGTCGGCTTATATAGCAGAGAGCTTCAATACCTGTAAACCAAGTCTGAGCTAAGTTTACATTTCTGTTGCCAAATCTGTAACTACACATCCTTTCTGGGTATACCAACCGGAGACTTTAGGAAAAGTTGGTGAAGAGAGACAGGAAGGCGATAAACGAAGTGCGAAGCAAACAAGGAACGCTTCCGGTTTTCTATATACTGGATTAGGAAGTAAACAGACGTAAGTGTAAACTGTTCCCAACCATAGTCACAGCACATAACGGGTAGTAAGAAATCCACTTTGTGCCAACGCAGTGGCACAAGTGTGACATGTTAATTGGCACACTTGTGACTTAACATATGTCACACTTGTGACATACTATCTGTCACAGGTGTGCCACTGCGTTGGCACAAAGTGGCAGACAATTGAAAGCGGAGTGATTAACGCTTGATTGGACTGAGAACATCTATTTGAGAGGAGATATGATTAAATTCCGTTTGCAAATTTGCATAAGTCTTTTTCATTTGTAACTTTGTCGGAAAATAAAGTGAGGAAGAGATTATGGCTTGGGAACTCGTTTTAAGACTATTGGTGGCAGGTGTATTGGGGGCTTTGATTGGTCTCGATCGGGAATACCGTGCTAAAGAAGCCGGTTACCGGACACATTTTTTAGTGTCTTTAGGTAGTGCGCTAATTATGATTGTTTCCCAATATGGCTTCTTGGAATTGTTTCATAACCAAGGAGTTGTTTACGATTCGTCGCGTGTGGCGGCACAAGTGGTGAGCGGTATAGGTTTTATCGGTGCGGGTACCATTATTTTACAGAAACAGATCGTACGCGGCTTGACTACGGCAGCCGGAATATGGGCCACATCGGGCATTGGTTTGGCAATCGGGGCGGGCTTATATGTGTTAGGCATATCGGCCGCTATTTTAACTTTGATTGGTTTGGAAGCATTAAGTTTTATATTTAAAAGTGTAGGAGTAAAAAGTTCTTTGATTGAATTCTCCACCAATAACAAAAACACCTTGGATAAGATAAGAAACCGTTTGAGTTCGAAAGATTATATTGTGGCTTCTTATCAGATGGAACAGCAAAATCATCAGAATGTAGTTACATATCAAGTAAGTATGGTAATAAAAGCCCGTCGGAATGACGATGAAAGTCTTTTTTCGCTTTTAAAAGAGTTTCAGGATGATATTGTGATTTATCGGATAGAATGACCGAGGCTTTTATGGATGGTTGTGTTTTAGGGGTGCGCTCATTTGCTTATAACTTTACTAAATCCGTAACATTTTTGTTTAGAACTCGATTAACTCTCCGCCATCGGAAAAAGCGTACTTCTTAAGTAACTCTTGTAGAAATTCCGCAGCCTCGCGTAATCCCTTTTCTCCGCTATATCCATTGATAATCGCCAATAGATGAGTTGTTTCCAAAGAAAGTTTTGTGCGTTCGTGGTCACTGGTTGGTGTACCGATTCCTCCTTCAGCGTCTCGATAAACAGGCATTCCTTCAATGTTCAGCATACCTCTTCCAATACCTTCATAAGGTTCGTCTTTTTTTCCAATACCTAATGTAAGGGTATTGCCTTGTATTCTGTCTGCATCGAAACCTCCGATGGAATAACCGGTAGCAATGGACACCAGATTGATAAGGTCCACTAGCGTGTCTATTTGATATAAATTCATGCCTTTCAAAATCCTGCGGCACAGGGCCTCACCGGAAGGGCGATAACGGCTGGGATCTTTTCCGCAACGCTTATAAGCTTCGCGGGTCGCCTGGATGGTTGCCATCTGTTTAATAGAATCAATCGTATATTCCTGTTGATATTTATGGGTAAAACGGGCTATATCCTCCCAAAGAGCTGCGCAATATTCGCTGTTTTTTACCGTGGCATATACTGCTATGCCTTTAAACGCCGGACAAACGTTTCGAATTTCATCGGAAATATGAATGTTCATTTTTGAATTTCTTTTAAGTTCTGTACTTTCTGCTCGCAGGTCTGTTTCTTGATTGCTATTTTCTTTGTCTTCCTTTACTTCTTGTAGCCTTTTGAGCTTCTCTGTCTTTTCATCTTCTTTATTTCCTTAACCTCTTTCATGAGCAAAATTAAAGAAAAGGAGTGAAAAGACGAAAGGAATATGTCAAACAGTGTACAAAAACCATTAAAAACTATTCAATAGCTTCATTTTTTTCGGAATATTAGCCAAAAATAAAAAAGTTGCGTTATTTTTGCAGAGATTATAGAAAAACTTGTGATGGCAGACGATTCGCTTTTTTTATTGGATATAGATAAAATCGTACGTTCTAAAGCTGGACAAAAAGCTAAATATATACCACGGTTTGTGATATCATATTTGAAAAGAATTCTTCATCAGGATGAGTTGAATGAATTCCTGAGTAAGGAACAGGGGCGCGTTGGTGTGGATTTTCTTTCCGATTGTATGGAGTTCTTGGATACGAGCCTTCAAGTGGAAGGACTCGAAAATTTGCCCGAGGAAGGCTTATGCACTTTTGTCAGTAACCATCCGTTAGGAGGACAGGACGGGGTGGCTTTAGGCTATTTGCTGGGCTCTCATTATGATGGCAAAATTAAATATCTGGTAAATGATTTGCTGATGAATCTTCGGGGGCTGGCTCCGTTGTGCATTCCTATAAATAAAACCGGTTCTCAAGCTAAGGATTTCCCGGTAATGGTAGAAAAGGGATTCGAGTCAGATAATCATATTATAATGTTCCCTGCCGGGTTATGTTCACGCAGGCAAAACGGGGTCATTCGGGATCTGGAGTGGAAAAAGACTTTTATAGTGAAAAGTGCGCAGACGCATAGAAACATAGTGCCTATCCATTTCGAAGGGCGAAACTCCGATTTCTTTTATAACTTGGCCAATTTGTGTATGGCATTAGGCATTAAATTTAATATAGCCATGCTCTATTTGGCGGATGAGATGTTTAAGAATCGCCATAAAAAATTTAAAGTAACCATTGGAAAGCCTATTCCGTGGCAGACTTTCGATAAGTCGAAAACGCCTCTCCAATGGGCGCAGTATGTGAAAGAGATAGTATATAATTTGTAAAGAAAGTAATGTATCTAATTATATGGAAGAGATTATTGCACCGATAAGCAAGGAAATTCTGAAATCTGAATTGACTGATGACAAACGTCTGCGTTTTACCAATAAAAGTCATAACGAAATTTATATTATTACTTATCAGGACTCACCCAATGTACTGAGAGAAATAGGCCGTTTGCGTGAAATTGCTTTTCGGGCAGCCGGAGGCGGTTCCGGTATGGCTATGGATTTGGACGAGTTTGATGTTATGGAGAATCCTTATAAACAACTGGTCGTATGGAATCCGGAGGCTGAAGAAATCGTGGGAGGATACCGGTATATATTAGGTACGGATGTGTGTTTTGATAATCATGGACATCCGCTTTTGGCTACTGCCCATATGTTCAATTTCTCAGAGAAATTCTTGAAAGATTATCTTCCTACTACTATAGAATTGGGCCGTTCGTTTGTCACACTTGAATATCAGTGTACGCGTTCCGACTCTAAAAGTTTGTTTGCTTTGGATAATCTGTGGGACGGGCTTGGCGCATTGACGGTGGTGATGCCTAGTGTGAAGTATTTTTTTGGAAAAATGACGATGTATCCTTCTTTCAATCGTCGCGGGCGTGATATGATTCTTTATTTTCTGAGTAAACATTTCGGAGATAAGGATAACCTGATAACACCGATGAAACCGCTCGAAATAGAAGCCGATCCGCAGGAATTGGCAGAACTCTTCAATAAAGATTCTTTCAAGGAAGATTATAAGATACTGAATCGGGAAGTACGTAAGTTAGGATTCAATATACCTCCTTTGGTTAATGCATATATGGGGTTGTCGCCTACGATGCGTATGTTCGGTACGGCTATTAATTATGGTTTTGGCGATGTGGAAGAAACCGGAATTCTGATTGCCGTGAATGAAATATTGGAAGATAAACGTATCCGCCATATCGAATCGTTTGTGAAGCAGCATCCCGATGCTTTGAAAATTACCTCAGGAGCAAATAAAGTGATAACTCAGGTGAAAGCATAAGCCGTAATAGTTTGTAGGAATTTGTTTAGACGGTTCCCTATACCGAAAAATACAGATGGAAGGCTTCTAGCATCAGAGGTCTGTGGTAAGTTGGAGAAATACTAATAAATTTTACTTGATGTGCAGATGAATAGCGCCATATACGCTGATTCTTCTGCACAATATTTATATACCTCTCTGTTTGTGATTTTATACTGCGGGAAGGCTGTTTCCATTGATTTTACGATATAAATCTAAGGCGTACACGTCTGTCATACCTGATATATAGTCGAGTACGGCTTGCACCTTTCCATAAAAGGTAGCTGAGTGGATATCGTATTGTTCGGATACGCGGTTGATGAGTAGACGCGAATATGCCTTCTCGGGCGAAAGAACCGCTTCAATCATCAGGTCGAGTAGAGTGCTGATAACACGGAATCCCGCCAATTCGATATCCAGCACATCTTTTGAACGATAAATGCGGCGGAACGAAAGGTCGGCGCAGTAACTGTAGGCGTCCCTTACCGGTTGAGAGATGTGTTTGATAAGCGAACCTTCAAACGTCCCTTCCAAAATAACTTGTTCATTTCGGACAAACGTGTCCGTACATTCTTTAATAAGTTTTCCTATGACACATGAACGCAAGTAAGCTATCTGCTCGTTGACGTCTTCTACCATATCGCAAATGTGGAGAATATGCTTCTGTTTCTCCTCATCGAAGAATCTGAGCAACAGCGCTTTGGTTTCGTCTGTGGTGAGCAGTTTCAGTTTGTGGGCGTCCTCTATATCCATTATTTGGTAACAAATATCATCGGCCGCTTCCACTAAGTAAACCAACGGATGACGGGCATATTTCAGAGGTTCCCCTTCTTTGCTTAAACGAACCATGCCCAGTTCATCGGCGATTTTGACAAAATCGGCCTCCTCGCTCAGGAAAAAGCCGAACTTAGCTTTGCTATGTGCCAATTGGGAGGAAAACGGATATTTAACTATGGAAGCTAAGGTGGAATAGGTCATGACAAAACCGCCTTTTCTTCGTCCGTTGAATTGGTGGGTGAGCAGGCGGAATGCATTGGCATTTCCTTCAAAATGTATGATGTCTTCCCATTCGTTCGGAGCTAGTTTCTCTTTCAGCTTTAATCCTTTCCCTTCAGAGAAATAGGTTCCGATGGCTCTTTCTCCCGAGTGTCCAAAAGGAGGGTTCCCTAAGTCGTGCGCCAAACAGGCTGCCGATACGATAGCGCCGATTTCTTGTAAGTGCGGGCATTCTTGGTATAGTTCCGGGTATAAGGCTAATAACTCTTTTGCTACATTGTTACCCAAAGAACGTCCTACGCACGATACTTCCAGACTGTGAGTGAGTCGGTTGTGTACGAAGATACTTCCTGGCAGAGGAAACACCTGTGTCTTATTTTGCAAACGGCGGAATGGAGCGGAAAAGATAAGCCTGTCGTAATCGCGTTGAAACTCTGTACGGTCGTCTTTTCGGGTAGCATGCAACTCTTCCAATCCAAAACGTTTATTCGATATCAGCTGTTTCCAATTCATATATTTTCAATTTAGTTACTGCAAATGTACATGATAAATTTCAGAATCTTACACTTGGAAATAGAAATATGGTGTTTCTTTTAGTATGATTTAGGGGGAAATTTACCTATAAATTTCAATTTATAAGTCGGTTGCATAAAGAATTCTTTTTTCTTTGCAGGAAAAAGGGCTATATTTTTTAAAATAGTGAAATTCTTTCGTCCTTTCCTGCTGAAATGATTATTTTCGCACACTATTAAGTAGTAAAGAGGATACAAGAAAAAGAGAGAAATTGAGAAGTTGTCGTTTCGCTCAGAAATTGTCACTAGGTTCGTTCGTCGAGAATTATAGCTCAAATGACTTTTTAGTCGGAAAGCTGAAAACAAAAACTCATAAATAGAGGAGTAAGAACCTATTTGAAGGTTAACTTTTAATTCTTAGCTTTAATTTAAATGATCGGTGTAGCCGTGCTGAAACAGAGAATAATCCGCATTAGAAGGTTGCGAAGATAGGACTTGAAAAATTAAATAGAATAAGAACATGAAGATACAAGTAATTAATAAATCAAAGCATCCGCTCCCTGCGTATGCTACTGAACAATCTGCCGGAATGGATTTACGTGCCAATCTTGACCATTCTATTGTGTTGAAACCTTTACAGCGTTGTCTTGTTCCTACGGGATTATATATGGCTTTGCCGAAAGGATTTGAAGCACAGGTGCGTCCGAGAAGTGGGTTGGCCATAAAGAAGGGAATCGGCGTGCTGAATGCTCCCGGTACCATCGATGCGGATTACCGCGGCGAAATTTGTGTTATCCTTATCAACTTATCTGCCGAAGATTTCGTTATAGAAGACGGTGAACGTATTGCACAGATGGTGATTGCCCGCCATGAACAGCCGGAATGGGAAGAGGTGGAAGTCCTGGAAGATACGCAACGCGGAACAGGTGGTTTCGGCCATACAGGTAAAAAATAGACAAATGAATAAAAAACAAATCGGATACAGGATACTAAGCGGTTGCTTGGTAAGTTTCGCATTTCTGCTTTGCGGCGCTTGCGGCTCGACAAAGGATATGAGCAAGTCCGGTAAAAAGAATGCGGCGGTTGCCGAAGTGCGTCTTTCGCCGGAAGAAGAACAGAAGTTCGATTATTTCTTCCTGGAAGCAAACCGTTATAAGTTGAAAGGTGAGTATGACACGGCTTATGAAATGTATAATCGTTGTCTGGACATCAATCCTCAGTCGGCTTCCGTACTTTATGAAATGGCGCACTTCAGCCTTTTTCTGAATCAGCCGGAAAAAGCTAGAATCGAACTGGAAAAAGCAGTAAAACTTGATCCGGAGAACATATGGTATAAACAGACCCTTGCTGCCTTTTATCAACAGAAAGGAGAGACCGACAAGGCGATTTCGGTGTACGAAGATATCGCTACACAATTCCCGAAAAGGAGTGAGGCTTTGATGTTGCTTGTAGATCTGTATGGTCGGGAAAAACGTTACGAAGATGTGATTCATACGTTGGATCGTCTGGAGGTAAAAGAAGGAAAATCCGAACAAATCAGTATGGAGAAGTTTAGGATGTATCTGAATATGAATAATCAGGAAAAAGCATTTAGCGAGATAGAAAGTCTGGTGAAAGAGTATCCGAACGATTTCCGCTATAAAGTAATATTGGGAGATGTTTATCTAAACAACGATAAATTGGAAGAGGCGCGCAGTGTTTTCCAGTCGGTATTGGATGAAGAACCCGATAACGCTCCGGCTCAACTCTCCATGGCTTCTTATTATGAAAAGATGGGATTGGATTCTCTTTATCGCAATCAGTTGGATACAGTGTTGCTGAATAAAAAGCTTGATACGGATACCAAACTTAACATGATGCGCCGGTTGATTATTGATGCGGAGCAGAAGAAACAGGACAGTACAAAGGTTCTTACTCTTTTCCGTCACATGATGGCGGAAGAGAGCGAAACGGCTGATATAGGTATGCTTTGTGCCCAATATATGATTTCGAAGAATATGGATGAAGAAACGATAAAACCTGTGTTGGAGCATATTTTATCTATTGAACCGGATAATACGGCCGCTCGTTTGCAATTGTTGGGTTATGCGGTGAACAAGAATGACTATAAACAGGCCATTGCCATTTGTAAACCGGCATTGGAGTATAATCCCGAAGTGATAGAGTTTTATTATTATTTGGGACTTTCGTACTACCAGGCGGATAAGAAAAATGAAGCGCTGGAAACTTTCCTCAAAGGGTTGGAACAGATCAGTGCGGAGAGCGATAAGAACGTTATTTCTCAATTCTACGAGCTGGTGGGCGATCTCTATCATCAAAAGAATATGAACGAAAAGGCTTATGCCGCTTATGACTCGGCATTGGTCTACAATCCCGACAACATAAGTGCTCTGAATAATTATGCCTACTACCTTTCACTTGAGAAGGTGAATCTCGACAAAGCGGAAGAAATGAGTTATCGTACAGTAAAGGCTGAGCCGCAAAACGGTACTTATCTGGATACTTATGCTTGGATATTGTTCGAAAAAGGACGTTATGCAGAGGCGAAGATATACATGGATGATGCTATAAAGAACGGGGCGGGAGAAGATAGTTCGGTAGTACTGGAGCATTGCGGTGATATTTATTATATGAACGGTGAGAAAGAAAAAGCCCTGGAGTTTTGGAAACAGGCTGCTGAGTTGGAACATGAATCGAAAACACTTGAACGGAAAATAAAACTTAAAAAATACATTGCAGAATGAAAAACCTGACTTTTTTAGGATGGCTGGGAATAGTGACCATCCTGATGTTTGCATCGTGTAAATCATCGAAGATAATGACGAGTAATGACTTGAATGGTCTGAGTGGAGAGAAGTTTGTAGAAGGAATGCTTGCCAACGCATCCGACTGTAAGGTCGTCAGTACTAAAATGAAGTTTGCTCTTGATGTTAACGGGCAGAAGATATCTGTGGGAGGAAACTTACGTATGAAGAAAGACGATGTGATTCAACTTTCTTTAGTAGGTTTCGGCTTTGTGGAGGGTGGACGCATAGAGTTCACTAAGGAGGATGTATTGGTGGTTGACCGTATTCACCGGCAGTATGCAAGGATTCCGTATGCGAAATTAGGCTTCTTGAAAGAAGCTGATATAGATTTTTATACCTTGCAAGCCTTGTTTTGGAACGAATTGATTCTTCCGGGAAAAGAGCATGTTACCAAATCCAATGCTTCTTCTTTTGTAGTGAAGAAAGAGGCGAACCAAGCTGTACTAATCGGAAAATCTTCTCGTAAATTATCTTACCGTTTCTTTGCTTCCCTTTCTACAGGCGCGTTGGAAAAAACAGAAATTAGTGCGAAGGCTCCTTATCGTTTGAACTGGGGTTATCAGGATTTTCTTCCTTTGAAAGGCAAAGCGTTTCCTTCGGTCATGGATATTCAACTTGAAGGGTTGAAGAAACCCGCTACCGTTTTTATACGTCTTGGTAACATTAGTACGGATGCCGATTGGGAAACGCGTACTAAGGTTTCTAAAAGATATAAAGAAGTAACTCCGGAAGATATTTTAGACCGCATATTGAGATTGTAGGATGAAGCGGATTTTTATTTGGCTGGTAGGACTATGTTTGTTGTGTCCGCTTGCTGCTCAAACCAACCGTAAGATAAAGGAATTGGAGAGCAAACGAGGGGCTTTGCAGGAAGATATTGTCCGCTCGGAAACACTTTTGCGTTCTACTAAGAAGGATGTGAAAAGCCAGCTTAGCGACTTGTCGCTGATAACCAACCAAATAAATGCCCGCAAGAAATTGATAGCTCAGATAGAGAGCGATGTGCAAGCCTTGGATGATGAAATAATTTCGTTACAAAGACAATTGGGCAAATTGCAAAAGAATCTGAAAGAAAAGAAAGGCAAATACGAAGCTTCGGTTAAGTATATGTATAAAAATCGTTCGATTCAGGAGAAACTGATGTTTATTTTTTCTGCCCAGTCGCTTAGTCAGACTTATCGCCGCCTTCGTTATGTACGGGAATATGCCACTTACCAACGTATTCAAGGTGAAGAGGTAATAAAGAAGCAAAAACAAGTGGAGGCGAAGAAAAAGGAACTGGAACAGGTTCGTTCCGAGAAAACGAATCTTTTAGTTTACAAGGCACATGAGCGGGAGAAACTGGAGTTGCAGGAGAAAGAGCAGCGTCAGTTGGTGGCTAATCTGCAAAAGAAGCAAAAGAGTCTGCAAAACGAGATTGCTCGCAAACGACGTGAAGCCCAGCGACTGAATGCTCAGATAGACCGCTTGATAGAAGCCGAGATTGCTGCTGCCAAGAAGCGTGCGGAGGAGGAAGCGCGCAGAGAAGCTGCTACTCGAAAGAAAAATACCTCAAAGGGAAATATAGAATCGAAATCTGCTTCCGGAAAGTCTGGTGAAAAAAAGGCTGCTCCTATGGAAAAATATCATCTCAATACGGCTGACAGGCAACTTTCTGGCAACTTCGAACGTAACCGTGGAATCCTTCCACCGCCTATAACCGGGCCGTATTTGATTGTTAGTCACTATGGCGCTTATGAGGTGACAGGTCTGAAGCACGTGAAGTTAGATAATAAAGGTATAGATATCAAAGGGCAGAAAGGAGCACAGGCCCGTGCTATTTTCGACGGGGAAGTGTCGGCCATCTTCCAATACAATGGAATGGTGAATATTCTGGTGCGGCATGGTAACTACATTTCCGTATACTGCAATCTTTCAGCAGCTTCAGTGAAGAAAGGGCAACAGGTGAAGACGAAAGACATTCTTGGCAAGATTTCTACGGATACTTCCGGCAACACCATTCTGCATTTCCAATTGCGCAAGGAGACAGTCAAGCTGAATCCTGAGCTTTGGCTAGGGAGGTAAAGTAGAAGTGTATTGTAAAAATATGAAAAGGCAGGCCATTAGCTGCTTCGTTATCCAAATACCTTGGGCTTTATAACTTTAATCCGTCTAAAAGTTTCCAGTATAGTTCAATGGCTTCCTCTATTTCCCGAATCATAATATATTCGTCTGCCGTATGAGAACGTGATGAGCGTCCCGGACCTATCTTTACAGAGGGAAAACGCATAAGCGCTTGGTCTGATAAAGTGGGAGAGCCGAAAGGAGTACGTCCCAGAGCTGTTGCCCGACGGATAAATGGATGGCTTTCGTCTATACGTGAAGAGTTTAGACGGAACGAACGGGCCTTTGCTTCGCAGGTGATATGCTCCTTGACAGTTTCAAAGATTTCTTCGTTGGAGTAAAGCTCGTTGCTGCGGATGTCTACAACAAAATTGCAACGGTCGGGCACTACGTTATGTTGCGTGCCGGCGTTGATTTGTGTTACGCTCATTTTTACCGGACCAAGAAGTGGGGAGACCTTTTCGAAACGATAGTCGCGAAACCATTCTATATCTTTCAGTACCTTATAAATGGCGTTATCTCCTTCTTCGCGGGCGGCGTGTCCTGATTTGCCGTAAGCGGTTACATCTAGTACCATCAATCCTTTTTCGGCAATGGCCGGTTGCATTTCAGTCGGTTCGCCTACAATCCCCAATGTAATGGGTGGCAGATTGGATAATACGCTTTCAATGCCGTTTTTTCCGGATACTTCTTCTTCGCAAGAAGCTAAATAAATGAGGTTATAGGTTTGTTCTTTCCGACAAATCTCACGGAAAATTTGAAAAAGACAGACTACACTGGCTCCCGCATCGTTACTACCAAGTCCGTATAGCTTCCCATTTATTTCAGTTGGTTTGAAAGGATCTTTTCGCCATCCGCTTACTGGTTTCACTGTATCGATATGTGAATTGAGCAGAATGGTAGGTTTCTGTAAATCGAACATCGGACTAATACACCAGATGTTATTTCCCGAACGATTGGCGATGATGCCACTTTCCTCGATGAATTCGTATAAAATGTTTGCTGCGGCTTCCTCTTCTCTACTGATGGAAGGGGTTTGAATCAAGACTTTTAATAAGTTGACGGCGTTCCAAACAAGCTCTTCTTTATTCATTATTCATACTTATTTTAAAAGCAAAGATAATACAAAGAGCTACTTTAAAACAAATTTATTTGTGTTTTTATAGCTGTGTAACCTATTTTCATAAAGCAAATATAAGGATTCTTCCAATTAAAAACATACCTTTGTAGCAGATTAAAATTTTATATACTATGACTTATCCACACTTGTCCGTACTGATTCACAAGCAAGCTGAGAAGTATGGTAATCGTGTTGCCTTGCGATTCCGTGATTATGAAACTGAACAATGGATTCCTGTTTCTTGGAATCAATTTTCTGAGATCGTGAAAACTGCTGCGTGCGCTATGCTCGAATTAGGAGTGAACGTACAAGAAAACATAGGCGTCTTTTCTCAAAATAAACCGGAATGCTTATATATTGATTTTGCCGCCTTTGCTACTCGGGCTGTCTCCATACCTCTGTATGCGACCAGTTCGGAGGCGCAAGCTCAATATATTGTGAATGATGCTTCCATTCGTTACCTTTTTGTGGGAGAACAGTTCCAGTATGATGTGGCTTATCGGATACTCAGCCTGTGTCCTACGTTGCAAAAACTTATTATCTTTGACTCCTCTGTCAAGCTGAATCCGGAAGATACCACATCTATTTTCTTTGAAGAGTTCTTGAAGATGGGAACAAATAAGGAACGAATGAGCGAGGTAGAAGAACGTACGGCCGGAGTTGATGAAAATGATTTGGCAAATATTCTTTATACATCGGGTACTACCGGTGATTCGAAAGGAGTAATGTTGCACCATTCCTGTTATATCGAGGCTTTCCGTATTCATAAAATACGTCTCACCTCTATGACGGATAAAGATATAGTGATGAACTTTTTACCCTTGACTCATATATTTGAAAAAGCATGGACTTATTATTGTCTCTGTGTCGGATGCCAGATTTGTATCAATTTGCGACCTACGGACATACAAAAAACAATAAAGGAAATACGACCTACACTGATGTGTGCGGTTCCTCGTTTTTGGGAGAAAGTTTATGCCGGTGTGCAAGAAAAAATTAACAATACTACCGGCGTTGCGAAGATTATGATGCAGGATGCGGTAAAAGTGGGGCATGCTTATAATATTGAATATGGACGTGCCGGTAAGGAACCACCTTTGTGGTTGACTCTAAAATATAAATTTTATGAGAAGACCGTGTATAGTTTATTGAAAAAGACTATTGGTATTGAAAGAGGTAACTTTTTTCCGACGGCCGGTGCAGCGATACCTTCGGCTGTAGAAGAGTTTGTCCATTCGGTAGGCATTAATATGGTGGCCGGATATGGTCTCACAGAGTCAACGGCAACCGTTTCGTGTGACGTACTACCTAACTATACCATTGGTTCTGTGGGACGTGTGATGCCTGATGTTGAGGTGAAAATAGGTGAGAATGATGAAATATTGTTGCGTGGTAAAACGATTACGAAAGGTTATTATAAGAAAGAAGCTATTACTAAAACGGCAATTGATGCGGAAGGCTGGTTTCATACGGGAGATGCCGGGTATTTTAAGGATGGTGAACTTTTCCTGACCGAACGTATTAAGGATTTATTTAAAACATCCAATGGAAAATACATTGCGCCGCAAGCTATTGAAAGCCGTTTGGTAGTGGACCGTTATATCGATCAAATTGCCATTATTGCCGATCGGCGTAAGTTCGTTTCGGCTTTGATTATCCCCACTTATGACTTGGTGGAGGAGTATGCGAATAAATATCGTATTGCTTACGGAAGTATGGAAGAGTTGTTGCGGAATGAGGAAATTGTTGCTTTGTTTAAAGAACGGATTGATACTTTGCAACAGCAGTTTGCTCACTATGAGCAAATAAAACGTTTTACTTTATTGCCGGAACCATTTAGTATGAAGAAAGGCGAGTTGACGAATACATTGAAGATACGGCGTTCGGTATTGTATAAGAATTATGCGGCGGAAATTGAGAAGATGTATCAGGAATAATAAAAAGATGCGAGGATAGTAGTCTACGGAGCTTGAGTTTATAATAGCGAATTAAAAAGACCTATGATAACAACCCTTATTATACTTGCTTTATCGGCTGTTTTTTTCGTGAGTGGTAGAGTTCGTTCCGATTTAGTAGCGCTTTGTGCATTGGTATTGTTGCTTATTTTCCACATTTTGACTCCGGAGGAGGCTCTTTCCGGTTTTTCCAATAATGTGGTTATTATGATGATTGGTTTGTTTGTGGTAGGTGGTGCTATTTTTCAAACTGGTTTGGCTAAAATGATAAGTGGTAAGATTCTAAAACTAGCGGGAGCCAGTGAATTACGTCTTTTTATTTTGGTTATGGTAGTGACCTCTGCTATTGGAGCTTTTATCAGTAATACAGGTACGGTAGCTTTGATGCTTCCTATTGTGGTAAGTTTGGCGGTTGGGGCGAAAATGAATTCTTCTCGGTTACTCATGCCTTTAGCATTTGCCAGTAGCATGGGAGGTATGATGACGCTTATCGGTACACCGCCTAACCTTGTTATACAAGATACTTTAATAGGAGCAGGTTTTGAACCTCTTTCTTTCTTTTCTTTTTTTCCTGTCGGTATCATATGTGTGGTGGTGGGTACATTGGTCTTGTTGCCATTAACAAAGCTTTTTTTATCGAAAAAGAAGAATAGAGATGCGTTTACGGAAAACAAAGGTAAGTCATTGAGTGAGTTAGTAAAAGAATATCAACTGTCTGATAATCTTTTTCGATTGAAAGTAGTGAGTTCTTCTCGCTTAGCAGGGCAGACCATTGGCGAATTGGACATTCGAAACCGCTATGGTTTAAATATTCTGGAGATACGTAGGGAAAGTGCTTCACAATCCAAATTATGGAAATCGATTAATCAGAATTTGGCTGATCCGACTTTATCACTTCAAACCAACGATTTACTCTATATAATGGGGGATTTTTCCGAAGTAAAGAGTTTTGCAGAAGATTACTTGCTGGAAATTATGGATTATCATAAGACGGAGGATAATAAATCGGGTACGCTTGATTTTTATGACATTGGTATAGCGGAGATTGTGCTGATGCCCTCTTCCAAATTAATCAATCAGTTAGTGAAGGATTCGGGTTTTCGAGCTAAATTTAATGTGAATGTCTTGGGTATCCGTCGAAAACGCGAATATATACTTCATAATTTAAAAGATGAAAAGATGCATAGCGGCGATGTATTGCTGGTGCAAGGGACATGGAACGATATCGCTCGTCTGAGCAGGGAAGAGGCGGAATGGGTAGTTTTAGGGCAACCTTTGGAAGAGGCTGCCAAAGTGACACTCGACTATAAAGCGCCGTTGGCTGGTGCTATTATGTTATTGATGGTGGCGATGATGATTTTTGATTTTATTCCAGTGGCTCCTGTAACGGCCGTAATGATTGCGGGAATTTTAATGATAGTAACCGGATGTTTGCGTAATGTGGAGGCTGCTTATAAAACAATTAACTGGGAAAGTGTTGTGTTGATTGCTGCCATGCTTCCCATGTCGTTAGCTTTGGAAAAGACAGGAACGTCTGAATACATCTCCAATAGTTTGGTTAATGGGTTGGGAACATACGGTCCGGTTGCCTTGTTGGCAGGTATTTATTTTACTACCTCTCTTATGACAATGTTTATCAGTAATACGGCGACGGCTGTTTTGCTGGCTCCTATTGCACTCTATTCGGCTGTTCAACTCGGGGTAAGTCCTTATCCGTTTTTGTTTGCTGTAGCGGTAGGTTCTAGTATGTGTTTCGCTTCGCCGTTTTCTACTCCGCCTAATGCTTTAGTGATGCCGGCTGGGCAATATACTTTTATGGATTATGTGAAAGTTGGTTTACCTTTGCAGGTAATTCTCGGTATTATCATGGTTTTTGTATTACCGTTGTTGTTTCCCTTTTAAATATTTCGTATATCTTTGCATCTAAAACAGAACATCAAATGATTACAATAGAACAACTTAAAGATGTAAAAGAACGTACTGATGCCTTAAAACGTTATTTGGATATCGATGCGAAACAAATCCAAGTGGAAGAGGAGCAGTTACGTACGCAAGCTCCCGGTTTTTGGGATGATGCCAAGACGGCGGAAGCGCAGATGAAGAAGGTGAAAACCCTTCAGGCGTGGATTGACGGATATAATGAAGTGAAGACCTTAACTGACGAGTTATCTTTGGCTTTCGATTTTTTTAAAGATGAACTGGTGACAGAAGATGAAGTGGATGAGGCATATAACAAAGCTTTGTCTGCTGTAGAAGTTTTGGAACTGAAGAATATGTTACGTCAAGAAGCCGACCAGATGGATTGTGTATTAAAGATTAATTCGGGTGCCGGTGGTACTGAAAGTCAGGATTGGGCTTCCATGTTAATGCGTATGTATATTCGATGGGCAGAGACGCATGGATATAAAGTTGCCATTGCCAATTTGCAAGAAGGCGATGAGGCTGGAATAAAAAGTGTAACAATGGAGATTGAAGGTGATTCGGCATATGGATATTTAAAAGGAGAAAATGGAGTACATCGCTTGGTGAGAGTTTCTCCTTTCAATGCGCAGGGGAAACGAATGACTTCTTTTTCGTCTGTGTTTGTAACTCCACTAGTTGACGATTCCATCGAAGTAAATATCAGTCCGGCTTGTATCTCTTGGGATACGTTCCGTTCGGGAGGGGCCGGTGGTCAAAATGTTAACAAAGTAGAGTCTGGTGTACGTTTGCGCTACCAGTATAAAGATCCGTATACGGGAGAAGAGGAAGAAATATTGATTGAAAACACAGAGACCCGCGATCAACCTAAAAACAAAGAGAATGCTATGAGGCAGTTGCGTTCTATTCTTTATAATAAGGAATTACAACATCGGATGGCAGAACAGGCGAAGATCGAAGCTGGGAAGAAAAAAATAGAGTGGGGTTCGCAGATACGAAGTTATGTGTTTGATGATCGTCGTGTTAAAGACCATCGTACGAATTATCAGACATCGGATGTTAACGGAGTAATGGATGGAAAAATCGATGAATTCATAAAATCTTATCTTATGGAATTTTCTGATGCGGAAAGTTAATAACTTAAATATATTATTACTATGAGTACAAATAGAGTAAAAAAAAGCGCCGCTAGAAAAAAACGTGAGGAAGAGCAAGCACAGAAAGTGATAAAGGGAATCTTTATAGGTTTGATTATTTTGGCAGTACTTGCAATTGCTTGTTTCTCAATTTGGGGATAAAGGAATTTTTTATCATGGATTTCTGAAGAAAAGAAAGCCTTAGATGAACTAATTTCTGGTATAAAAGGGAGTAAAAACTGGTATTTATCAGTTTTTACTCCCTTTTCTTATCTGATTGCAGGTCGTTCCCCTAGATTTTATACCCTACCTTTGCGGCCGACCACTTGAGAGAATTGGGTCAAAAGTTAATAACTAAAGTTTTAAGATATGAATTTTACGGAAAATCTTGTAAACATCCAACATGACTTATTTCGCTTTGCAGCTAAGCTTACTGCAAATGAAAACGATGCGAGAGATCTCTTGCAGGAAACTTCTTTAAAGGTATTAGACAATAAAAGCAAATTTACGCCTGATACAAATTTTAAAGGTTGGGCATTTACCATAATGCGTAATCTATTTATTAATGATTATCGAAAGGTAATTAGAGATCAAACTTATGTTGATCAAACTGATAACCAACATTATCTGAATAGGTCTGAAGATTATGCAGTGGATATGATCGAATCGGTTTGTGATGTAAAAGAGATGTATCATATCATTAATGAGCTGTCGGAAGAATACAGGCAACCTTTTCTTATGTATGTTGCAGGATATAAATATCACGAAATTGGTGATAAACTGCATCTTCCTTTAGGTACGGTAAAAAGTAGAATCTTCTTTGCCAGACAGCAACTGAAATATCAATTGAAAGATTTTAATTAAAGTACATTTTCGTGATATGAGTAGGGGTACAATCTGATAACAGAAGATACCCCTATCTTTTTTTCTTCTTTATTATAGGGAATATGATAAAATAGCCTATTACTGTACCTAAAATAACTCCAAGACTATTTGCAGCCATGTCTAACCAATCTCCATTCCGAGTTGTTGTACAATAAGCTTGTAATAGTTCCATAATTCCACTTAGAAGCAAAGGAAAAATAACTGTAGGAAATATTACTTGTTTAAATCGAATTGAATGGTGAAATTTGCTATATTCTATCCATAATACTCCGCTTAATCCTCCGTACATACAAACATGAGCCCATTTATCTATGAAAGGAATATCATCCATTTCTGTTTCAGGAACTGTACAAAGAGATAAGTAAAATATAACGCAGGTTATCAACAAACTTAAGGGATATTGTTTGAAAAAGTGTGTCATTATGCAAATACTATTTAGATTTGATGCAAAAATATAAAATATTTCATACATTTGCCCTTGACGTCTGAATATAATAACAAAAAGGAATTGTAGCGTGAAGAATGATAGAGTGAACTTTGGAAGCAAGTTGGGTGTGATATTGGCTTCGGCCGGTTCGGCAGTAGGACTTGGTAATATCTGGCGTTTCCCCTACGAAGCAGGGCAGCATGGCGGGGCGGCATTTATATTGATTTATTTGGTGTGTGTATTTGTCTTGGGTATGCCTATTATGATTTCCGAGTTTTTAATAGGACGTCGTTCCCGGGCTAATACCGCAGGAGCTTATAAAGTACTTGCTCCTCATTCTCCATGGCGTTGGGTCGGTTTTATGGGAGTTCTGGCCGGTTTTTTAATTTTGAGCTATTACTCTGTAGTGGCTGGATGGACTTTAGAATACATTTTGGAAGCGGGTGTTAATGGTTTTGCTCATAAATCTGCCACAGATTTTAAGAGTGCTTTCATAGCATTTTCGCAGAATCCGGTTCGTCCTTTAGTTTGGCTTATCGGTTTTCTACTTATGACGCATTATGTGATTGTAAAGGGAGTAAAGAAGGGTATCGAACGTTTCTCGAAAGTGATGATGCCATTGCTTTTTATTTTGATTCTCATATTGGTATTTTGTTCACTATCCCTTCCTGGTTCTAATAAAGGAGTGGAATTTCTCCTTCATCCTGATTTTTCGAAAGTAAATTCGGAGGTATTCCTCGGAGCAATGGGGCAGGCCTTTTTTTCCTTAAGTTTGGGTATGGGATGCCTTTGTACATATGCCTCTTATTTTAGTAAGGATACTAATTTAAGTAGAACAGCATTTAGTGTAGGAGTGATTGATACGTTTATTGCAATATTGGCAGGACTGATTATTTTTCCGGCAGCGTTTTCTGTAGGCATTAGTCCGGATGCGGGTCCTTCACTGATATTCATTACTTTACCTAATGTCTTTCAACAGGCATTTATTGGAGCGCCCGTACTTTCTTATATCTTTTCGTTGATGTTTTATATTTTATTGGCGTTGGCTGCTTTAACATCAACTATTTCTATGCATGAAGTGGTGACAGCTTTTATTCATGAGGAATTCGATATTTCTCGTACTGCTGCTGCACGTTGGGTAACAGGAGGTTGCATTGTATTGGGCATTTTTTGTTCATTGTCTTTAGGTATCTTACAACATATCAAGCTCTTTGGCTTAGGTTTCTTCGATTTGTTCGATTTTGTGACAGCAAAGATAATGTTGCCGTTAGGAGGGATGTTTATCTCATTGTTTACCGGATGGTATCTTGATCGCAAACTTGTTGAAGATGAAGTGACGAATGGCGGAACTTTGAAAGTACCTTTCTTAAAATTATATATATTCATTCTCAAATATATAGCACCTATTGCCATAGCCTTGATTTTTATTAATGAATTGGGACTGCTAAGTTAAGGAAGGAGTATGTGGAAGGACTTTTTTTATTTCTCCAAAAGCGAGAAACGAGCTATTATTTTTTTGATTTGTATAATTTGCTTTCTGCTGATAGGAAGATGGGTTTATGATGTTACGAGTGAGAAAGAGATTCCTGAAGAGAATATGGAGGATATAGAAGCTTTTCTAGCTTCAGTGCAAGAAAAGGAACATCGATCTCAAATGATTTTTTATCCGAAAAAGAAAAAGAGAGAACCTGCAGTCCTGGTTGAATTTGATCCAAATAAAGCCGATTCCATCGAGTTTATTCGCTTAGGTCTGCCTTCATTTGTAGCACATAATATTCTTCGTTATCGGGAAAAGGGAGGTGTATTTCGTTCCGCTGACGCTTTTGCAAAAGTGTATGGCTTGACTCTGCAACAATATAAGAAACTTAAACCTTATATCCGTATAGGCGAAGAGGATTTACCTATACAAGTGTTGCGTGATACGGTTTTCCATCAACAATGGAAGGTACGTAAAGACTCTCTAAAAGCACTGAAATATCCCGAAGGTACGATTATAGATTTGAATACGGCGGATACGACGGAATTGAAAAAGATACCAGGTATAGGTAGTACCTATGCACGTCAAATTGTTGCATATCGAAATCGCTTAGGTGGTTTCTATACAGTAGAGCAATTACGAGAATTGCCCTTTTCATCGAAAGAAATGCAGGTTTGGTTTAAAGTGGAAACTACCCTGTATCCTTCAATCTTAGTAAATAAATGGAGCGTTGAACGATTAAGGAGTCATCCTTATCTTAATTTTTATCAGTCGAAAGTGATTGTGGAACATCGGAAAAAATATGGAAAACTAAAAAGTCTTTCTCAACTCTCCCTTTATGAGGAATTTACTGAGAAAGACTTGGAACGTTTATCTCCATATGTGAGTTTTGATTAACGCTAATGATGGTTACATATTTTTATAGAAAGAATCAAAGATAGAATAGTTCTTTTTGAATATAAACCTATAATTGTTCTTTATCTAGATAGGATTGATTAGTTCGTAGTATTCTTTGTTTTAGTTGTTACCTTTAATGGTGGTATAATTCTTCTCAAATAAGAAAAGCATTTATTATTTCATTTCGTATCCTGCTGCCTTGGCAATGATACGGGGAATTTCTGCATTATCTGTCCGTTTGCGGAATAACTCAGAACCTGCTCCGATGGCTGTAACCGGAACAAATCCGGCTGTATGACCACCTGTTGTCCATCCTATCCAAGCTATTTCGTTTATAATCTCTTTAGCAGCAGAAGCAATAGGTTCTGCTTTCTGGTATTCACTTTCTTTTAATATAACATCTTTGTTGCCAAAACTCTCGTTATAGATATTTTTGAGACGTGTTTCTTGCGCTTCTGTAAGAGTTAAAGTATCCCAAAAGCCGAAGTTTCCTTTTAAAGCTTGCTGTACTCTTTCCCATGGAACCTTATTTCCTGTCTCTTTTCTCATATTATTGATTAACTGGGTGAAAGCCTTCTCACTCATCTTCTGTGAGGCTAGTGCCTTCAGATTTAGTTCAGACTTTCCTTTGATTCCCAAAGTGATTCCTCCGGTTTCATGGTCGGCTGTCACCACAATCAAAGTTTCGTCCGGATGTTTTTGGTAGAACTCGTAAGCTTCTTTGATTGCATTATCCATATCAATAACTTCCCGGAAGACGGTTGCGGCATCGTTACTGTGGCAAGCCCAGTCTATTTCTCCTCCTTCTACCATGAAAAAGAATCCCTTGGATAAATCCTTAGAGAAAAAGTCTATGCCGGCCTTTACAATCTCTTGCAAACTTAAATCATCCGATTTTCGGTCGATAGCGTATGGTATGGATTTATTAGGCTTTCCTTCAGGCTGGAATAGAATAACTTTTTCTTTTTTATCGCCTTTTCGATACTCATCATATCCACGATAAAGGGTGTAGCCTGCTTGTTCAGCCAGTTTATATAAACTTGGTTGTTTGCCGTCTTTGCCTTGTGGTAAGAGGAAGTCCGAAGCTGCAAAAAAGTCAAAACCGGATTTTGTCAAATCCATTCCTATTTCGTAATACATCTTCCGGTTCGGCTGATGTGCGTAAAAAGCCGCTGGCGTAGCATGGTCTATACTGACGCTGGTGGCAATGCCTACTCGTGAGCCCTGGTTCTTTGCCCATACAGCAATACTATTTGCAGGTGTCTTTTGGTCTTCTAACATGCCTATGGTGCTGTATTTTGTTTTATTACCGGTTGCAAGAGCCGTTCCGGAAGCGGCTGAATCGGTTATTCCATTGTTTGTTGCATAAGTGGTAGCAACGGTTACGCTCGGAAACTGTGTAAACAGTAAAGGAGTTATGCCTATTTTATTATCTAATTCACCTCGGTACATTTCGGTACCATTTACTTGATTTATTCCCATTCCATCTCCTATAAAGTAGAAAATATATTTAGCCTGTTGTGCGAATCCCGTTGAGATATATAGGAATAACGCGACAAATATTGCAAAAATCTTTTTCATGCGTGTTCTTTGTTTTTTTATTTAGTATTTCATTGCAAAGATAATCTATGTGACATTACAATGGTATGACAAAATAATTAATTTCATTTGAAAAAAGGCTGCTTTGAGTTATAACACCAAACAATCCTTCCAGTAATAATGATTAGGGATATAATTTAATGTAGTCTTAATAGATTTGTAATCATGCTTTTATTTTTTCAAAATACATTAATAACAGGAAATCCTCTCATTATATTAGTGTCTTATATTATTATGATCATATGAAACAAGTAGTTTTCGGTATTGTACCTTACTATATGATATCTATCTCACATTATATTATTATTGTTCTATTTTTGTTTTCCCAAAGTATGTGTAACTCTTCAATTACGTGGAACGTTATGTCTGCCAGAGGCATACATTCCTACCATAGTTCCGGTAAAACCTCCGGCGGTATGTGTACTTAAAATCCGGCCATCTGCTTCTGTATAGAATTCTATCCAATCATTTGTTTTTTTTGATAAATAGTAGAAACTATATTTATCTTGTTCGGCTATCACTTTTACAGAAATCGTAGGAGATTCTAAAGGCAATTCGGATAGAATCTGTTCGTCTTCTCCTTGTGCATATCGCAGAGATAAAATGAGATTGTTTTGCGAGCGGGTAATGCCGAAAGCAAAATAATGTTTTTCATTCTGGAAACAGACTAATCCTGCAAAATCTTGTTCCGAGGCAGGGCAGAAAGATACTTTTGTTTCCGCCTCAAAACACTGATGTTGTATGCGGCGTCCTATAAATGCTGGATTAGTAACGTTGCGTATGGATGTATCTTCGGGTGAAATAATCATCTTGCCGTTTTTAATTCTCCACCATTGTTTTCTTGGTGTACGAATAAATGTCCATTTGTTTTCTAACGGCAGAGAAAAGGAAGCGGTGCTGTCTGTAAAGTTACCGGTCAAGGTGTTCGATATGGGTTTGAGAACTTGTTTTTCAACAATATAGGGAATCTCTTCCCCTTTCTTAAGGATTATGGGCTGTTCCTTTTGCCAACTTACTGGTAGCAGGAACGTTTCCCTGCCTGTATTGTAATAGTCATTTTTATAAGGACGGCAGCCTAAAAATACAGCATACCATTTTCCTTCAGGAGTTTCCACTAAGTCTGCATGACCGGCACATGTGATAGGACTCTTACGTTCGGCGGGTAAATCTCGTTGTGTAAGAATGGGATTGATAGTGCACGATTTAAAGGGACCTTCGGGCGAGTTGGATGAGAAAATTACTTCCGAATGTTCCGGGCCTGTACCTCCCTCTGCAGCCATCAAATAGTATTTGCCATTTATTTTGTATAGATGAGGACCTTCAATCCATATAGGATGTTGAGTTTTGTCTACTCCGCCATCAATGATGACACGAGCCTTACCCATAGTCTGGTCAGTTGCTGTGTCGAATTCCCGTATCCATATAGCACGGTGGCCGTCATATTCCGCTTTTCCTGCTGGGGCATCATTGTTTACAATATAACTTTTCCCGTTTTCATCGAAGAATATGGCGGGGTCGATGCCTCCAACATCGGGTAATAGAATTGGTTCACTCCATTCTTTTGTCATCGGATCTTTGGTCTTTACCAGGAAGTTTCCGATACCATCGACACATGTAGTTATCAGATAAAACGTGTCATTGTATGGGTTGTATTTGATATCCGGTGCGTAAATGCCTCCGGAAAGACGAATGTTGTCGAGGTTTAGTTGTGACGGTCGGTTTAATACATGTCCTACAGATGTCCAATTTACCAAATCTGTACTATGATAAATGGGGATTCCCGGGTAATAAGCAAAAGAAGAATTAACCAAATAGTAATCATTCCCTTTCCGGCATATGCTTGGATCGGGATGGAAGCCGCTCAATATCGGGTTGAAATACTGTTTCTCCGAATCGATAGGAGTATTGAATATGGAATCATTTCCTTTGTATAAAAAGTAACTGAATATGGCGTCTTGGGGAGATATTTGTTCCGTACAACCGATAAAACTACTGCACAGAAGAGAAGATAACAGTGGAAATAGATAGAAATATTTTCCTCTTCTGTAATGCCATATGGACCGGAGGCTCAATAGAGAAGGCTCTCTGTTAGAGAGAAGAAGTTTTAGGATATGAATAAGTAGTATTTGGTGAATTCGGTGTTTATGATGAGATACAGTTTTCGCAAACTTTTTTATTATATACCTACAGGGTAACTGGCGGAGTGTTATAAGGGAAGCTAAAGCAGGTAGGATACTTGTTTGCTTTAAGTATGTAAATATCAACCGGATGTTTGATAGTGATTGTAGAACGAGTGTACTAAATAACTGTTTTATATACATAAATATGTTACAAGATAAGAAGATGTTTTTCATAAGGCTATATGTTTGTTGTGATACAAAGATACAGCCTTATAAAAGATATCGGTAAAAAAGCTGTTGCAAAAACTTTGTTATACGTTACAAATTCTCTTCATTCACGGAATTTAGTTCCCGGAATTCTTTTGGTGTCATACCATAACATTCACGGAAAGTATTTGAAAAATGCGACAGATTCGTAAAACCGGTGGCATAAGCCACTTCTGAAATACTGATTTTCTTTTTTCTTAGTAAAGTGGCGGCTTGTTTCATGCGAATGCTTTTGATAAAGTCGCGTGCGGATAGGTTCGTGAGCTCTTTTAACTTCCGATGCATATGTACGCGGCTCATACCTACATTACTTGCAAGCATCTCTACATTCAATGCAGGGTTGGCCAGATTCTCATTTACTATCTTCATAACTTTCTCCAGAAGGACCTCATCCGATGATTTCATCGAGAGTTTTTTGATTTTATCCTCTTGCAATTGCACTCCGCTGAACTTTGTTTTCAGTATTTTCCGGTTGGCAATCAGATTAGATATGGTTCCTTTTAGAATGTCGGTATTGAAAGGCTTCACAATATAAGCGTCCGCTCCCATTTCCATACCCTCTATTTTATCTTCTACTTTTGATTTGGCTGTCAACAGTATAATGGGTATATGGTTGATGTTGACATTTTGTCGGACTTTCTTGCATAAGGTAATTCCATCCATTTCAGGCATCATCACATCGCTCAGAATCAAGTCCGGTTGATGCAGAAGCACGAATTCAAGTGCTTCTTTACCGTTGGAACAGGATGAAATACGGAATTCGGTTATTAATTCTTTTCGTAGGTAGGCTTGTATTTCATCTTCATCTTCCACTATCAGCACATGTGGTTTATTCTTGCTCTTTATAACCTGGCTTTTTTCTTTTTCCGCGTTTTCTTCAGTTTCCTTAAACTCATTATGTTGTACTAACTTGACGGAAGAGGGATATGTGACAGGACTGTCTTCCGGATTTTCTAGCTCGTTTGTCTTAAGATGGTCACAACCCAAAGGTATACGGATGACGAAACGGCTTCCCGGACAGTCCGTACGATTCTCCGCAAATAGAATGCCGTGGTGCAAGATTACGAGAGAACGGGAGAGGTGTAAACCTATGCCCGTACCGAAGTTGGATTGGGTTACATCGTTGTTTATTTGATAGAATCGTTCGAATATCTGTTCTATCTTGTTTTTGTCTATTCCGATTCCGTTGTCTGTGACGGATATCTCGAAATAGTTTTTTAGGGCGCCTTTGTATTCTTGATTGTGTCCGGTAGTGAGACGAACTGTGATTTCTCCATTCTCGGGCGTATATTTGAAGGCATTGGAAAGTATATTAAGTAACACCTTGTCGAAATTGTTTAAATCGATCCACACTTTGAGTTGTGGATCGGCATGTTCAAAGGTAAAACGGATATTCTTTTTCTTCGCTGGATAATCGAATGTAAGCATCAAATCGTCGATGAAACCGACGATATCTGTTTCTCGAAACTTTAAAAACATTTGTCCTTTGTCTAATTTTCGTATATCCATTAATTGATTAATCAAGCGAAGAATGCGTTGTGCGTTTCGGTACATCATTAAATAAGTCGGTTTGGCAGAATCGTCTTTTGCTTCTTTTAAAAGCTTTTCAAGCGGGTTGATGATTAAGGTCATCGGCGTACGGATTTCATGCGAGATGTTGATGAAAAATTGCAGTTTGGCTTCCTGAAGTTGCTCGGCATGCTCTTTTTGCAGCATCTCCCGGCGATGGCGGATGTGGGTCAGCAGGTAGTTAAGTATGCCAAGGAGAAAAAGCAGTACGATGCAGGCGTAGATCAGGTACGCCCACCATGATAAATACCAGGGAGGAGCGATGGTGATATAGAGTGTACGGATAGGTGAGTATTGACCGTGACTCACCGTACGTACTTGAAATGTATATTCGCCCGGAGGTAGATTGTTGTAAGTGGCATGGTTGATTCCGGGTGCCGTATTCATCCACTGAGTACCTAGTTCTTTTATGTTATATTGATAAGTTATCTGATCCGGGGTGGCGAATTGAAAGGCGGAGAACGTGATGCTGAACGTATTGTCGTTGTAGCATAGGCGATATCGGTCAGCCTCTTTAGGTGAGGCATCTACAACAGGCTTGCCTCCTGACCTCGTATGGATATTTACCGGAGTATTGAACAGATAGAAGTTAGTGATTTCTACCCTTAAGGTTTGAGTTGGGTCTGTAATGTCTTTAGGATAGAAGCTGGTTACTCCATAGATACCTCCGAAATAGATTTTCCAGTCATTATCCTGGAAAAAGGCGCCGTGGGTAAACTCGTTTCCCTGCAGACCGTCTCCAGCATAATAATTGGTGAAATGTTTTTCTGTTGTGTCATAATTGCATATTCCCATATAGGTGCTGATCCACAAATGATGATTCTCGTCTTCACAGATTCCGCAGATAACATTGTTGGGCAATCCGTCTTCCGTAGTGAATCGTTTAACTTCTTCTCTTTTTTTGTCGAAATGGTAAAGTCCGTCCGAAGTGCCTATCCAGATGTTCCCTTCGTAATCTTCATGTAATACATATCCTATCACTCCGTTGATGAGATTGTTTGTGTGGAGGAAATTAATAAAACTACCATTCTTCGGATTAAAGCAACTCACACCTTTGTAATGAGCCAGCCAAATAAGGCCTTCGCGGTCGCAAAGAATATGGTTAATCCAATCATTGTATAATTCATCCCTTTGTAAATCATTCTGTTCATCTTTTGAGGATTCATAGTGTGTGATTTTCCCAGTTATGAGGTTATAGATATAAAACCCTGAGCCGAAGACGGAAATATAAAGATTTTTGTAGCGATCTTCCGTAATACTGTAAATTTTTTCAGAACGAAAGGGCGGCGGCAAATATTCGCACTGTCCGGTGTGGCGATCGAGCTTTCCTAGTCCGTCGGTATACGAGCCTAGCCAGAAATTCTTTTCCGAATCCTCGAACATGCACATAGTCGTACCTGTTACGGATCCGGGCTGATTTCCCGGTGCGTAATGGTGCAGACAAATGCCGTTTTCATCTAATTCGTAGAGACCTTCGCTATCGGCACTAATCCATAATTTGTTCTGGCTGTCTTTCAGGATAGCCATCACACAACCGGTACCGATAGGATTATAATGAATCGATTTGTTGCCGAAATACTGGAACGGGTTAGTTTGGTTAGGGATGAAAACGATTCCTTTCTGGAATACGCCGAACCAAAGATTTCGGTCTCGGTCTTCGAGAATGGAATGAATTTTTTCGTCATTCAATATAAATGGCGCCGAATTGATTTCATGATTTTCTGCTTCGTTCTTTTCCGGGTTGTATACTTTTAGTCCCTGTCCGTCGGTTCCGATATATAACTTACCGTTATTTGCCGGAAATAATGACTTTACTAATAATGGAGTCCCGTTATGGTATTTAACAGGTATAAAAGCCTCTTTTTCCCGGTCGTATCTGCTTAGCCCTTGATTGAAGGTTCCTACAAAAACATCTCCGTCAGTATTCTCCGTAATGGCAGAAATATAGTCACCCTGAATTTCTGGACTGCGGTAAATACGTACTTCTCCGTTAATTGGGGTATAACGTGCCAATCCCCGGTTTTCTGAACCAATCCAGATGTTTTTCAAGTGATCTTCGCAAATGGAATTCAAATAATAACTATTTAGCTTATGCATCAAATATTCGATGGATTCGCCTTTTTTTGCCTTTTCGTTCCATTTGAATATCCCTTGTCCCGAGGTCGCGATCCATATTTCTCCGTTACGCAGTTCCGTAATATGCATGATGTGCGGGTATACTTGTTTCCCTTCTCGGATAAGAGGAATCTCATGGAAAGAATCGCTATGTGGATCATATTGAAGTAATCCGTCGATGCATCCTACCCAGAATCGTTTCTGGCTGTCTTCGAATAAAGAACGCACATAATTGTTTTTTAAAGAGGTACTGTCTTTTGCATTGTGTTTGTAGATGGAAAATCGCATGCCGTCGAATACGTTGAGTCCGTATTCGGTAGCTATCCATATATATCCTTTGCTATCCTGGTAAAGTTGGTTGATAAGGCTGCTCGATAATTCATGGTCGGTAGAATAAAACTTCCCGGTTTGCGCATGTAGTAGAAGCGGGAAGCTTATCAGTATGATGCATAGCAATTGCCTTATGAAAAGAAAGTGTTTTAGTTTCATATAGTAAAAGATTAACGTATACAAAAGTAAATAAAATAAGGAGTATGAGCCTCATGTGAACCTCTTTTTTTGCGAATCCTTTTTCAGAGAGCTATAAATCTCTTTTAGAGAATAGCGTGTATTTTGTTTTTGCATGAAGGCGGTAGGACAGTTTCATATATTATGATACGGTTTTCTCATAATACATGAAACTCTTTATATCCTGATATATGGTACGTTTTGCTCGTAATATATGAAACTTTTGAGTAATACGGATATCCGCCTGATTAGGTAGCTTCTGATATGGATAACAGAATTTGCTCATGTAATGTAACGTATGCGATAAAACTTGTAACATATCTGCATTCTGGATGTAACGTAGCGAAAACTCTGTATTACATTTTTTAGCGTTTCAGAGAAAAGGAATCGATAAATTTGCAATAACGAAAACGATGACGTTAAACCTTAAATTTTAAATACTATGGACACTTAAAAATGCTGCCTTTGCGACCTAATTACAATTTACATTATTAATTTAACCAGTTTAATCATGAAATGCACAAATCATTTTAAGCCATTTGGGCTTTTATTCTTTCTTTGCCTGATTCCCCTTTGGATATCGGCGCAAACTATATCCGTAACGGGTATAGTAAAGGATGTCGCCGGCGAACCGGTTATTGGTGCCAGCGTTCTCCAAAAAGGCACGTCGAACGGTACGATTACTGATCTCGACGGACGGTTCACATTAAAAGTACCTTCTCAATCGGAGATTATTATTTCGTTTGTTGGTTATAAGTCACAAACTATTCCTGTAAACGGTAGAACAAAAATCGATATTGTTTTAAAAGAAGATACCGAATTGTTAGATGAAGTGGTGGTTGTGGGTTATGGTCAGATGAAACGTTCTGACTTAACGGGCTCGGTGGTATCGGTGACGGATGATGCCATTAAAAAATCAGTTCCTACTTCTATTGACCAAGCCCTTCAAGGGCGTGCGGCAGGTGTACAGATACAAGCTAATACCGGAACACCGGGCGGTAGCTCGTCTATCCGTATTCGTGGTGTCAATTCTTTACAAGCTACCAACCAGCCTATTTTCGTCATCGATGGGGTAGTGGTGGATTCTTCAACTGATGACCAGAACTCTAACCCGCTGGCTAGCATCAACCCTTCCGATATTGTATCAATGGATGTGTTGAAAGATGCTTCTGCTACGGCTATTTACGGAGCGCGTGCTTCTAACGGTGTCATCATGATTACCACCAAACGCGGACAGGCCGGTGAGGCAACCATTACGTATGACGGTTATATAGGTTGGCAGAGCATGCCGAAAAAACTAGATGTGCTGAACTTGCGTGAATATGCCGAACACTATAATGCCATAGCTGATGCACATATCAAGAACCCCAGTGATGTGTATGTACGTCCCGACTTAATGGGAGAAGGTACCGACTGGCAAGACGAGCTGTTTCAGAAAGCTTTTATGACCAGTCATAATCTGTCCATTACCGGTGGTAGCGAAAAAACAACTTATGCCATCAGCGCAGGTTATTTGGATCAAGAAGGTATTGCATTGGGCTCGGGTTTTAAACGTTTGACATTACGCGGTAATTTGGATGCGGAAATCAAAACGTGGTTAAGAGGTGGCATTAATTTCTCGTTGGCAGATAGCAAACAGGAAGTGGGTACAGACAATAATATTATTATAACCGCACTGCGTTCGCAACCCACTGTCGCTGTGAAAAATGCTGAAGGCGGGTTCGATGGTCCTGATGACGTATGGATGCCCGATAATCCGGTAGCTTTGGCAACCATTAAGGATAATTATAATAAGAAGATGAATTTCCGTTTCAGTTCTTTTCTTGAGGCAACCCTTATTAAGGGAATGACATTTAAAACGGAACTTTCAGCCGATTATAACTTGAATAAATTTTATTATTATGAACCGGATTGGAAGTTTGGTGTAAAGAACAATGAAACGCGTACCAGTCGCTGGACTAAAACAGATACTAAATACTGGAGTTGGAGAAACATTTTGAGTTATGTGAATACGTTTGCCGACGTGCATAATGTGAATGTGATGGTGGGACAGGAAATGAGTGAGAGCCATTGGGAAAACCAGGAAAGTGCCGTTACCGGTTTCTTGTCGAATTCAGCTACCGACCCGAGTGCTGGTGATATAACGAAATCAAGCGGTACGGGTTCGCAAAATACTAACTCGCTTTACTCTTTCTTCGGTCGCGTATTTTATTCGTATGCCGACAAGTATTTGCTTACGGCGACGTTGCGTCGGGACGGTTCCAGCAAATTTGCTGAAAACAACCGTTGGGGATGGTTCCCGTCGGCAGCTTTGGCATGGAAAGTAAGCAACGAAAGTTTTCTGAAAGACAATTCAGTGATTAATAACTTAAAGCTACGTTTGGGATGGGGTGCTACTGGTAACCAAAATGTGGCCGACTGGGCTTATACGGCTTTGTTAGCATCGAAAACAACTCCGTGGGGAACGGGTGTACTGAATGGCAATACGGCTAATCCAAATTTAAAATGGGAGACTACTTATTCTACTAACTTGGGATTGGATCTCAACCTGTTCGGCAATCGGATAGAGTTTATTGCCGACTTTTATATCAAAAAGACTAAAGACTTGTTGCTGCAGATGGACCTGCCTTCCTTTATCGGTTCCGGGGGAAACGGTGCTGCCGCCAATCCTTGGGGCAATATTGGTTCGTTGGAAAACAGAGGTATTGAGTTGACGTTGAATACTGTGAACATTGATAATCGGAAATTCTCGTGGAGAAGCAATCTCATCTTTTCTTTAAATCGCAATAAAGTGAAATCGCTGGATACTGAAACCGGAACACTTCCTTATTCATTGTCTATCGGTTCAGATAAACAGACTGTTACCAATACGGTAGTGGGTGAACCTATCGGACAGTTCTGGGGCTTTAAAGTCATCGGCCGTTTTAATGAACCTACCGATTTTTATTATAAAGACGCACAAGGCAATGTAAAAGAAGTGGCTCGTCCCGAAGGCTGTAAGATAGCTGAAGGTGAAACTTGGTTGGGCGATTACATTTTCGCAGACTTAAATAAGGATGGTGTTATCGATAACAGCGACCAGACTTTTATTGGTAACCCCGAACCGAAATTTACATGGGGATTTGGTAATACATTCTCTTATAAAGGTTTTGATTTGACAATATTCCTAAGCGGCTCATACGGCAATGATGTATTAAATTACAATCGCCGTTGGTTGGAAATATCTGGTTCTACCAGCAATATTCTGAAATCGGCTACCGGCTTTGCTCGGGTAGAAAAGATTGATCCGGATGGTCCCGATAATTTCCGTAACTATCATGTCACCGGTGGCGACCCGCTTTCTCCACGTATGTATACTGATAGCTCGAAAAACATGAATTGGCGTGTAAGCGATCGCTATGTGGAAGATGGTTCTTACATCCGTATACAGAATATTTCATTGGGTTATACTTTCCCGAAGAAATGGTTGCGGCATACACCTATCACCAATCTGAAAGTATATGCAAATCTCCAAAATCTTTATACTTGGAGCAAATACGATGGTTACGACCCTGAGGTAGGTTGCTTGTATGGCAATACATTGATGAATGGTATTGACTATGGCCGTTATCCTTCGCCTCGTATCTATACTTTCGGTTTAAATGTTTCATTCTAACCTAAAAAGAGTAAAAACGATGAAAAATAAACATATATTATTTGCAGCTATTATGGTAGGAGCACTGAATTTCACCGGTTGCGCCGATGACTTTCTCGACCAGAAGAACTCAAGTAGCTTAGGTGTGGAAGGATTTTTCGACACGGAAGAATCGCTTGCTGCAGCTACGTCTACTTTATATAATTATGTATGGAGCTCCTTTAATGATAAGTTCTATTATGCTATGGGCGACGGACGTGCCAATAACATCACGGCACAGTATTCCGATTATCTCTATCCGTACACCAACTTTGCGGAAACCTCTCTGAGTCAGGGCTTGGATGATGCGTGGAAATCGCTATATTCGGTAGTGGCACAGTCTAACAATGCTATCAATAATGTCAAAGAGTATGCGGCAGCTTCCATTAGCGAAGAAGCCAAGGCAAAAGTATATGCCGAAGCTCGCTTTATGCGGGGTACAGCATATTGGTATATTGCTTCTTTGTGGGGTGCCGGCATTATCTATACCAATACAACCGAGTTGGGAAGCAATTATCTCGTTTCGGCTAATCCGGGAATCGATCTTATTGAATTTGCTATCCGCGATTTGGAGTATGCTGCTAAATATCTTCCCAAAACACAGGGAGATGCAGGTCGTGTAACTTGTTACAGTGCCTATGGTATGTTATCGCGTGTGTATTTGTCTATGGCCGGTCTGACTACTTCGGGCGCATACAACGGACAAAATGTAGCAACTGATTTTAATCGAGGCACACGTAATGAATATTATTTGGATTTGGCTAAAAAAGCAGCCTTAAAAGTAATCAAGGAATCGGGTGCGGAATTGTTGCAGAATTACGGCGACTTGTTTGCAGTGGAAACTATTAACAATAATAAAGAGTCGCTTTTCCAGTTGCAGTTCCTTTCGGGTTCGACGGATGCTATCGGTTGGGGCGCCAATCAGGGAATGACGGCGTTTTTCGGATGGTCGACCATGGTAACGGATGCTACGAACTGGGGCGGTGCGACGTATTGTTCTTGGAACCTATGGAACGAGTTCAAAAACTATGAAGATGCAACGTTGGAGAAAACAGTAGATGACCCGATTCGTCGTCACTATTCTGTTGCCTCATATGGTGAGAGCTATCCGGAAATGAATATCGAAAATGGAGGATATATTTATGGTGTAACAGAGAAACCGGGCGATCAGGGTGCTAATATCAAGAAGTATGTAATCGGTACCAATGCGGATAATAAAATCAGTTATAAGCAGAGTTCGGGTATCAATACATATATGTTACGTTTGGCTGAGGTGTACCTCAATTATACGGAAGCTTCGATGGGTAATAATAGTAGTACTACGGATGTATTCTACTTTAACAAGGTGCGCGGTCGTGTAGGTATGCCTACAAAGGATAAGGTTACTTATGAAGACTTACGCCATGAACGTAGAGTGGAATTTGCTTTTGAAGGACAATATTGGTACGATCTTGTTCGCCGAGCTTACTACCAGCAACAAGAGGTTATTAATTATGTGAATCATCAGCAGCGTAATGCTAGCTACACGTACGAAGAAGAAACCGGAAAATATGTAATTAGCGATGATTATACGGAACCGGGTAAGGGAGTTAGTACCGCAACGGTTAAAAATCTGACGTTACCGGTATCCAGTACCGATCAGAATAAGAATCCTAACTTGAAACCGAATGCAGAGGGTCGTTTAAATACCGTTTCTTATACGTTTGGTGAAAAAGAGGTGACAGCTGAAGAATTGTTTAACTAAATAGATGAATTTAGATATGAAAAGATTAACCTATATAAGCTTTCTATGCATGGCATTGCTGCTCCCCTTTTTGGCAGCTTGCGATGATGACGATAATGGTAGCCAAAGTGCACCCATAAGCGTGACGCGGATATATTTGGAGGATGCGGATGCAACTGTGACCGACCGAGCGGTTGATTTTGCCCGTTTGGGGCAATTGATCCGTATTGAAGGAAGCGGCTTTCTCGGTTTGAGGCAGATTTATGTAAACGGTTACAAGACTTATTTCAATAACGCGTTGGTAACAGATCAGAATATTTGGGTAACGTTAGATAGCAAGACGCCGGTAGCTGATGCCAATGTGGATGTCCGTAATACGATTCGTTTGGTGAAAGACCAGGCTGAATGTGTGTATGAATTTACTATTCGGGCGGCTTCACCGCAAATTACTTCCATAGACAATACCTTGCCGACCGTTGGTGAGAAGGTGAAAGTTTATGGTAGCAGTTTGCATGAGACCACAAAAGTAACGTTGCCGGGTGGTGTGGAAATTACCTCAGGTATCGAGAATGATCCGGACGGTGAATGGTATGCGTTTACTATGCCGGACGGAGTGACGGAGGGAGGTTCCATCCTTTCGGAAGGAGCTAATGGTCTGGCTAAAACACCTGCTTGCTTCAACGAAAGCAGAGCTTATGTCATTGATTTCGATAACCTGGGTGTAATGGGAAGTTGGAGTGCTACATATAGTGCCGATGATTTGGTAGACGATCCGTTAAACTCCGGTCGAGGTAAAGTCGCTTTATTGGTTCCGCAAACCTATTTGGATGAAGGAGGTATCCAGCCAAACGTAGGACTTCATAAATATTGGGCTACGGCCGGTACTGGTGAACCGACGGATGATTGGACACGTATGACTTCTGTGATTCCTGCTGATACCCCGTTGGAGAACGTAGCTATTCAGTTGGATGTGTATATTCCGGAGATATGGAATGGAGCAGGCCAGTTGGAAATTTCTCTTATCAACAATTTGAACTCTTATGGATGGGGATCTGGAAATACGTTGCCTGGTAATGAAAATGTAGACGCTTACGCAGCCGTGTGGGTACCTTGGTTTGTAAACGAAGGAGTGGTACCGTATAAAGCAGAGGGTTGGAAAACTGTAACTTTCCCTATCGGAAGTATCGGCGATTTCAACGATGGAAAGGCACATACATTTCAAGAGGTAATTGATGTGCGGAACAATGCCAGCAATGCGAATTTCCTTTTCTTCCTCTCTAATGCGAACATTGTGCTCAACGAAGGTGCCGAAAATGAGGTTGTCATCAAAACCACCACATTTAACCAAAAGATTTATGTGGATAATATACGTGTAGTACCTTACGAGCGTTTTGTTGTATCCGATTTTCCTGATGACGAATCGGTAGAATAAGTATTAATCGAATAAATTGAATACATTATGAAACTCAATAAATTCTTATATTCCGTAGTTGCTTGTACGTTAGCTTTGAGCGGCTGCGACGAAAACAAAATGGTGTGGGAGAAGCCGGCAAACCAAGGTGACGTGACCATATCGGACATTCCGCTCGATTTGCAGGAGAAATTGGCCAATTACCAAGATATCAAGACATATGCCCAGCAATATATGCCGGGGGTTCCTATTGGTTTGGGTGTAGGAGCCGACTTATATCTGAATAATCCGGATTATAAAGCATTGGCGGATGCTAATTATCAATCGTTTACAACAGGGAATGCCATGAAGCACTCTTCGGTATTGAATAATAAAGGCGAGCTGAACTTTGCGACGATCGATGCGTTTCTAGGAGCGATACCAGCTGAAATGAAGGTATACGGACATAATTTTATTTGGCATACACAACAGCGGCAAACTTATCTGAAGTCGTTAATTGCGCCTGAGATAAAAGTAGAAGCAGACCCGTCTGGCGTAGCGAATATTTTACCTAATAGTGATTTTGAAGAGGGTAATACTAACGGTTGGGGCTGCTGGGGAGGTAATAATCCGACCCAGTCTGTTTCGCCGGAAGGTGAAGGTCGTGAAAGCAAATATGCCATGAAACTAGAAAATCCGGTAGATGGAGGTACGGGTAATGCGTGGAAAGCACAATGTGCGTATACATTTGATGATTTCTTAGATCCGGAAAAGACGTATGTCATTCAGTTTTATGCTAAAAGCAATTCTGCGGCGGGAAGCATTCAGTTTCAATTCCAAAATGGAACAACTTCGGGAAGTCAAGGCGGTTACCATTCGTTCTCAGTCGGAACAGATTGGATTTTGTGTGAGAATGAATTCAAAGTAGAAGATGGAAAAGGTGGTGTATTTGAAGATGTTAACCGTATCTTGTTTAATTTTGGTGAAGTGGCGGCAACATACTGGATTGATGATGTTAAATTCGGGGAAAAACTCGAAAACCAAGATCCGGATGCGGGACGCATGAATTTGATAACGAATGCGAAATTTAACCAAGATGTAGCCGATTGGCAAAAATGGAACGGTGCGGATGATTGTTTGACTTGGAATGAAGAAGACGGTAATTTCGGAAAAGGTTGCATGCAAGTTGTCAATTTAGAAGATAGTCCCGGTAGCCAATGGAATGTTCAAATCCATGCAGACTTGATGGATATTATATCGGAAGGTACAAAGTTTTATGTTTCTTATTACATTAAGTGCAAAGAGGGAGAAGGTTCGGTTCGTTGCTCTACAACAGGTAATGCTCATTATCAGGGTGACCAAGTCGTTACGTCAGCTTGGAAACGTGTAGAATGGACGATAGAAGCAGCCGGTGGCGATATAGAAGGTTTGAATTTCGATTTGGGAGCTATGGCTAATACCTATTATATAGATGATGTAGTTGTGTCTACAGATCCTTTTAGTGCGGAAAAGAGTGTGAAGGCTACTCGTGCAGGAGGCATCACGTATGTCTTGAAAAGCGATGAGGAGAAACGAACAGCTTTGTTGAGCGCTATGGAAGAATGGATTAAAGGTATGGCTGAACATTTGAATAATCGGGTGAAAGAATGGGATGTTATCAACGAACCGATTGCCGATGGCAGTAATGGCTGGAGAGGTATCGACGGTGTATTTGGCAGTTCGGATAGCGATGGCAAGGCTGATGTGGCACCTGTGGAAAATACGGAAAGCGGTTTAAGCTTGAATTGGGCTTCCGATCATTTCTATTGGGGTTACTATTTGGGTAAGGAATATGCAACCAAAGCCTTTGAATATGCTCGTAAACATTGCGGAGAAGATGCCAAACTATATGTGAATGATTATAATTTGGAAACCAGCCCGAACAAATTGGCTGCATTGATAGATTTCGTGAAATATATTGATGGGCACAACGAAACGGGTAAACCTATAGTGGATGGCATCGGTACGCAGATGCATGTTATTTCCACCATTACTAAAGAGCAAGTGGATGCCATGTTTAAAGCGATGGTAGCTACCGGTAAACTCATTCGCATCACTGAGTTAGATGTACGCATTGGGTATGAGGCAACAGCCAATCCGTCGGCAGAACAATTGCAGGCTCAGGCGGAAACTTATCGTATGATTATCGAATCGTTTAAAGAGAATGTGCCGGCAGCTCAACAAGGAGGTATTACCATTTGGGGACTTTCTGATAGTGCGGACGAACATGAATTCTGGTATAAGGGTGATACGCCTAATATCTTTGATGCCAAATATGCACGCAAGCATGCTTATAAAGGGGTATGCGACGGTATTGCCGGAAAAGATATCAGCGAAGATTTCAGCGGAGACGATTGGAACAAGGCTTATGAAGATGAAACAGAAAAATAGTTGTTTTTCAGGTGATTTAGACTATTAGGGTTAACAGTGAAAAGGGGAGAATAGGAGCAATGCTCCTTCTCCCTTTCTTAAAGTTGAATGAGTTACCGAGAATCCTCGTAGCTTTTTTCCTAAATATATTCCAAAAGAGAGTAATGTATCCGGATGTATTCCGGACAAAAGGAAATTGTAACATTCCCATGCAAATAAGTAACCTGTAGAAAAAGATGTGAGACAGGTTTTTGGGGAATGGTCTTGTAGGGCTTATTATCTTTACAGCCATACATATGCCTTGAACTAATACGTGAAAACAATGAAGAGATTGATTCTATTCTTATTAATTATTTTGGTAGCAGGAAACGGTTTTGCACAAAACAGCCGTTTGCAACAACAAGGTCTTGCCACACAACTTATCGTAGATGGAAGTCCCTTTCTTATAGTAGGAGGTGAGCTGGGTAATTCTTCTGCAGCTTGTGTGCAGGACATTGAACGCATCTTCCCGAAATTGAAACGGATGGAATTGAATACGGTGCTTGTACCCGTGTATTGGGATTTGGTGGAACCGATTGAAGGTAACTTCGATTTTTCTTTAACGGATAAAGTGTTGGAACAGGCATGTAAACATGACTTAAAGGTGGTGTTTTTATGGTTTGGTGCATGGAAAAACTCCATGAGTTGTTATGCGCCGCTTTGGTTTAAACAGAATTATAAAAAGTATCCGCGTGCGCATACGAAGGGCGGAAAGCCGCTTGAGATAGCCAGTGCATTTTCCGGAAATGTATGTGAGGCCGACAGCCGTGCTTTTTCTCAATGGATGAAACATTTGGCAGCCATTGATAGAGAGGAGGGTACTGTCATCATGGTGCAGATAGAAAATGAGATTGGTATGCTTGAAAATGCGCGTGATTATTCTAAACAAGCGGAGGAGGCGTTTCGGTCAGAAGTACCCGCAGAATTGATAGCTCATTTACAAAAGAACAAAAGAAGCCTCCATCCTCACATGCTGGAAAAGTGGGGAAGCCGTGGATACCGGAAAAAAGGTAACTGGGAGGAGGTCTTCGGAGCAGATATTTATACGGACGAGTTGTTTATGGCGTGGCATTATGCCTGTTATGTCGAAAAGCTTGCCCAAATAGCCCGCCAAATATATAACGTGCCGCTGTATGTAAATGCAGCTATGAACAGCCGTAGTCGTAAACCGGGAGAATATCCCTCGGCAGGTCCGTTGGCGCATTTAATCGATATATGGCATTGTGCTGCGCCGAATATCGATATATTGTCTCCCGATTTATATGATGATGGATTCACGGATTGGGTGGCGCAATATCATTTGCATAACAATCCGCTTTTTATCCCTGAGATTCGTTTGAGCGACAACAACGGGGTGAGAGCTTTTTACATCTTCGGCGAGCATGATGCGATAGGTATTAGTCCGTTCTCTATCGAGAATGGTTCTGATGCTCCGTCAGCGCCGTTAGTACAGAGTTATGGAAAACTGAAGGAGTTGATTCCCTTACTTACCCGCTATCAGGGAAAAGGGGTGATGAAGGGATTGCTTTTTGATCAAAAGAATAGGGAAAGGGTGATTGTCCAGGATAACGTAAAAATGACGTGCCGCCACTATTTCACTTTACCTTGGGATTCACGTGCTACGGATGGCAGTGTGTGGCCGGAAGGAGGAGGAATCGTGTTAAAGCTGGCTCCTGAAGAATATTTGGTAGCCGGCAGCGGCATCGTTATCGAATTTGAAAAGGTAACGGAGAAAAATGTTGCTAAAACACTGGGTGAAGATGGTTTCGTGCAGACCGGAGGGGTACAACAGAAAGAATCGGAAACGTTTTCTAGATGGACGGGAAAACGGATAGGAATTGGTTTTGTGAATGAAGTCAACGTGACTGGAGACGGGAAGCTTCGTTACGTACGCCGTTTGAATGGCGACCAGAGTCATCAGGGAAGACATGTGCGGATTCCGGTAGGACAGTTCGACATTTTGCATGTGAAATTGTACGAGTATGAATGATACAGAGAAGTTTAAATATAAAGAGATAATGTATGAAACGCTTGAATCATAGTCATGTAAGATTTATGGTGGTAGCCATGTTTTGTCTTGGCTTACACATTGAAGCGGAAGCCAAGGTGAAGTTGCCTGCTTTAGTTTCCGACGGTATGGTGTTGCAGCGTGAGCAACCCGTAAAAATCTGGGGGACAGCAGAGCCCGGAGAAAGTGTGAAAGTGAGTTTTTTAAAAACCATTGCAGAGAAAGAAATACTACCTGTTGCCTTAAAAGGAGGAAAGGTAAACATGGCGTTTACAGCCACGGCCGGTGTCGATGGAACGTGGAGCGTTATTTTGCCTGCGTTGAAAGCGGGAGGTCCTTACACTCTTCAAGTTAATGATGTGGTATTGAAAAATATATTGGTAGGTGATGTGTGGCTTTGTGCGGGGCAGTCGAACATGGAGCTTCCGGTGGCTCGTGTAACAGACATGTTCCGTGAGGAGATTGCTTCGTATAATAATGATAGAATACGTCAGTTCGCTGTGCCGAAAGTGTATAATTTTCATGTTCCGCAGTCGGATATGCCGCCTGCTTCTTGGGAAGCATGTACGCAACAGCATGTGATGGATTTTTCTGCGTTAGCCTACTTTTTTGCCAAAGCTCTGTTTGAAAAGACTGGTGTCCCCGTAGGGTTGATTCACTCTAGTTGGGGTGGTACGCCGGTTGAAGCTTGGATTAGTGAGGAAGGACTGAAAGAATTCCCGATGTATGTGAATGAAAAACGCCTATACGAAGACGATGAGTACTGTAAAGAGATAAAGAAACTGGAAGGACAAAACTTTAACCGTTGGAATACCGCTCTTTATCAAGGGGATGCTGGGCTGCATGAAGCTATGCCGTGGTATGCTGCCGGTTATGATGATAGTGCATGGCAGACGGTTGATCTCTTTTCTGCCGGTTGGGGTACTACCGGGTTGAATCCGGTGAACGGCTCGCATTGGTTCCGCAAGGAGGTGGAAATTCCGCAAAGTTGGAGCGGTAAGGAAGCGATACTGCGCATGGGCTGTATTGTGGATGCCGATTCGGTATATGTAAACGGTACATTCGTTGGGACGGTAAGCTATCAATACCCGCCGCGCATTTACAAGATTCCTGCCGGAGTGTTGAAAGCGGGAAAGAATAATGTAACGGTGCGTTTGATTAGTAACAATGGTTATCCGCACTTTGTGAAAGAGAAACCTTACAAGATTCTTTGCGAAAATGAAGAAGTAAGCCTTGAAGGAGAATGGAAATACCGTATAGGCGCTCCAATGCCTGCTGCGCCCAGCATGATGTTCTTCTGTTACAAACCCGTGTGCCTGTATAATGCGATGATTGCGCCCTTGCGGAATTATTCGGTAAAAGGTGTTGTGTGGTATCAAGGGGAATCGAACGTTTCGCGGCGAAATGAGTATTGTGCGTTATTAACAGCAATGATTGCCGATTGGCGTAAAACTTTCTGTAATGAGGAACTGCCTTTTTATATCGTGGAATTGGCTGATTTTCTTGCTCCGGAGGATAAAAGCGGACGTGCCGCTTGGGCAGAGATGCGCAAAGTACAGGCCGAGGTGGCGAAAAAAAACAGAAACACCCGTTTGGTACGTAACAGTGATTTAGGTGAGTGGAACGATATCCATCCATTGGATAAGAAAACGTTGGGTGGTCGCGTAGCCGAGAGTGTACTGGAAGATTTTAAATAGAAAAAAACGTGTAAGCTTGATAAAGAGATACGGAACAATAATTTTTATGAGTCACTTTCATAAAGAAACAACTTCAGCTAAAGATGGAGTAAGCGTTGTGGAAAGATACTAGTAAGGATGATGTTCCCGTGTCCACTGAATGCAATTATGGAGTGTATATTACGTAAGCATACTCCGATGTGGCGTCCAATTTCGTAGAGTTGGAGTTGATATTGCGGAGTGAGCATTGTGAAAAAGACTCCTTTAGTGGATAGTTCAAAAGAAATGGTGAAGGTCGAAGATATGTAAAGACTAAGGCTTGGAGTGATTATAATTTATATAAAGAAATTAGGTAGGACGAACAAGATGAAGCATTTGTTTTTCTGTCTTTTTGTTGAACCGAAAGCTTACAGAACATTAACTAAGGAATAAATTTAAAAATGAAATGAATATGAATCCAACTGCTAATGCAAACGTCTCTGTTGAATCGAAGGGATTTTATAAACTGTCGTGGCTTCAGCGTATAGGTTTTGGCTCCGGCGATTTGGCACAGAACCTTATTTATCAGACTGTCAGCATGTATTTGCTGATCTTTTATACCAATGTATATGGCTTGCCTGCCGAAGTGGCAGCGGTGATGTTTCTGATTGTCCGTATTGTAGATGTGGTGTGGGACCCATTGGTGGGAGCTTTCGTCGATAAACACAACCCGAAGATGGGAAAATACCGTTCGTATCTGATTCTGGGTGGAATACCGCTTACGGGCTTTGCCATCCTATGTTTCTGGAACGGCTTTTCCGGTTCGTTGTTATATGCTTATGTCACCTATGTGGGCTTGTCGATGTGTTACACGCTGATAAATGTGCCTTACGGGGCTCTGAATGCTTCGCTTACCCGCGATACGGACGAGATAACCACTCTGACGTCGGTGCGCATGTTTCTTGCCAATTTAGGTGGACTGGCGGTAGCTTACGGCATTCCTGTAGTGGTGGAGACGCTTTCACCGGATGGAAAAATTAATTCGCCTGAATCGGGAAAGGCTTGGTTTATTACCATGACCATCTATGCCATAGCCGGTTTGGCTTTGCTTGTGTTCTGTTATACCCAGACTAAAGAACGGGTGGTAATGGATACGAAAGAAATGGAAAAGGTAAGAGTGTCCGACCTTTGGGTAGAGTTTAAGCGTAATCGTCCGTTGCGTATCTTGGCCTTTTTCTTTATTACGGCGTTTGCCATGATGGCGGTAGGTAACTCCGCCGGTTCATATTATATGATTTATAACGTGCATGCTCCTAAGATGTTACCTTATTTTATGGCGTTAGGCTCCATTCCTGCGTTCATTTTCATGCCTATGGTGCCCGCCATCAAAAGGTGGATAGGTAAGAAACGGATGTTTTATGTATTTCTCACGGTCGCTATCGCCGGAATGGCCTTACTATATGTAATATCTGTAGTACCGGCGTTGAAAACTCAGGTCTGGTTAGTGTTTGTTGCGCAGTTCGTGAAATCAACGGGTGTGATTGTAGCTACCGGTTATATGTGGGCGTTGGTTCCCGAAGTGATTTCGTATGGCGAACATGCGCATGGGAAACGTATCTCGGGCATCGTGAATGCGCTGACCGGTATCTTCTATAAGGCCGGCATGGCTTTGGGAGGTGTAGTGCCGGGTTTAGTATTGGCGTTGGTGAAGTTTGATAAGGATAATGCTGTGACGCAGTCGCCGTTGGCGGAACAAGGTATTCTCTGGTTGGTAGCGGTTATCCCGGCTTTATTGCTTATTTTAGCTATGTTTATCATTTCGAAATATGAGTTGGAAGATGAAGTGATAGATAAGATAAACCGGGAAATCGAACAACGGCAAATGAGGGGATAAAGGGATTACTATGGAAAAGCAATATAGGAGTTGTAATAAAAGTAACAACATGCAAGATAAAGAAAATAAAGGAGTTCTTGGAGTTTAAGTGAAAGAAGTGATAGAGTAGTGAAAACTCAAAAGAAGGTAAAGTAGTAAAGGCACTGAAGGTGTTAGAGGAATAGAAAAAGTAAAGTAATAAAGAAGGTAGAGTGACAAAGACATTGGGGTACTCAAGACCAAAAGATTTACTTATGGATTACTTGATAAAGGATGCAATCCGACTACTTTATGGCGAAAGGGAGTGAAAGAAAGAGAATGATTGATAAAACAAACTTACTGTAAAAGCAAAATGAATATGGAAAATTGTAGAAACTTTGGGGGACTGTTAGCTTGTTTGGGGCTGGTTGCAATTTTGACAGCCTGTGGTGGAAGGTCGGTAAATGAAACTCCAGATGCTGTATTAAAGTCCGTTTTGGCGGATAAGTTCTTAATAGGAGTAGCTGTGAATTCCAGTCAGGCTGCCGGACTTGACAGCATAGGTGCGGCGGTGATAAAGAAACATTTTAATTCGATTGTGGCGGAAAACTGTATGAAGAGCGAAGAGATTCATCCCGAAGAGGATCGCTATGATTTCAGATTATCCGATGAATTCGTCCGTTTTGGCGAAGAAAACAATATGTTCATTATAGGACATACATTGATATGGCATTCGCAACTTGCTAAATGGTTTTGTATCGATGAAAAGGGCGAAAAGGTTACGCCGGAGGTGTTGAAGAAGCGGATGAAAGAACATATTTATACAGTAGTAGGACGTTACAAAGGTCGCATTAAAGGATGGGACGTGGTGAATGAAGCTATCTTGGAGGACGGCTCGTATCGTAAAAGTCCGCTTTACGAAATATTGGGCGATGAGCTAATTCCCTTGGCTTTCCAGTATGCTCACGAAGCCGATCCCGATGCGGAATTGTATTACAACGACTACGGTATGGCTCATGAGGGCAAACGCAATGCAGTGGTCGCATTAGTAAAGAAACTCAAAGAGCAAGGATTGCGGATTGACGGAGTCGGTATACAAGGACATATGGGTGTGGACCATCCTGATTATGAAGAACTTGAGAAAAGTATTGTAGCATTCGGACAGACGGGCGTAAAGGTGATGATTACAGAATGGGATATGAGTGTGTTGCCTACGGTAAACTCCGGAGCAAATGTAGCGGATACGGTTTCTTTCAATGATGTGCTGAATCCTTATCCGACGGAGTTGCCCGATTCTGTTGCTGTGGTATGGAACGAACGGATGGGAACCTTCTTCCGCTTGTTTGAAAAACATAGCGATATCATTTCTCGGGTGACGGTATGGGGATTGAGCGACGGTGATTCCTGGCGGAATGATTGGCCTATTAAAGGGCGGAAAGATTATCCGGTATTGTTCGATCGCAATTATCAGCCCAAACCTTTTGTACAGCAGCTTCTGAAGAAAAAGAATGAATAAAATGAAGAGAAATAAGAGCCTTTGCAAGAGATTGATATTGAATGAGATGACGTCGCGCTATCTACGTTGTGAGGTAGAGCTGTTTACGTTGCAAAGTCGCGTTGTCTGCGTCATGACGTTGCACTGTCTACGTTCTGGCTTTGCGGTATTTGCTTTCGAAGCATCGGCTTTCTGATTTTTCACGCTAAAAGAACCTTATCAGAAACAGATTGAATTATACTTACTTATAATATTGAAATTATGGAAAAAAGATATTTAGTTCCCCAAGATTATATGGCCGATCCGGCTGTTCATGTGTTTAACGGAAGGTTATACATTTACCCTTCTCATGATTGGGAGAGTGGGGTGCCGGAAAATGACAATGGCGACCATTTCAATATGAAAGATTACCATGTCTTTTCGATGGACGATGTGGAGCAGGGTGAAGTGACCGACTACGGTGTAGTGTTGACGGTAGACGATATTCCTTGGGCCGGACGTCAACTTTGGGATTGCGATGTGGCTTACAAAGAGGGCAAATACTATATGTATTTCCCGTTGAAAGATAAGAATGACATATTCCGTATCGGTGTGGCGGTAAGCGATCGTCCGGAAGGTCCGTTCATTCCCCGTGAGAATCCGATAAAGGGTAGTTACAGTATCGACCCCGCCGTATGGGATGACGGCGACGGCAATTACTATATGTACTTCGGCGGCTTATGGGGCGGACAGTTGCAGCGTTACCGCGACAACAAAGCGTTGGAAAACGCGGCTTTTCCGGCAGATGACGAACCGGCTATTCCTGCGCGGGTTGTCCGTTTGAGCGATGATATGTGTGAGTTTGCCGAAGAGCCTCGTCCTGTGGTGATTTTAGATAAAAATGGGAAACCCCTTACTGCCGGCGATAACAAGAGGCGTTTCTTTGAAGCTTCGTGGATGCATAAATATAACGGTAAATATTATTATTCCTATTCTACTGGCGATACCCATCTGCTTTGTTATGCAACCGGCGACAATCCTTACGGACCTTTTACCTATCAGGGAGTCATCCTCACACCGGTGGTGGGATGGACTACTCATCATGCCATAGTAGAATATAAAGGAAAATGGTATTTGTTTCATCATGATTGTGTACCTTCGGGCGGTAGAACGTGGTTGCGCAGTCTGAAGGTAGCGGAATTGACTTACAACGAAGACGGAACCATTCGTACAATAGACGGTGGAGGGGAGTAATCCGGAAAAAAGCAGACCGGAAACCGGTTAAATTTTATTAAGGAAGAACTCTTTGTTTTATTTTTAAAGATAATGAATCCTTAAACGACTTAAACTCTATGAATCAAACCAGTGTGGTGAACATAAAGTTCCTTTGTAAAGCTGTCGGATGTATCGGTGCGTCGGTAAAGCGGGTTGGTCTAATCTGCTTCCTTTTGCTCTGTAACGGAGCATATGTCTGTGCCGAAGACGGTAGTCGGGCATGGTTGCGCATCGATTCTGTGGGGAAGGCGGAGGTTACTTGTCATCGTAAGTCTGCCACATTGTCGATAGCTCGGACGGAGTTGACTAAATTCTGGAAAGGGAAACCGGTAGTGTTGCAGCTCCTTTCCAATAAAGTTACACGTTCGTTGGGGAGCGACGGGTATGCTATTTTTTCCGATGAAAAGGGAGTGAAAATCAGTTCGTGCGGTGTGCGGGGAATTCTTTACGGAACCTATCATTTACTTCGTTTGCAAGAAACCGGTATCGATTGTTCCGCATTGTCGATAAAGGAGAAACCGGCGTATCAATACCGTTTGCTCAACCATTGGGATAATCTGGACCGTACGGTTGAAAGAGGTTATGCCGGGCGTTCATTATGGAATTGGGACGAGTTGCCCGAGGTTTGTTCGCCCCGTTATCAGGCGTATGCGCGTTTGAATGCTTCCGTTGGCATTAACGGGGTTGTGTTGAACAATGTCAATGCAAGTCCGCAAATCCTTTCATCCGAATATCTCGCAAAGATAAAAGCGTTAGCAGATGTCTTCCGTTCCTATGGAATACAAGTCTTTCTGTCTGTGAACTTCTCTTCGCCCGCGGCATTGGGCGGCTTGTCTACTTCCGATCCTTTAGATGAGGAAGTGCGGCGTTGGTGGAAAGATAAAGTTCAGGAGATTTATCGTTTCATCCCCGATTTCGGAGGCTTTCTTGTAAAAGCCAATTCGGAAGGACTGCCCGGTCCGCAGGATTTCGGCCGAACTCATGCCGACGGAGCAAACATGCTAGCGGACGCACTGGAGCCTTTCGGCGGAATTGTAATGTGGCGTGCCTTTGTCTACAACCCCGGTGATGAGGACCGTGCGAAACAAGCTTATCAGGAGTTTATGCCGTTTGACGGGGCATTTCGTAAGAATGTGGTGATACAAGTGAAGAATGGCCCGGTGGATTTCCAACCGCGTGAACCCTTCAGCCCTTTGTTCGGGGCAATGCGGCAAACCGCTGTGATGCCGGAGTTTCAGATAACGCAGGAGTATCTGGGTTTTTCCAACCATTTGGCTTATCTGGCTTCGCTATGGAAAGAGTGCTTGGATGCCGATACCTATCGGGATGGGAAAGGTTCTACGGTGATGCGCATGACCGCTACTCCGCTTTTTCCCGAAGCCATTACGGCCATAGCCGGAGTTGCCAATATCGGGACAGATGCGAATTGGTGCGGACATCCCTTTGCACAAGCTAATTGGTATGCGTTTGGTCGATTGGCATGGAATCCGCACCTGACTTCCGGTGAGATAGCGGAAGAATGGATTCGACTGACGTTTGATATGCCACAGGAAGCGGAACAATCGGTGAAAGAAATTATGTTGGAGTCGCGTGAAGCGGTAGTTAGTTATATGATGCCTCTGGGACTTCACCATTTGTTTGCTTGGGGGCATCATTACGGTCCCGAGCCTTGGTGTGCCATTCTCGGTGCCCGTCCGGATTGGATGCCCTCTTATTACCACAAAGCGGATACGTTCGGCATAGGTTTCGATCGCAGTCGTACCGGGAGTAATGCCGTAATGCAATATCATGAACCTTTGTGCACCTTATATAATAGTATGGATAGTTGTCCGGAAGAACTGTTGTTATGGTTTCATCATGTGCCTTGGCAACATAAAATGCGTAGTGGACGGACGTTATGGGAGGAACTTTGTTATAAATATGATGAAGGCGTACAACATGTAAAGGCTTTCCAACGGAAATGGGATGAAGTTTTGCCTCATGTGGATGCAGAACGTTTTCGGGATGTCCAAAAACGTCTGAAAATCCAAGTGAGAGATGCTGTTTGGTGGAAAGACGCCTGTCTGCTTTATTTCCAACAATATGCTCGTCTCCCTATTCCTTATGAATTGGAGCGTCCGCAGCACAATTTGGAGGATATGATGGACTTCAAACTGAATATAACGAACTTCGAATGTCCGCCTTACGGCTTTAGCCGTTGAAAAAGAATAAAGTTGAAAGAGAATGAGTGTGAATAGATCAAAAGTAAAATGTAAACTTCGAAAAGTTATCGATTAGAACTAACGAGTGCGAAAAAAATCATATCAAAACCTAATTAGGATCACGATATGTCTCTTTTTATGGTTATTAGAAGTTCCAAGTTTCATTCACCCATAATTAGGGACATTCAGTAAATACTATAAAATTAGCCAACTAATTCAAGCTCAAAGTATTGCGAATTAGTTGGCTTTTTTTGTATCTTTAGATATTGCCCCGAAAATAAGGTTTGACAGCCAAAACGGGGGAAATACCAGAACTAAGATATGGCGAAGATACAAAATATTTCAGAAATTCACCCTACTTTGGGCTTTACAGAGTTCGATATTGTTGAAAAATACCGCAAAAGTTTTAAGGAGAGCGAACTTGGGCGTCTTCACTCCGTGTTTCCGTTCGCCAGTATAGCGGCAGGGGTCGGCTTGTGGCAGCATCGGTCGGGTCGCAGGAGTTGTTTCACTCCTTCAGCAAAGATCGCCCTTATGGTGCTGAAGGCCTGCACCGGATTCTCCGTTTTTAGGGACATTTACTGAATATCCCTAATTAAACTTTAAAATGAACCCCGGAAGTTTCTTGTTTAACTTTCGGGGCCCATTTTATTTGAAACCTGCAGCGAATAGACTTAAATCAAGATGCGATAACGTAGTTATTATCTTTTCTTTTTATAATCAGCTGCGATACCTTCGGCTATCCAGCGTGCCAATGCTTGGCGGTTACTGTTCAGTACTAATCTTTTCTGGTCTTGTTGGTTTTGGATATTTCCTAGTTCAAGGAATACGGCAGCCGGTGTCGTATTGCGTAATACGTGCAGATTGCGCGCACTTACCGTTCCGTTGAATCCCCTGTTTGGCTGATGTTTGTCGTATTTGCGGTCAAATGTTTGCCTGATATTTTTGGCCAGCCGTTTCCCCATGGAACTTCCTGGCGAATGATAGAAAAATACGTCTGTCTGTTTGCCTTTACTGCGGCTGTCCACATGGATAAATACTGCCCGTTTGTATGTTGCCTTATCCTTATTATATAACTGGTTAATGGCAGTACACCGTTGGTTTAACCGTTTCACTTGGTCCAACGGGATAGCTTTTCCCATACATGTCTCTTCCTTACTGTTTTTCAGAACTTGATCATCACGGATACCATCTTTCGGATCTTGAATAATGAAATACACTTTAGCGCCTCTTGAAAGTAGCTCTCTTCCCAGGCGGAGAATAATGTCGTAGGCATACTCATCTTCGTGTAGGCGATGTCCGTTGTACAAACCGATGGCGCCAGGGTCGGGACCGCCGTGTCCGCTGACCAGATAGAATACCGCATTCTTTAATTCGTTGGAGGAAGTCTCGTATCGAGCATATTTTTTTCCAAACAGAGGCTCGTAGCCTTTCGACGCCGATTTTTGCCGACGGTTGTTGCTTTCTGAAACTTGTTCTTCTTTGCCCGCTTGTTTCTTTTTAGTGGTTTGCTTTTCTTTTCTAGCCTGTTGCTTTCCTTTGTCGGAAGATAGCTTTCCTTGTACATCCGGGACCTTCCTTTTAGTTGTCTGTATGTGCTCTTTTTTTGAAGATGGTTTCCCTTTTGCGGATGATTTCTTACTTGTTTTCTCCTGTTTTTTTGTCGGTAACAGATAATTGACTCCTAATATCAATCCCCCGTCCGAGGTGAATTTTCCCTTATTCAGCTTTCTGAACTTCGATTCGTATAATTGAGGTGGCAGATTGTACCTTTGTAGAAGAAGGGTTACTCCTTCACCGTTTTTGGCGCGTACTTTTTGTTGTTGAGCGTATATGGAGCCCATGCCGGGCAATATGCAAAGTAGGAATAATATTTGTTTTATGTGTTTAAGCATTATTTGTAGAAAATACTGTAAGAACTCTTTTACCATATTTTGGGGAATACGATTGTATTCAGTGTGGCTACGAGCCCAAATGTCCTTTAAATCATTAAATCCGTGCCAAAGGTAATGTTTTTATTTGAGATCTTTGCTTTTCTACGAAACTTTGGACTATGATTGATATAAGTAAACATCCTGTTAAATGTTGAAAGAATAGTCTCAATGTAAGAAAAGTAATAGCGGGTGAGATCGCATGGCTATTCGAAAATCATTGCTGAAAACGAGACGGACGGATGGCTGGATTTATGTAAAATGAAGTAATAAGGAAGCATTAGCCGGAAATATAGATGTGAAGCAACTAATAGAAAAGAGTGAAATTGTTCTAAATTTCTTGTTTATGACATCAAAAGCGAGTAGGATATCTTACAAATCCTCTCTCTTTTTTAGCCTGTTCGATATTGTATGGGATTTATACCTTTTCTTTCCGAGAGAATATACAACAAAAAAGGCTTAACTCGTTAGAAGTTAAACCTTTTTGTCGGAAAGAGGCGATTCGAACGCCCGACCCCTACGTCCCGAACGTAGTGCGCTACCAACTGCGCTACTTTCCGTTTTGTGGGTGCAAAGTTAAAGCAAACTTTTTGAATAACCTAAAGAAAAACGAAGAATTTTTCATGAAAAGTTTGCATATCCCGAAAAAGTACGTACCTTTGCATCCGCAAACAAGAAAGGTGCCATAGCTCAGTTGGTAGAGCAAAGGACTGAAAATCCTTGTGTCACTGGTTCGATTCCCGTTGGCACCACTCGAAAGTTAAAGCAGTTACTTTTTAAGTAGCTGCTTTTTTTGTTAATATGTATTCTTTAGTTCTTTTGGTTCAATGGATTTCTTTTTATCTTTGAGGCACAATAAAGAAAATCATCTTGAAACGTAACTAAATCTAATTTGAAGAACATGAGAAAATTGATTTGTATGGCTTGCCTGTTGGGGTGGGCGTTATGTATGGCAGCTCAGATTCCGACAGCTGTATGGAATGAAAGCAAAACGATTGAGAAGCAGATAAAAAGAACTTCTTTTCCGGATAGGGAATATAATATCAGAGATTTTGGTGCAAAAGAAGGAACACAAGGCGAACAATTATGCCATGAAGCAATTAATTTAGCTATTGTTACCTGTAGTCAGGCCGGTGGAGGCAAGGTGGTAATTCCGGCGGGTGAATTTTATACAGGACCTATTACTTTAAAAAGTAATGTAAACTTGTATTTGGAAGAAGGGGCGCATCTGAAGTTTTCGCCGGAAAAGTATCTATATACTACTACAGTGCTAACGCGTTGGGAAGGAGTGGACTGCTATAATCTGCATCCGTTGATTTATGCCTATGGAGAGAGCAATATAGCGATTAGTGGGAAAGGTGTGATTGACGGGCAGGGAAGTAATGAAACTTGGTGGTCGATGTGTGGTGATGCTAAACGTTTCGGTTGGAAAGAAGGAATGATTGCACAGCGTAATGGAGGACGGGACAAGTTGTTGGCTTATGCCGAAACTTTTGCTCCGATAGATAAGAGGCAAATGACTCTGCAAGATGGGCTTCGCCCTCAGTTAATTAATCTATACCGTTGTCATACGATATTGATTGAGGGGGTGACATTGAAGAATTCTCCTTTTTGGGTGATTCATCCGTTGTTTTGTGAGAGCTTGATTGTACGGAATGTGAAGGTGGTGAGTCACGGACCGAATAGTGATGGTTGCGATCCGGAATCGAGTAAGAATGTTTTGATAGAGAATTGTGTGTTTGATACCGGTGATGATTGTATTGCTATCAAGAGTGGAAGAAATGCTGATGGAAGGAAATGGAATACTCCGAGTGAGAATATTATTGTGCGTAACTGTGAGATGAGAGATGGTCATGGAGGAGTGGTAGTCGGCAGTGAAATATCCGGCGGATACCGTAATTTGTTTGTAGAAGATTGCAAGATGGACAGTCCGAACCTGGATCGTGTGATTCGTATTAAAACTAATAACTGTCGTGGTGGTTTGATTGAAAATATTTACGTACGTAATATTGAGGTTGGTGAGTGCCGTGAAGCCGTGTTGAAGATAAACTTGTTATATGAGAACCGTGAAAAGTGTGACCGTAGCTTTCCGCCTGTAGTGCGGAATGTTTATTTAGATAACATTACTAGTAGGAAAAGTGAGTATGGAGTATTGATTACCGGATATGAGGACCGGGTCAACATAGAGAATATTCATGTAACGAATTGTAGGTTTGATAATGTACAGAAGAATGGCAATTTGATTAGCGGAGCTAAAAATGTGGTATTGGAGAATCTGCGAATCAATGGAAAGAAAGTAATAAAGTAACAGATCATTTTTGATTAAGGATCGCAAGGTGTTAAATCTCGAATACGGCGGCGGAAATAAAGGATTTACGATATGTTTATTATTGTCGTGTTTATTTTTATGTGTTATTGCTTACGGTGTACATGAGAAAAGAGATCAATATAAAAAACAAGCGGGAAACTGAAATCACTTCAGCTTCCCGCTTTCATTAAAAGGATAACGTTATTTAGGTAAATTGAATGCAACACTCATTTCTTTCATTTGCTCGTCGCTCATGCCATCAGGTTCGAAGCCCATATTTCTAGCAGCGATGTAAATCAGTGCTGATTTGTTCAATACGTCGATTTGATCAAAAGCTGCCATAACATCGCAATCTACGGCAAATACACCATGTTTTTCCCACATTACAACATCGTAATCTTCCAGTTCTTTGATGGTAGCGTCAGCTAATTCAACAGAACTAGGCAATTTGTAAGGGATAATCCCTAAACCGCGCGGACAAAATGCTTTCGTTTCCGGAATCATACTCCATAACATTCTTGTTGCCACATCTTTCTCCAGGTACTTCTTGCAATGGGTCAGGGCAATCAGTTCGATAGGGTGCGTATGCACGGAAGCTTTATAGGGAGAGCCTTTACCAATCAAATAATTGTGTACACTTAAATGTGATGGTAACTCTGAAGTAGGACGTACGGGATTGTCTGCAATAATAACGTAATGAGCACAATCATCGAGGATACGGATAATAGAACCGTTTTCCATCGGCCAACGAGCCAAATCACGCATACGCATATTAGTTCCTTTACAATAGAAATAACAACCCTTCAGATTCGGTAAGGTAGTACCGATAGGTTTTACTTCGCTGATTGCAGGCATCTGGCGGATCTCATCGTCAATATATTCGGTAATGTTAACAGTGATGTTTCCTCCGTTGCGTTCTGCCCATCCTTTTTGCCATAAATATCCGGCTACCTCAGCTACTTTATTCACCTCTTTGGCAAGTGCCGGACGATTATCTAAAATAGATTTCATAATACACTTGGTTTTAATGTTATTGTTGTGCTATAGACACAACGATGATTGATAATATAAGAATTAGTAATCCAATGATTAATACGGTGATAGTACTTGATTTTACTCCCTTCCATTCTTTGAGAATGATACCCCATACGTTGGAAAATATGACGTTCAGCGACATCAGTATACTCCAAGAGAATGCGTAAAGTGTGGAATTTTCAGGCAAGAAGCTTTTGCCCATAGCCAGCCCGAAGAATTGCGAATACCACAATACACCAGCTAATGCGCAGAATAGCAAATTGCTGATAAACACATTGCCCGGTACGGAGAAATACTCTTTACCGGTGCCGTGCTTGATATTTTGTTGGATGCAATATACGGCATTAGTAAGGAATCCGCCGAATGTAACGAGGAAAATAACCGGAAGCCCGGCATAAAGCGGAGCCACTCCGTTGTCTAATGCTACCTGTTGGATTGCTTTTCCTCCTTCAAGTCCTAAGTTGAAGCAAGCACTCATTGCACCGGCTAGAAACGCAACAATTAAGCCTTTTGTTAACGCAAAGTCTTTGATGGCTGCTTTTTTCTCTTCTTCAGTCATGTTTTTGCTGCGAAGACTTCCGGCATAACCGATTACGGCGATACCTGCTAAGGTGATACAAACTCCAATCAAAAGAAGTAAACCTTTGCCATGGAATAAATCATCTCCGGCCATTAATGGAGGCAGAATGGTTCCAAAAGCGGAACAAGTACCCATACCGATACTTTGTCCGAGCGCTACACCCAGATAACGCATACCTAGTCCAAAGGTCAAACCGCCTACTCCCCATAATATACCATATATAATAGAAGTAGAGGCGCCGCCTTCGCTCCAAAGTTCGGTTAGCGTGTAACCTTCGGGAATAGCTAGCAAGGCTCCTAATAGCGGAAAAACAATCCATGCAAATGCACCTTGTACCAGCCAGAAACTTTCCCAACTCCATTGTTTTATTTTGTTGATGGGAACGTAAGAGCTGCTCTGTCCAAAACTACCGATGGCGATAATCAATAATCCTATAAGAATTTCCATATTGTATGTATTTGAATAAGAGATGAAGAATCTTGTATGCGAATCGGAAGCTAAGGAAAATATCAGCTTGTAAACAGTTTTAAATTTGCAATAATATTGTTATGCCGTTCTTCTTCCTTTTTTGGTAGAGGCAGCTTAAATTCTTATTACTTCTGAGCGAAGCGATAACTTCTTAACTGCCGATTCACATTCTTCATTCAGATTTATCTTTTAGAGGTAACGTCGGCTTCGTATTTTTCAATTTCACCGATAAACTCGTCGCCTACCGGAACATTATTCTTTAAGCAGAACATATCCCATACAGCATTCCAAGGCATCGCTTTGGTTTCTTCGAGCAGTGCCAAACGTTGGAATCCTTGTCCGTTTGCTTCGTACTGGCGTAATTGTGCGAGCGGCTCTAACAGGGCGCGGAGCATGCACTTTTGTGCAGCACGTGTACCAATAACATAAGCACCGATACGGTTGATGGAAGCATCGAAATAGTCAAGACCAATGTGTACGCGATCCAAAGCATCGCAACGAACAATTTCGTTAAACAGATCCAAAGTCGGATCATCCATGATAGTCACGTGGTCTGAATCCCAGCGTACCGGACGGCTTACGTGTAACATTAATTCCGGAACGAATAGTAATAATGACGATACTTTATCGGCAACGCTTTCTGTTGGATGGAAGTGACCGGTATCCAAAGTGATGAGTTTCTGACGTTGAACTCCGTAACCGATATAGAAGTCGTTGGAACCTACTGTGTAGCTTTCCAGTCCGATACCGAATACTTTCGATTCGATACAATCCTTCATGTTTTTGTAATCAGTAGCGAAGATTTGATCCAAAGAATCTTTCAATAAAGCCCGGTACTTCATACGATTAACGGTGATGTCTTTGCTGCCGTCGTGCACCCATAAGTTCATGATACACGGATCGCCTTGGCGTTTACCCATTTCTTCAGCAATAGCACGGCAACGTTTTGTATGTTCAATCCAAAAATCACGGATACTCTTGTCCGGATTAGATAAAGAAAGATCACCTGATTTAGCGTGAGAGAAAGAAGTTGAATTAAAGTCCAGTTTCATCCCGTTTTCAGCAGCCCATTGCATCCAACTTTCGAAATGAGCCGGTTCCACTTGATCGCGGTCAACAAATTTTCCACCGAAGTCACCGTAGATTTCGTGTAAATTCAAACGGTGCTTTCCCGGAATATATGAAGCGGCTTTTAGGATGTCTGCCCGAAGTTCTTCCATATTACGTGCTTTGCCGGGGTAGTTTCCTGTAGCTTGAATTCCACCTGTGAGAGAACCTGCCGATTCGAATCCCGTTACGTCATCTGCTTGCCAGCAATGCATAGAAATAGAAACGTTCTGGAGTTGATCCATCACCTTGTTTGTGTCGATTCCCATTGCTGCATAGCGTTCAGCAGCTATGTCGTACGCTTTTTTAATTAATTCTTCTTTCATGATAATTCAATTTATTAGTTAATATTATTGTTTATTACTTCCTTTTTTGTAAGTCTTTATTCTGAGGCTACTCATATAGCCTGTTTGTTATAATGTTTTTATACCATGGATATGGATATATTTTTGTAGCTTACTTAATTTAGATATCTTCCCGATAGTATTTCAAATACGTTTGGTATGCCTCATCCCACTCTTGCGGGTGTTCGGGTACAAAATTTGCTAATTCGATGGAAGAACTGATGAGGCTTCTCATTGCTTGGATATTTCCGACTAATCCGGCAGCTTTTGCCTGTAACATAATATTGCCGATGGCTGTTCCTTCGGATGGACCGGCTGTGACGGGAACCCCTACTGCATTGCAGGTGAATTGATTGAGTAGGTTGTTGCGTGAGCCTCCGCCTATAACATGCAATTTTTCTATTTTGAAAGGAGCCATGCTTTGCATATAACCGAACACCTGACGGTACCGTAAGGCCAGACTGTCGAAGATGCAACGAGTGATTTCACCGTAGGTCATAGGTTCGGGTTGCCCTGTTTCGTGACAATAATGTTGGATGGCTTTTATCATAGATGTAGGATTGGCAAAACAAGGCGCATCCGGATTAATAAGACTACGGAACGCTTTCACTGCCAAGGCGGCTTCGATGAGCTCGGGGTATGAGTAATTGTTAGTGACTTCCCACTCTTTACGACAGCGTTCTAGCAACCACATGCCACAAATATTTTTCAAAAAACGAGTTGTTCCTTCTACTCCGCCTTCATTAGTGAAGTTCTTGTCGAAACTTTCTTTATTAATAATGGCGTCTTCCACCTCGATTCCCATTAGAGACCAAGTACCGGAGCTGAGATAAGCGAAGTTTTCGTTTTGTGCCGGTACGGCAGCTACGGCAGAAGCTGTGTCATGTCCGGCTACGGCAATGACCGGAATAGCATCTAATCCCGTTAACTTCTGTACCTCTTCGCTCAGCACACCGATCTTTTCACCAGGGAAGACAAAACGACCGAATTGTTCTTCTTTTACGCCTACTATATCCAAAAGCTCCTTTTCGAAACGTTTGGTGCGAGGATTCAATATTTGCGAGGTAGAAGCGATGGTGTATTCTGTCACCATGTTACCGGTAAGCATATAAGAGAGTGCGTCCGGCATGAACAATATTTTGTCGGCAGCTTCAAGAGCCGAGCATTTATCGCGATGTAAAGTATAAAGTTGAAACAATGAATTGAAATTCATGATTTGAATTCCGGTTATATCGTATACTCTTTCGCGTGGAATATGTGTGAAGTATTCTTCGGGAGCGCCAACTGTATGCGGATCTCTGTAGCAGTAGGGATTACGCAGAAAAGCACCGTCTTTACCTACAAAGACGAAATCCACTCCCCATGTGTCGATACCGATGGACTGGATGTGTATGCCCTCCTGAGCAACTACTTTTAATCCTTTGATAATTTCGAGGTATAGTGCATAAATATCCCAATAGAAGTGTCCTCCTGTTTCGATAATGTTGTTGGGAAAACGGGTTAACTCTCTTAAATCCAGTTTGCCTTCGGATAAGGTTCCCAGGATGGTTCTACCGCTGGTCGCTCCTAAATCCACGGCGAAAAATTGCATGTCCTTCATACCATTAATACTATTTTAAGGTGGTTATATAGTGATTTCACAAATTAATGTAACAAAAGTAGTAAAAACTTTGTTAGACTTATTGCGATTTGTGATTTTATTACATTCTTTTTTGCTTTTTCTTAATATAATTCGGTTAAAAAAACTTATTTGTTACTTTCTTGTCTAGCCATCTTTTGATGAATCTTCTTTTAATCACTTTATTTTTATGAATATTATATCACAGAAAACCTGATGCAGGGCTTCTTATTTCACTTAAGTTAGAGATATGGGACGATCGTGTGGCCAAAACGTTAAACAGTTATATACGGATATTTTCTTCATATTGTCTTTTGTCATGTTAGATATCCCTTTTCCTTTATCCTTTTATTATTAAGGATATGAAAGTCTGATGAAATATGCATGATTTGTGTATAGAAGGACTCTTATTGCATAAAAATTGAAAAATATTCGTTTTTATGCTATGAATATTCAAATAAAGTCCTAATTTTGCAGTGCATTTAGAATAATTATACAATGAGACAGGATAAAAACGAGCGTCTTGACGCTATCAAGTTAATTATATCCAGTAAAGAAGTGGGTAATCAGGAAGAACTGTTGAATGAATTGGCACGTAATGGATATGTGTTGACACAAGCTACTCTGTCGCGTGATCTGAAACGTTTGAAAGTGGCAAAAGCGGCTAGTATGAGTGGTCGTTATGTGTACGTGTTGCCGAATAATGCCATGTATAAACGAACTACAGAGATGCATTCCATTAATGAAATGATAATACAAACCGGTTTTATTTCCATCAAATTCTCCGGAAATCTAGCCGTTATCAAAACCCGTCCGGGATATGCCAGTAGTTTGGCTTATGATATTGATAATCGTGATTTCTATGAGATTTTGGGTACCATTGCCGGAGATGATACTATTTTGCTGGTTATCCGCGAAGGAATAGAACAGAGAGATGTGTTGAAAGCACTTTCGACTATTATTCCGAATATTCGATAAATAATGATATTATATATAAGGTTAAAGTTTTAACAACGAAAATGGATCAAATAGATGTTATGGTAGCCGACGCCTCACATGAGGTTTACGTTGACACTATTTTGGAAACAATTACTGCTGCAGCCAAAGTGCGGGGGACAGGTATCGCCAAACGTACGCATGAGTACGTGGCGCAGAAAATGAGAGAAGGAAAGGCGATTATTGCTTTGTGCGGAAACGAATTTGCAGGTTTCTGTTATATTGAGAGTTGGGGCAACAAGCAATATGTGGCTAATTCCGGTTTGATTGTGGTAGAAAAGTTTCGGGGACAAGGACTGGCAAAAAGAATCAAAAAAGCCGCGTTTACCTTGTCACGATTGCGATGGCCGCATGCCAAACTCTTTGGACTGACTAGCGGCGGAGCGGTGATGAAAATTAACACCGAATTGGGTTATGTGCCTGTTCCTTTTGCTGAACTGACGGATGATGATGCTTTTTGGAAAGGGTGCGAGGGGTGTTGTAATCACGATGTGCTGGTGCGTACCGAACGTCGTTATTGTATTTGTACAGCTATGCTTTACGACCCAGAGAAGCATAAAGAAGAAGAGAAAACAAATTTTGTAAACGAGATAAATAAAGAATAATAAAAGCTATGGAAGAGAAAAAGAAAGTAGTAGTAGCCTTTAGTGGCGGATTGGACACATCGTTTACCGTAATGTATTTGGCTAAGGAAAAAGGATATGAAGTATATGCGGCATGTGCCAATACTGGCGGATTTAGTGCTGAACAGTTGAGAAAAAATGAGGAAAATGCTTATAAATTGGGCGCAACGAAATATATTACAATAGACGTAACACAGGAATATTATGAGAAAAGCTTGAAATACATGGTATTCGGTAATGTTTTGCGTAACGGAACTTATCCCATATCCGTAAGCTCGGAACGTATATTCCAAGCATTGGCTATTGCCCGTTATGCCAATGAAATCGGTGCGCATGCCATTGCACATGGTTCTACTGGGGCTGGTAACGACCAAATACGTTTTGATATGACTTTCTTGGTATTGGCACCTAATGTAGAAATCATTACTCTAACGCGTGACATGGCGCTTACCCGCGAATACGAAATCAATTATTTGAAAGAACATGGTTTTGAGGCTGATTTCACTAAATTAAAATATTCTTATAATGTAGGTCTGTGGGGTACTTCCATTTGTGGCGGCGAGATACTTGATTCGGCACAAGGTTTGCCTGAAAGTGCTTATTTGAAACAAGTCTCAAAAGAGGGAAGCGAAGAGTTGCGTCTTACTTTTGAAAAAGGAGAGTTAAAAGCTGTAAACGGCGAAACATTCGACGACCCTATTAAAGCAATCCAAAAGGTAGAAGAAATTGGTGCAGCCTACGGAATCGGCCGCGACATGCATGTGGGCGATACCATTATTGGTATCAAAGGGCGTGTAGGTTTTGAAGCCGCAGCTCCTATGCTGATTATCGGTGCGCACCGTTTTTTGGAGAAGTATACGCTGAGCAAATGGCAACAGTATTGGAAGGACCAGGTCGCTAATTGGTATGGCATGTTCCTACACGAAAGCCAATATTTGGAACCTGTGATGCGCGATATAGAGGCAATGTTGCAGGAGTCACAACGTAATGTAAACGGTACGGCTATTCTGGAACTTCGTCCGCTTTCCTTTTCTACTGTAGGAGTAGATTCAAAAGATGATTTGGTTAAAACCAAGTTTGGCGAATACGGAGAGATGCAGAAAGGTTGGACGGCGGAGGATGCCAAAGGCTTTATCAAAGTTACTTCCACGCCGTTGCGTGTATATTACGCAAACCATAAAGATGAAGAAATCTAAAAAAACGTTTCATGATTAAAGTAGGAATAATTGGAGGTGCCGGTTATACGGCCGGAGAATTGATTCGGTTATTGATTAACCATTCCGAAGTGGAACTGGTGTTTGTCAACAGCAACAGTAATGCCGGAAATAAATTGGCAGATGTGCATGAAGGCTTGTATGGAGAGACCGATATGGTATTTACCGACACTCTTCCTCTCGATGATATAGATGTATTGTTTTTTTGTACGGCTCATGGCGATACGAAAAAGTTTTTGGAATGTCACAATATTCCAGATAAGTTGAAGATTATCGATCTCTCTATGGATTATCGTATCAAGAGTGACGAGCATGATTTTATTTACGGATTGCCTGAACTTAACCGTCGAGCCATCTGCCACAGTAAATATGTGGCAAATCCGGGTTGTTTCGCTACCTGTATTCAATTGGGACTGTTACCTTTAGCTAAGCATTTGATGATTAATGATGACGTGATGGTGAATGCAATAACAGGTAGTACGGGAGCTGGTGTGAAACCTGGAGCTACGAGTCATTTTAGTTGGCGTAACAACAATTTGAGCATTTATAAACCTTTTGCCCATCAGCATGTGCCGGAAATTAAACAATCTTTGAAACAGTTGCAAAATAGTTTCGATTCAGAGATTGACTTTATTCCGTATCGTGGGGACTTCCCTCGGGGAATCTTTGCTACTATTATAGTGAAGTGTCGGGTAGATTTGGAAGAACTTATAAAGATGTATAAAGAATATTATGCTGAAGACTCTTTTGTACACGTTGTTGAGAAGAATATTGACTTAAAGCAAGTAATCAACACCAATAAATGTTTGCTTCATCTCGAGAAGCATGGAGACAAGCTTTTAGTGGTCTCTTGCATAGATAACCTTTTGAAAGGAGCTAGCGGACAAGCCGTCCATAACATGAATCTAATGTTCAATTTGGAAGAAACTACGGGCTTGAGGTTGAAACCAAGTGCTTTTTAATGTTTAATTTGGAAAGATGAAATTATTTGATGTATATCCTTTATACGATGTGAACATTGTAAAAGGAAAAGGTTGCCGGGTATGGGACGATAAAGGAACTGAATTCCTGGATTTGTATGGCGGCCATGCCGTGATTTCTATAGGCCATGCGCATCCACATTATGTGGAGGCCATTAGCGAACAAGTTGCGCAGTTGGGTTTTTATTCCAATTCAGTGATTAATACATTGCAGCAACAATTGGCTGACCGTTTGGGAAAAATCAGTGGTTATGACGATTATGCTTTGTTCTTGGTAAATTCCGGTGCGGAGGCAAACGAAAACGCTTTGAAACTGGCTTCGTTCTATAACGGACGTACTCGTGTCGTTTCTTTTGGAAAAGCCTTCCATGGACGTACTTCACTTGCAGTGGAAGCGACTGATAATCCGAAGATTATTGCGCCTATTAATGATAATGGGCATGTAACTTATCTTCCATTGAACGATATAGAGGCTGTCAAAGCTAAATTGCAGGAAAGGGATGTTTGTGCTGTGATTATTGAAGGCATTCAGGGAGTAGGTGGCATACAGATTCCGGATAATACGTTTATGAGACAACTTCGGGATGTTTGTACAGAAACCGATACAGTATTGATTCTCGATGAGATACAATCGGGCTATGGCCGAAGCGGAAAATTCTTTGCACATCAGTACGCAGGAATCCGGCCCGATATGATTACTGTAGCAAAAGGTATTGCTAACGGTTTTCCTATGAGTGGCGTGTTGATTAGTCCCAAGTTTATGCCGGTGTACGGACAGTTAGGCACTACTTTTGGTGGAAATCATTTAGCTTGTGCGGCTGCTTTAGCCGTGTTGGATGTGATAGAGGAAGAGCATTTAGTGGAAAATGCGGCAGAGATAGGTATCTATTTGATGCAAGAATTGGAAAAAATACCTCAAATAAAAGATGTACGCGGCCGTGGGCTTATGATTGGTTTGGAATTTGCGGAACCAGTCAAAGAACTTCGTTCTCGTTTAATCTTTGATGAACATATATTTACGGGTGCAAGTGGTACGAATGTACTTCGTTTGCTTCCACCTTTATGCCTTAGTAAAGCGGATGCCGATAAGTTCCTTGCAAGCTTGAAGAAGTTATTGTAAATATTCTACTTGATTCATTTGTACCAGGAAGCGAATGGAGTTATCTTTTTTGATAAGGGGCATACAAGGCCTTTTCGGGTTAGCACTTACAAAATGTTTTCAAAGTTTGGGCTTTATCCCTTAAACTAATTTGTGAAATGATAACTTATTTATCTCCTTTATGACTGTTTAAATAATAGAAAATAAAAACTCTTTAGACAATATGAAAGTAGCAGTAATTGGTGCAGGAAACATGGGTGGTGCGATAGCACATGCTTTGGCGAAAGGAACCGTTATAAAAACGGATGACATATATGTTTCGAATCCGAGTTGGGGTAAATTGCAAAGCTTGCAGGAGGCACATCCTGAGTTGCATGTAATGGACAGCAATATCGAAGCTTCGAAAAATGTTGATATTGTGATTGTAGCGGTCAAGCCTTGGTTGATTGAGAATGTTATCAACTCGATGAACTTGAAACCGAACCAAATATTAGTGTCCGTAGCAGCCGGAATAGATTTTAACCAATTAGAACATTATGCGGGAATCCAGATGCCGATGTTTCGTATAGTGCCCAATACAGCAATTGTTTATATGGAAAGCATGACGCTGATTGCCGCCCGATATACTACTATGGAGCAAGATAAATTGATAGTGGATATGTTCAACGAGATGGGATTGGCATTGCTGGTTCCCGAGTCGCAAATACCTGCGACTACGGCGCTAGCTTCGTGCGGCATTGCTTTTGTGCTGAAATATATTCAGGCTTCCATGCAGGCCGGTGTGGAAATGGGTATTTATCCGAAAGCGGCCCGAGAAATGATTGCTCAGTCTGTAAAAGGTGCGGCAGAGCTGATCCTGAATAATCCGGAGACCCATCCGGCAGTTGAGATAGATAAGGTCACCACTCCAGGCGGCATCACCATTAAAGGCATTAACGAGTTAGAACACGAGGGCTTCACTTCAGCTGTTATTAAAGCGATGAAAGCCTGTAATATGAAGTAAGTATTTTAACATAAATGTCTTTGTACTGTATTTTGCGCTATAAATGTCTTTGCAACTGATTTACTGGTCCGATATATATGTGCTAAAATCTTGTTATAGCCATATCTTCAGGTGGACTATGTGAGGTATCTGCCCTTTACAAATGTTACAAACGGGTGGCAGCAATTGGAACATTTGTAAAGGGCGGACATCTAATTTACGGTTGGAATACTTCTGTGTATTCGTAAAAATCCCTCAAATTCATCTAATGGGATTCTCTAAATTTGCACACCGGAATTACTCAAATTTGTGTATCGGAATAACTTAAGTTCACGCAACGGGAATCCTTCAAACGGTGATGCGGACGATTTCAAAAGCCTGTTTTATGCCGGTTTTTGTTTGCCGATTCGCATACATATACCTTAACTGGGGTGCGAAAAACTCTTTCACCGAGCATTCGTCCGATTTTCGCGCACTGAGTCGCACCGAGGTAAAATGTGCGGGTTCCTCCTGTATATTGTATCTTTTTCTCATAGGACAGGAGATAAAGGTGGTGACCGAAAGCATATTCCTACAACTGGTGGTGTCTGCTTCCTTTTGATTAATTTTATTTGGGCGCTATTGATTGTCATGTGTTTAAATTCTCTGTTTTATCCGTTTATCTAATATTATTTTTTTACTTTTGCAAGAATCATTAAAACATTGACAAACATGAAAAAAATATTGTTGGGTATTTCAACTTTCCTGTTTTCAGCCTTTGCTTATGCGCAGGAGAGTCCTTTGTGGATGCGACATAGTGCTATTTCGCCGGATGGCGCAACGATTGCTTTTTGTTATAAAGGAGATATTTTTACCGTACCGACAAATGGCGGTCGGGCTTTACAGATAACTACACATCCGGCATACGATACACATCCCGTATGGAGCCCTGACAGCAAACGGATCGCTTTTGCTTCCGACCGTATGGGGAGCCTGGACGTGTTTATAGTGGAAAAAGATGGAGGAATTCCGGTTCGGTTGACGACTTATTCCGGTTCGGAAATGCCCGTGGCTTTCCGCGATAAAGAACATGTATTGTTTCTTTCCAATATTCGTCCTTCGGCGGAAGATGTGCAATTCCCTTCTAGTATATTTCAACAAGTGTATGAGGTGAGTACGAAGGGGGGCCGCCCTAAAATGTGCTCCTCTATGCCTATGGAGGACATCAGTGTGAGTCATGATGGAAAACAGTGGCTTTACCATGATAAAAAGGGTTATGAAGATGCAATGCGCAAACATCACACCTCTTCCATCACTCGTGATATATGGCTCTATCAGCCGGAAACAAAGATATATCGCCGGCTAACCTCTTTTAAAGGTGAAGACCGCACACCGGTGTGGGCACCGGATGGAAAATCTTTTTATTATCTGAGCGAGGAAAACGGATCGTTCAATGTGTTCAAGCGTTCTGTTGACGGTAAAAAAGTAACTCGGCTAACTTCTCATGTGAAGAATCCTGTGCGTTATCTGACTGCTTCTTGTGACGGATTGCTCTGTTATGGTTATGATGGCGAAATATACACTTTAAAAGAAGGCGGAAAACCCCAAAAGGTGGATATAACCGTGGTGACCGATAAGACCGATAGGGATATAGTACGCCAGATTCGTCAGAGTGGCGCTACGGAGATCGCTCTTTCGCCCGATGCCAAGGAAATTGCATTTGTGTTGCATGGAGATGTATATGTAACTTCCGTAGAATATAAAACTACTCGGCAGGTAACCGACACACCCGAGCAAGAACGTGATATTGATTTCGCTCCGGATGGATGCAGCATTGTGTACGCTTCCGAACGCAATGGCCTGTGGCAGATTTACCGTTCGTCCATTGTTGATAAGAAGGAGAAGCAGTTTACTTATGCAACTGAGCTTAAAGAAGAAAAACTGACGAATTCTAAAAGGACTTCTTTTCAGCCGCAATATAGTCCGGATGGTAAAGAAGTGGCTTTTCTCGAGAACCGGACAACCCTCCGTATAATTAATTTAGCAAAAAAATCCGTGCGTACCGTTATGGATGGGAAGTATGAATATTCTTACAGTGATGGTGACCAGAACTTTCAATGGAGTCCTGACAGCAAATGGATTCTGACCAATTACATAGGTGTGGGAGGCTGGAACAATAAAGATATTGCATTGGTGAGTGCTTCGGGTAATGGAGAAATCCATAACTTGACGGAGAGCGGATATAACGATAGCAATGCCAAATGGGTGTTGGACGGAAACGCCATGATATGGGAGAGTGATCGCGCCGGTTTTCGAAGCCACGGTAGTTGGGGTGCTGAAAGCGATGTCTATATCATGTTCTTCAATTTGGATGCTTATGAACGCTTCCGTATGAGTAAGGAAGAACTCTCATTGGCAGATTTAAATAAAAAGGCTCCGGAAACTCCTGGGAAAGGAGAGGAGAAAAACGATCGAAAAAAGGATAAAAAAAGTAATTTGGCAAAAGACGGTAAGAAGCGAAAAGGAGCCACTGTTACATCTGACAAGAAAACAGTGCAAACCGGTCAAGAAAAGGTGAAAACATTGGAATTTGATTTAGAAAATTGTCAAGACCGAATTATGCGTTTAACGGTAAATTCCTCCCGTTTGGGTGATGCCGTTTTATCCTTGAAAGGGGACAAACTCTATTATTTTGCTTCGTTTGAGGGTGGTATGGATCTTTGGGAACATGATTTGAAGGAGAACCGTACGAAGGTGGTTATGAAAAATGTAGGCGGCGGCAAAATATGCCCTGATAAGAAAATAGAAAACGTTTATCTTTGCAGTCGGGGAAGCATTAAAAAAGTTACGTTGGCCAATGGTATGGCAAAGCCCGTCGCTTTTGAAGCTGTTTTCAATTATCAGCCCTATGCTGAACGGGAATATATCTTCAATCATGTATGGCAACAAGTGAAAGATAAATTTTATGTAACCGATTTGCAGGGAACCGATTGGGATGGGTATCGTAAGACATATGCCCGTTTCTTGCCTTATATTAACAATAACTACGACTTTGCCGATGTGTTAAGCGAAATGTTGGGTGAACTGAACGCTTCCCATACGGGAGCTCGATATCGGGCGCAGGGAAGCGCCTTGCCCACTGCGTCGTTGGGAGTGTTCTATGATGAGGAATATACCGGTGACGGGTTGAAAATCAAGGAGATTATTGCTCAAGGTCCGTTGGCGTTAAAGAAAAATGAAGCGAGTGCAGGTTGTATAATTGAGCGTATTGACGGACAAAAGATAGAAAAGGGAACGGATTACTTCCCTTTGTTGGAAGGAAAGGTTGGCAAAAATGTTCGTCTTTCTATACGTAAACCCGATGGGAAGCGTTTCGATGTAACGGTTAAAGCCATCGCTATGGAGACTGAAAATGGGCTTCTATACAAACGTTGGGTGAAACGTTGTCGGACAATGGTTGACAACCTTTCCGGCGGACGTGTAGGTTATGTGCATGTAAAAGGAATGGACAGCCAGAGTTTCCGCGAAGTTTATAGCGAACTTTTGGGGCGTTGCCGCAATAAGGAAGCTGTGATTGTAGATACTCGCCATAATGGCGGAGGCTGGTTGCACGATGATTTGGCAACGTTACTTTCCGGTAAGGAATACCAACGGTTTGTCCCGCGCGGGCAATATATCGGCAGTGATCCGTTCAATAAATGGTTGAAACCTTCGTGTGTATTGGTTTGTGAAGACAACTACAGCAATGCGCACGGTTTCCCTTGGGTGTACAAAGAATTGAAAATCGGCAAACTGGTAGGTGCTCCGGTCCCCGGAACTATGACTGCCGTATGGTGGGAAAACCAGATCGATCCTACCATTGTGTTCGGTATACCGCAGGTAGGCTGTATGGACATGCGCGGTCAATATGCCGAAAATCACCAGTTGCAGCCCGATATTGAAGTCTATAACACTCCGGAAGAATCTTTAGCAGGTAAAGACCGTCAGTTGGAAACGGCTGTGAAAGAAATGCTGAAAGGGTTGAAATAGCTACTTTACAGTTTTGGTCTGTCGTTCCTGAACCGAACTGTAAAGTCTTGTACAGAGCATTGGAGAGCCTTGTGGTTTTGGTATGCGGTATGGAATGATTTTTGCGGGTAGCCGAAAGCGCATCAAGGGCATGCCGAAACCCTAATTTATGGAAAGTGTGCTTTTAATTGATGTGTTTTTACTTTGCGTTGCTCATCATAGATGAAAAACAATATGAAGGATTAATCTTAAAACTATTCCGGATATGAAAGCAAAAAAAGTTGCTTCCGTTTTCTTGATGTGCTTTGTGCTATTATCAGTACGCGCACAGATCGCACAGCCTATTAAAGAGGTACCTTTTACTAAAGTGCGTCTTACAGACTGCTTTTGGAGGCCCCGTATCGAGACGAACCGTATGGTTTCCATTCCATCGGCTTTTAAAGAGTGTGAACGGAACGGCCGTTTCGATAACTTCGCTTTAGCCGGCGGGCTGATAAAAGGAGAGCATAAAGGCGATTTCTCTTTTGATGACACCGACCCTTATAAAATCATAGAAGGAGCTTCTTATTCGCTTGCGGTGAAGTATGATAAAAAATTAGATGCATATCTGGACAGTGTGATTACTTTGATTGCTGCGGCTCAGGAACCTGACGGATATTTATGTACATGCGTAACGAATAAATGCGAGCGTTTGTCCGGCTGGTGGGGACATTCGCGTTGGGAAAAAATAAACAGCCATGAGCTTTATAACTGTGGGCACTTGTATGAGGCGGCCGTCGCACATTATCAAGCCACGGGAAAGCGGACATTATTGAATGTGGCGATTAAAAATGCTGATTTGATATGTACGGTATTTGGTCCGGAAAGGGGAAAGAAGCATGTCCCTTCGGGGCATCCTGTCGTGGAAATGGCTTTGACTAAATTATATAAGGTAACAGGTCGAAAGGAATATTTGGCTTTAGCAAAGTATTTTGTAGAGGAGACCGGGCGTGGAACAGACGGACATGCTTTGAGTGCATACAGCCAAGATCACCTGCCGATTCTTCAGCAGGAAGAAATTGTGGGACATGCTGTACGTGCAGGTTATTTATATTCCGGTGTGGCAGATGTAGCGGCTTTAACACAAGACACGGCTTATTTTCATGCGCTTTGCCGGATTTGGGATAATATGGTTGCAAAGAAACTGTATATCACGGGTGGTATCGGTTCGCGGGCACAAGGTGAGGGATTCGGTCCGAATTACGAACTGAATAATCATACGGCTTATTGCGAAACGTGTGCGGCCATTGCCAATGTATATTGGAATCATCGTATGTTTCTGGCTACAGGAGAATCCAAGTATGTTGACGTGGTGGAACGGGCGTTATATAACGGTGTGATTTCCGGTATCTCGCTGAGTGGGGATAAGTTCTTTTACGATAATCCGCTGGAGTCGATGGGCCAGCATGAAAGGCAGAAATGGTTCGGGTGTGCTTGTTGTCCCGGAAACGTGACCCGTTTTATGGCTTCCGTGCCTTATTATATATATGCTACGCAAGGCAATTCCGTATATGTGAACCTTTATGCGCAGGGAGAAGCCAATATTGAATTGGAGAACAATGAAGTGCGCATTGTGCAGGAAACCGCTTATCCTTATGACGGAAAGATTACGTTGCGTGTCATTCCGAAACAGAAAAACAAATGGAGCTTACGCTTGCGTATTCCAGGGTGGGTACAGTCGTTTCCCGTACCTTCCGATTTGTATGGCTATACCGATTCACCGACCCCGTATGCGTTGTATTTGAACGGTAAGAAGGTAAAAGGGAAAATCATCGATGGATTCGCTGTTTTTGAGCGGAAATGGCACTCCGGAGATGAGATTGTTTTAGAACTTCCGATGAACGTCCGCCGTGTGTACGCGCGTGGGGAAGTTGTGGACGACAGAGGAAAACTGGCCATAGAGCGTGGGCCGATAGTATATTGTCTGGAAGGAAAAGACCAGACCGGTGGTACGGTGTTTGATAAATATATCCCTGCAGATGCCCGGATAGAGGCAAAGATGGATGACTCTCTGCTGGGAGGCACGATGGTGCTTACCGGTCATTGTCGGGAGGTGAAACGTGACGGTTCGGAGCGGGAGGTGTCTTTTAAGGCAATACCTTATTCCGTCTGGAACAACCGGGGTGCTGACCAGATGGCTGTATGGATCCCCGAAAAGGCCGCTTATGCCCGTCCGGTTCCATTGCCTACCATTGCCTCGCAGGCACGGACGATGTCGATTAAAGCGCCGATACAAAAAGATGCCCCCGAGTCGGCGGCGGTGGAAGAGTGGGCATGGGGCGTGAATGATCAATGGGAACCTAAAAGCTCGGCGGATAATTCGAAACCTTATTATTATTGGTGGCTAAAACGGGGAACACTTGAAACTTTGGTCTATGAGTTCGTGCGGCCAGAGAATGTATCGGGTGTGGAAGTGTACTGGCTCGATTTAGATCATTACGATGGCAATTATCGTGTGCCCGAAAGTTGGATCCTTTATTATAAAGACGGAAATAGCTGGAAAGAAGTAGAAAACCTCGATGAATTCGGCACAAAAAAAGATTGTTACAATGTTATCCGTTTTAAGCCGGTGATGACTACTGGGCTGAAAATAGCTGCTCGTTTGCGTAAAGGAGTTTCCGGTGGAATCATAGAATGGAAAGTGAACGGAGAACCTTATCGTTGTATGGAACGTCCGACAGCGATGCCGGAAGGGGCAAAGCAGCCCGGACTTTACAAGAAATACCTGAATCAGGGAGGTATCCCTATTGTGGCGTCGGCAAATGTAAGAGATGAAGCGTTGATGAAAGCGTACGAATATATGTATTTGATGTTACTTAAACTCCCGGCGGCACGTGAAGCAATGATTCAGAGGGGATGCAAGGTGATTGTTATCGGCGAAAAGGAGCAGGTGAGCGATATTCCCGAATATGCATTTTTTACCCGTACTTTGGAGGAGAAGAGATATTGGAATGCTCGTGCAAGGGGTTTTGGTGGTTCGGAGGGAGACGGCTGGTGTATGAGCGGAGGAGAGGAAAACCTTTTGAACTTGCTGGGCGACCGTTATAAAGGCGAAAATATTTTTATCCATGAATTTGCGCATCTGATTCATTCTGTAGGGTTGAGGGAATCCGTTCCGGGTTTTGACGACCGCTTGCAACAGCTTTATGAAAACGCCAAGTCGAAAGGACTCTGGGCGAATACGTATGCCATGACAAATAAGGAGGAATATTTTGCAGAGTGTGTGCAGTCTTATTTTAATTGTAACCGCTATGCGGAAAAACCGGATGGTATCCATAATTCGGTGAGTACGCGGGAAAAGCTTGCCCATTACGATCCGGATATGCATGCGTTGCTTTGTGAACTGTTTTATCCTTTCTTTTAGGTTTAATACCTTGCATACTGCGAAAATTCCTTGTGGTGTGTTGAGCTATTACGACCTGTATGTCCGAATAGTGTAGCAAGGAAACCCTTCGTAAATAATAGTACACGGGATAATCTGTGAAACCAATGATAAAAGTGAAGAATCTGATTGGTGGAAGGCTGAATTTGTCTTTCCGCTGTAAAATTTTATATCTTGCCGGTATAAAGTTTCGTGGGCTTTTATCTATATTTGCGAATCGTATGGTGTAGAATATGGCATTGAAATCTCTATGAGTTAAGAAAAATCTAGATGATGAAGAGTGTATTATTAACAATGATGCTGGCGTCAAGTGTCGGCATGTCGGTGGTAGCCCAATCGACCCCGGCACACGGGTATCCTATCGACCCGGTTCCTTTTACTTCGGTGAAAGTAACGGATACTTTTTGGGGACAACGCTTGAAAGCAAGTCGTGAAGTGACCATTCCTTTGGCTTTTCGCAAATGTGAGGAGACGGGACGTTACGAGAATTTTGTCAAGGCAGCTCATCCGAGTGAGAGTTATAAGGTGGAGGGGTATTCGTTTGATGATACCGATGTGTATAAGACCATTGAAGGGGCAAGCTATTTGTTGCAGACTTATCCCGACAAAAAGTTGGAGCATTACATTGATAGCGTGCTGTCTATTGTGGCGGCTGCGCAGGAGCCCGACGGTTATCTCTATACAGCTCGTACCATGAATCCCAAGCATCCGCACGGTTGGGCGGGTAGCAAACGTTGGGAGAAAGTGGAGAATCTGAGTCATGAATTCTATAATTTGGGACACATGGTGGAAGGAGCCATTGCTCATTATCAGGCTACCGGTAAACGGAATTTTTTGGATATTGCTGTTCGCTATGCCGATTGTGTATGTAGGGAAATCGGCGATGGAATGGGGCAAATTGTAGCTGTACCCGGGCACCAGATTGCTGAAATGGCGTTGGCGAAACTTTATTTGATAACGGGTGACAGGAAATATCTGAAAGAAGCGAAGTTCTTCCTCGATAAGCGAGGTTATACTTCCCGGAAAGGGGAATACAGTCAGGCCCACAAACCTGTGGTGCAGCAAGATGAAGCCGTAGGGCATGCCGTGCGTGCGGCTTACATGTATTCCGGTATGGCGGATGTGGCCGCGCTGACGGGAGATTCTGCTTATATTCAGGCCATTGACAAAATATGGGACAATATAGTTTCCAAGAAGTATTATGTCACCGGTGGCATCGGTGCAACTTCCAACGGAGAAGCTTTTGGAAAGAATTACGAGCTGCCCAATATGTCTGCCTATTGCGAAACGTGCGCTGCCATCGGTAATGTTTACTTGAACTACCGTTTGTTCCTATTGCATGGAGACGGTAAATATTTCGATGTATTGGAACGTACCTTATATAATGGTCTGATTTCCGGGGTTTCCTTGGATGGTGGAGCGTTTTTCTATCCCAATCCGTTGGAATCTGTCGGTCAGCACCAGCGCCAGCCTTGGTTTGGGTGCGCTTGTTGTCCCTCTAATATCTGTCGTTTTATCCCTTCGTTGCCCGGTTATATATATGCCGTAAAAGGAAAAAATGTATATGTAAACCTTTTCATGTCTAATGACGCTCAATTAAAAATCGGAGGAAAAAAGCTTGCCTTACGGCAAACTACCGGTTATCCGTTCGAGGGTGATACCGAGATAGAAGTAACCCGAGCTACAGGTTCAGATTTTGCTTTGAGAATCCGTATTCCTGGATGGGTGCGTAACCAACCCGTACCTAGTGATTTATATCGGTATGCAGATGGAAAACAATCGGGCTATACGGTGAAAATCAACGGTGAAATCGTGGAAAATGAAGTGAACGACGGTTATATGACTCTTGCCCGCAGATGGCGTAAGGGCGATAAGGTGACGGTGCATTTTGATATGCAGCCCCGTGTGGTGAAAGCCCACCCCAATGTTGTGGCCGATAAAGGGCGCATTGCCGTGGAACGCGGGCCTCTGGTATATTGTGCAGAGTGGAAAGATAATGATTTCGATGTGTTGAGTGTTTTGATGAACCGTGAACCGAAGTTTGAAATCGGGCAACGTGTGGAGGAACTTTACAACGCATTATGTTTGCATACACCCGCTCAAGTGTTGCAATATGATGCATTCGGCCGCTTGACCGTAAGAGATGTAAAGTTAACATTGATACCTTATTACGCTTGGGCACACCGTGGAGCCGGCGCGATGGCTGTGTGGTTGCCGGTGGAATTGAATGCTTGTCGTCCGTCACAGCCTGAAACATTAGCTTCGAAAAGCAAGTTGAACGCTTCGGTAGTTACTGCTGCTCTGACAGCCGTTAACGATGGTTTGCTGCCACAACATGCCGATGACCGCTCCCTGCCTTATTACCATTGGTGGCCGAAACAAGGCACTACGGAATGGATTGTGTATGCCTTTCCCGAAGCTGCTACCGTTTCGCGCTCTGCCGTTTATTGGTTCGATGATGCTCCCTGGGGCGGATGTCGTGTTCCTGTTTCATGGAAGTTATACTATAAGGATGAGTCTGGTGCATGGCAACCCGTAGTGAATTCCGGCATTTACGGTTTGAACAAAGGAACGGCCAATGAAGTCAACTTCTCACCTGTTACCACCACTGCTATGAAATTAGAAGTGGTGCAACCGGAAAAATTCTCTTGCGGTTTGTTTGAATGGGAAATAAAATAATGTAAGTATATAGTTTTTACTTTACTCAAATTACTCTCTTTACTAAAAACGTCCTCTGAAACCCTTTGCTGGTAGGCCTTTCAGAATTGTGCACAAACGCGACCTCTGTTTGTGCACAATTCTACTTGCCATTTGTGCACAAATGAGGTATGCGTTTGTGCACATTCGACATGTGCGTTTGTGTACACGAAAATAATGTAAACATATTTCCTTCTTTTAGTGGTTGTATTCTTTGGTTTTCCATTTTGATGATGGTATAAATGGTTGGTTGCGTCGAGTAAGCATACCTTATAATATGAGAGCGTACTGTTTAATGAATGGTAGTTTATAGAGTCGTAGCGGTCAAATTTGCATAGCTCTTTCTAGCGGTCACGGTTTAATCGATAGCAATTTATAGGATTATATTCCACGTTTTGCTTTGTGATTTATTAGATGTTCCTTGCTTATATTTTCCCCACATGCTATATATGCTACGCACTTTTTTACTTATAAGAAAATATGCATACTGTTTACTTATTGTAAATGAGTAATATAGCTGTATTAGTCGAATGTTTATGTTGGATATTTAATATTGTTGTGTTGATAATATATTGATTAATAATGTTTTATTGATATAATGTAGAATATGGAACACCAAAATGAAAAAATAGTTGCAGGTTTAATATATACTTCTTATTTTTGCAGTACGTTTAATAAATGAAAGGAAAATCATGTCTGCTTGAAGCCTAGATGTGTAACGTAAACAATTATAAAACAAAAAATGTGATTATGAAAAAAGAAAAGAAACCGTGGTATGATGAAGATGACAATTCGTATGCCTCTTTAGCAATGGGATATTTCCCTAAATGTAATCCGAAGAATGCGGTACGCGGTTTGAACCGTTGGATAGCGGGATGCAAGCCTTTGAAAGAGAAACTGGAAGAAACCGGATTCGGCCCGTTTAACCACCGCTACCTCACCCCGATGCAGCGAAGTTTAATAGTAGAGTATTTGGGTGAGCCTTAACAAACATCGGCTTAAAAGAAAAGGATGGCTTTTGCATGAAACACTTGATTCTTGCGGAAGCTATCCTTTTTTGTCGTGGGAAGATGAAATAATTAGTACTGTTAGGTACATTATCGGACCATAAGGAACAGAAAATACCCATAAGGAACAGAAAGTACCCATAAAGAACCAAAAGGAGCATTCGCTCCAACCCCATGTTTTACCTTTGCCATGTAATCGATCGAGAACAAGTAATTATGAATGTAAAACAATTAAATTTTTAAGATTATGGCATTGGAATATGTAGTAAAAAAGAGAGTGTTAAACTTTGATCCGAAGAAGTCGGAAAAGTATGTATTGAAATCGTTAAGCAATGGCGAAATTTCCTTTGAGAAACTCTGTGCAAGAGTAAGTCAAATTTGTGGCGCACACAGGGGTACGGTGCAACTGGTCGTTGCAGGGCTGGTAGACGTGATGATTAATGAAGTGAGCGAAGGCAATACGTTGCATTTAGGGGAGTTCGGACTGTTTCGTCCGGTCGTACGTAGCAAGTCGGGCGATACCGCTGAGGAGGTGACTTCTCGTAATGTGTATCGCAAAGGAGTGAGATTTGTGCCTGGAGCATCCTTAAAAGTGGCGGTTCAGAAATTGAGCATCCTTCATCAGGAGGTAGAAGAAGATGAAGCTGCTAAAACGAATGCTTCCGGTAGTGAAGATGGTGGAAACAACGGAGGAAATGTCGGCGGAAACGAAAATCCTGGTGGAGGTATCGAAGGTATTTAGCAAAGAAGTAGAATAGGGTCATTTGAGTAATATGTGAAAGAAAAGACTGTCTCGGTAAAATGAGGCAGTCTTACTTTTTTCCAATTCTTGCACACGGTTTCGGTATTGGGTAGGAGTCATGCCTACCATAGTTTGAAACAAATTGTAAAATGTCGTCATGAAATGGAAGCCCATTTCGGCAGACAGAGTTTTTAGAGAAATTATTTCTTTAGGGTAAGAAAGACGCTTTATCGCTTCGCAGGGTCGGAATTAGTTAACACACTGAGTGAATGTTTTTCAGCCTGTTTATTGATAATCACCTGCTTTCTGAAACTCTTATGGTAAGCTTACATAAAAATGCCGGTTTTAAGCGTATTTCATAAAAATAAGTTGTTCTTTATTTATATGAGGAAATATAGCTGTTTTTTTGTGTTGTTTGCCGGAATAAATTTTATATTTGCCGGATAAAGCAGAAAGAGAATGAATATTTTTAAACGGTTTTATATAGCATGCCGTCGTTTTGGACGTCGCCGTGGATATGGAATTCACCCTCCTTTCGCATACGATTTGATTACGGATGTGATTTACGGAAGATATGCTTATTATGCCTATGATGATTTGCGCAAATTGTGTGGTGCTATTCCCGGAAATTTGCCGCGCTATCCGCGTAGGGTAAACGAACTATTGTTCAGGCTTGTCAACCGCTTTCAACCGGAACTGGTGGTGGAAGTAGGTACAGGTTCGGGTTTGAGCATGTGTTATATGGCTGCAGCTAAAAAAAATGCTCGATATGTAACCATAGATACGATACGGCATGACGAGGTGGCGGCATTGTTGGGAAATACTTCTGTGGAATACCGAACGGTGTCGAATGGAAATGGAGGACTCTTTCAGAACTTTTCGTCCATAAACTTGTTGCATATGGCACATACATCGGATTATGAAACCGTTTGGGAGGAAGCTTTACTTCATGCGTCTCCTGAATCTTTGTTTCTGGTGGAAGGCATTTACGACTCGAAACTAAAGCGGGACTGGTGGAAACGGGTAGTAGCAGATGATAGGACGGGCATCACATTCGATTTATACGAAATAGGATTGGTATTTTTTGACAAGTCCCGGCCGAAGCAGCATTTTAAAGCTTGATTATAAATAATGAATACAAATGAAGAAAAGCGGAATTTATACGAAAACGGGTGATCAAGGTATGACAAGCCTTGTGGGAGGCGTGCGTGTTTCGAAATTGCATCCACGTCTGGAAGCATACGGAACCGTGGATGAACTTAATTCGCAGATAGGCTTGTTAATTACTTATGTAACAGATAAAGTCGAACGCGACTATCTGACGGAAATACAGCGGAAGCTTTTTTCTGTAGGCTCTTACCTTGCTACGGATCTGGAGCAGAAAACTTTGCGGGAACAGAGCCGTATACATCCCGAAGATGTAGAGGAACTGGAACAGGCTATCGACCGGATGGATTCGGAACTGCCTCCGTTGCGGTTGTTCGTGTTGCCGGGTGGCGCACGGGGTGCGGCAGTGTGCCATGTTTGCCGTACGGTATGTCGCAGGGCGGAAAGACGGATTCTTACTTTAAGGGAAGAATGTGAGATAGATTCGAATATATTAGCATATGTAAACAGATTGTCAGACTATTTGTTTGTTTTATCGCGGAAAATCAATATTTTGGAAGGATGTGATGAAATAATTTGGAAGAAAACTTGTAGGTGACAATATTTATTATACTTTTGCGCAAAAATAACAATTTGGTTGTTCTTTAAAAGAGTAAAACTATGTATTGGACATTAGAATTGGCATCAAAGTTGGAAGATGCTCCTTGGCCGGCTACTAAGGATGAGCTGATTGATTATGCTATACGTTCAGGTGCTCCTCTCGAAGTAATTGAAAATCTGCAGGAGATGGAAGATGAGGGCGAGATATACGAAAGTATAGAAGACATTTGGCCGGATTATCCTAGTAAGGAAGATTTCTTCTTTAATGAGGAAGAGTATTAAAAAAAGGAGATGTGTCTCACGAAGTGAAGGCATAAAATAAGAAATGGATGGCTTATGCCATCCATATTTTTTGAATAGCTACACAAAAACACGAAACTATGCGGTATTATATTCTTTTATTGCTCTTATGCATTACTTCCCATTCGTTATATGCCCAACAGAAAAAGCCTAAAACCGTTACGTATGTCGGCCACGTTTTCGAATTGCAGGGAAACCGTGGTGAGGGAGTCTTGGCAGCAGTGGTGGAATTATTCTTGCCGCATGATACATTACGTTCGATTACAGACGATAATGGTACTTTTTACCTGAAGAAAGTGCCGTTGGGCAAGGCAAAGATACGTCTGTCGCATCTTTCATATGAAACGCTGGAAAAGGAAATTGAGATAAAATCCGGTCAAGGCTGGGGCATGTTCGAGATGAAAACCAAATCAGTTGATTTGAGTGATGTGGTGGTAAAAGGAAAAGTTCCCTCTTTTACTATGAAAGGAGATACAGTGGTATTTCATGCAGCGGCATTTAAAACGTTGATGGGGGATGAAACCATGAAGATTGTAGAGCAGTTGCCTGGTGTAGAGATGGATGAGGATGGAGCAATAAAAGTCTTTGGTAAAGATTTGACCAAAACTTATGTTGACGGAAAATTGATTTTTGGAGATAATGCATTGGACGCTTTGAACAATCTTGCGGCGGACGATGTAATTTCCATTAAAAGTTATGATCAATTGTCTGCCAAGGATAAACTGGCCGGGAATTTAAGCGCGGAAAAAGAACGTGTATTCAATATAGAAACTAAAAGTAAGCTGTCGAGTGCTACGGTGGGGCACGTGTTGACAAGTTACGGCAGCAATCTGGGCGATCCGAAGCAACGGTATGCGGCCGGTGCGACAGGGAATTTCTTCTCGGAAAAGCTTTTGCTTAAAGCGAATGCCTTTATAAATAATGTCGACCGTCATTCGAATCGTATTGACGATATCTTGGAGATACGTAATGCATCTAGCCCTTATTCCAAAAATGCGTATGCGGGAGTCGGTATGACCCGCCAGTTTGGGGATGTGGAAATCGGACCTTCCCTATCTGTGGATTACTCTTTTGACGACCAGCGCAATAAATCGGAGAACTATTCCATCCGACGGTATGTGCCTACGGAAGATTATACACAACGCGTTTATAATGATTCTTCGTTTAATTCTTCTCACTCTTCGGCGCATGTGTTAAGTGCTTCATACAGAGATTTTGAACATCATTTTCTGAATGCCAGCATGAGATTGAGTTACAATGATAATAAAGATTTTTCTGCAAGCCGTACGTTGACATTATTAAATGATAAAAAAGATTATACGGCCCAGGATCAAAGGAATAGAAAAAAATCGTATAAATGGGACGCTTCATTCGGTATGGCGATAGTAGATAAAGGTGTTTTCAATTTAATGACGAATGCGAACGCGCAGATCGGAGATAACAGCGGAAACGGATTGCGCCTTGATACTCTTTCTTCAAGTGCTGTTAATAAGGTGTATCATACGGATATAGATGGCTACCAGCGTAATTACGAAGTGGGAGTCTCGGCTTCACTGAATAGCGTGCGCGCAAAGATTAAAGAAGATATGAAACCGGAGGAATTTGAAAGTTTGATGGCAAAGCCTAACCATTCGTTCAATCTCTCTTTCCGATATAAACGTACAGCGGAGAAAAATAAAGAGATACGTGTGGAGGCTGATGGCATGATGATGAAGATAGACTCTTTAATGAGTCGTGATTACACGCGTAATTATCATACATTAATTACAGGTTTGAGCTATATGTATGGAAAAGGAGAACGTCATTTCCATATTGGAGTGGATTTGGAATACTCGAGACGTGGTGAAGACAGAATCCTTTATCCCGAAAATACGATGAGGCAGCATTTTCTTACATGGAGTCCTCGTATCATGTGGAATCTGGGTTCTTTTGCTTCGGGAATGTTTTTTTCTTATTCGGGACGTTCACAACTGCCTTCGTTCGAACAACTGTCGCAACAGATCGACGATAAAACACCTTTGTTTCTCAGTAGTGGTAATCCCAATTTGAAGCCTTCATACACTCATATGTTTTCATTGAACGGTAATTATGTATGCAGCAATACTTCTGTATTGTCCGGAGGCGTTCATCTTTCCATTACACAGAATCAAGTGGCTTCCCGAAGCCGTTATTATCCCGATGGCACGATATTGGAAGATTGGGGTGGATATAAAGTGGCTCCAGGAGCAACTTTCACGACCTATGAGAATTTGAACGGAACGCTTAATGTGAGTGGCAATGTGGGATATTCATGTCCGGTTAATATAATTAAATCCAATCTTAATTCAAGGTTGATGTATAATTTCGGGCGAAGCGCTTCGTATGTGGAAGATGCCTTGAATCATAACTACCACCAGTCGGCAACAGTGTCGTTTAATTTGCGTACGAATTTTTCTCGTAGTTATAAAGTGGAATTGTTGTCCTATTCCGGATTATCGTATGCTAAAAGTACGGTTGGTAACAGCAATAATTATTACAACCAGCGTGTGGAAGTTAATTCCAAGAATAACTTTACTGAAAAGTGGTTCTTGAACGCTATGTACAGTTATAATATTATTCACCCCTTGACAAAGGAATCATCAGGAAACCGGGAAATGAATCTGAATGCTATTGTCGGATATCGTTTCTTAAAGAACCGTGCCAGTATAAGTCTGTCAGCTTTTGATATATTGAATCAGAGTACTTCATTCACTACTTCTACTCAGGTAGATTATGAATTAGAAACATGGCAACCTACCTTTGGACGTTTCTGGACAGTGAATTTCAGTTATAAGTTTAATTCTACAGGAGTCAATTCGTCCGGGCAAAGACGTCATGATTTAAATGAAGGAGAAAAAGATAATAACAATATGTTTTTCCCTATGGGGATAGGCGGAAGAGAAATAATGGTAAATTAGTGGTAGAACCTGGAGAATACAGAGTTTGTTTATTTATAAAAAATAGTATCTTTGCAGCACTAATTAAAATAAATAGGACTATGAAGAAATTTATGACTGTATTGTTGGTTGCGGCCGGAATGTTGGTTGTAGCCCCGGCACAAGCCCAGTTGAAGTTTGGTGTGAAAGCGGGTGTGAATATATCGAAGCCCTCTCTGTCTGGTAGTAGATTGGTCGCAGAAGCGAAGAATAATACGGGATACTTTTTTGGTCCCATGGCTGAATTTACGATTCCTTTGATCGGACTAGGTGTAGACGGAGCATTGCTTTATTCGCATAAAGGAGCGATAGACGTGAGAGAGGAAAATATGTCTTCAACTCATACTGCAGATTTGAATTCAATTGAAATACCTATAAACTTGAAATATACAATTGGATTGGGAAGTATTGCCGGAATCTATTTTTCTGCAGGTCCTCAATTCGGTTACAATATAGGTAAAAAGAGGTTTTCGGAATATGATTTTAAGTTGAAAGGTTCTAATTTGAGTGCCAATATCGGTGCCGGTGTAAAATTGCTGGGACATTTGCAGGCTGGTATTAATTATAATATTGCTTTGGATAAAACCGGTGAAAGTTTTGGTGACCAAATGGATGCTTTTGATTTTAAAACCAATACTTGGCAAGTATCTGTAGCTTACCTATTTTAAATAAAATCTTGATTAATGAGAAAGGCGTGTTTCCGGCAGGGAATGCGCCTTTTTTAATGAATTATACCTCTTTCTTTCCTTTTTGTGAAGGATTGTTCAAAAAAAGTACTTATTTTTGCAATAATGATAGATGAGAGGGAATATGCACGCTGAAGATAATATCAGTATAGAAAAACTGTTCAGGGCGAATTACGCGTCGTTATATTTTTATGCGTTTCAGATGATTAATGAGTCTGAAACCAGCAGGGATATTGTAAGCGATGCGTTTGAATATGTTTGGAAAAACTATAATAAATTGGATGCTGCTACCGCCAAATCATATTTATATGTATATATCCGTACCAAATGCATCGACCATATCCGTCATTTGCAAGTGCATGAACAATATGCCCAGTTTTGTTTGTCGATGACGCAGGAGGGGATAGAAGAGAACTTCTGTGAACCGGAAGAAAGAATCTTGCGATTGCGTAAAGCCATTCGCTCGTTGACTCCTCGCACTAGGCATATTCTTGAAGAGTGTTATGTTCGCAAGAAGAAATATCAGGAAGTGGCGGATGAATTGGAAATCAGCATAAGTGCTGTGCGAAAGCATATCATGAAGGCTTTGCAAACTATGCGTGAAGAATTTGCTAAAAAAGAATAAAAAGAGGTATCCGAAAACGCACTGAAAACGTATTATATAAAAGAGCAATACAAACATGGATAAAAACCGAAAAATAGAGGAATCCATAGAACATGCCATAGACCTGTTGGAACAACCGACAGCCCTCACTGAAGAGGACGTTCGCAGTATGGTGGAAGACGAGGAATGTTTTCGGGCCTGCCGGGACCTGATGGAGGGATGCCGTGTGCTAATGGCTGATATTCCTTCATATAATCCTGATGTTGACCGTGAATGGATTCGATTTCAGAAGAAACACCAGACCGCATGGAGACGGCGTAGACTGGTATGGGGCGCGGCATTGGGCGTTGCCGCCATGTTGATTGTTTTGGTATGGTTCTCTTGGTCTCTCCTTTCTCATAATAAAGTCTCGGAACCGGTTACTGTATTTTTAGCTGATAATCATCCACAACGGGTAACTTTACAGACTGGAGATGGAAAACTGTTAGCTTTAGATAATGCGGATAAAACTGTATTATCTGCTGTAGGTGCTCAATTACAGGATAAAGAGCTTGATTATAAGACCAATGCATCAGAGGTAAAAGAAGTAAAGATGCATACGCTTACTACGCCTCGTGGTACTGATTTTAAAATTGTATTGTCGGATGGCACAGAAGTTTGGTTGAATGCGGAAAGCCGTCTGGAATATCCGGCTACATTCGTAGGGAATGAGCGGATTGTCTCTTTAAGAGGAGAGGCTTATTTCAAGGTAGCCAAAGATGAGAAACACCCTTTTATTGTTCAGACGGACGATATGAAAACACGTGTATTGGGCACAGAGTTCAATGTACGTAACTATTTGGTAACCGATTCACATGTAACTTTGATACAGGGACGTGTAGAGGTTTGCAACAAGAAAGGAGGCGATTATGTGAGAATGTCTCCTGGAGAAGATGCACATCTACAGCCGGATGGCGCTTTTGCATTGAGTGAGGTGGACATAGACGGCTATATTTATTGGAAGGAAGGTTATTTCTATTTTGATAATATAACTTTACTGGACATTATGCAAAGTTTGGGCCGCTGGTACAATGTAACCATAAAATTCGAAAACCAGTCGGCCATGAACTATCGCATGCACTTTCTTACCGATCGCAAGGCGGGACTCGAACACGCAATCGTATTGCTCAACCGCATGAAGAAAGTGAATATCACTTTAGAGGACGGTACTTTGATTGTTCGCTGAAACAGTCAGAAGAATATTTCATAGAAAGAAGATACGTTTCAATAATTAATGTATATCTTCCTATCTGTTACTCGTCATTTTTTAGGATTATCTGAGAAAGCTATTATTCTGTTTCTTTTCGATTGGTTTTGTCTTTAATACTGCTTGCTCAAGGGATGAAGCGCATAGGGAATGGAGAGATGTTAAGACAAGCATGCAGCATGGCAAAGACCAGCGGCAACTTGCTACGGAACTGTCCCATTGTGGAGTGACGAAAGAACAAGCTTTACGCATAAAGGAACAATACGAGAAGCAATTCAATAGTAATGAAAATGTCTCCCTTCCGACATAAAGTAGTAAAAGTCGTTTACGGCCCCCCTGCGGTTATGGATAATCAAGTAAATAAGGAATTTGTATTCACACCCCAAAAGGCGACAGACGAATTTCTGCGCCTAATGGAGCAGATGGGTTGTCGGTTACGGGTTAGTTTCACAAAGAGTCAGGTTTATGGGCGTAGCTGATTTTCACTAATCCCAAAGATGGTAGGGCCCTGCTTTCTATGATACTTCTTCAGTTTAGTTGACCCAATTCTGTTTAGATCTTATAGCCAATATCTAAAAATCATAATTAAAATACGTCTTACACTTTATTTTGAAAGATATGGTTGTTGGATAGAGTTGTTAGTAGATACGAATTCATCTACTCAGCTTAAGTCATTATTTTATTTTTCTTCTCTACATTTTCTATATCTTACAATTGTGCAAGAGAACTTCTACATATTGTGAGAGACATTTCTTATATGATGTGAGAGATAACTTTCACAGTTGTGAGAGAGAGAAACAGTGCTAAGATGTGAAATAGTTTATCTGTGAAAAAATGGAATTTATAAGGAAGATTCCCCTATTTAATAAGATGCTTTTTAAAGAAGAATGCACTTTTTTTAAAAATAATTCGTTTTTGGGGTGTTCGATTTGGAAGTCTGTACGTATTATTAATAGCTCTTAAAAAAAAGAGCTTTGTTTGATAGGGTATGTGAAAAGTGAGAAGTAATAATAAATAAATGTTTAACCATTAAGTGAGAGAATATGAAAAAAGAATGGATCTTTTCTGTCGTATTGTTCTTGATTGCCTCCTTCTTATGTCCGCCTCAATGGGTTCAGGCACAGACTGGCAAAGAAAAGAAAATAACGATGGAGTTTAAAAACGAACGTTTACCGTCAGTCTTTAAGCGTTTGGAGAGAATTTCAGGTTACAAAATCCTTTTTACCTATGACGATGTAAATCAATTTACCGCCACAGGTTCTTTGAAAGATCAAACTATCGAACAGGCTCTGAAGATAATTATCGGTAATTATCCTTTGGAGTATTACATTGATGGTAAATATGTGAATGTAACCCTTAAAACGCAAGTGAAAACCTCTCGGGGGGGGGTAAAAAAGAACTATACGGTAAGCGGTGAGGTATTAGATAACGAAGGTCTGCCGCTTCCCGGAGCTAACATCCAGATAAAGGGCGCTGCGAAGGGAACTATAACCGATTTTGATGGAAAATTCTCTTTACCTTTATCTGATGGAAAAACCTGTGTGTTAGTATTTTCATACATAGGTATGACGCCGCAAGAAATAACGGTGACGCCAGGTAAAGACGAAAATATTGTGTTGAAAACGGTAACTCTTTCTGAAAACCAGGCCCACATGGCCGAAGTAGTGGTAACCGGTATTTTTCAAAAAGCGAGAGAAAGTTATACGGGTTCGGTGTCAACGGTATCAAAAGAAAAGTTGAGAATGTTTAAGGGGCAAAATTTACTGCAAACCCTGAGAAATGTGGATGCTTCACTTAATATACCTATGAATAATATGTTTGGTAGTGACCCGAACGCATTGCCTCAGATGAATATTCGTGGAACTTCTTCGTTACCGATGAGTGTAGAAGAACTTAATCAGAACACTAAACAAAGTGTGAATGTCCCCCTTATCGTAATGGATGGTTTTGAAATAACTTTGAATAAATTAATGGACTATAATGAGGAGGAGATTGAGTCGATTACCATTTTGAAAGATGCTTCAGCTACTGCTATTTATGGTTCACGTGGCGCAAATGGTGTAATTGTAGTACAATCGAAGAAGCCTGTCCCTGGAAAATTAAGAATAACAGCTCAGATAGGACTTAATGTGGAAATGCCCGATTTGAGCTCTTACAAATTGTTGAATGCAGCTGATAAATTAGAATTGGAACGTAGTATTGGACTTTATGAATCAGAAGGTAATCCTACTCAAACAGCAGAATATCAAAAGGTTTATAATCGTCGTTTAAGAGATGTGCTTTCAGGAGTAGATACCGACTGGCTTAGCCAGCCTCTTCGTAATGGAATAGGACAACGTTATAATTTACGTTTAGAAGGTGGAGGTAATGAATTTCGTTGGGGTACTTCGGTTGGCTATCGTGATACGGAAGGAGCAATGAAGGGTTCTTCACATAAAGTCTTTACTGGGGACATCACATTGATGTACTCGTTTAATAATTTAATATTTCGTAACAATACTAGTTTTACCAATTCAAGGAGTGAAAACAGTAAATATGGAAGTTTTAGTAATTATGTAGCACAGCAACCTTATTATAAAATTCATGATGAAGACGGAAGTCTTGTCCGCTATTTTGATGATTTCTTCGGGACGGAAAATGAAATTCAAAATCCTTTGTATGATGCAACATTGAATACATTTGATAAGTCTCGTACATTGACCTTAATCAATAATCTTGCTATTGATTGGAATATTATTTCTGGATTGACGTTAAGAGGACAGTTCGGAGTTTCTACTAATCGTCTGACTAGTGATGAATTTTATCCGGCCGAACATTCTAAGTTTAGCAATACCAATATTTATCCGGTTGGTAGCACAAATAAAGGTTCATATAAATATGGTAATGGCGAAGATGTATCATATGATGGACGTTTGACTTTGAATTTTTCGAAAATCTTTAAAGAAGTTCATCAAATTTTTGCTGGTTTAGATTATTCTATTTCTGAAGGAAAATCAACTTCTTACTCGTTCTTGGTGGAAGGGTTTAGTAATCAAGATCTTTCTTTCATCAGTAATGCTTTCCAATATCATCAAGACGATCGTCCTAATGGTTCTAAAGAAAAAAATCGTCGAGTCGGATTAACAGGGAATGTAAACTATATTTATGATAATCGTTATTTTGTAGACCTTTCTTATCGTATGGATGGAAGTTCTCAGTTTGGGGCAAACAAACGCTATGCTCCTTTTTGGAGTGCTGGTTTGGGATGGAATATTCATCATGAAAAATTCATGCAGGCTGTACCTGCTATTAACTACTTAAAGCTTAGGGCTTCCATTGGTGAAACTGGTACGATGGATTTTGAGAAATCTGCTGTACTTACGATGTATAATTACAATCCTGGCGAAATGTATAATTATTGGAATAGCGCTCATTTGCAGGGACTTGGAAATAAAAATTTGACTTGGCAAACCACATTAGAAAAGAATGTCGGTTTAGAGTTCCAACTATTTGATAACCGTATATTCGGAACGTTTGATTTGTACACTAAAGTGACTAAGGATTTGGTCTCTTATATGAACCTTCCTCTTTCTATGGGCTTTTCTTCTTATTCTGATAATGTAGGTGAGGTTAAGAATAAGGGTTTTGAATTGTCATTAGGAGGATATATCATTCGTGATAAAGAACGTGATTTTAGTTGGATAGTGAACGGGCAACTTGTATATAATAAGAATAGAATTTCTAGATTGTCAGATGCAATATATGCACAGAATGAAGCTTTATTGGCCAGTGGTAAACTTATTGATACTAAACCTGCTACGTTGCTTTATGAAGGTCGTCCACAATACGGATTTTATGTGGTGCGTTCATTGGGCATTGACCCTGCAACTGGTGAAGAAATTTATTTAGACCGTAATGGCAATGTGACGAATGTATGGGACTCAAAAGATCGGGTATATGCGGGTGAAAATTCCATATTTTCTTCTCCCTATCGGGGAAAAGCTAGTACCATGGTACGTTGGAAAGATTGGTCCTTAAATATTGCTTTTTCTTATCAATGGGGAGGTCAGATGTATAATGAAACACTGATTGATCGTGTGGAAGTAACAAAAGGTGTTATTCGAAGTGGAAATGTAGACGAGCGGGTATATGCAGATCGTTGGCAAAAATCAGGAGATGCCTCTTTCTATAAAAAAATTGGTAATGAGTTGACTAAAGCTACAAGCCGCTTTGTGATGGATGACAATTGGTTTGAGGTGCAATCTATGGGATTGGAGTATCGTTGGGATACGGAGTGGTTGAAAAAGAATGCTCGTGTACAATCAATACTTTTTAGTTTGAATGTTTCCAACTTATGGCATTTTTCCTCAGTTCGTTATGAACGTGGTACGTCTTATCCTTTTGCACGAAATGTGCAAGGAAATGTGACTTTTTTATTTTAACCTGAATAAATAATATAAAATATGAAAATGAAATATATTTCTTATTTGGTATCCGTAGTGTTGTTAGGAATTACTGTTTCATGTGATGACTGGTTGGATATTGAACAAGATACGGAAAAGAAAGTCGATAGTATGTATGATAACTACAGTGGTTTTCAAGGAGCTTTGGCTGGTTGTTACTCTGATTTGGCTAAAACTGATTTGTACGGAACACGTTTGTCGATGAGCAATATTGAATCCTTAGCTGGACTATGGTATACTAATATTGAACAGATGGGAGAAGCGATTAGAGAAAATTATTACTTTACTCTTCATGATTACAATAATGCGGGTGCTGTAACAGCCATCAAAAGTATATATGGGGGATTATATAATACTATTCTTGAAGTAAATAATGTATTAAAAGGATGTAAGGAAAAGGGGCATAATATACCATTCCATAAATCTCGTGCAGTGATAGAAGGAGAAGCCTATGCGCTTCGTGCTTTCTGCCATTTGGACGTGCTTCGCTTATTTGGACAAATGCCGAATAATCCTGTGACAAAAGTATCATTACCCTATTCGGAAACCACTAATTTGGATGAAATGCCTGTTTATTATACTTATGAGAAATTTGTGGAAAAATTGGAAAGTGATTTTGAAAAAGCATTGTCGTTATTGAAGGATAATGATCCGGCTTATTCCGATTATTCGTATATACAATTATGGGCAAGCAAAGGAAATCATGAGGCGGTTTCATTGGAGGATGATTTTATGATGGATCGCCGCTATCGTATGAATTATTGGGCTGTGAAAGCAATACAAGCTCGGATGTACTTATATTTAGGTAATGAGCAAAAGGCCTATGATATAGCTATGGAAGTAATTCAAGCCAAATTGTCGGATGGTCGTAATGTAGTAAGTTTGAGCAGTGAAAAAGATTACGGAACAACTGGTACTGCTTTTACTTCACCTTCGGAAAGTTTATTTGCATTAGCGATAGAAGATTTATATAATATTTCCATTCCGTTGTTGGCTGGTGGTGAAACTTCTAGTGAAAGTAATTATTATATGCAAGTGAATTTGAAAGATAATTTAGTTTTAGAGAAAAGATGGTTTTTAGATTTGTTTGACGGGATAGACCCAGCTATTGATATCCGTCGCAAAAGAATGTGGTCACAGACTATTACTTCTCAAAAATTTGAGTATCCTACTATTCGGAAGTATTATATATATAAAGCAAATGATGATGCATTGGGTAAAGGTGAAATTCCTATTGTTCGGCTTTCTGAAATGTATTTGATTGCAATTGAAACTGCAAAAACTCTTACTGAGGCTACCCAATTATATTCTACTTATATGGAATCAAAAGGCGTAGCTTTACATGATACATTTACTTCGAAAGAAGAATTGAAGAAAGCACTGGAAAAGGAGTTCCGTATTGAATTTTTTGCAGAAGGACAGATGTTTTACTATTATAAACGGAATAATATTGTGACTTTATGGTCAAAGCCGGATATACGTATGAGTGAAACCGAATATATTTTACCTTTACCAAGTACAGAGTTTAATCCTAATAAATAACCAAATACGATGAGAAGAAATAAAATATATGGAGCTATGGCAGTATTGGTGATCATTGCTCCGCTGTTTATCGCTTGCGAAGAAGATTTACCGGTATATCAGAATGAAGGGTGTTGGTTGAAATTTGATTATGAACATTCTGCTGATACGCTTACAAATAAGTCTTTTGCGTATCATGAGATGCCTACAGATACGGTATGGGTGACGGTACAGCTGATGGGATTCCCTTCAGAACAAGACCGTATAATTCCGTTAAAGCAGGTGCCTGTAGGTGATCATGATGCAGTGCCGGATGAACATTATGTACCTTTTGATGATAAAGAGTTGATACAAAAATATTATTTTATACCGAAAGGAGAAGTAAAGCGGAAGATACCCATTGTATTGAAACGAACTCTTTCATTGAAAGAGGCAAATTACACGTTACGTTTGACAATCGGAGAGAATGAGTTCTTTTCAGCCGGGAGCAAGGAAGTTATCCACAAGCGTATCGTGATTGCTGATCAGTTGATTCAACCAAATAATTGGGAAGAATATTTTTTGGGAAACTATGGACAGGAGAAGCATCGTTTTATGATTAGGACTACCGGATTCAAATGGGACGATGATTTTATGGATAATGTATGGATGTACTATCAACAATATGATCAGAATTACTGTTTCCATTTAGTCGGAGTTTTAAATAGGGCTTTGGCTGAGTATGAAGCGGAGCATGGTACGTTGTATGAAGCTGACGGTGAACCAGTAGCTTTTCCTAACTTTTAATTGAAACAATTATGAAGAAGAATTATTTATTACTCTCCCTTTTGCTGATGGCTTTTACCTCTTGTTTTGAGGATGAGGGAAACTATGATTATAAAGAAGTGAATGATATTACTATTGAAGGTGTCCGGAAATATTATTTGGTTTATTCCTATATAGGTGAGAAATTGGAAATTCCGACAACAATACAAACTGGTTACACAGATTTAGAGTATGCATGGTATATATGGGATGCCACAACCAGTAATTCTACAAGTGGAGAGAAAGAGAAGAAAGAAATGACATTAATAGGAACGGAGAAAGACCTTGCGTATGAGGTAAATCTACCTCCTAATAATTATAAAGTAATGTTGGAAGCAAAGTCCAAAAGTACAGGTTATGCTTTGTCTGTAATTACTGATGTGGAGATTTCTACTACTTTCTTGCGTGGTTTTTATATATTAAAAGAAACAATGGATGGGAAATCAGAGTTGGATTTTCATCATCAGGACGGAGAACCTTTGCTGGAAAATGTATTAACTTCTACCGGACAGAAACCTATGGATGGGAAACCATTGTCATTAGGTATATGCTATTCTCATGGTTATATTGACCCTATAACGAATAAAGTGGATAAGTGCAACACTATAGCTATTACTACAAAAAATAAAGAAATTGCGTTCTTTAGTACTAAAGATATGGTGAAGTTACACGATAATACAAATGTGGTGTACGGAGGTTTAGAATCGGGTGAAACTCCATATCGGGCTTTTACTTTCCCATTTGCTAATTGTTTTTTGTCAAGTAGAGGAGCTACTGTAAGTTATCCTTCTGATGTAATGGACTCTTCTGGTACTTTTGGAACACAAACAGGTACTGGAGGTAGTGTGTATGCAACTCCTGTAGATGCTGAAAGTACAATGATGTATTGGAATCAGGAAGATCAGTGCGTTGATTATGTGATGGGAATGTGGATGGGACATGATGCAAGAGGTGATTATAAGAATGGAGACTTCCCTACAAATGGGATGGAATGTTTAATGATGGGTGCTTCTGTTTCGACAACTCCGGCATATAGCTATTTTTTGCTGAAAGATCGAAATGGGAAACAGTATCTTTATGAATCAGATATAAATAAGATGCAGACGGTAGATAGAATTGAATTGGATCCGAATTCAAAGTTAGCGAATGCAACTTGTTATGCTGTTAACATGTGGACTGCAGGTTATTTATATTATGTCTATGAAAACCAATTATATGCTTATAGTTTGCCAACACGCAATGAAAGTAATAGTCCATTACCTTTACGTGGTATGGGAAGTGGAGAACAAATTACTTATCTCTCATATCAATGGATGGATTGTTTTAAAGATACTGATATTGGTACGAATTTTACTCATTTAGTAGTAGGTACGCAGAAAGGAAATACTTATAAAGTGTATATGTACAACATTGTGGCTGGTGAACCACGTGATTTGGTACGTACTATTGAAGGAGAAGGAAAGCTACATTCGATAAAATATGTAACGCCGCAGTTTTATGCTAATTTTAATGATGTGGGTTTATTAGATAATGCATCTATTTAATTGTAAAAAGTTTATTAATTAAATAAACTTATGCAGTTGGTATTTTGGTGAATGAGATAATTCTTAGAATGGTGTTCTGCTAATAATGCTATAAAATGCCATTTCAATATCTTAAGAAAATTCTTTATTAAGATATTGAAATGGCATTTTACATGAGTGTAAGATAAAGTTAATAACCTTTCATTTATATAGGTAGCCAATACATAAAGTGGTTCTACTTCTTTATGAAATTCATTTTTTTTTGTCTAATAATAAGCCATTATTATACACATATATAAACAAAGGTTTTTGCTTATTAAAAATAATATGCTACCTTTGCAGCCCAAAAATTGAAAAACTGAAAGCGGACCTTTATTAAAGTTGTCTTAAGTTTATTGAATTACTAGATCTAAAGAATTAATTATTTAGGGGTTGAAAGTAGAGAAGAGAAAAAGAAGAACTCTATTTAATATAATAATTTTAATTTATGAAAAGAAATTTGATTGCCAGAACCTGTGTGTTACTGGCTTTTTGTGCCTTGTCATCATGGTGCAATGCTTCCGCTCGAAGTGAAGTTCGCTTGGAAGATGAGGTGACTAAGGAGGTCGACTATGAGCCAGGAATACATTTCCTGCATCAGCCTTGGGCAGAATTGGTATCTAAAGCCAAAGCAGAAAACAAACTGATTTTTATTGATTTTTACACGCAATGGTGTGGGCCGTGTTTGAATATGGCTGAGACGGTATTTACCTTGCCGACAGTGGGTGCATTTTATAATAACCACTTTGTTTGTGCCAAAATTGATGCCGAGCAGGGCGAAGGCATTGAATTGGCCAAGAAGTATGGGGTACGCAGTTATCCTACTTATGCTTTCGTTGATCCGGCAACTGAGAAATTGGTACACCGTAGTGGAAGCCGTCAGACAGCTGAGCAGTTTATTCGTACAGGAGAGGGAGCACTTAATCCTAAACTCCGTTCTTTTTATTTGGAAGAACAATACGCAAACGGGAATCGTGAACGGAAATTTCTGATAGATTATATTAACTATGAGTTTTCCGTGTATGCCCGTAATAATGTGACAAGAGCTTTTGATGAGTTGATTCAAGGTGGCGGGAAACTGACGGACAAAGAGGTCTGGGAAGTTTACAATCGTACTATTTCCGGTTTGACTCCTTATTTAAAAGAGATCTCTTCGCGTTATGATGAGTTTTGCCACTTGTATGGAAAAAAGGTTGTAGATGCAAAGCTAGCTAAAGAAACCACTTATGGCGATTTGAAGGAGATTGAAGCATTGTGCGATTTTGAGGGTAAGGATTTTAATTGTGAAATGATTCGTATCAATGAGGCGGTGCGTGCCCAACATTTTGATGAAGCTATCCGTCGTATTGATGCGATGATTGCCAATCCGAATGTGGATCAGCAAGAGCTGATAAACCGTCTGAAATATATTGCCCGTTTGAGCTATTATGAACGTGAGGAAATCCCTCAAAATTGGTTCAATAAATGCATCGAATATCTCCGTTACATTGCCTACAACCAAGCCGACCGGGATGATGCTTATATTCATCAGGAGTATGCTGCGGCTTTAGAACAGGTGCTACAGCGTATACCGAATCAAGGCATCGGTGTTCCGGCTTTTATTTTGGCCGAACCGACTCACGGAAAGAAGGCTTACTCCATGCGTCCCGATGTGTTGAAACCGAAACCTGTTAAGAAATAACCAATTGTTAGTTTATAAGTTACAATTAAGAACAAATCTATGAGTAATTCTAAATTAAATGTGCTGAGGGGGGGGGGTAAAATATCTCCTGTCGCTCTTGATGTTTGCACTATCTGTTCCAACGCAGGCTGAAGTTCCGTCTGTGAAAGATACTGAGGCAACCCAGCAGCAGATTACCGTAAAAGGTACAGTAAAAGATGAAAATGGCGAACCGATTCCGGGCGCCAGTGTTTATGTAAAAGGTTTGACTAAAAAAGGAACCGTTACTGATTTGGACGGTTGCTTTACATTACCTGTCAATAAAGGACAAACCCTTGTGGTATCATTCATTGGATACCTGTCTGTAGAAAAGGTGATTCGAAACACCAACTCTTCTTTCGATATTTCGTTAGTTCCCGACAACCAATTGCTCGACGAGGTTGTGGTCACTGGTTACCAAACTATTTCCAAAGAACGTGCCACCGGCTCGTTTGCCGTGCTGACTCCCCAAAAATTGGAAGGTAAGCTGCAGACGAATATTCTCGATCGTATGGAAGGTATGGTGGCCGGTTTGAAACAACTTCCCGGGAAGACACCTGAAATTCGCGGTATTTCTACCCTGAAGGGAACAAAAACGCCTTTATATGTAGTGGATGGAATGCCTTATGAGGGCGATATCAATGCCATCAATCCATCGGATATTGTGAATGTCACTGTGTTGAAAGATGCTACGGCTGCTTCTATTTACGGTGCGCGTTCGGCTAACGGTGTCATTGTCATCACCACCCGTTCCGGACAGAAAGGACGCACACAGGTAAGTTACAATGGTAGCGTTAAATTTACACCATTGCCAGACAAAGGTTATCTGAACTTGACTTCAAGCTCTGAACTGGTGGATTTGCAGCAAATCCTGTTTCAATATCCACACTCTAATTACAACCCGGAAACAGCCAATACGGCGATGAATGAGGTGTATGAACTGTTGTATAACCATGATGCAGGTAAACTAACGGATGCCGAGTTGGAATCACAATTGAATGTGTATCGTAATCGTAACCGTTATAGCCAGTTAAAAGACGCTTTTGTACGTGATGCATCGGTGGTTCATCAGCATAATTTATCGTTTAGCGGTGGTTCGGATATTTATAAATATTCGCTTTCTGCTAATTATCAGCAGAATTTCCCTTATGAGAAAGAACAGTCTACTCAAAGACTTGGTTTTAATTTGAAAAACCAGTTTGATTTCTTTAAATGGTTACGTGTGAATGTAGGGATCATTAACAGTAACGTAAGTGCCGATTATGATAATGGTTTTACAGGATATAGTTATCTCTATTCTGGCCCTTCTTACCGCATGATATACAATGCGGACGGCACTCCGACTCAATGGTATAATAATAAAAACCAGAAAGAAATTGACAGATTAAACGGACTAGGATTGCAGGATGAAACATATATTCCTGTTAATGAACTGGATAAAGCATATTATGAACAGGATGATAAGTACCAGAATCTTAATTTCGGAATGAAAATAACCTTTATGAAGGGGCTGAATCTGGATGTGATGTATCAGACTGAAACAACAAGTAAATATAAGAAGCAGTATTATACACAAGATTCATATACCGTAAAAACAGAAGTGAATAATGCGACTGTAATTAATAAAAACGGAACAGTGACCAATCATATTCCTTTGGGTGGAAAATTGCAGGAAACTTGGGCTAAGAATAACTCTTATACTTTCCGTATACAGTTGAATTTCAATCAAGAGTTCGGTATCCACGGCGTACAGGCTTTAATCGGTGCGGAACGTCGTAAAGTAGTTACTCAGGGAACTGTACTTAATAAATGGGGATATGATGATGTCACTTTGGCTTTTAAATCTATTAATGAACTTAATTTAGGTTCAGCCGTAAATGGAACACAGTCTACGAGTGGACGTTATTATTATAACGGACCTTATGATAAGTTTACTTATACCGACAATCGTTATGTCTCTTTTTACGGAAACGCTTCTTATACGTTCAACCATAAGTTGACAGCTACGGGAAGTATCCGTATCGATCAGTCAAATTTGTTTGGTACTGATCCAAAATATCAGTATCGTCCGTTGTGGTCTGCTGGTTTGCATTATATAGCTTTGGAAAACTGGAATTGGGTTGATCGCCTGGCAGTGCGTGCTACGTATGGTATTAACGGTAATGTTGCCAAGGATAGCGGCCCATATATGATTGCGCAAACTCAAAGTCGTCCGAACAGCTTCACTAACGAATATTATTCAGTGATTACTACTCCGCCGAATCCAACCTTACGGTGGGAAAAGACCAATGTGTTTAATTTGGGTGTGGATTTTAATTTGTTGAAAAATCGTTTGAATGGTACCATTGAGTTCTATAGTAAGAGCACGGTGGATTTATTAGGACAGCGTAAGACTGACCCGACATCAGGATGGCCTTCTTTGTTGCTGAACTATGGTGAGATGTATAATAGAGGTGTGGAAGTATCGTTGCAGAGTACCAATATGACTACTCGTGATTTCTCATGGACTTCCGCCTTTACTTTCAGTTATAATAAAAATAAGCTGACTCGTATTGAGAACGATGGGACATCGGCAATCGATTATTTTTACAGTATACAGAATAGAGAGGGTAAGCCTATGAGTTCGTTGTATTCTATTCGTTATGCCGGACTGGACAGTGAGGGATATCCTCAGGCTTACAAAGCGGACGGAACGATCGTGAAGTCTTATAATGATCTGGAAGCGGAAGATTTAGTCTATTCGGGAACTACTAATCCTCCTTATTCGGCATCATTGTCCAACCGATTGACTTATAAAGGATTCGATCTGGATTTCATGTTTGTCTATTATGGCGGACATGTATTGCGCGATGTAGCCGCAGGTTATGTGTTCAATCGTATGCCTACCTTGAATTATGCAGGTGTGATGGATAAAGACCGTATGCACTTCTGGCAAAAACCGGGTGATGAAAATGATCCGAGTATGGCTCCGGCCTTTATTTACGGAACTTCCCATACTAATTCAGAGTATTTGTGGAGCGCTGCCGATAAGCATATCAGAAAAGGAGATTATATCAAATTGCGTGATTTGACGATTGGCTATACTTTCCCGAAAGAGTGGATGAGTAAGATGTACGTACAGAATCTGCGTCTTAGCTTGCAAATTCAAAACTTATGGTATTGGGCGGACAATGGTCGTGATTTAGACCCGGAAGTCTGGAGTGGAACTACTTTATCCCCTTCCAGAGGTTATCATATTCCGCCGACTTATACGATTGGTGTATCTGCTAACTTTTAATTCATAGAACAAATGAAACATTTAAATATTGTCAAATATGCAGCTTGTGCCTTGGCACTGCTTTCACTGTCGGCTTGTGATGACTGGTTGGAAAATAAGCCTAAAGGATATACGATTCCGGAAAAATATGAGGATTACAAGCAATTGATGAACAGTCAGTATTTGTATCGTGCTCTCGATGTGTATCCTTCTTTTATTACGGATGATGTACAACTGGTGGCAGCCGGTACAGCTCCTGAGTTTCCGGATTTCGAATATAAAGATAAGTCGGAGGAGATGAAAAATCTCTATTCTTTCCAACCCGGGCAGATTTTTACTCCCGGTAACTCTGATGGAATTTGGAATGGATGTTATGAAAATATCTTTGTTTATAATGCGGTAATCAATAATGTGTTATCGGCAACAGGAGGCTCTCAGACCGAGCGTGAGCGCTTATGGGGAGAAGCTTTGGTAGGACGCGCTTTTGAATATTTGAACCTTGTAAACCTGTATGGTAACCATTATGATGCAGCTACGGCAGAGACCGATTATGGAGTGCCTTTGGTCTTGAGTGAAGAAATCGGAGGAGAGAAGTATGTGCGTGCAACGGTGGCTCAGGTATATCAGCAAATTAAAGACGATTTGGATAAAGCTGTGCCAAAGCTGGGTGCTACTGTGAAGACTTCTTTCGACCCTACTCAAAGTGTGGGGTATGCATTTCTGTCGCGTATGTATTTGTATATGGGTAATTATACAAATGCTTTGACGAATGCTAACTTGTCATTGGCTCAAAATAAGCAACTTCTTGATTACAAAAATTACAAGGCTATACAAGGTCAGTGGGGACGTTTAGTTTCTTTGGATGGTGCCGAAGAATTTCCTGATGAAGCTAAAAACGTAGAGAATGTTTATACCCGTTTACTGAATGGTACTTCTTATCTGTTCAAGCAAGTGGCTGCCAGTGAAGATTTGCTGGAAACTTTTGCCCGGAATTTACCTGTAGATGGAGAGGATATGCGTTTGTCACTGTTCTTTGCCAAAGATGAGTTCAATGGTTATACTACGGGTGGCGCGGCGGATCATTTTCCTGGATATACTATTTTTGCACCTTATATAGAAATGAATATAGGTTTTTCTACACCGGAAGTAATTTTGATTGCTGCTGAATGCGAGGCTCGTATAGGTGATTTGGGTAAGGCATTGCAACATTTGAATGATTTGCGTGACATGCGTATAAAAAATAATGTGCATTTTGCTATTCCAACCTCGTTATCGAAAGAAGAGGTATTGAAGCTAGTTATTGATGAGCGCCGTAAAGAGTTTGCTTTCAATGGCCTAACTCGTTTAATTGATATGAAACGTCTGAATCGGGAAGCATGGTTTGCTAAAACAGTGATTCATTCAGCCGGCAATGAAGGTACATGGACATTAGAGCCCAATGACTTGCGTTATATCATGCCTGTTCCGGAAACCGTATTGAGTTTCAATGATATGCCTCAATATGAACGCTGATTCGTAACTCCCGCTCTTATTTCTTCTCGGCTTGTCTGAGAAGTGGAGATAGATAAAATCTTCTTGTTTTCCTTCTTTAAATAATAAATGAAGGCTTAAACAAGAAGATTTTTCTGTTTTGTATGGATATGTCCGCAGTTGCTCCAAAATAGTTTTGTAACTGCTCAAAAACAGTTCCGTAATTACAGAAATATACGTGCGCTCTTACTCAGGATTGTTCGTCTCGTCCTTATCCGTAATATCCGCTGGGTTACGTTTGTCTGTTTGAAGGTATTCAAGCAACCCTTGGCAGGCATCTTCGAGAATATCTAATACATTTTCGAAACCGGAAGCGCCTCCGTAATAAGGATCTGGTACATAATCTGTTACTTTGGTGCGACAGAAGTCCGTCATGCGACATATCTTCTTTTCTTCTTCTATCCCAGGAGCACGCTCTTTCAAATCCTGAATGTTACGGTCGTCCATTCCGATGATTATATCGAAGTCGAAGAAATCTTCGGTACATACAGGGCGCGACCGGTGGGTCAGGTTATAACCTCGACGCGCGGCATGCATGCACATGCGGGGATCCGGCAACTCTCCTTTATGATAGCCGATGAGGCCGGCTGAGTCAACTTTTATTTCTTTTTCCATCCCTGCGCGATGCAGCATAGTACGCATAATTTCTTCGGCGGATGCGGAACGGCAGATATTGCCGAGGCATACAAATAATATCTTCTTCATATAATCACAGGTTCAAATAGTTTTTAAACATGTTTATGTCACAGTTTAGAATGAGTCTTTCAGGGAATTCTGTCCGATTGATAAGTTCCGCTAAAAAGTCGTATCGGGCAATATCGAAAGAGATATGGGCGTCGCTTCCTAAAATAACCGGTACTTCATACTGCTTACATAGCCGGAGTAAAGTTAAGTTGTTTTGAAACGCTTCAGGCTTATTTCGGGCCGGCTTCAACGAACTGTTGTTTATTTCCAATAAAATGTGGTGCTCTTTGGCTACCCGGACTATAGGCTCGAAATGGAGGGAAACTGTGCCGTCACCCGGATGGCCGATAATGTGGATATATGGATTCTTCATCACTGTTATCAGAGCATCCGTATTCTCATCTGCTGTACCGTTTTGGTAACTGAATGAATGGATGCTTGCAATGCGAAGATCCACTCTTTTCATGAAATCGTCATCCACACTGAGCTCTCCCTGTGCGTTTAGGATATTAATTTCCGCTCCCAATAACAGTTCGATACCATATAGTTGGCGGGGAACTACATGCAGGTTGCGGAAATAAAAGAACTGGCATGCTCCCGGTGTATCCGGGGTGTGTTCAGTAATGCCCAATAGTTTCAAACCTTTTTCAGCAGCAGCTTTTGCCATTTCTTGTAAAGTGCTGTATGCATGTCCGCTAGCAAGTGTATGGGTATGTACGTCTAATTCTATTTTCATAAATTATTGTGGATCTACATCATAATATACCAATAAAGAGCGAAAACGCTCGTCTTCGATAATTGCCCGCTGTACGGTTTGCAAGTAATCGCAAATCTTATTCATGGAAGCGTTAAGTTCCACCTTTACTACTATTTTCTTAATAAATAACATCTGGATACGAGCAACGGGCGGTTTGTCAGGACCCAGAATTCTGTTGCCCAATCCGGCGCGGAGTTGTGCCGCCATAGTATTAGCTGCAATATCTAAAATATCCTCCTTTCGATGTTTCAAATATACGTATATTAGTCGGTGGAATGGGGGATAATGGAATAATTGTCGTTCGTGGAGCTGGTCGATGTACAGTTGCGCATAATCATTATCTACCACTTGCCGTATGACTGGTAAGTCGATGCTTTTGGTTTGTAGGATGACCAGTCCACGCTTGTTTTTCCGTCCGGCACGACCTGCTACCTGTGCCATTAATTGGAACGCCCGTTCATGCGAACGGAAATCCGGAAAATTGAGCATCGTATCCGCATTCAGAATACCTACTACGCTGACATGGTCGAAGTCGAGTCCCTTGCTAACCATTTGTGTCCCGATGAGAATGTCCGTTTTGCCCTGTTGAAAATCATGAATGATGCGTTCGTAAGCACTGCGTGTGCGGGTTGTATCTAAATCCATGCGCGCGACTTTAGCTTCGGGAAATACCAATTGGATATCATCCTCTATTTTTTCCGTACCGAACCCGCGGTTAACAAGGTCGACTCCTCCACATGCCGGACAGGAATGGGGTACAGGATAAGTAGCGCCGCAATAGTGGCAGGTAAGTTGATTTAATCCTTTATGATACGTAAGACTTACATCACAGTTGTTGCATTTGGGAACCCAACCGCAAGTCTTGCATTCAATCATGGGGGCGAAACCTCTTCTGTTTTGAAATAGGATTACCTGTTCCTTTTGTTCCAGCGCCTTATGTATTTCTGCTAAAAGCTGTGGTGAAAAGGGTGATTTCATGATTTTCTTCCGGATCAGTTCTTTAATATCCACTACTCGGATTTCAGGCAGTTGAATATCTTGATATCTTTCGGTTAATTCTACCAGTCCATATTTTCCTTGTAAAGCGTTATAATAGCTTTCTACGCTGGGAGTTGCCGTTCCTAATAAAGTCTTGGCTCCATATAAGGATGCCAAAACAATAGCTGCGTTACGGGCATGGTAACGTGGAGCGGGATCTTGTTGTTTATATGTATTTTCGTGCTCCTCATCGACTATTACCAGTCCTAGATTTCGGAAAGGCAGGAAGATGGATGAACGCACTCCAACAATAATGTCGTAAGGTTGTTCTTTTAGTTGTTTTTGCCAGATTTCCACTCGTTCGGCATCTGGGAACTTGGAATGATAAATTCCCATCCGGCTGCCGAATACCCGTCTCAAACGTTCGGTAATCTGTGCGGTCAAAGCAATTTCAGGCAAAAGATAAAGTACTTGTTTGCCTGCATTGAGGACTTGTTGTATAAGGTGAATATAAATTTCTGTCTTGCCACTGGACGTAACTCCGTGTAGAAGACATACATTTTTTTCTTTAAAAGAAGTGATAATCGATTGGTAAGCCTCTAATTGTACCGGATTCAGTGGACGAAGTTCATTTATTGTCGTTTCGTTTTGTGAAAGCCTTCCAATCTCATTATAATACACTTCAAAGATATGTTTTTCCATCAATCCGTTGAGGACGCCCTGAGAAACTCCCGCACGGGTAAGGAGTTCTTTTTTATTCACTTTTTGGGGTGTGCCCTTTCCTAATAGCTCAGACATCTCTATATATTTCATAAGTAGGGACAACTGTTTAGGTGCGCGAGCCAGCTCATCGAAGAGCAAGCGAAGTTTCTCTTCGCTTGTATTTTCTTCTGTCAATCTGACGCATGCTTCGGTCTTGGGCTTATAGTTGCGTTTCAGTTCTTCTTTGATAAAAATAGCTTCTTTATCGAGCAAAGATTTTATGATGGAGAGGATATTTTTTATGCCGCTGCTTTTCTCCAGTTGAGTAATGCACTGTTCCGGCTCTTCCGATAGGAGGTCGAGAATCCTTTGTTCCTTTTCCGACAGCACTATCGGAGAGACAAATTCCGGGTTTAACTCTACTAAAGTTTCGCTCTCCAGTTTCATACCCGAAGGTAGTGCGGCTTTGTATACATCTCCCGGAGTACATAGATAATAAGAAGCAATCCACTCCCAGAATTTATATTGTACAGGAAGCAGGATCGGGTGTTCATCTAAAATTTCGCAGATGTCTTTGGTTTCATATTCCTGTGGGGGACAATAATGTATGTTGATTACAATGGCAGTATAAAATTTCTTCCGTCCGAAAGGTACGATAACCCGACAGCCGATTTCTATTCTCTCTGAAAATTCATCAGGTAATGAATAGGTAAAGTGATTAGCCAATGGCAATGGCAAAATGACATCCACAAATTTCTTCATGGCTTAATTCTTCAATTCCGGATAACTGATGCGTGTATGATACGCAATCTTTAGTTTTTCTTTAAAAACATTCTTGATAGTGGCTATGTCCTTAAATGTTATAGGACATTCCCGGAAATAACCTTCCGCTACTTGCGAATCGATTATCTTGTCAACCAGCGCGGCAATAGTTTCTTCCGTATATTCCGACAGACTGCGGGATGCGGCCTCTACGGCATCGGCCATCATCAGAATAGCCTGTTCTTTTGTTTGTGGGTTAGGCCCGGGATAAGTGAATACTGATTCATCTATTGGTTCATCCGGATGCTCATTTTTGTAGGAGATATAAAAATACTTGGTTTTTCCTTGTCCGTGATGAGTATATATGAATTCTTTAATGATTTTAGGCAAATTATATTTTTCTGCCAGTCTCAGCCCATTTGTAACATGTCCGATAACGACTTGAGCACTTTGTTCATTGCTTAATGTTTTGTGAGGATTTACGCCGGCTTGGTTTTCCGTAAAGAATACCGGATTTTCCATTTTTCCGATATCGTGATATAATGCGCCGGTACGTACTAGTTGGCTTTTTGCCCCGATTTTGTTTGCCGCTGCTGCTGCCAGATTGGCTACCTGCATAGAATGCTGGAAAGTACCCGGAGCTGTTTCCGACATCTCACGCAGCAAAAGATTGTTGATGTTCGAAAGCTCCACTAAAGTGACATTCGAAGTGAAACCGAATGTCTTTTCCAGAACAAATAGTAACGGGTAAGCGAATAAAAGCAGGATACCGTTAATCAGGAAATTGAGATACATGGGAAAGTTAAGCTTCGACAAATCGTTCTCATGAATTAATTCGTATGAAAAATAAAGCATGCAATAACATAATGTAATGAAAATAGCCGTGCGGAACAGCTGAGAACGTTCCGACAATTCACGTAAACTGTAAATGGCAGCCAGTCCCGTTACAGTTTGTAACAGAACGAATTCATATGGAAAGCGCAGGCTGATAGAACATAACAGTATAGTGACAATATGTGCCATAAAAGCTGTCCGGGAATCCATAAATACCCGTACGATGATGGGAACCATTGCAAAAGGCAGCAAATATACGCTTAGAACATTGTGTGCTACCATCAGCGAAGAAATAATAGGGAAGAAAATGATCAGGGAAATGAGTAATAAAATGCTTCGTTTCCGTTGATAATAGTCTTTTCGGAAAAGATCGAGGTAAAGAATGAAAGTAAGCATAAGTATGCCCACGAATAAAATTTCTCCTACAATAATCAATCTTTTTTGTTTTATGCTCCCGCTTCTTTTTAAAGATTCTTTTCTCAATGATTCCAGAATCTTGTAGGTGTCTGGGGTGACCATCTCTCCGCGATCGATTATTTTTTGCCCGCTAATGACCATCCCTTCCGCCCAGGAGATGTTGGATAAGGCTTCTTTTATGGCCGTTTCTGTCTTTTCTTTGTCTAGTTTCAGGTTAGATGTAATGTAATTGTTTAAGTTCTCCGATTGCAGTATGCTTTTTTTATAATGTAAAGTGTCGGCGTTTATCAGATACTCATACGCTTCTTTTACTGTATACACTTCTTGAGCCGAACGGGGAGTCGCTAAATTTTTTTCTACAATCATAATAGTTGAGATACTGTCTTTTTCCAGTTTGTCCTTTTCTTCATTGCTGATTACTCCCGTACTATATATGGCTTTTAAAGTCCGTTCGATGTGGCGGATATAATCGTTGTTGAGTTTAAAAGGGGCTTTGTGGAAGTTTTCTTTTAGTCTTTTCAACTCTTCGGTCTCGATTTGGACGTTTCTTTGGAAGTAAGGATGAAAAGTTGACCGTATGCTGTCTTGTTCTCTTTGTACAACCTGATCACTTTTATAAATTGGAAAGTCAAATGTGGTCATTAATTGACCGTATTTCCAAGGTCTTCCTACTTCAAACTGGTAATTAAATTTGGCATCGCTCGGCATAAAAGATACTACAAGTGCAACAGCGGCAATGTATACCACCCATTTGTATATCACCTCTTTATATGGGAATATTTTCGAATTTTTCATGAACGTCCAGTTTCTTGGAATAACATTTATACCTATTTATTTTGTGCGAATATAGCGAAAAAAACAATAAGTTAGGGAAAAAAGTCTTATTTTTGCAATCGAATTATATGCTAAAGCAATCATGACAGAAAGAAAAGTTAGAGTTCGCTTTGCTCCGAGTCCTACGGGAGCATTGCATATTGGAGGGGTTCGTACAGCTTTGTATAATTATCTGTTTGCCCGTCAGCACAATGGAGATTTGGTTTTTCGTATTGAGGATACAGACTCGAACCGATTTGTTCCCGGTGCGGAAGAGTATATCATAGAATCGTTTAAATGGTTGGGTATCAAATTTGACGAAGGCGTCAGCTTCGGTGGAAACTACGGGCCTTATCGTCAGTCTGAGCGTCGAGATATCTATAAAAAATATGTGCAGATACTGTTAGAGGCTGGGAAAGCATACATTGCTTTTGATACGCCGGCCGAGTTGGAGGCGAAGCGTGCGGAGATTGCTAATTTCCAATATGACGCATCCACACGGACAAGTATGCGAAACTCTTTGACTTTGTCGAAAGAAGAAGTTGATAAACTGATTGCAGACGGAGAACAATATGTTGTTCGTTTTAAGATAGAACCCAATGAGGATGTGCACGTTCATGATTTAATACGTAGCGAGGTTGTGATTAATTCCTCTATTCTGGATGATAAGGTCTTATATAAATCGGTGGATGAATTGCCTACTTATCACTTAGCGAATATTGTAGATGATCATTTGATGGAAATTACCCATGTTATCCGCGGTGAAGAGTGGTTACCTTCGGCTCCGTTGCATGTATTGCTTTACCGGGCTTTCGGTTGGGAAGATACAATGCCGGAATTTGCTCATTTACCGCTGCTTCTGAAACCGGATGGAAAAGGTAAGCTTAGTAAGCGTGACGGCGACCGTTTGGGATTTCCCGTATTTCCTTTGGAGTGGCATGACCCGAAAACGGGCGAAGTTTCTTCTGGCTATCGGGAATCCGGTTATTTGCCGGAAGCTGTTTTGAATTTCCTTGCGTTACTGGGATGGAATCCGGGTAATGATCAGGAGATTATGTCACTCGATGAGATGGTGCAATTGTTTGATGTACATCGTTGCAGCAAAGCAGGAGCTAAGTTCGATTATGTGAAAGGCATCTGGTTCAACCATGAATATATATTGAAAATGAGTGATGAAAAGGTTGCCCAGCTCTTTGTGCCGATATTGAAAGAACATGGAATTGAGGCGCCAATGGATAAGGTTGTAACCGTTGTCGGGCTTATGAAGGGGCGTGTAAACTTTGTGAAAGAACTTTGGGAACTCTGTAAGTTCTTCTTTGTCGCTCCTTTGGAATATGAAGAGAAAACACGTAAAAAACGTTGGAAAGAAGATTCGCCGGAGATGATGTCGAAGTTGGCGGATTTGCTTGAAAGTTTGGACGATTTTTCTTTGGAGAACCAAGAGAGAGTTGTTATGAAGTGGATTGAAGATAATGGGTATCACACTGGAAATATTATGAATGCTTTCCGTCTGGCGTTGGTTGGTGACGGTATCGGGCCGCATATGTTCGATATTTCTGCATTATTAGGAAAGGATGAGACGATATCCCGTCTTCATAAAGCTGTAGAACGAGATTGTTTCCCTGTTTTCACTAAGGATAAAGCCCAGAAGTAATGTACAGTTTTGTAATCTATGTATATCTGTTGGTCGTTAAGATTGTTTCCCTCTTTAATAAGAAGGTTCGGTTAATGGTAAACGGACATGCAAAAGTGTTTGATATCCTTCGGGAGAATATTAAAGAGGGAGAACCTTATATATGGTTTCATGCAGCTTCTTTGGGTGAGTTTGAACAAGGACGTCCGTTAATGGAACGCATCCGCCGGCAATATCCCGAGTATAATATTTTATTGACTTTTTTCTCTCCTTCGGGTTACGAAGTACGTAAAAACTACGAAGGAGCGGATGTTATTTGTTATCTTCCTTTCGATACTCCGCGTAATGTAAGACGTTTTTTGGATTTAGCGCATCCGGCTATGGCGTTTTTTATAAAATACGAGTTCTGGCAGAACTATTTGAAAGCTTTGCAACGCCGCCATATTCCGGTATATAGCGTTTCTTCTATTTTTCGTAAAGAACAGGTGTTTTTTCGTTGGTATGGTGGCCAATATTATAAAGTACTTACCCGTTTTACTCATTTATTTGTGCAGAATGAGATATCAAAAAATTTGTTGTCTCAATTGGGTATCCGGGATGTGACAGTGGTAGGAGATACCCGTTTCGACCGAGTAGTGGAGATTATGCAACAAGCTAAACGATTACCGTTGGTACAAGCGTTTAAACAGGATTATCCGGTATTTGTGGCGGGTAGTTCATGGCCTCCCGACGAGGACTTGTTTATTGAATATTTTAATACCCATCCTGAGTGGAAGCTGATTATAGCTCCGCATGTAATTGGTGAAAATCATTTGCAGGACATTATCAGTAAACTGAAACGTCCGTATGTACGCTATACGCGGGCAACCGAGGAGAATGTGAAGCAGGCGGACTGTCTGATTGTTGACTGCTACGGATTGCTTTCTGCCATTTACCGATACGGTGAGATTGCGTATATCGGAGGTGGCTTCGGAGTAGGTATCCATAATGTACTGGAAGCTGCCGTATACGGAGTGCCGGTGATGTTTGGCCCGAATAACAAACGCTTCCGCGAAGCTCGGCAACTTTTGCAAGAGGGAGGCGCATTCGAGATTCAGGATGCGGCGGGCTTCAAAGCTTTGACGGATAGGTTGCTTTCCGATGAGGCGTTCTTGAAAAAGTCCGGTGACGCCGCCGGACGATATGTAAAGGGAAACGCTGGTGCGGCTGATAAGATATTGAGCATGATTGACTTTTAAAGAGTCTTTGGTGTCTTTTTATACTTTCTTTTCGAATGCTTGAAACGTTAGTTTCAAGCATTCGAAATAGAATCGGAGAAACCGTTGTTTTTGCATCGCTCATCCAATTCAATTTCCATACACACTCGTTTTGGGCGGATACATAAGAACATTTCCGAATTAAACTCTTCTCTCAAATAAAATACAAATGTGTTTTTATCTGTCACATCTATCACAAACTGTGGTGTACTGATTTACGAAATCTTTTTAAGGACTGGCGAGGAATGGGTAGGGGAACATACTATCCAAGTAGCCAATACATGGAATCGATAGGGTTACTTATACCTGTCTAGTTCCGTTACATAAGCCTGAGTAATCAGGTTAGATAGGTTTGGCTAGTGCCAAGTGACAAGCTTGGCACTTACTAAGCCATAGGCGTGGCACTGGGAGTAACCATAGGCTTGCGGCTTGGGAAGCCGTAAGCCTATCATTTAAGTTAGCAAAAAACAGACCACAAAAATAAAGGAATTCATTCTTTTTTCCAGAGGACGTCACTTAGCATAGTTAACTACGTCACTTAGCAAAGCTAACTATGTCACTTGGCATAGTTAACTACGTCACTTAGCATAGTTAACTACGTCACTTAGCAAAGCTAACTATGTCACTTGGCATGGCTAACTACGTCATTTGATAATGCTTACTATGGGATACTTGTCGGATGGAAACTCCGACATCAAATGTACCACTTCTTCCCTTTCCTATATGGTGTTTGGCTCTTCCCTGCTTCATTCTGTCACTTCTTATTGCAAAATACTGCTATTCAGTGAATTGTTGTGATACATCCTTAGTTCACACATGTTTTGCGGTGAAACCACTGGAAAGCATGCTGTAAGTGTCTAAAAAACGCTTCCTTTCACCTGAAACTCCGATTCCGAAAGGTGTTTTGGGTGAAAGGAAGTAATTAATTGGCATTGGAATAGAAGAAGCTTTCATGGAGCACGAGAAGTGTCTGTGAAAGGAAGACAGGGGGGGGGATATGGAACATCTACGGGAATGTGAAACCAACCTATCCTTCACCCGAAATACCCGATTCCATCGAGGAAATTGGCAAAGGGAGAAACTTTGAAAGCAGTTCTGGAAATGATGCCAAGGTGGTAAAGTTATTGGTGCAAACCGGTAAATTTCCAAAGAATAATGATTTGATTCAAGTTCTCGCTGACCCTTTCTTAAGGTGGATTCGACTTACCCGCCTACTGCCGACAAGGTAAGTCGTCTGTTTTCCGTATCCTGTCTTTCCGGTTATTGCTCTTCTTTATACCATCCTGCATACATGGAATAATTATTGGCAATTTTCTGATTCAATTCTTTGGACTGGCTTGGGTCTACTTTTTTGATGAATTTAGCGGGAACACCGGCCCATAGACTTCCCGGTTCGATAATGGTTCCGCTCAACACTAGAGCATTGGCGGCAACGATCGCTCCTTCCCCTACGATGGCGTGATCAAGGACGGTGGCACCCATGCCTATTAATGCTCCGTCTTTAATGGTGGCGCCATGAATGGTAACATTGTGCCCCACCGATACATTATTGCCGATTTCAACGGTGGATTTCTGATAAAGAGTATGTAGCACTGCACCATCCTGAATGTTTACGTTGTGACCGATACGGATGCTGTTTACATCGCCGCGCAATACGGCATTGAACCAAATACTGCATCCGTCACCCATTTCTACGTCACCCACGATGGTCGCATTCTCTGCAAGGAAACAATCTTTTCCTATCTTCGGAATAAATCCTCTTACTGATTTAATATAAGCCATAATCGTTTAATTTTTGATATACTCTTTTGTTTTTTCCTGTAACCATAGCCGGTGCTCTTCATCCAAAAGGGGAGATAAACGGTTGTAAACAGTTTGATGATACTCGTTTAACCAATTTATCTCTTCCTTGTTCAGCATTTCCGGAACAAGAGGAGCGGTATCTATCGGGCAGAGCGTGAGTGGTTCGAACTGATAAAACTCTCCAAACTCCGTTTCGCGGAAGGGTACTATCAGCAAGGTATTCTCGGTGCGGATACCATGACGTCCTGCTTTATACACCCCTGGCTCATTGGTTACTGTCATACCTGGTTGCAAGGCAGTAGGCATATGATTCATACGGATTTGGTGAGGTCCTTCGTGTACATTCAGATAAGCTCCTACACCATGTCCGGTGCCGTGGGCATAGTTCAGGCCTTCTTTCCATAGCTCGGCATGAGCGAGCGCGTCTAGTTGAGTGCCGCAGGTGCCTTTGGGGAATTTGGCTTTCGACAGTCCTATATGTGCTTTCAGTATAATCGTATAGTCCCGTTTTTCCTCTTCGGTGAGCGGACCGAGTGCAATGGTACGTGTAATATCTGTAGTTCCGTCTTGATATTGGGCTCCACTGTCAAGTAATAAAAGTCCTTCCGCTTTCAGCGGTTTGTCTGTTTCGGGGGTGGCTTCATAATGTACAATCGCGCCATGTTCCTTGTATCCCGCAATAGTATCGAAACTAATACCTTTGAATAAAGCCTGTTCGGCACGGAACGCATAAAGTTGCCGGTCGATGCTCATTTCTGTTTCGTTTCCGGAGGATACCGCTTTTTCCAGCCATTTCAAGAATTTGACCATTGCAACGCCGTCGCGCAACATAGCTTGCCGGAAACCGGCGATTTCGTATTCGTTTTTCACTGCTTTCATCAGTAGGATAGGAGAAGTGCCATATACAATTTGTGTCATCGGGTTGATGGCTTCCAGTATAGCGTAATTGGTTCGAGCAGGATCTATCAGTAACGAATCATGTGGATAAACACGCAAAGAACTCTGTGCTTGTTGATAAGGAAAAATATGTACCCCTTCGTCTGCCAGATAATTCTCCACTTCCGGAGTTACTTTCTGCGGCTGGATAAATAAGGTGGCTTTTTCCGGTTCTACCAGCAAATAACTTACCGCCACCGGATTGCAATGCACATCATTACCACGGATATTCAACGTCCATGCGATTTCATCCAATACAGAAATGAATATTCCTTTCGCTCCCTGCGCACTAACCTCTTTCCGCAGTCGGACCAGTTTTTCTTTGCAAGAAAGTCCGGCGAATTCCAAAGGTTGAATTTCTATGGGCGAGGCGGGCAATGTCGGACGATTGCTCCAGAGCATGTCGAATTCATCGAATGTAGTGTTTAGTTTTAACCCATAGATATCTAATGATTTTCGAAGAGTTTCTGTTTCGTAGATACTGTTTACCCACCCGTCGATGCCGACTGTTTCACCTGGAGTAAGCTCTTTTCCTAACCATTCTGTAATAGAAGGTGTTTCGGGCAGGCGGTCTTTCATTAAGATAAAACCAGTTCCCTCTAATTGTTCGGTTGCTTGCAGGAAATAACGGGAATCCGTCCAAAGCGCGGCGTTATGCAATGTAACGACAGCAGTTCCTGCCGAACCGTTGAATCCCGAAATCCATTCACGGATTTTCCAGTGGTCGGGTACATATTCTCCTGAATGCGGATCGGTACTGGGAATAATCAGTGCGCTGAGTTTATGTTGACGCATCGTGTTTCGTAAAGCGGAAAGTCTGTTAAGTATTTCTTTTTTCATGGCTTATTGAATATTGATTGGATACAAAAGTAGAAAATAAATCGCGAAGTTTTTTCTTTTACATTTGGATATTTCATATCGTAAGTTCGTTGGCGGCTATGAAAATTGATAAATGATAAGTACTGAAACGTAAGATAGAAGAGGTGAAAAAGTAACTTTTACAAGTCGCGACCGGTTGGAGATAGTGTTAATTATTATAGGTTAGTAAATGCCCATGTTGGAAGTAAAAAACAATTTCTTTTGCAACTATCTTTATCAATGTTGCCGAAGAGAATCTTAGTTATCGCACACATTATAAGGCTTTGTGCAATTTTTAACACCTGTTAGATGGTTTTTGGAGAAACCTTCTTTTTTCTTATGCTGTATAATTGAAAATAACTACCTTTGAGCCATATAAATTAACAGATATGAACGATCAGATAAAACTAATAGCTGCGCGCCTGAGGGGCTTGCGCGATGTACTGGAACTTTCGGAAGAAGATGTGGCTGAAACCTGCCAAATGTCTTTGGATGAATACAGACAAATAGAAAGTGGAACGGTGGATATTTCCGTCAGCACGTTGCAACGTATATCACGCCAATATGGCATTTCGTTAGGTGTGCTGATGTTTGGGGAAGAACCGAAAATGAGTAGTTACTTTCTTACCCGTGCCGGTACGGGCATGTCGGTAGAACGTCGTGCTGCCTATAAATATCAGTCTTTGGCTTCGGGTTTCCGCGGGCGTGTGGCCGATCCGTTTATTGTGACCGTTGCTCCGAAGGAGGAGACTACTGTTCAGTTTAATTCCCATCCGGGACAGGAATTTAATTTAGTGCTTGAAGGTAAGATGTTATTAAACATCAATGGAAAAGAACTTATTTTGAATGAAGGAGACAGTCTCTACTTTAATTCGGCTTTGCCGCATGGAATGCTGGCATTGGATGGGAAACCGGTTAAGTTTTTGGCTATAATAATGTAATAGAATGGTAGAAAGATTTTTAAAACAGACATCATTTGTTTCTCAGGAAGATTTTATCAAAAACTTCCGTATCGAAGTTCCTGAGAATTTTAATTTCGGATATGATGTAATTGATGCTTGGGCGGCAGAACAGCCCGAAAAGAATGCTCTTTTGTGGACAAATGATAAAGGGGAACACCGTCAGTATACATATGCTGATTTAAAGAAATATACAGATCAAACCGCCTCTTATTTCCAGAGCTTGGGAATTGGAAAAGGAGATATGGTCATGTTGATATTGAAACGGCGCTATGAGTTTTGGTACTCTATCATTGCCCTGCACAAATTGGGGGCAGTGGCTATTCCTGCCACGCATTTGCTGACAAAAAAGGATATCGTATATCGTTGCAATGCTGCGAGCATTAAAATGATTGTAGCGGCAGGCGAAGAAGTTATCCTGCAACACATACAAGATGCGTTGCCCGATTCTCCCACTGTAGAGAAGGTGGTAAGCACTGGACCGTATCTTCCGCAAGGGTTCGAAGATTTTGCGAAAGGTATTGACTCGGCTGCTCCTTTTGTTCGTCCGGAGAAAGTGAATACCAATGATGATATCTCGTTGATGTATTTTACTTCGGGAACTACCGGTGAGCCTAAGATGGTGGCCCATGATTTTACTTATCCGCTTGGGCATATCACTACCGGAAACTTCTGGCACAACTTGCATGAAAACAGTCTGCATCTGACCATTGCCGACACCGGTTGGGGAAAAGCTGTATGGGGAAAGCTGTACGGACAGATGATAGCCGGTGCCAATGTATTTGTTTACGACCATGAGAAATTTACTCCGGCCGAGATATTGAAGAAAATCCATGATTATCATATCACTTCGCTTTGTGCGCCTCCTACTATTTACCGTTTCCTGATTCGGGAAGATTTGAGCAAATACGACCTCTCTTCCTTAGAATATTGCACCACTGCGGGTGAAGCGCTTAACTCTGCCGTATATGATACTTTTAAAGAACTGACCGGCATCCGTTTGATGGAAGGATTCGGACAGACTGAGACGACCCTTACATTGGGAACTTTCCCTTGGATGCAACCGAAACCGGGAAGTATGGGTGTGCCCAATCCACAGTATGATATTGATTTGTTGACTCCGGATGGGCGTTCGGCTGAAGACGGCGAACAAGGGCAGATTGTGATTCATACAAGCAATGGAAAACCATTGGGATTATTTAAAGAATACTATCGAAATCAAGAACTTACCGATGAAGCTTGGCATGACGGAATCTATTATACCGGCGATGTGGCTTGGCGTGATGAAGATGGTTATTATTGGTTTGTAGGCCGTGCCGATGATGTAATTAAAAGTTCCGGTTATCGTATCGGCCCGTTCGAAGTGGAAAGCGCATTGATGACTCACAAAGCTGTGGTGGAATGCGCCATTACAGGTGTGCCCGATGAAATTCGCGGTCAAGTGGTAAAAGCTACTATCGTATTGGCAAAGGATTATAAGGCGAAAGCCGGTCCCGACTTGGTAAAAGAATTGCAAGATCATGTGAAACGGGTAACAGCTCCTTATAAATATCCGCGCGTAATTGAATTTGTGGATGAACTCCCTAAGACCATTAGCGGGAAGATTCGCCGTGTGGAGATTCGGCAAAAAGACAATTAACCTGTCTTGAGAACAGTGAGAAGGGGACAAGCTTCCTTTCAACAGCATTCTTCATATGTGTGGGGATACGTGAGGACGGAGTCTTTTAAAATGTCTTATTTTCTCTATATTATTTTAGATCAGTACAAGTTTTCGTAAATCAATAGATTTGACGAGAATTTGTGCTGATTTATTTTTATAAAAACTTTTTAGGTATAATTCAAGAGAAAAGCAGATATTGTTTTTGGGATTTACCATGTAAGGGACACCTATCTGTTTTTATTTGTGAGTTCCGCTTCTTTTTCCATATTAATATGTTATTTTCCAAAATTCCTTGTAAGATTCAAAGAATATGTGTATATTGGGTGACACAATAACGAGGGAATAAAATAACAATATTGGTTGTCGCTTTAGAACCTTATGATTAGGTGTATTGTTTAATATTAAAAAAGAAAAACTATGTCAACAAGATCTTACGGCTCATTGGTGGAAGTCTTTAGAGGCGACCTTTGGGAGGCAGAATTAGTGAAAGGTTTGTTAGAAGCAAATGGTGTGCAGGCAATGCTTAAGGACGAGACCTTGGGCGTAGTGACTTCCCCTTATATCAATATCGGCGGAGGCGGTGTTGTGGTCTTGGTGAATAAGGAAGAACAAGTATATGCCGAGAAAGTAGTAAGGGAAAATACGAAAAAGAAAGTTTGACACAAAGTTGTTTCTTTACGGGATTTTCTCTGTAATAAAGCGGGAGAATATGCAATCTATATGCATATTCTTTCGCTTTTATGCTTATCTAGTTAAATAAAGTGGTTATTTATACCAAACTCTGGAAGATATTCTTTATTTTTGCATGGTAAAGATTAGGAAGAAGAGGTGCCAATGAACTGTTTTCCCACTGATTCGGATGGTAACAGGGAAAATTGCGGCATGTTTGAAGAAAGATAGTTTTTATAATCAAGTGTCGGAAGAATGAATCACTCTCAGTATACAAGGATAGCCGTAAAGGTGGGTAGTAATGTTTTAACTCGTAAAGACGGAACTTTGGATGTTACCCGCATGTCCGCTTTGGTGGATCAGATAGCGGAATTACGTAAGTCGGGAATAGAAATTATCCTGATATCATCGGGGGCTGTCGCTTCCGGGCGTAGTGAATTGAAACCCTCTAAAAAATTAGATAGTGTGGAACAACGCCAATTGTTCTCGGCTATAGGGCAGGCAAAGCTTATCAATAGATATTATGAACTTTTCAGGGAACATCAAATTCCCGTAGGGCAAGTGCTTACAACAAAGGAGAACTTCGGAACCCGCCGCCATTATCTGAATCAGCGGAATTGCATGAGAGTGATGCTGGCAAATGGCGTGCTTCCTATTGTGAATGAAAATGATACCATATCCGTCACGGAGCTGATGTTTACCGATAACGATGAATTGTCGGGTTTGATAGCTTCTATGATGGATGTGCAGGCATTGGTCATTTTAAGTAATATTGACGGAATCTATACCGGTTCGCCTGCTGACCCTGCTTCTACCGTAATTCGGGAAGTGGAACCGGGTAAGGATTTATCCGATTATATACAGGCTGAAAAGTCTGGTTTTGGAAGAGGAGGGATGCTTACAAAGACTAATATTGCGCGTAAAGTTGCCGATGAAGGAATTACGGTATTCATTGCCAACGGGAAAAAGGACGAAATATTGGTTGATTTGATGGAACATCCCATGACGACGGTATGCACGCGGTTTCTCCCTTCACAAACAGAGGTTTCCAGTGTGAAGAAATGGATAGCTCATTCGGAAGGTTTTGCGAAAGGAGCCATTTACCTGAATAGTTGCGTAACCGAAGTGATACGTGGAAACAAAGCGGTGAGTATATTGCCGGTGGGAGTGACCCGTATCGAGGGAGAGTTCGAGAAAGACGACATTGTGCGTGTAATGGATTGTAATGGAATACAAATCGGTGTGGGCAAAACGAGTTTCAGCTCAGAACAGGCCGCTAAAATGATTGGGCTACATGGGAAGAAACCGTTGGTTCATTATGATTATTTATATTTGGAAGGATGCTAACAGAAACATTTGAACAGGTGCAACGGGCAAGCCGCAGCTTGTCGTTGCTTGGCGATGAGAAGATTAACGAAATCATCAGAGCAGTAGCCGATGAAGCGGTCAGACAGAGCGATTTCATTTTGGCGGAAAATCGTAAAGACTTGGAAAAGATGGGGACAGGCGATCCGAGATACGACCGTTTGAAATTGACTCTTCCCCGTTTGGAGGGGATTGCCTCCGATATGAGAAATGTGTCGATATTGCCTTCTCCATTGGGACGTGTACTGAAACGCAGTATTCGGCCCAACGGTATGGTGCTGACTCGTATCAGCGTTCCGTTCGGAGTCATCGGTATTGTCTACGAGGCTCGTCCCAATGTTACCTTTGATGTCTTCTCCCTGTGCTTGAAGTCGGGAAATGCCTGCGTATTGAAAGGAGGAAGTGATGCTGTCCATTCCAACAGGGCAATAATAAAGGTGATTCATTCTGTTTTGGAACGCATGGGAGTGGATACGCATGTGGTGGAACTTTTGCCTTCCGACAGGGAATCGACTGCTGAATTGCTGAATGCGATAGGTTATGTAGATCTTCTTATACCGCGAGGAAGCAGCAGCTTGATTAAGTTTGTGAGAGATAATGCCAAGGTGCCGGTCATAGAAACCGGAGCCGGTATTTGTCATACTTATTTCGATGAATTCGGCGACGTGGAGAAAGGTGCAAAGATTATTTTCAATGCTAAAACGCGCAGAGTGAGTGTTTGTAACGCACTTGATTGTGTGTTGGTTCACGAAAAAAAACTGGCTGATTTGCCGGCATTGTGCGAGAAACTGAAGGAATATAATGTAGTTATTTATGCGGATGAACCGGCTTATACGGCTCTCGAAGGGCATTATCCGGCAGAACTGTTGTTGCCGGCCACCGAGGATAGTTTCGGCACGGAATTTCTTTCTTACCGTATGGCTGTTAAGACGGTTTCTTCTCTGGAAGTCGCATTAGAACATATTCGTATTTACGGTTCGAAACATAGCGAATGTATCGTGACGGAAAATGAAGTATCGGCAGAAACCTTTATCCAGCGTGTAGATGCGGCGTGTGTTTATACAAATGTTTCCACTGCATTTACGGATGGGGCACAGTTCGGATTGGGAGCGGAAATTGGCATCAGTACCCAGAAACTTCATGCTCGTGGTCCGATGGGACTGGAAGAGCTGACTTCTTATAAGTGGGTTATTAAAGGAAACGGACAGATAAGAGAATCGTAGTTAATAGGAGGAGTAGGAGAACGGGAATGATACCGGTGTGGATTGAATACCGATTTTATACCGATGTATACGGGATAATCGGATTTTAATTCTTTCCTGAGCAAATAAGGTAATAATTTCTGAGCGAAGTAATCTTTTTTCAATTCGGGACAAGGTGAGTCTGCAAAACTTGAGTAAATAATTAAAATCAATAAAATAAAGATGAGGAATTTTACATGTGTACAAGACTTGGGCGACTTGAAGTCGGCTCTGCAAGAGGCTTTTGAGATAAAGAAAGACCGGTTTAAATATGTTGAACTGGGACGTAACAAAACATTGATGATGATTTTTTTCAACTCAAGTTTGCGTACCCGTTTGAGTACCCAGAAAGCGGCTTTGAATCTGGGCATGAATGTCATTGTACTGGATATCAATCAAGGAGCATGGAAGTTGGAAACAGAACGCGGCGTGATAATGGATGGTGATAAACCCGAACATTTGCTGGAGGCTATTCCGGTAATGGGATGTTATTGTGATGTAATAGGCGTGCGTTCTTTTGCCCGTTTTGAGAATAAAGAAGTTGATTATAACGAGGTGATTTTAAACCAGTTTATTAAATATTCCGGTAAACCGGTATTTTCTATGGAAGCGGCTACCCGTCACCCGTTGCAAAGTTTTGCCGATTTGATTACCATTGAAGAATACAAGAAGACGCCCCGCCCGAAAGTGGTAATGACATGGGCGCCGCATCCGCGTCCGTTGCCTCAGGCCGTGCCCAACTCATTTGCCGAATGGATGAATGCCACAGAGTATGAGTTTGTGATAACTCATCCCGAAGGATACGAGTTGGATGCGAAGTTTGTAGGAAACGCAAAGGTAGAGTACGATCAGATGAAGGCCTTTGAAGGGGCGGATTTTGTATATGCCAAAAACTGGGCCGCTTATACAGGAAACAATTATGGACAGATATTGAGTACCGATCGTGCCTGGACGGTGAGCGACAGACAGATGGGCGTAACGAACAATGCCTATTTCATGCACTGTCTGCCTGTCCGTCGCAATATGATTGTTACGGACGATGTGATAGAAAGTCCGCAATCTATTGTGATACCGGAGGCTGCAAACCGTGAAATTTCTGCAACAGTAGTGTTGAAACGGATATTGGAAGGTTTGGAATAGTTATCGGGTATTCTTTCGGAAGTATATAGGTAACAAGCAGAAAGGCGTATTTTAAATTCTTCTCGATGCTAGGTGGAAAAAATGTTTTGTGTCCGAAGAGGGTTATCGAATAACACAATATAAGCTAATCTGAAAGAATAAAAGAAGACGTTGCTAAAGGAAAAACGGTTTTCTCATATAAAAAGGAATTGCATACCTTGATGGAAAATCGTTCTTTAGTAACGTCTTCTTTTTGCAGAATAATAAGGTGTTTAAATTTTTCTTTTCCGTAATAAACGAATAATCTCTGTTTTACCTCTCTGAATCCCTTTGCTGGTGGGCGTTTCAAAGTTGTGCACAAACGCAACCTTCGTTTGTGCACAATTCTACTTGCCGTTTGTGCACAAATGAAGGTCGCGTTTGTGCATAAATAGATGTTGTATTTGTGCACACTCCTTTTGTGTGTACATTTTTTATTGGTTATAGCACGATATTCATGTAATTTTTCGATGATTGCCCGCTATTAGAAATCGGAAGCAGGTTCCCGCGGTGGAAATTTCTCTTGTGCATTGGAAGATGGAGCGTTTTTCCATCTCATGAAGTGAAAACGGAGATATCAAAGATACCGGGTTGGGTTGGAAATTCAGTTGCAGGTTACCTTTTGACTTCTTTAAGATATTTGGGAGTAAAAAACACACTTTTTTACTGACACTTTTAATCTTCTTCTCGTATTATATATATCTAATTAAAATATACCGCCGTGTATCTTTAAAAGAAATATTTTTGTAGGGAAGTTAACATGCTCTATTACTATGCCGATGTAATAAACCTGTTATAGGTTAGGTTTGATAAATAAGGAATTAAATTTAAAATATATATGAAAAAACTATTTATGCTTTTAATGTTGCCGCTATTCGGAGTACAATTTGGAATGGCTCAGTCCTCCGAGACGGCATCCGATAACAAAGTCTTTCAAGTGACAGGTCGGTTGGCTGAACCTTTTACCGGTAAAATATACCTTTCTTATATAAAAGACCGGTTGGAAAATCTGGATACTGTGATATTGGAAAACGGAACCGATTTCTTTTTTGAGCGAGCTATACCTCATGCTGATGTTTATAGGGTGCGTTCGCGTCCTTATTTGTTTGACATATCCGTGCTGGCAGAACCGGGAGGGAAATACGAAGTTGCAGTAGATGCAAAGAAGCAGTCTTCGCTTTATACGGTGCAGGGAGAAGAACAAACACTCTATGCAAAGTATGGAAAGCTGAAGAATGACGCTACCGGGAAACAGGCTGAAGAACTGTATAAACAGTTGGCTGAGGCCGAGACGAAAAAGGATACGATGGCTATAGAACGGTTAAGTAAGGAGGTTACGACATTATTCGAAAAAACTGAGGAAGAAAAAATGGCTTATATCCGTTTCATACCGCATACTTTTGCAGGGGTGGTTTTGGCCGGAGAACTGTTACTCTATACTTATCCCCAGTTGCGCGAGGTGTACCAAAGTCTGGATACGGTAACTTATCGTAATACATCTTCTTTCCGAAGTTTTATGCAAAAATATAAGGAGGCGGAGGATAAGTGGATTCAGAATCGTCCGGCCCCCGATTTTATAACTCGGGATATGCAAGGGAGGGAAGTCCGTCTGTCCGACTTTAAGGGACATTATGTGCTGCTTGATTTCTGGGCTTCGTGGTGCCGTCCTTGCCGTATCAAAGCCAAAGAATTGAAGAAACAAATAAAAGAGTTAGAAAAACGAGGTATACAAGTGTGCGGCATTAGTATGGATGATAAACGGGAACTATGGGAAAAAGCCACTTCGGAGGATGGTATCATCTGGACAAACACCAGCGAACTGAAACCTTTTAAGCTGAATTCGATTGCTACAAGTTATAAAGTTACACAATTGCCAACGCTTTTCCTGATAGACCCGCAGGGCATGATTGTGAAACAGAATCCTTCCATTGATGACTTGTTAAGGTTGAAGTGCGTGAAATAGTGATAAATTTAAAAGGAATGAGGTCGAGCTTTTGTAAGACAGGTTGATGAACCTGCTTAAAAGGTATTGTGCGTGGGCCCCATTCATTTCAATCTTCGTTTGCTTGCGATACTAATCGATATACTGTTTTACACGTCGCTTTGTGAATCCGTCCATATCCTTGAATTTATCAAAAGAGTGCGGATTCTGTCTGTTCGAAGGCAGTCGGTGCCATAAAATTAGTTGGATGTTTCCTTTACTGGATAATTTCTTTTCCGGCTTTTTCCCAACCTTGTATACCTTTGTCCAGATCGTATACTTGATATCCTGCTTGAATCAATTGTTGCGCTGCTTTCTTACTGCGGCGACCGCTCTTGCAATAAACAGCCACCGGTGCATCGGCGGTTAAAAGTTGCTGCGCTACTTTGTCGAAATGTTCGTCCAAGACATTGATGTTGATAGCGCCGGGAAGATGTCCTTCGGCATATTCGGCAGCGGTGCGTACATCTACCAGTTGAACATTATTGTCTGTGATAAGTTCTCCGAACTTTTCGGTAGAAAGCGAATGAATCTCCGGTGACTTTTTGCAAGCGTAAAAGATGCCGGCAAAGAGACAGATGCTGATAAATAATATCGTTTTCATGATGGTAAGTATTTACATATAATCTCAATAAGTGAATTTCCAGGTTTTCAATCCTTCCTTATATGTATTGACCCTGAAATAAATAGAGTCACCCTTCTGTAAAGAGTAACTTTTCAAGGGAACGGAAAGATATGTTTTTTGTTCATAAGCTTCCAAGTCATTGTTTTGGTTATGATAGAGTTTCAGGTATACCTTTGTTATTCCTCCACGGGTGACCACGCTGTCTTGAATGAAATGGAATCCGTGCGTGATGTTTTGTGCTTTGGGTAAGGACACGATATTCAGATAGTTTCCTCCTCGCCACATGCTTTGTATGGAAAGCGGATCGGTTTGAATTCCATGAGAGAATTTTTCAACCGGAACGGGGATGGAGGAGAAGACAAGTTTTAGTGAATAAGCTTTAGCTAGTTTGGTCTGGATATCCGTTTTTTCATACATGCTGATAGAACGATAATAACTATCGGCTTGAAGTTCTTTGGCCGAAATGCGATTTTCTAAAGTAAATGTTTCGCCTTGGTCATTTATGATTTGGTCAATAAAATGGGAAGAGTTGACATGTGCATCCACAAACTCTGTTACTACAGAAGGATACACGTAATTGTCATCATCATTGCAGCTTGAGCATAACAACGCAAGTAGTAGCCCGATGAGGGAAGGCAAGGTATATCGAGATTTTCTCATAATTGACGGGAAGCTAAATAGTTAATAAGCGGATTAGCATACATCATAAGAATCTTTTCACGCAAGAACGGAATATCTTTATCCGGTAAGTCAATTTTGTCTAATTGAGTGCTCAGGTAGTTTTCAAACTTCTTTTTTTCCTCCTCGGTATATTGAGAAGCAAAGCGCCGGCCACCCTTCCATAAGTCGTAAGCCACATAGTTGCCGGGATAGAGCCGATAGCCTGCATGGATACTTTTATCAATGAAGGCTGATATGTGAGTAAACAATTCTTGCTTGGGCAGATTTCGGTCCAGAGATTCCAGCATGGGGTTAATGCAAGGGGCTATTTGAAAATGGATGCGCCCTTTATACCCGAACAATCCGGTTTGCATATTATTTAAATCGTCCTGTGCGGTTTTCTTGAAATCGGGAATATCACGTTTCATCTGAAACTCTTTAGCCTTTAAAAAGTCGCAGGGGTCATATTCATAAGAGATGGAGACCGGAGTGATATATAATGAACGAAGCCGGTTTATTAAATCACCTTCTCCACCCATGGCCATCATTTTCAACACACTGTCCTGTGTGCGGTCGTTCGAATCCTTGGCTCGTCCTTCTCGCTGGGCGATCCAGATGCTCTCATGTTTTTCTGCAATAGCAAAATGCATATAACGAGACATTCGGGCTGAAGATTCCAACATTTGCCGCATTGTAAGAGCGCGTTGCACAATGAATGATTTGTTTATGCGGGCCAACTTCTTGATCCATGGATAAATAAGAAGGTTGTCGCCGATAGCGATTTCTACAGTATTCATTTCATTATCTACGAGCATTATTGACAGAAAGCCCGAGTCGAGGATGATGTCACGGTGATTGGAAATAAACGTATACGACTGGTTCTTGTCGAGAATGGCAGAACAGTCCATGGTTAATCCGTCGCTGTATTTCTTGGCAAGATTCCATAAGAAATCGTAGCAGAATGTTTTTTGGAATTCCAGATTCGTTTTACATTGGCGCATTCTAGCGGCAAGAATTTCGAAAGGAATTTGGGGCATTGCGTGACTGATTACTTTTCGGAAATCCGGGTCGGCAATCAACTCCTCATAAATCTTCGGAAGTTCTTCCGGAGTATAAGGACGAATCTCGTCAAATTCAGCAGGAATGTTCATGGTTTTAAAATTTATTTTCGATAATATCGGTTAATACATCTCTCATTTCCAGTCCGGCAGCTTTCACTTGTTGTGGAATAAAGCTGGTAGCAGTCATACCTGGAGTTGTGTTAATTTCTAACAGATTAACTTTTTCTCCTTCCGTAATGATATAATCGATACGGATGATACCCGAGCATCCCAAAATGTCATAGATGGCGGATGTAATCAATTTCACTCTTTCGGTAGTGTCTTCCGATAAACGGGCCGGTGTGATTTCCTGTACTTGGCCGTTGTACTTGGCATCATAATCAAAAAACTCATTGGAAGTAACCACCTCGGTAATAGGAAAAACAACCTCTTTATCTTTTGTTTTGTAGCATCCGCAGGTGATTTCCGTACCTTTCATAAAGGCTTCAATCATTACTTCATCCGATTCTATGAATGCTTTTTCGATGGCCGTTTGTATCTCTTCTTGCGTTTTTACTTTGGTTACCCCGAAACTGGAACCTCCGGCGTTGGGTTTAACAAAGCATGGCAATCCTATTTTTTCCATTACTTCTTGGTCGGAAATTTCAAATCCTTTGCGGAGAATCAGTGATTCGGAAACTCGTATGCCAAACCCTTTCAGGTATTGGTTCAGGGTAAATTTGTTGAAAGTAATTGCCGATACTAGAACATTGCAAGTGGAGTACGGGAGGCCGATTAAGTCGAAATATCCTTGTAAAATACCGTTTTCTCCAGGAGTCCCATGTATGGTAATATAGGCAAAATCGAACTTCTTTTTTTCTCCGTTATATTGAAAGCTGAAATCATTGCGGTCGACAGGGACTTTAGTACCGTCTGGAAGAACAGTTTCCCAACGGTGTCCCTCTATTTCTACAATAAATAAATCGTATTTCTCTTTATCCATAAAAGAGTAAATTCCCTGAGCACTACGGAGGGATACAGGGAGTTCGGATGAATCTCCCCCTGCAACAATAGCAATTGTACGTTTCATTTTATTTTTTTGTTTTATTCTTCTCTATTACTGATATATGTTCTCCATTTATCTAAAAGCTGGATCATGTCTTCCGGTAGTTCGGAGGTGAAAAACATTTCTTGACCAGTTTGCGGATGTATGAATCCCAGCGTTTTGGCATGCAAGGCCTGACGCGGACAAACGGTAAAGCAATTATTCACAAATTGTTTGTATTTACTGAAATGTGTCCCTTTTAGTATTTCATTTCCTCCGTATCGTTCATCGTTGAACAGAGGATGACCGATATGTTTCATGTGGACACGTATCTGGTGGGTACGCCCTGTTTCCAACACGCATTCTACAAATGTGACGTAACCTATTCGTTCCAATACATGATAATGAGTGACGGCATGTTTGCCTATCTCCGGATCGGAAAATACGGTCATTTGCATTCTATCTTTAGGGTTTCGGGCAATGTTGCCTTCAATAGTTCCGTTATCTTGTTCTATAAGTCCCCATACGAGGGTGTTATATTTTCGTTTAGTAGTTTTATTGAAGAATTGAAGGCCTAAGTGTGTTTTTGCATCCGGGGTTTTGGCTACGACTAATAGCCCTGAAGTATCTTTGTCTATACGGTGTACAAGTCCTACCTGCGGATCATTCGGATCATAGCGAGGGTCATCTTTCAGATGCCAAGCTATAGCGTTGACCAATGTCCCGTGATAATTGCCGCATCCGGGGTGAACTACTAATCCGGCAGGCTTGTTAATAACCATTAGTTCATCGTCTTCGTATACGATATTTAAAGGAATGTTTTCGGGGATGATATCATTTTCGTAACGTGGACGATCCATCATCACCGTCAGCACATCATGGGGCTTTATCTTATAGTTGCTTTTGACAGCTTTGCCGTTGGCCATTACAAATCCTGCATCGGCAGCTTTCTGTATGCGGTTGCGGGACGCATTGACAATTCGTTCTGATAAATATTTGTCAATACGGACAGGTGTTTGACCTTTGTCAACTACTACTCTGAAATGTTCGTAGAGTTCCGGACTTCCGGTAACAGGTTCTACGTCATCCATCGAGTCGTCTATCTCATCAAAGTATTCTTCTTCCATCTTTATTCAGTTAGAACCAAGAATCATCAACTACTGCTTCCTCTTCTTCTTGTTTAGGGTTGTTAATGGAAATTTTGTTGAGGCTATCCAGCTCGGTTTCCGGCATAAAAAATTTATCGTCTCCAACCACAAGTATGAGCGTTGCTCCGATGGGGACTTTTTCTCCGGATGTAAGTTTTCGCCCTCTGTATTTTATGCCGTATACCCAGTCTTTTTCTCCCAGTATATATTCGTTCTCACCTAAAATGAATCCAGCAGCTCCAATTTTTGCTTGTGCCTCACGTAGGGAACAGTTGTCTATTACATCGGGAATGGCTTTTTGGGGGGCGCTTTTTGAATTGATAGTTACATAAATAAGACGTTCTTTTTTTACTCGTGAGCCGGCATTCGGATTTTGCTCTACAATGGCGCCGGATGGGTATTCGGACAAATAAGTGGAATCGATTACAACAATCTCGAGGTGCTGGTTGCGCAATAACATTTCCGCTTCGTCCAGTTGCATACCTCTCACGCTTGGAACCGATATGCCTTTTCCGTGTTGAGTATAAATATCTAATCCTTCAAACGTGGCATATATGGCAATTACAATAAATAGGATCATGCCTAAGATATTGAGCCAAAAATATCTGTTCTTGCTAAATGAAAAGATTTTTTTTATCGTCATAAGTCGTCAATACTAAAGGTTCGTATTCGGGCTTCAAAGATACGATAAAAAACAAAAGAAGTAAAGGTATCTGTATGAAAACCTTTATTTCTTTGTTTTTTCTTGTTGCTATGAGAAATTATTTTCCGTTGTATTCGTCAGAAACAGTCAATTTCTTACGACCTTTTGCGCGGCGTGATGCCAATACTCTGCGTCCGTTTGCACTAGCCATTCTTTCGCGGAATCCGTGCTTGTTTTTTCTCTTTCTGTTAGAGGGTTGGAATGTTCTTTTCATTGTATATTCTTCTTTTTATTGTTATATTTACGTCAAATCGGGCTGCAAAGATATAGGCTTTTTTTAAATAAAACAAGAGATAAGTCATTTTTAGACAAAACTTTTTGTGTTTTTTGCTGAATTGGATTACTTTTGCAGCGGGATTCATATTTGGAGAGTGAATAATAACTGAAATAATAATTAAATATAAGTGAGAAAAGTATGATTAATGCTCAAGACATTAAAATCGGAACTGCTATCCGGATGGATGGCAAATTGTATTTCTGTATTGACTTCCTGCATGTAAAGCCGGGAAAAGGTAACACTTTCATGCGTACAAAATTGAAGGATGTCGTAAATGGTTATGTATTGGAACGACGTTTCAATATTGGTGAAAAGTTGGAAGATGTACGTGTGGAACGCCGTCCATATCAATTTTTATATCAAGAGGGTGAAGAGTACATCTTCATGAACCAGGAAACTTTCGATCAGGTGCCTATTGCTCACGATCAAATTACCGGAGCTGATTTCCTGGTAGAAGGAATGGTTATTGATGTGGTATCTGATGCTTCTACTGAAACGATTCTCTATGGGGAATTGCCGGTAAAAGTTCAGTTGAAAGTCGTGTACACAGAGCCGGGCTTGAAAGGTGATACGGCTACTAATACATTAAAACCGGCAAAAGTGGAATCAGGTGCTGAGGTGCGTGTACCTTTATTTATTAATGAAGGTGAGACGATTGAAGTTGATACTCGCGATGGTTCGTATGTTGGCCGTGTGAAAGCGTAATCTTAAACGATATATGTGGGAGAAAGGTACCTTGCAAAAGGAGGTGCTACCTCTTAAAGCAGATTAACGCAGATGCTTGCAGATTAACTCTATTTATTTCTGCAGGAATCTGCGTTAATTTGTATTTTAATAATTAGACAGTCGGAGTATAGGTGTCGGATTTTTAGACACCTTTTTTGTTTACAGGGGTTTTATTATATCGGTAATCCAAAAGATATAGTCAGTGTATTGTACTTATTGGAAAGAATTTGTCGTTTAACGGTTTATTTATTTTTTTATTCGAAAGTATTTTTATGGATGTTGCGGGAACATAATGAGTCTAAAGTAAGTTCTTTTCCTCTTGTGAGTGTAAAAAACTTATTTTTTGTCATTATCTGAAAATTATCCTTTATATTTGTAGCATTAAGCAATGAAAAGCGCATGAAATACTCTTTTATTATACCTGTTTACAACCGTCCTGATGAAGTGGCCGAACTGCTGGAAAGTATGACACGACAGACTTTTTCGGAGTTTGAAGTCATTATTGTGGAAGACGGCTCTTCTGTTCCGTGTAAGGAAGTTGTGAATCACTTTAGGGAGAAGCTGGTGTTGCATTATTACTATAAAGAGAATTCTGGACCCGGTCAGACTCGTAATTATGGAGCGGAGCGTGCCTGTGGTGATTATTTTATTATATTGGATTCGGATTGTATTCTTCCGAATGGTTATTTAGAAGCCGTAGACGCGGAACTTCAAGCCGATGCTGTAGATGCTTTTGGCGGTCCGGATCGTGCTCATGAATCTTTTACGGATATACAAAAAGCAATTAATTATTCGATGACGTCTTTTTTTACTACAGGGGGAATTCGTGGCGGAAAGAAGAAAATGGATAAATTTTATCCTCGTAGTTTTAATATGGGGGTACGGGCTGATGCTTACAAAGTTTTAGGCGGCTTTTCCCGGATGCGTTTCGGAGAAGATATTGATTTTAGTATCCGCTTATTTAAAGGTGGTTATAGGTGCAGATTGTTTTCTGGAGCATGGGTATGGCATAAAAGACGTACTGATTGGAGAAAATTTTTCAAACAGGTTTATAATTCTGGCATAGCTCGGATAAATTTATATAAGAAGTATCCCGAATCTTTAAAGTTGGTTCATTTGCTTCCGGCTGTGTTTACTGTAGGTGTGTTCTGTTTATTGATTTTGTCCTGTTTTTGGTTGGTAAGCTTATCTTTATTTCTGGTGTTCGTTATGATTATTTTCATAGATTCTACCCTGCAAAACCGAAATTTGAAGATTGGATTGTTTTCTGTGGTAGCAGCCTTTCTTCAGTTAATTGGATACGGAACAGGATTTTTGTATGCTTGGTGGAAGCGTTGTGTGCTAGGAAAAAATGAATTTGCGGCTTTTGAAAAGAACTTTTACAAATAATGAAAGAACGGTTAAGTATAAATCAATGGGCTGAAGAAGATAGGCCGAGGGAAAAAATGTTGTTGCATGGAGTGGCGGCGTTGTCGAATGCTGAACTATTGGCTATCTTGATAGGTTCTGGTAATGCGGAAGAATCGGCTGTGGAATTGATGCGTAAGGTTCTGAAAGATTATCATGATAACTTAAATGAACTGGGAAAATGTGGAGTAGATGAACTTTGCCATTATAAAGGGATTGGTCCGGCTAAGGCCATCAGTATTTTGGCTGCCTCGGAATTGGGAAAGCGCCGTAAAGAGGAAGATGGAAGAGAGCGTGAAGTGATACGTTGCTCCAGTGATATTTATCATTATTTTCATCCTTTTATGTGCGACTTGCCCGTGGAGGAGTGCTGGTTGATGTTGTTGAACCGTTCTATGAAAGTGATTGAACGGATGAAGATCAGTAGTGGCGGCTTAACCGAAACTTCGGTGGACGTCCGATGTATATTGAGGGAAGCTTTGTTAAAGAGGGCTACGGCAATGGCTTTATGTCATAATCATCCTTCCGGAAATGTAAATCCGAGTACCGGAGATATTCATCTGACTGATTGTTTGAAGAAAAGCGCAGATGTAATGAACATCGCATTGATAGACCATGTTGTGTTAACGGATGGTTGTTATTATAGTTTTGCGGATGAAGGACGTCTTTAAATTTTTTAGTATGTTTGCATAAAAGATTTGTAGAAATATGGAAAAAACAAAGTTTGAAATAGAAGAAGCGGTGATCGAGATGTTGAAAACGGTATATGATCCTGAAATCCCCGTGAATATATACGATTTAGGTTTGATATATAAAGTAGATGTCTTGGAAAATGGGGAAGTGGCATTAGATATGACTCTGACAGCTCCGAATTGCCCCGCTGCCGATTTTATAATGGAAGATGTGCGTCAGAAGATTGAATCGATTGATGGTGTTAAAAACGCTACGATTAATCTTATATTCGAACCGGAATGGAATAAAGACATGATGAGTGAAGAAGCGAAACTGGAATTGGGCTTTTTATAATAATAGGTATGAAAAACATCTATTTTTTATCGGATGCCCATTTAGGCTCTCGTGCAATAGAGCATGCTCGGACGCAAGAACGGCGTTTGGTTAATTTCTTGGATAAAATAAAAGACCAGGCTGCAGCAATTTATTTTTTAGGAGACATGTTTGATTTTTGGTATGAATTTAAACTAGTAGTTCCTAAGGGTTATACTCGTTTCTTGGGTAAATTGTCGGAGCTGACGGACCGGGGAGTTGAAGTTCATTATTTTGTAGGAAACCATGATTTATGGTGCGGTGACTATTTGGAGCAAGAGTGTGGTGTGATTTTGCACCGTGAACCTCTCACCTGTGAGATTTATGGAAGAGAATTTTATTTGGCTCATGGGGATGGATTAGGCGATCCCGATAGGAAATTTAAAGTTTTACGTTCTGCTTTTCATAGCAAAACGTTACAAAGATTGTTTTCTTCGCTTCATCCGCGTTGGAGCATAGACTGGGGATTGACGTGGGCGAAACATAGTCGTTTAAAGCGGGAAGATGGAAAAGAGCCAGATTATATGGGGGAAGATAAAGAATATTTGGTGCTTTATACGAAAAAATATTTAAAAAATCATCCCGATATCAATTATTTCATATACGGACACCGTCATATTGAGTTAGATTTAATGCTAAATCGTTCGTCACGTATTTTGATATTGGGAGACTGGATACGGTATTTTACCTATGCTGTATTTGATGGAGAAAATATGTTTTTAGAAAATTTTGTGGAAGGCGAATCTGTTTAAGGAATATTTGTAGCATTTTAAATAATAGTGTGATACATGGAAGAATCAAATACAGAGAATCAGTTTCAGATAGAACTGAATGAAGATGTTGCGCAAGGAGTATACTCAAATCTTACAGTGATAACTCATTCCAGTTCGGAAGTTATACTGGATTTTGTAAGAGTGCTGCCGGGAATACCTAAGGCGGAAGTGAAGTCTCGTGTTATTTTGGCACCGGAACATGCCAAACGTCTGTTGTTGGCATTGCAAGATAATATCAGAAAATATGAGGCTAAATTTGGAACTATACAGTTATTTAATGAGAGTTCATTACCACCGATATCTACATTAAAAGGAGAAGCTTGAAAAAACCGGCTTAAATAACAGGACCAAGTTGAGAAGATATAAAAAAATGATAGTCAGGCAAATTTTATTTGAAAAATATATTGCTAATTAAAATTCTATTGGTAACTTTGCAGCCCAAAATGTATAGTTTGGATAATAGTATAGAAAATTAGTAAAACAATATATAATAATTAAAAATCAAACAAAAATGCCTACTATTCAACAATTGGTAAGAAAAGGAAGAGAGGTTTTGGTTGAGAAAAGTAAATCTCCGGCATTAAACTCATGTCCTCAGCGTCGTGGTGTTTGTGTCAGAGTGTATACTACAACTCCAAAGAAACCGAATTCAGCAATGCGTAAAGTCGCTCGTGTAAAACTGACAAACCAAAAAGAGGTTAACTCTTATATTCCGGGAGAAGGTCATAATTTGCAAGAGCACTCAATCGTTTTGGTTCGTGGTGGTCGTGTGAAGGACCTTCCGGGTGTACGTTATCACATCGTTCGTGGAACTTTAGATACTGCGGGCGTTGCTAATCGTACTCAAAGACGTTCTAAATATGGTGCTAAGCGTCCTAAACCAGGACAGGCAGCTCCGGCAAAAGGTAAAAAGTAATTAATTGTTAATTCGTTTTGGTTTGTTGGAAAGCTATAAGGGTTGAGTAAATGTTTCGGTGGAAACGTTGAAGTAAACAAGAATGCAGCCTCAAACAAAAACATTATTTTTCAAAAAAAATGAGAAAAGCAAAACCAAAAAAACGTGTGATCCTTCCGGATCCGGTCTTCAATGACCAAAAAGTATCAAAATTCGTAAATCATTTGATGTATGACGGAAAGAAAAATACATCTTATGAAATTTTCTATAATGCACTGGAAACAGTGAAGACTAAACTTCCTAATGAGGAAAAAACTCCTTTGGAAATTTGGAAAAAAGCGTTGGATAATGTAACTCCACAGGTTGAAGTGAAATCTCGTCGTATCGGTGGTGCTACCTTCCAAGTTCCGACAGAAATTCGTCCGGATCGCAAAGAGTCAATCTCAATGAAAAATTTGATTCTATTTGCTCGTAAACGTGGCGGTAAGTCTATGGCTGATAAATTGGCAGCAGAGATTATTGATGCTTTTAATGAGCAAGGAGGTGCTTTCAAACGTAAAGAAGATATGCATCGTATGGCTGAAGCTAACCGTGCTTTTGCTCATTTCAGATTTTAATCAAGTATTAATTTAAAATTAGGTAAAGGCTAAAATGGCAAAACATGATTTACATTTGACCCGTAACATCGGTATTATGGCTCACATTGATGCTGGTAAAACAACTACTTCTGAACGTATCTTGTTTTATACGGGTTTGACCCATAAGATTGGTGAGGTTCATGATGGTGCAGCTACCATGGACTGGATGGAACAGGAGCAGGAGCGTGGTATCACAATTACTTCTGCTGCTACAACTACTCGCTGGAATTATGCAGGTAATACTTATAAAATTAACTTGATTGACACTCCGGGTCACGTTGACTTTACGGCCGAAGTGGAACGTTCTCTTCGTGTACTGGATGGAGCTGTTGCAGCTTACTGTGCTGTCGGTGGCGTAGAACCACAATCGGAAACTGTATGGCGTCAGGCTGATAAATATAATGTTCCCCGTATTGGCTATGTTAATAAAATGGACCGTTCGGGTGCCGATTTCTTTGAAGTTGTTCGTCAGATGAAGGATGTTTTGGGTGCAAATCCATGTCCTGTTGTAATTCCTATTGGTGCTGAGGAAAATTTTAAAGGTCTAGTTGATCTCGTTAAAATGAAAGCGATCTATTGGCGTGACGAAACAATGGGCGCTGATTATGAGATTGAAGATATTCCAGCTGAATTGGTTGATGAAGCTACTGAATGGAGAGATAAAATGCTTGAAAAAGTAGCTGAGTTTGATGATGCATTGATGGAGAAATATTTTGATGATCCTTCGACAATTACTGAAGAGGAAATCCTGCGTGCTTTGCGTGCTGCTACAGTGCAGATGGCTATCGTTCCGATGCTATGTGGATCTTCTTTCAAGAATAAAGGTGTTCAGACTTTGCTTGATTATGTTTGTGCTTTCTTGCCTTCTCCATTAGATACTCCAAATGTGGTAGGATCTAACCCGAATACAGGAGCTGAAGAAGATCGTAAACCGGATGATGAAGAAAAGATGTCGGCTTTGGCATTTAAGATTGCAACTGACCCGTATGTAGGTCGTTTGACATTCTTCCGTGTTTATTCTGGTAAGATTGAGGCCGGTTCTTATATTTATAATAGCCGTTCGGGAAAAAAAGAACGTGTGTCTCGTTTGTTCCAGATGCATTCAAATAAACAAAATCCTGTTGAATTAATTGGAGCTGGTGATATTGGTGCGGGAGTTGGATTTAAAGATATTCGTACTGGCGATACTTTGTGTGATGAAACTGCACCGATTGTATTGGAATCAATGGATTTCCCGGAACCGGTTATTGGTATTGCTGTGGAGCCTAAAACTCAAAAAGACCTCGATAAATTGTCTAATGGCTTGGCTAAATTAGCCGAAGAAGATCCGACTTTTACTGTACGTACGGATGAGCAAACTGGACAAACGGTGATTTCCGGTATGGGTGAGCTTCACTTAGATATCATTATTGACCGTTTGAAACGTGAGTTCAAAGTTGAATGTAATCAAGGACGTCCTCAAGTTAATTATAAAGAGGCTATTACTAAGACTGTCAATCTGCGTGAGGTTTATAAGAAGCAGTCTGGTGGTCGTGGTAAGTTTGCTGATATTATCGTTAACGTTGGTCCGGTAGATGATGATTTTAAAGAAGGAGGATTGCAATTTGTTGATGAAGTGAAAGGTGGTAATATCCCAAAAGAATTTATTCCTTCAGTTCAGAAAGGTTTCTTGACCGCAATGAAAAATGGAGTGTTGGCCGGCTTCCCGTTAGATTCATTAAAAGTAACTTTGATTGATGGTTCTTTCCACCCGGTTGACTCGGATCAGTTATCTTTTGAAATTTGTGCAATTCAAGCATATAAGAATGCTTGTGTGAAAGCAGGTCCGGTATTGATGGAACCTATCATGAAGCTGGAAGTTGTAACTCCAGAGGAAAATATGGGTGACGTTATTGGTGACTTGAATAAACGTCGTGGCCAGGTAGAAGGTATGGAATCTAGTCGTTCTGGAGCTCGTATTGTTAAAGCCATGGTTCCCTTGGCTGAAATGTTTGGTTATGTAACTGCATTACGTACAATAACTTCAGGTCGTGCAACTTCATCTATGACTTATTCTCATCACGCTCAGGTTTCCAGCTCTATTGCAAAAGCTGTTCTTGAAGAGGTGAAAGGTCGTACAGATTTAGTTTAAAGTATTAGGAAGTAGGTTAGCGAATGACTCTTAACCTACTTCCATTTAATAGTAATCATTTAATTTAAAAAGTAATGAGTCAAAAAATTAGAATCAAATTGAAATCTTATGATCATAATTTGGTGGATAAATCTGCTGAAAAGATTGTAAGAACTGTGAAAGCAACAGGTGCAATTGTGAGTGGCCCGATTCCTCTCCCAACTCACAAGCGAATCTTTACAGTTAATCGTTCAACTTTCGTAAACAAGAAATCTCGTGAGCAATTTGAGCTTTCTTCATACAAAAGATTGATTGATATTTATAGTTCTACAGCAAAAACTGTAGATGCGTTAATGAAACTGGAGTTGCCTAGCGGAGTAGAAGTAGAAATTAAAGTATAATTTAAAATTAACTGAAATGCCAGGATTATTAGGAAAGAAAATCGGAATGACATCCGTTTTCAGTGCCGATGGTAAAAATGTACCATGCACTGTTATCGAAGCTGGTCCTTGTGTTGTTACTCAGATTAAAAGTGTAGAAAAGGATGGCTATGCAGCTGTTCAGGTAGGATTCCAAGATGCAAAAGAAAAGAATACTACTAAACCTATGATGGGACACTTTAAAAAAGCTGGTGTAACTCCAAAGAGACACTTGGCCGAGTTCAAGAATTTTGAAACAGAGTTGAATTTAGGAGATGCTATTACTGTAGAACTCTTTAATGATTCAGCTTATGTTGATGTGATTGGTACCTCTAAAGGAAAAGGATTCCAAGGTGTTGTTAAAAGACATGGCTTTGGTGGTGTTGGTCAAACAACACATGGACAGCATAACCGCGCTCGTAAACCGGGTTCTATTGGTGCTTGTTCTTACCCTGCAAAAGTATTCAAGGGAATGCGTATGGGTGGCCAAATGGGTGGTGATAGAGTTACAACCCACAATTTACAGGTATTAAAAGTGATTCCAGAACATAATCTTCTTTTACTTAAAGGGTCGGTTCCGGGTTGCAAAGGTTCAATCGTAATAATTGAGAAATAATGGAAGTTAACGTATATAATATTAAAGGTCAGGAGACTGGAAGAAAGATAGCGTTAAACGAATCTATCTTCGGCATTGAACCCAATGATCATGCCATTTATTTGGATGTAAAACAATACATGGCAAATCAACGTCAAGGAACTCACAAGTCAAAGGAAAGAAGTGAGATTAGCGGTTCTACTCGCAAATTAGGTCGTCAGAAAGGTGGGGGTGGTGCTCGCCGTGGTGATATTAATTCACCTCTTTTGGTTGGTGGAGCCCGAGTTTTTGGTCCTAAGCCACGCGATTATGGGTTTAAACTGAATAAAAAGGTAAAAGCTTTGGCACGTAAGTCTGCTTTGTCATATAAGGCTCAGGAAAACTCTATTATTGTGGTAGAGGATTTTTCTTTTGATGCACCAAAGACGAAAGATTTTATAGAAATTACAAAAAATCTTAAAATTTCTGACAAGAAGTTGCTTTTAGTTTTGCCGGAAGCCAATAAAAATGTATATTTGTCGACTCGTAACATTCAACGTGCTAATGTTATAATAGCCTCTGCTCTTAATACTTATAAAGTATTAGAAGCGGATACTCTTGTGATAACAGAAAGCTCGCTTAAAAGTATCGATAACGTCTTAACTAAAAAGGAGGCTTAAATAATGGGAATTATTATTAAACCGTTGGTGACAGAAAAAATGACTGCAATTTCCGAAAAGAATAATAATCGTTTTGGATTTATTGTGTCTCCGGATGCTAACAAATTGGAAATTAAGAGCGCAGTTGAGGCTTTGTATAATGTTACGGTCGTTGCTGTAAATACAATCAGATATTCAGGAAAGAATAAAAGTCGTTACACAAAAGCTGGAATAATTAAAGGTAAAACAAATGCTTTTAAAAAGGCAATTGTTACCTTAAAAGAAGGTGATACTATTGATTTTTATAGTAATATTTAAATAAAAGATGGCAGTACGTAAATTTAAGCCCACAACACCGGGGCAAAGACATAAGATTATTGGTACTTTTGAAGAGATTACTGCATCGGTACCAGAGAAGTCTCTTGTATATGGAAAACGTTCAACAGGTGGACGTAATAATGTCGGTAAGATGACTATGCGTTACCTTGGCGGTGGTCACAAGAGAAAATTTAGAATCGTTGATTTCAAGAGAAATAAAGACGGTGTTCCTGCAGTGGTAAAAACTATTGAATATGATCCGAATCGTTCGGCTCGTATTGCTTTGTTATTTTATGCAGATGGTGAAAAAAGATATATTATTGCTCCTAATGGATTGCAAGTAGGTAGTACTTTGATGTCTGGTGAGACAGCAGCGCCTGAGATTGGTAATGCTCTTCCTCTTCAAAATATTCCAGTTGGTACTGTAATTCATAATATTGAATTGCGTCCGGGTCAAGGTGCTGCTTTGGTGAGATCAGCTGGTAATTTTGCTCAGTTAACTTCTCGTGAAGGTAAGTATTGCGTTATTAAATTGCCTTCTGGCGAAGTAAGACAGATACTTAGTACTTGTAAAGCTACAATAGGTAGCGTGGGTAACTCTGACCATGCTTTGGAAAGTTCTGGTAAAGCTGGACGTTCTCGTTGGTTAGGTCGTCGTCCTCATAACCGTGGTGTTGTTATGAATCCGGTAGATCACCCGATGGGTGGTGGTGAAGGACGTGCTTCAGGAGGTCACCCGAGATCACGTAAGGGATTGTATGCTAAGGGCCTGAAGACAAGAGCTCCGAAAAAACAGTCCTCTAAGTACATTATTGAGAGAAGATAATAGTAATAAGATTAATTGAGTAAATTATGAGTCGTTCATTAAAAAAAGGTCCATATATTAACGTTAAACTTGAAGGCAAGGTTCTTGCAATGAATGAAAGTGGCAAGAAGTCTGTTGTTAAGACTTGGGCTAGAGCTTCAATGATTTCGCCTGATTTTGTAGGGCATACAATTGCAGTTCATAACGGAAATAAATTTATTCCTGTTTATGTTACAGAAAATATGGTTGGGCACAAGTTGGGCGAATTTGCTCCTACTCGTACTTTCCGTGGTCATGCTGGTAATAAAAAGAAATAACAGGTTTTATTTGGAATAATAAAGTGAAATAAATAATGGGAGCAAGAAAAAAAATATCGGCTGAAAAGAGAAAAGAAGCCCTTAAAACCATGTATTTTGCAAAATTGCAAAATGTTCCTACTTCTCCGCGGAAAATGCGCCTTGTGGTGGATATGATTCGCGGTATGGAAGTGAACAGAGCACTTGGCGTTTTGAAGTTTTCTTCTAAAGAAGCTTCTGCTAGAGTGGAAAAATTGTTGCGCTCTGCTATTGCTAACTGGGAACAGAAAAACGAACGGAAAGCTGAAAATGGTGAGCTGTTTGTAACGAAAATTTATGTTGATTGTGGAGCAACTCTAAAAAGAATGAGACCAGCTCGTCGGGGTCGTGGATATAGAATTCGTAAACGTTCAAACCATGTGACATTGTTCGTTGATTCGAAAAGTACTAATGATAATCAAAATTAAGAGTAGTAATGGGACAAAAAGTTAATCCGATAAGTAATCGTCTGGGAATTATCAGAGGATGGGATTCTAATTGGTACGGCGGCAAAGATTTTGGTGATGCTTTGCTGGAAGATAGTAAGATTCGTAAATATTTAAATGCGAGACTTGCTAAAGCTAGTGTTTCAAGAATTGTTATTGAACGTACGCTTAAGCTTGTAACTATTACTGTTTGTACTGCTCGTCCAGGTATTATCATTGGTAAAGGTGGTCAGGAAGTTGATAAACTGAAAGAGGAGTTGAAGAAGATTACGGATAAAGATATTCAGATTAATATCTTTGAAGTAAAGAGACCAGAATTGGATGCAGTGATTGTAGCAAACAATATAGCACGTCAAGTCGAAGGGAAAATTGCCTATCGCCGTGCCATTAAAATGGCTATTGCAAATACAATGCGCATGGGTGCGGAAGGTATTAAAGTGTTGATCTCTGGACGTTTGAATGGTGCTGAGATGGCACGTTCTGAGATGTATAAGGAAGGTAGAACTCCATTGCACACATTTAGAGCTGATATCGACTATTGTCATGCGGAAGCTTTGACAAAAGTTGGTTTATTAGGTATCAAGGTGTGGATTTGTCGTGGCGAAGTATATGGCAAGAAAGAACTTGCTCCAAACTTCACACAGAGCAAAGATGGCGGCCGTGGAAATAACAGCGGAAACAATGGAGGTAAAAACTTCAAAAGAAAGAAAAAATAATTGCTAACGAATTTGAATTTTAGGATATATGTTACAACCGAAAAAGACAAAATTCAGAAGACAGCAGAAAGGCCGTCAAAAAGGAAATGCTCAAAGAGGTAATCAATTGGCTTTTGGCTCATTTGGTATTAAATCTTTGGAGACAAAGTGGATTACTGGTAGACAGCTGGAGGCTGCTCGTGTTGCTGTGACAAGATATATGCAGCGTCAGGGACAAATTTGGATACGCATTTTCCCCGATAAACCAATTACACGTAAGCCTGCTGATGTACGTATGGGTAAAGGTAAAGGTAGCCCCGAAGGTTTCGTTGCTCCTGTTACTCCAGGAAGAATAATCATTGAAGCTGAAGGCGTATCTTACGAAATTGCAAAGGAAGCTTTACGCTTAGCTGCTCAAAAACTTCCTGTTACAACAAAGTTTATTGTTAGACGTGATTACGATGCACAAAATCAAAATGCTTAATTATGAAAATTGCAGAAATTAGAGAAATAGCTACCAATGAGTTGGCTGAAAGAATTGAAACAGAAGTAGCCAATTATAATCAAATGGTTTTAAATCATTCTATCTCTCCGTTGGAGAATCCTGCACAAATCAAAAATTTACGCAGAACGATTGCGCGTATGAAAACAGAATTGCGTCAGAGAGAACTTAATAAATAATAATGGTCCTGATGGAAGCTAGAAATTTAAGAAAAGAAAGAATGGGTGTTGTTGTGAGCAACAAGATGGATAAGACCATTACTGTTGCCGCTAAGTTCAAAGAGAAACACCCGATTTATGGTAAATTCGTTAGCAAAACGAAAAAGTACCATGCTCATGACGAAAAGAACGAATGTAATCCTGGAGATACCGTTCGTATTATGGAAACTCGCCCATTGAGCAAAACTAAGAGATGGAGATTAGTAGAAATAATCGAAAGAGCTAAGTAATTATGATACAAGCAGAATCCAGACTTACAGTGTGTGATAATAGTGGCGCAAAAGAAGCTCTTTGTATTCGCGTTTTAGGCGGTACAAAGAGACGTTATGCGTCTGTTGGGGATGTAATTGTTGTTTCAGTAAAGAGCGTTATCCCCTCAAGTGATATTAAAAAAGGTGCAGTGTCTAAAGCTTTGATTGTACGTACTAAGAAAGAGATTCGTCGTACTGACGGCTCTTATATTCGTTTTGATGATAATGCTTGTGTACTATTGAATAACGCAGGTGAAATTAGAGGTAGTCGTATTTTCGGTCCGGTAGCAAGAGAACTTCGTGCTGCAAACATGAAAGTTGTATCATTGGCACCAGAGGTACTTTAATTTTGTAAAAGATTTAAGTAATGAGTAAATTACATATAAAAAAGGGCGATACAGTTTACGTTAATTCTGGCGAAGATAAAGGTAAAACTGGTAGCGTGTTAAAGGTTCTTGTTAAGGAAGGTCGTGCGCTCGTTGAAGGTATCAATATGGTATCTAAAAGCACAAAACCAAGTGCGAAGAATCCTCAGGGTGGTATAGTTAAGCAAGAAGCTCCTATACATATCTCTAATTTGAATGTGGTTGATCCAAAGACTGGTAAACCGACACGTGTGGGAAGAAAAATTGGTTCTGATGGAAGAACTTTAGTGCGTTATTCTAAAAAATCAGGAGAGGAGATTAAATAATGAGTAATACTGCTAGCCTTAAGAAAGAATATGCAGAGCGCATTGCTCCTGCATTGAAAAATCAATTTCAATATTCTTCATCGATGCAGATTCCCGTACTTAAAAAGATTGTGATTAATCAAGGTTTAGGTATGGCTGTTGCTGATAAAAAAATTATTGAAGTTGCTATCAATGAGATGACAGCTATTACCGGTCAAAAAGCGGTTGCTACAATCTCTCGTAAAGATATTGCAAATTTTAAGTTGCGTAAGAAAATGCCTATTGGCGTTATGGTAACTTTGCGTCGTGAAAGAATGTACGAGTTCTTGGAGAAGTTGGTTCGGGTTGCATTACCTCGTATTCGCGACTTTAAAGGAATTGAAAGCAAATTCGATGGAAAAGGTAACTATACTTTAGGAATTCAAGAACAGATTATTTTCCCTGAGATTAATATTGATAGTATTACTAAAATCTTAGGAATGAATATTACTTTTGTTACTTCTGCTCAGACGGATGAAGAAGGATATGCATTGCTGAAAGAATTTGGTTTACCTTTTAAAAACGCAAAAAAGAATTAAGTTATGGCAAAAGAATCAATGAAAGCTCGGGAAGTTAGAAGAGCTAAACTTGTAGCCAAATACGCGGAAAAACGTGCTGAACTGAAGAAAATTGTGAATACGGGTGAGCCTGCAGAGGCTTATGAAGCTGCTCAGAAGTTGCAGTCTCTTCCGAAAAATTCTAATCCCATTCGTTTACACAACCGTTGCAAATTAACGGGACGTCCGAAGGGATATATTCGCCAATTTGGAATTTCAAGAATTCAGTTCCGTGAAATGGCTTCTAATGGTCTTATTCCGGGAGTGAAAAAAGCAAGCTGGTAATTTTATTTTTTAAATATTGTCAGGAGAGTCCTGATTAATTTAATAATTATTTATATGACAGATCCAATAGCAGATTATTTGACGAGGTTGAGAAATGCAATCAGTGCAAAGCACAGAGTTGTAGAAGTTCCTGCCTCTAATCTTAAAAAGGAGATTACTAAAATCCTTTTTGAAAAAGGCTACATTCTTAATTATAAGTTTGTAGAAGATGGTCCTCAAGGTACTATTAAAGTAGCTTTGAAGTATGATCCCGTTAATAAAGTTAACGCGATTAAAAAGTTGGAAAGGATATCTACTCCAGGTATGCGTAAGTATACAGGGTATAAAGATATGCCGAGAGTGATAAATGGATTGGGTATTGCTATAATATCAACATCCAAAGGTGTAATGACAAACAAAGAAGCTGCTGATCTCAAAATTGGTGGAGAGGTTCTTTGCTACGTTTATTAATAGGAGGATTTATCTATGTCAAGAATAGGAAAATTACCCATAAGTATTCCAAGTGGAGTAACTGTTACTTATAAGGATGATATGGTTACTGTAAAGGGAGCCAAAGGTGAGTTGAGCCAGTATGTAAATCCGGCTATTAATGTAGTCGTTGAGAATAGTCACATTGTTTTGTCTGAGAATGAGCAAGCTATGCTTGATGATCCGAAACAAAAACATGCCTATCACGGTTTGTATCGTGCATTAATTCATAATATGGTTGTTGGCGTGTCTGTTGGTTATAAGAAAGAATTGGAACTAGTCGGTGTTGGATATCGTGCGTCTAATAACGGTAATATTTTAGAGCTATCCTTAGGCTATACCCATACTATTTTTATGCAAATGCCTTCAGAAATAAAGGTTGAGACAAAGTCTGAAAGAAATAAGAACCCTCTTATTATATTGGAATCTTGTGACAAACAATTGCTTGGTCAAGTTTGCTCAAAAATACGTTCTTTCCGTAAGCCTGAACCATACAAAGGTAAGGGTATTAAGTTTGTTGGCGAAGAAATTCGTAGGAAGTCGGGTAAATCAGCCGGTGCTAAGTAATTTACATAAAATTGTATTATCATGACAACAAAATTAGAAAGACGAATCAAGATTAAATATAGAGTACGTAATAAAATTTCGGGTACTACTGAACGTCCGCGTATGACTGTTTATAGAAGTAACAAGCAGATTTATGTTCAGGTTATTGATGATTTATCAGGTAAGACTTTGGCTGCCGCTTCTTCTTTGGGAATGGAAGCGATGCCCAAAAAAGAACAAGCTGCTAGGGTTGGTGAGTTAATCGCTAAAAAATCACAAGAAGCTGGTATTACGACTGTCGTATTTGACCGTAATGGTTACTTGTATCATGGGAGAGTAAAAGAAGTAGCAGATGCTGCTCGTAACGGTGGACTTAAATTTTAAAGATTATGGCAGTTAATAACAGAGTTAAGATAACTAACGATATCGAATTAAAAGATAGACTTGTTGCTATCAATCGTGTTACTAAAGTAACGAAAGGCGGTAGAACTTTCAGTTTTTCGGCAATCGTTGTTGTAGGTAATGAGGATGGTATTATTGGTTGGGGACTTGGCAAAGCCGGTGAAGTAACAGCTGCTATTGCGAAAGGAGTAGAAGCTGCAAAAAAGAACTTGACTAGGGTGCCCGTTCTTAAAGGAACTGTTCCTCATGAACAATCAGCAAGATTCGGTGGAGCTGAGGTTTTTATTAAGCCTGCGTCTCATGGTACTGGAGTGGTAGCTGGCGGTGCAATGCGTGCTGTTCTTGAGAGTGTTGGTATTACTGATGTTTTGGCTAAATCGAAAGGTTCTTCAAATCCTCATAATTTAGTAAAAGCTACAATCTTAGCTTTAAGTGAAATGAGAGATGCAAGAATGGTTGCCCAAAACAGGGGTATAAGTATGGAAAAAGTATTTAGAGGATAAGGAGGAATTTATGTCAACTATTAAGATTAAACAGACGAAAAGTAGAATAGGTGCACCGATTGATCAGAAAAGAACGCTGGATGCACTTGGACTTCGTAAAATGAACCGTGTGGTTGAACGCGAAGCAACTCCTTCAATTCTTGGAATGGTAGAGAAGGTTAAACATCTGGTTACCATTATAAAGTAATATATTGTTAATATAAAAATTAATTTTCAATATGAAATTAAATAATTTACAGCCTGCTGCAAGGTCTACGCAAACAAGAAAGAGAGTCGGTCGTGGTCCTGGTTCTGGTTTAGGCGGAACTTCTACAAGAGGACATAAAGGAGCAAAACAAAGATCTGGATACTCTAAGAAGATCGGTTTTGAAGGTGGTCAGATGCCACTTCAACGTCGTGTCCCGAAATTTGGATTTAAGAATATCAATAGAGTAGAATATAAGGCGATTAATTTAAGTACTATACAAGCTTTGGCAGATGCTAAAAATTTGACTAAAGTTGGTTTAGATGACCTTATTGCAGCTGGATTTATTTCTTCAAATCAGTTGGTAAAGATTTTGGGAAATGGTAATTTGACCGCAAAACTTGAAGTAGAAGCAAATGCTTTTTCTAAAAGTGCGGTAGCAGCAATTGAAGCTGTTGGTGGTAATGCAGTAAAACTCTGATTCAATGAGAAGATCTATTGAAACATTAAAGAATATATGGAAAATTGAGGATCTGAGACAACGGATCCTCATCACTGTATTGTTTGTGGCGATATACAGATTTGGTTCATATGTTGTACTTCCGGGTATTAATCCAAATATGTTGTCACAATTGCACAAACAAACGAGTGAGGGTCTTTTGGCCTTATTGAATATGTTCTCGGGTGGTGCTTTTTCTAACGCGTCTATTTTTGCATTAGGAATTATGCCATACATCTCAGCATCCATTGTTATCCAGCTTTTGGCTATCGCTGTGCCGTATTTTCAAAAGTTGCAACGTGAGGGTGAGAGTGGTAGAAGAAAAATCAATCAGTATACTCGCTATCTAACGATAGCAATTTTGTTGTTCCAGGCTCCTTCCTATTTGCTTAATTTGAAGGCGCAAGCCGGACCTTCATTAAATGCTTCATTAGATTGGACATTATTTATGATTACTTCGACCATTATTTTGGCTGCTGGTAGCATGTTTATCTTATGGCTGGGGGAAAGAATTACTGATAAGGGTATTGGTAATGGTATCTCATTTATAATTTTAGTAGGTATTATTGCCCGTCTTCCTCAATCACTGTTCCAAGAAGTCGTATCACGGATGGCATCTCCAGGTGCAGGTGGTCTTATCATGTTCTTATTTGAACTCGTATTTCTATTGCTTGTTATTGCAGCTGCAATAATGTTAGTGCAGGGAACTCGTAAAATTCCAGTGCAATATGCAAAGAAAATTGTTGGAAATAAGCAATATGGTGGAGCTCGCCAGTATATACCTCTTAAAGTGAATGCTGCCAATGTAATGCCTATCATTTTTGCTCAAGCAATCATGTTTATCCCTATTACTCTTATAGGATTCTCTAATACAGAGAATGCGAGTGGTATTGCGCGTGCATTGATTGATCATACGAGTTTCGGATATAATTTGGTATTTGCCATATTGATTATAGTTTTTACTTATTTTTATACAGCAATAACTATTAATCCGACTCAGATGGCTGAGGATATGAAGCGTAATAATGGTTTTATTCCAGGTATTAAACCTGGAAAGAATACAGCGGAGTATATTGATGCAATTATGTCTCGTATAACTTTACCAGGTTCTATTTTTCTTGCTATTATTGCGATTCTTCCGGCGTTTGCAGGTGTGTTTGGGGTGAAAACTGAATTTGCGCAATTTTTTGGTGGAACTTCATTGTTGATTCTTGTTGGAGTCGTTTTGGATACTTTGCAGCAAGTGGAGAGTCATTTGTTGATGAGACATTATGATGGTCTATTGAAATCTGGGCGTATTAAAGGGCGTTCGGCTAATGTTTCTGCTTATTAAGTATATTATCGATGATATTTCTTAAGACTGAAGATGAGATAGAACTACTTCGCCAAAGTAACCTTCTTGTAGGGAAAACTTTGGGCGAAGTTGCCAAAATGATAAAACCTGGTGTTACAACACGCCAATTGGATAAGCTTGCGGAAGAGTTTATTAGAGATAATGGAGCTATTCCTACATTTAAAGGCTTTCCAAATCTTAATGGGGATCCTTTTCCAGGAACGTTGTGTACCTCGGTTAATGATCAGGTGGTTCATGGGATACCTAATGACACGCCATTGAAAGAAGGTGATATTGTATCAGTTGATTGTGGCACTTATATGAACGGTTTTTGTGGTGATTCTGCTTATACATTTTGTGTAGGAGAGGTTGCTCCAGAAATTAGGGATTTATTGAAAGTCACAAAAGAGGCATTATATTTGGGTATTGAAAATGCTGTTCATGGCAGACGCTTGGGTGATATAGGATTCGCAATCCAGAAATATTCTGAAGCTAATTCATACGGTGTCGTTCGTGAATTTGTCGGGCATGGTATTGGAAAAAAAATGCATGAAGATCCTCAAGTTCCTAACTATGGAAAAAGAGGGTATGGAATATTGTTGAAGAAAGGAATGTGTATTGCAATAGAACCAATGATTACGTTAGGTTCCCGTCAGATCTATATGGAGCCTGATGGGTGGACAGTAAGAACGCGGGATGGTAAATGTGCTGCTCATTTTGAACATACAATTGCTATCAATCAGGGTAAAGCAGATATTTTGTCTTCATTCGAATATGTAGAACAAGTTTTAGGAGATAAAGCAATTTAATATGGCAAAGCAATCCGCAATAGAACAAGATGGAGTAATAGTTGAAGCATTGTCCAATGCAATGTTTCGCGTAGAATTAGAAAACGGGCATGAGATTACAGCTCACATCTCAGGCAAGATGAGAATGCATTACATTAAAATATTACCAGGTGATAAAGTAAGGGTAGAAATGTCTCCCTATGATTTATCTAAGGGTAGAATTGTTTTTAGATATAAATAATACACATAAAGATATGAAAGTAAGAGCATCATTAAAGAAACGTACGCCGGAATGTAAAATCGTTAGACGTAATGGCCGTTTGTATGTAATTAACAAGAAAAATCCTAAGTATAAACAACGTCAAGGATAATTTATTATTTTTGCAAAAAAAATAATTTAGTATATGGCTATAAGAATAGTTGGTGTAGATTTGCCTCAGAATAAGAGAGGCGAGATTGCGTTAACATACGTATATGGTATTGGACGCAGCAGTTCAGCAAAAATCTTGGATAAGGCTGGTGTTGACAGAGATTTGAAAGTAAAAGACTGGTCAGATGATCAGGCAGCTAAAATCCGTGAAATCATTGGTGCTGAGTATAAAGTAGAAGGTGATCTTCGTTCAGAAGTGCAATTGAACATTAAGCGATTAATGGATATTGGTTGCTATCGTGGTGTGCGTCATCGTATTGGTCTGCCGGTTCGTGGTCAGAGCACTAAGAACAACGCTCGTACACGTAAGGGAAGAAAGAAAACAGTTGCAAATAAGAAAAAAGCTACTAAATAATAATTGTTGATATGGCAAAAAAAACAGTCGCAGCTAAAAAGAGAAATGTAAAGGTTGATGCAAATGGACAATTGCATGTTCATTCTTCTTTCAACAATATTATTGTTTCTCTAGCAAATAGTGAAGGTCAGATTATTTCATGGTCTTCTGCAGGTAAAATGGGATTTAGAGGTTCTAAAAAGAACACTCCTTATGCAGCGCAAATGGCTGCACAAGATTGCGCTAAAGTAGCGTATGATCTTGGACTTAGAAAGGTGAAAGCTTATGTTAAAGGACCGGGCAACGGACGGGAGTCAGCTATTAGAACGGTTCATGGAGCAGGAATTGAAGTTACTGAAATCATTGACGTAACACCGCTTCCACATAACGGTTGTCGTCCTCCTAAGAGAAGAAGAGTATAAAAGATAACCTAAATTAGAATGAAACTTGAATTAGTTTTTGGATTGCATTTTCCTTTCTGTAATCGCGGCTGCAACAATTTAAGTTCATTAATAAACAATTAAATTAAGATTTAAAATGGCTAGATATACTGGACCAAAATCAAGAATCGCTCGTAAATTTGGTGAAGCTATTTTTGGAGCAGATAAAGTTTTGTCTAAGAGAAATTATCCTCCTGGACAGCATGGAAACTCTAGAAGAAGAAAAACTTCAGAGTATGGTATCATGTTGGCTGAAAAGCAAAAAGCAAAATATACTTACGGAGTATTGGAAAAACAATTCCGTAATATGTTTGAAAAGGCAGCGAGTGTAAACGGTATTACCGGTGAAGTTTTGTTGCAAAGCTTAGAGTCTCGTCTCGATAATATTGTATTCCGTTTGGGAATTGCTCCAACTCGTGCGGCTGCTCGCCAGCTTGTAGGTCACAAACATATTACGGTTGACGGTAAAGTGGTAAATATTCCTTCTTATTCAGTAAAACCCGGTCAGCTTGTAGGTGTTCGCGAAAGATCGAAATCATTGGAAGTAATTGCTAATTCACTTGCAGGGTTTAATCACAGCAAATATCCTTGGTTGGAGTGGGACGAAACAACAAAAGTTGGTAAATTGTTGCATATTCCTGAAAGGGCAGATATTCCTGAGAATATTAAAGAGCATTTGATCGTTGAGTTGTACTCTAAATAATAATTAAATTCATGGCGATATTAGCATTTCAAAAACCTGATAAAGTATTAATGTTGGAGGCGGATTCCAAATTTGGTAAGTTTGAATTCCGTCCGTTGGAGCCCGGTTTTGGTATTACTGTTGGTAATGCTTTGCGCCGTATTCTTTTATCTTCATTGGAGGGATTTGCTATCAACACTATTCGTATTGAAGGTGTTGAGCACGAATTTTCTACCGTACCTGGAGTGAAAGAGGATGTCACCAACATTATCTTGAATCTGAAGCAAGTAAGATTCAGACAAATAGTAGAAGAATTTGAGAACGAGAAAGTAAGTATCACTATTGAGAATGCAACAGAATTCAAAGCTGGTGATATCGGTAAGTATTTGACTGGATTTGAAGTGTTAAATCCTGAATTGGTTATTTGCCATTTAGATTCAAAAGCAACAATGCAAATCGATCTTACGATTAACAAAGGACGTGGTTATGTTCCAGCTGATGAAAACCGTGAATTCTGCACCGATGTTAATGTAATTCCTATCGATTCTATTTACACTCCGATTCGTAATGTGAAGTATCAAGTTGAACCGTTCCGTGTTGAACAAAAGACTGACTACGATAAACTTGTACTTGAGATTACTACGGATGGTTCCATTCACCCGAAGGAAGCTCTGAAAGAAGCTGCAAAGATACTTATTTATCATTTCATGTTATTCTCTGATGAAAAGATTACTCTTGAGAATTCAGATGTTGATGGCAATGAAGAGTTTGATGAGGAAGTATTGCATATGCGTCAATTATTGAAGACAAAGTTAGTGGATATGGATCTTTCTGTACGTGCGCTTAATTGTTTGAAAGCTGCAGATGTAGAGACATTAGGTGACTTGGTTCAATTCAATAAAACAGATTTGCTGAAATTCAGAAACTTCGGTAAGAAATCGCTTACTGAGCTTGATGATTTGCTCGATAGTCTGAATCTGTCGTTTGGAACTGATATTTCTAAGTATAAATTAGATAAAGAATAAAAAATGAGACACAATAAAAAATTCAACCATTTAGGTCGTACTGCTTCTCATAGAGCAGCTATGTTGTCAAATATGGCTGTTTCGTTGATTAAGCACAAAAGAATCACTACGACTGTTGCAAAGGCTAAAGCTTTGAAGAAATTCGTGGAGCCTTTGATTACAAAATCAAAAAACGACACAACAAACTCACGTCGTGTTGTATTTGGTTATTTGCAAGATAAGTATGCTGTAACGGAATTGTTCAAAGATATCTCTGTAAAGGTTGCTGATCGTCCTGGAGGTTATACTCGTATTATCAAATTAGGAAATCGTCCTAGTGACAATGCCGAAATGTGCTTCATCGAGTTAGTTGATTACGATGAAAACATGGCTAAAGAAAAGGCTACTAAGAAAACTACACGTACTCGTCGTTCTAAGAAGAGTGCAACAGCTGCTGCAGAGGCTCCTGCTCAACAACCTGTTGCTGAAGAGGTGGTTGAGACTCCTGCTGAAGAAACTCTGAAAGCTGAATAAATTTATAGAGTTTTTATATATAAGGAAGAGGCGGACTTGATAAAAGTTCCGCCTCTTTCTTTTATAAGATGAATATTGAGAGACGGTAGTTTTGAGTTCGTTATTGTCCTCTAGAAATAAGGGTGTTCTGTTGTACCTATTTGGGATTTAACAGCCTTTCCTGCATCGTTTAATACTTGAATAAAGGAATTGTCTGATTGTTATCGGTAACTTTGAACGGTTGCATTGCAGGTAAATTGATGGAATCGGTTGTTACGTAAACTTCTTCACCTATAACACGCAATTTTTCTATTTTAAAAGGAGTTATGCTTAACTGTAGACGACTGCTCTTAAATTGAAATAGGGGGGAATCTTGCGTAACTGTAAAGTGAAACTTTCACAGTTGTGCAATTCTTTTTGTAGTAGTAGCAATAATATACATATGTTTTTTATATATGAGAGGAAGTCTGACTGTCTTCTTTTTCGATTTCTCGCAGTAGAAAACGGTTTTCGTAGGTTCTTTATGACTTTCGTACGTGCTTAGTGGGTTTTATATAGTTCTTTAGGTGTGTCTTTGCTTCTGTTGTGGCGCTTTGAATGGTGGTGCTCTGAAGCCTTTGTTATGGTTTATATAAATAGCATTAGAATAAGTTTTTTGCAGTAGTAGCAATAATATACATATGCTTTTTATATATGAGAGGAAGTCTGACTGTCTTCTTTTTCGATTTCCCGCAGCAGAAAGCGGTCTTCATAGGTTTTTTATGACTTTCGTACGTTCTTCGTGGGTTTTATGCAGTTCTTTAGGTTGTATATTTGCTTCTTTGTGGCGCTTTGAATGGTGAAAATGATGAAAAGGGTGGGAATGGTGGCACTCTGAATGGTGGAGCTCAGAAGCCTGTGTTGCGGTTTATATGAATAGCATCAGAATAAGTTGTGCTATAATCACTCGGCTAAACATACAAAGCGGGTAAACTGTAGCATAGCTTACGGCCGGATTGTCTCCCGGAATGGTGTCGTTGGCATAATTCAAAGCCATTGGATTGGCCATACTTCCACATAACATTCCACACACACTTCCGAAATCCAGACGGCTGATGCGTAAGGCTATCAGGGCTATAATGACAACCGGAATGAATGTGATGGCAAAGCCTAATACTATCCATAAAATTCCTTCCGGACGCATGACGGTTTCAAAGAAATGTGCGCCGGCACTTAAACCTAATCCCGCTAAATAGAGTGATAATCCTATTCCGCGTAACATTAAATTGGCGCTGCGAGTAGTGTAGGTAATCAGATGACAACGCGGGCCGAAGCATCCAATCAGAATGCCTACAACAATGGGACCGCCTGCCAGTCCGAGTTTTACAGGAGTACTGATTCCCGGGATAACAATGGGGATGGATCCTAAGATAAGTCCCAGTATAATGCCTATGTAAATAGCCGCCAAATTCGGGTCTTTTAATGTTTTTGCCGTGTTACCCAGCACTTTTGCTACATTCTGGATAGCAGCGGCTTCGCCTACCACTGTCAGTCGGTCGCCGAATTGGAGTACCAATCCTGGAGTAGCTAACAGTTGTACGCCACTGCGCATTACACGACTGATGTTGATGCCGTAAGTGTTTCTTAAACGCAGGGAGCCTAACTTCTTTCCGTTAATTTCCGGGCGGCTGATGATAATATGTTTCGATATCAATTGACTGTCTATAGCGTTCCAGTCGATATCTTCCTTGTTCCAGTCTTTGGATTCTTGTTCGCCGAAGAGGATGGTTAAAACCGGTGCATCTTTTTCTGTGGTGATGACCAATATCCGGTCGTTCTCTTTCAATATCTTTTCGGAGGTAGGGATGCTGACTGCTCCGTCTCTCCATAGGCGTGAAATAACGAATTTCGGATAGCTCAGTTGAGCAATTTCTTTGATACTTTTACCGAAGATGGCAGGATTGTGTATTCGATATGTTGCGATGTATGTTTGGTTTGTTTCTTCGTGCTCGTTGACTTCAATATCCTCTTGTCTGACAAAAAGTTTGCGTATGGCCAGCATGGCAAGAATGACGCCTACTACTCCCAAAGGATAGCTTACGGCACAGCTTAACGCTGAACCGCTTGTCGGCTCGCCGAGTTGCTTTAATGTTTCTTGTGCGGCACCCAATGCCGGCGTGTTGGTGGTGGCGCCGCAAAGGATACCCACCATATCGCTCATCGGAATGGAGATCGTCTTACTGAAAACAACGGTCATAAGGGTTCCCAGTAACACTACGCCCATCCCCAGTATGTTGAGCTGCACTCCGCCTTTACGAAAGGAACTGAAGAATCCCGGTCCTACCTGCAATCCAAGTTCGTATACGAAAAGTACCAAACCGAAACTTTGGGCATAATTCAGCATGTTCGGATCGATGGAGAAGCCTAAATGTCCCGCCAGAATACCGGCAAAGAATACAAAAGTAACACCCAAGGAAATCCCGAAAAGACGGAGCTTACCTAGTCCAAGTCCGATGGCGGTAATGGTAGAGAGTATTATTACCGCTTGCAGTGGCGTATGTTCGAAAAACAGACTATTTAACCATTCCATATTGCAAAGATATATTATTTCTGATGAACAAGCTTCCGATAAGTAGGATTTTGTTTGAAAGGTTAAATACCGTTAGATGTTTGTATGTTTTTGGACCCTCTTTTATAATACTGTATGTCAATTTCTTATCATTGGTATTTCCCGCTGTTGTTTCTTTGTTCCGAGAAGGTTTTCGCAACGTGCTGACGTAGACAGCGCGACCTTGCTACCTAGAGCTGTCTACGTTATGAGGTTGCGCTACCTGCGTTCTTTGGTTTTGCATGCTGAAGAAAAACATGGAAAAACAGATGTTTTCTCTTTGAAAAACATGCTCTTTACCGTAAGGAATACCTTGGAATTGCATGTTGAGCGGTCGAAAAACCTGTTCAACCGAATCCACAGAATCATGCGCCGGAAGTTGATAACGGACCCCCCCCCTCGTTCTAATACTCCCAAAACGAGGTATTCGTTAGGGTTGAAGGACTTTTCGGCTATGCTTATTCTAAAAGTAATGTCGAAGACACCTTTACTGCTTATGACTGGATCGGTAGTCTGAGCGTATTGTGTTTGCTGCCGGGTTGTATCCGTTTGGAGACCGTATTCCCTTACATTAAAAAACGCGGGTATGGTGATGGGTATAACTATTCCGAAGCTATCTTGAACGGAATACTTTCCCGGCGTATTTTCTTGTCGGGAAAGCTGGGAGAAGGAATTCTTCGTTTTACCTCATCCGATTTGCTTCGTGAACTCAAGGTCTTTGCTTAACTTATCACTGACAATTTTGTGCACAATACAAGACCGTCTCGGATGGGGTGCTACTTCCTAGCATGTTTTGTTTATCAGTTTAATTTCTTCTCCTATCTGAAATAGCAGACTTTCATTTTTCGTTTTCTAATGAATTATTTTTTAATTCAACACACTGCTGTCCCGTTAAAAGATATATATGCTACTGTATGTAATTAATAATCTATCGATTACGGTCATGCTTCGAATAAACGGATTTGAATTTATATTCTTTATGAAATTCATTAGATAATAAATCATGCAGCCTGTATATTCCACTTTATTATTATACTTCAACGGGAAAATAGGGGTCTCAAAATTTAACGGGACATTAATAAATTCAACAGTTGATTGAGTGAGTCACTTATTCAACTGATGTTTGTTTTGATTGATTCCCTGTAATCTCCATGCTGTTCTTATAAAATGTGAGGCAAAAGACTTCCATATACATGTATCTTTCCTCTATAAAAGATCGTTTTTATATCCTGCCGATGTGAAATCTCGTAAATTTTATCTACATTTGTATTCATAAATATCTATATAAAAGCTTACGTATGAAAAAGATAATCTTGGTTATGGCTCTGATAACCGTACTTTCGGGGTGCTCATCGCAGGAAATGCAGGGGAATCCTGCTGCAGTAATGGTCGGTGCGCAAGTAGGCGGCTTGGTGGGCGGAATAGTCGGAGACAATATGGGAGGCTATCGAGGCAGTATGTTCGGTTCGTTAATCGGCACTATTTCAGGAGCCTTGGTCGGCAATGCGGTTACCACTCCGCGCCAGCAGCAAGAAGAAGGGTATTATGTGGAAGAAATTTATGGTTATGAACCGGAGCCGGAAAGGAATTCATTGAAGCATCGTCGGCAGACAGTAAAGAACTCCAGTCTGGTTATCCGTAATATTCGTTTCATCGATGCCAACCGTAACCAGAGGATTGATTCCAATGAAACGGCGAAGATAATATTCGAGGTAATGAATACGGGGCGTTCCGCAGTGTACAATGTAACTCCCGTGATTAAAGAATTAAACGGACTCAAACATCTTTATATATCGCCTTCCGCTACGATAGAATGTATTCCTGCTGGGGACGGTATCCGGTATACGGCTAATATCCGTGCCGGTAAGAAACTGAAAACAGGCGAAGCTCTTTTCAAAATTACCATTTTAGAGGGAAATAGCGTATCGGTTTCATCCCGCACATTTGCGATTCCTACTTATCGCAGGTAAATGGCCGTTGTCTTGAGATAGAAATATGCGATAGTATTGCTTATGAAATGCAACAGACTCTGTCAGGATTTCCCGGTTTTATTCTTTCATCCTATAGAGGCTTCTGAACCAAGGAAATTCTGTTTTCGAGAGACAATCATCTATAGAATGTAAGCCTGTTAACCTTCAAGTTCTGTTTTGAAACATTATCTTTTTGTAGTATGGGAAATGTTACGATATATATGCGTATAGTTCTCTTATGTATTAAATGCAACTCCTGACATCCGCAGTCTTTTTGCTCTGACAGGGAGATTTTTATAGAATATAAAAAATAACATCCTACTTCCGGCCTTTTAATATATGCGCCAAAAAGTAGGATGTTTATCTTTTATATAAATATAGGTGGCCAATCCGGATGCTCCTCGTTGTTGGCTTGCCTCCGGTTCCCCTTATTATTTTGCCAATGCTTGTTCAATGTCAGCAATGATGTCGTCTACATTTTCAATCCCTACCGATAGACGAATTAAATCCGGTGCTACGCCAGCCTCTCTCAGTTGCTCGTCGGAAAGCTGACGATGCGTATGGCTGGCCGGATGCAATACGCAAGTACGGGCATCCGCTACATGAGTGACAATACAAATCATTTTCAAGTTATCCATAAATCGGATAGCTTCTTCGCGGCTGCCTTTTAACCCGAAAGCAATCACACCGCACGAACCATTAGGCATGTATTTCTTAGCCAGTTCGTAATATTTATTGCTCTTCAAACCGCAGTAATGTACCCATGCCACTTGCGGGTTCGCTTCAAGCCATTCGGCTACGGCTTGAGCGTTTTTGCAATGTTGCGGCATGCGCAGATGCAATGTTTCCAATCCTAAATTCAGCAAGAAAGCATTTTGGGGAGACTGGATAGACCCTAAGTCGCGCATCAGTTGTGCGGTAGCTTTGGTTATATAAGCCATTTTTCCGAAGGCTTTTGTATAAGTCAATCCATGGTAGGATTCGTCCGGTTGAGTCAGTCCGGGAAACTTCTCCGCATGAGCTTCCCAATCAAAATTACCGCTGTCGACAATGGCGCCGCCCACGCTGGTAGCATGTCCGTCCATATATTTAGTGGTAGAGTGAGTCACAATGTCAGCTCCCCATTCAAACGGGCGGCAGTTAATTGGAGTTGCAAATGTGTTATCTACAATCAAAGGCACACCATGACTGTGTGCAATACGTGCAAACTTTTCAATATCCAGTACATCGATACCCGGGTTGGAGATGGTTTCGCCAAACAGCGCTTTCGTATTCGGGCGGAAAGCTTTGTTGATTTCTTCTTCCGATGCGTCTGCATCGACAAACGTACATTCGATTCCAAACTTCTTGAATGTAACACCGAATAAGTTGAATGTTCCGCCATAAATAGTTGAAGAACATACGAAATGGTCACCTGCCTGACAAATATTAAAGATAGCATAAAAGTTGGCAGCCTGTCCCGAAGAGGTAAGCATAGCAGCTACGCCACCTTCCAATGCTGCAATTTTAGTTGCGACCGCATCGTTTGTGGGGTTCTGCAAGCGTGTATAGAAATAACCGCTGTCTTCCAAATCGAAGAGACGTGCCATTTGTTCACTGGTTTCATATTTAAATGTCGTGCTTTGGTAAATAGGCAACACTCTCGGTTCTCCTTTTTTCGGATTCCATCCTGCCTGAACGCAGAGGCTTTCTCGTTTCAATTTCTTTTCCATAATGATGTAGATGTAGAATTCTATTCTTAAAAAACTTTGCAAACTTACGCATAAATTCCGATTAATATGCCGTGTTGAATGAAGAAACCTTTTTTTCTTTAAAGGAAAAATAAGAATGAATGCATGTTTTCTGATTATTTAAAGCAAAAAGAGTACCTTTGAACTTGAATTTATTAAGTCCGCATAATCAGAGGGCTGTATACCGTTGCTTTATAGTGTGTAAGAACTATATTTTAACTGCCTGTACAATCATAATTGTACAGAAAAGTTTGTTGTAACGGGAGGACATCTCCTTCATGCGGCATTTAAATAGTAAATATAGAATATACTTATGGATTTTAAACATTCTTTGCCGGTTCAAATTCGTTTCAGCGATGTCGACCAGTTCGGTCACATGAACAATTCCGTTTATTTTTCTCTTTATGATTTAGCAAAAACCACCTATCTGCGAGATGTGATGGGCGGCAAAGAACTCGATTGGAAAGATGTGGCAATGGTGGTGGCCAATGTGAATGCAAATTTCTTTGCGCCGGTTTTCTTTAGCGATCAGTTAGTAATACAAACCACTACGGTTCATTTAGGGCATAAAAGTTTTACTCTGTTACAGCGTGCCGTTAATGTGGCTAAGCAGGAAGTAAAGTGCGAATGCCGCACTGTGATGGTGGGTTACAATATGCGAAACCTACAAGCGGAATTGATTCCGGAAGAATGGAAACAGGCTATTTGTGCTTTCGAAGGGAAAAGCGAAACCGAGCTTTCCGCCAGGGAAGTGAAGTAAATCGTATCGTTTTTCCGTATTAATATGGTGTTGTAATCGGCATGCTGTTTTCGGTTTATGAAGTGAAAGTACATATTGCTTTTTCATAGGAAACGAATAATTACTTTCTATGTTTTGAGGCAGATACTTATCTTAGAAACTCGTTTAAGTTAGAAACGTCGTATTGTATAAGTAGAATAAAAAAGCGCTACCAGGCCTTCACAGGTGTGGTAACGCATGTTACAATACAAAATACAAATACAACTAAACGAGATTCTATTATTAAACGATTCCCTGTGCCATCATAGCATGGGCAACCTTCATAAAGCCTGCTATATTTGCGCCTTTCACATAGTTGATGTAACCGTCCGGCTGTGTGCCGTACTTCACACATTGTTCGTGTATGCCGTACATAATTCCGTGTAGTTTTTGATCAACTTCTTCTGCTGTCCAGCTCATGTGCATAGCGTTTTGACTCATTTCCAACCCTGATGTAGCTACACCGCCGGCATTCACTGCCTTACCGGGAGCATACATGGTTTTATGTTCAATGAAAGTATCGATTGCTTCCGGAGTACATCCCATGTTCGAGATTTCTCCCACACAAATAACATTATTATTAATTAAAGTCTTTGCATCGTCACCATTCAACTCATTTTGAGTTGCGCAAGGCAAAGCGATATCTACTTTGACTTCCCACGGACGGCGTCCTTCTACAAACGTTGCGCTCGGATATTTCTCGGCATACGGAGCTACTATATCATTACCCGATGCGCGGAGTTCAAGCATATAATCTATTTTGTCACCGCTGATTCCGTCCGGATCATAAATGTAACCGTCCGGTCCCGAAATAGTCACCACTTTTGCACCTAATTGAGTAGCTTTGGTTGCGGCCCCCCAGGCAACATTACCAAAACCTGAAATAGCAACTGTTTTTCCTTTAATATCAATACCTTTGGTTTTCAGCATTTGGTTTACGAAATATAGACCACCGAAGCCTGTTGCTTCAGGACGAATCAGCGAACCGCCGAATTCCAGTCCCTTTCCGGTAAATGTACCGGTAAACTCGCGGGTAAGTTTCTTGTACATGCCAAACATATAGCCTACTTCGCGTCCGCCTACGCCTATATCGCCGGCCGGAACGTCCATATCCGGACCAAGGTGTCGCCATAACTCCAACATGAAAGCTTGACAGAAACGCATCACTTCGGCATCGCTCTTACCTCTTGGAGAGAAGTCGGAGCCACCTTTACCACCACCCATAGGCAGAGTTGTCAGTGCGTTTTTAAAAGTTTGTTCAAAGCCCAAGAACTTCAGAATTGACAAGTTTACTGATGCATGGAAACGGATACCGCCTTTATACGGGCCGATGGCATTGTTAAACTGTACGCGATAACCTAGGTTAACCTGTACTTTGCCATGGTCGTCTACCCAAGGAACTCTGAAAGTAAAAATACGATCGGGTTCCACTAAACGTTCGATAAGGCTGACTTTTTCAAATTCAGGATGTTGGTTGTAGATATCTTCAATGGATAAAAGTACTTCTTTTACCGCTTGGAGGTATTCCAATTCGCCCGGATGTTTTGCCTCAAGAGAGGACATGATACGTTCGATATTCATGATAATTGGTTTTTAAGGTTAATGATAAAATGCAACCAAATACTGGTGCAAATATAGGTTATTATATGTATTGACCAAAATTATTTGCGAAAATTTTATGTATAAACTGATAAAATGATAAGAACGGGGTGCGTATGGGTTATGAATACTGTTGCTTGACCAATCTCTGATCCTTAATAGCTGGAAACTTTTAACCGCAAGTCTTTCCCTTTAATTTTGTAAACTTTATGAGATGGATGATGGTAGGTTGTCTGGTGGTTTTCAAATTTTAATTCTAACTTTATAGTCCTTGCGAATATAGGTATTATAAATAAGTTCTTTCAGCCTCAAAGTTTATAGTGGGCTGAACACTCTTCTATAAGACTGTAAAACCGAAAATCTTTTTATTTCATTTCCTCCAAAAGCAAACAACTCGCTTCTTTGTTTTCTTTCACTTATAGGCAAAGTGATAAATCTTTTACTATTATATATAAGGTATAAGAATAAGTGCGGTGAAAATAGATTTCTTTTCCAATTGTTGCATATTACGAGATTTATCCCGACTTTTGTTTGTTTCTTAAATTAAGACAGAACCATGTTGAGTAAATTCAAACTGAACCAACTTTATTTTAAAGATACTTCGTTTGTCGATTTGATGACTAAACGAATCTTCAACGTGCTACTGGTGGCAAATCCATATGATGCTTTCATGCTGGAAGATGACGGGCGCATAGATGAAAAGATTTTTAATGAGTACATGAATCTGAGTCTCCGTTATCCGCCTCGTTTTACACAGGTATCCACCAAGGAGGAGGCTTGGCAGAAACTTTCCGATATGACATTCGATTTCGTAATATGCATGCCCGGAACGGATAATAGCGATGTGTTCGATATTGCCCGCAGTATTAAGGAGCGATACGAACATATTCCTTTAGTTGTGCTGACTCCTTTTTCACACGGCATCACCAAACGTATGGAAAACGAGGATCTGAGCATTTTCGAATATGTGTTTTGCTGGTTGGGAAATACCGATTTGCTGCTTTCCATCATCAAGCTGATAGAAGACAAGATGAATTTGGAGCATGATGTGAAAGAGGTTGGAGTGCAGATGATTATGCTGGTAGAAGATTCCATTCGTTTCTACTCCTCCGTATTGCCGAATCTTTATAAGTTTGTGCTGAAACAGAGTAAAGACTTTGCTACCGAAGCTCTGAATGCCCATCAAAGTACTTTGCGTATGCGCGGGCGTCCTAAAATAGTATTGGCTCGTACTTACGAAGAGGCTATGGCGCTTTATGAGAAGTACAGCGACAATATATTGGGAGTGATTACCGATGCCAACTTTCCCCGTAATGGTAAGAAAGATCCGGAAGCCGGCCTTCGTTTGCTGGAAGCTATCCGGGCACAGGATGAGTACGTGCCGCTTATCATGCAGTCGTCCGAAGTGGGTAACGAGCAACTCGCCGGTCGGTATGGCGCCAGCTTTATCGATAAGAATTCGAAGAAGATGAATATCGATTTGAGAGAAGCAGTTTCGGCCAATTTCGGTTTCGGAGATTTCATTTTCCGCGATCCGAATACGATGGAAGAGATTGCAAGGGTGCGGAATCTGAAAGAATTGCAAAATATTATCTTTTCCGTACCGAAAGAATCGTTGCTCTATCATATCAGTCGCAATCATGTATCGCGTTGGCTCTATTCGCGTGCCATGTTTCCGGTGGCTGAATTCTTGAAACAGATTACATGGAAATCTTTACAGGATGTAGATGCGCACCGGCAGATTATTTTCGATGCTATCGTGAAATACCGGAAGATGAAGAATCGGGGTGTGGTGGCTGAGTTTCTGCGAGACCGTTTCGACACTTATTCCAATTTCGCCCGTATCGGCGAAGGCTCGTTGGGAGGCAAAGGGCGCGGACTGGCCTTTATCGATAACTTGGTGAAGCGCCACAGCGAATTCGAGAAGTTTGAAAACGCTTCAGTGGCGATACCCAAAACGGTGGTGCTTTGTACCGATATCTTCGATGAGTTCATGGATTCGAACAACCTTTATCAAATAGCTTTGAGCGACCAGCCCGATGATGTTATATTGAAGCATTTCCTTCGTGCAAAGTTACCCGACCGTTTGGTGGACGACTTTTTCGCTTTCTTCGATGTGGTAAAAGCTCCGGTAGCCATACGTTCGTCCAGTTTACTCGAGGATTCCCATTACCAGCCGTTTGCAGGAATCTATTCTACCTATATGATTCCTTATATAGAAGATAAATACGAGATGCTCCGTATGCTGAGCGATGCGATAAAAGGAGTCTACGCTTCAGTATATTATCGGGACAGTAAAGCTTACATGCAAGCCACCAGCAATGTGATAGACCAGGAAAAGATGGCGGTTATCTTGCAGGAGGTGGTGGGAACTCAACGTGGCGATCGCTATTATCCGGCCATTTCGGGTGTAGCTCGTTCGCTCAATTATTATCCCATAGGAGAGGAAAAAGCGGAAGAGGGAATTGTTAGCCTTGCGTTAGGACTGGGTAAATATATTGTTGATGGAGGTTTGACATTGCGTGTATGTCCCTACCATCCTCATCAGGTATTGCAAACCAGCGAGATGGAGATTGCCTTGCGTGAAACGCAGACTCAGTTTTATGCGTTGGATACGAAGAATGTAGGCGAGAACTTTTCCATCGATGATGGCTTCAATATCTTAAAGTTGCCGGTAAAAGAGGCTGAGAAAGATGGTGCGCTAATCTTTATCGCTTCCACTTACGACCCCTATGATATGGTTATTCGTGACGGTATCTATCCGGGAGGCCGTAAACTGATCACTTTTGCCAATGTATTGCAACACGATGTCTTCCCTTTGGCGGAACTTTTACAGTTGGCGCAGAAATATGGTCAGGAAGAGATGCGTCGTCCGGTGGAAATCGAATTTGCGGTGAAGTTGAGTCCGGATAAGACAGGCACTTTTTATTTGTTGCAAATTCGTCCGATAGTAGATAGTAAGGAGATGCTCGATGAAGATTTGTCATTAATAAAGGATGAAGATACATTGTTGCGTTCCCATAATTCTTTAGGACACGGCATTGTAACCGATTTGCAAGACATTGTGTATGTGAAGACCGACAATTATACCCCTTCCAATAACCAGATGATAGCCTATGATATAGAAAAGTTGAACCGTCGTTTCTTGCAGGAAGGTAAAAACTATATATTGGTAGGTCCGGGACGCTGGGGCAGTAGCGACACATGGCTGGGCATTCCCGTTAAATGGCCGCATATCTCCGCTGCACGTGTCATTGTTGAAGCCGGATTGACTAATTATCGGGTAGACCCTTCGCAAGGGACACACTTCTTTCAGAATCTGACTTCTTTCGGTGTAGGATATTTCACCGTGAACGCCTTCCGTAAGGATGGGGTATATGATCAGGAGTTTTTGGATTCCTTGCCCGCTGTAGAGGAGACGCAATATCTGCGGCATGTACGTTTTGACGAGCCGTTGGTTGTGAAGATGGATGGTAAGAAGAATTTAGGAGTAGTGATGAAACCTTTTAAGTGAATGGAATATAGGCTCCCTTTTCATATAGATACTTATAAGAAACCGTCGTAAAATGAGGTTGTCTCAGTATAAAAAAGTTGAGATTGTTATGGATTAAAACCTCTTTTAAGATAGGGATATCCTTAAAATAATAAAGTTAAAGCCAACTAACTCGCAATGGTGAAGTGCACCTCAAAAGTTGGACACAAAACTTTTAGGGTGCACTTCATGGATTAGTTGGCTAATTTTATAGCATTTTCTGAATGTCCTTAAGATAAATCCCCTTGTTTTAGCCCTAATTTATCGATAGAAGGCGAAAACAAGGGGATTCGTATGTTTCAATATCCCAATAATTAGTAAGGCTGTTTCTTTTTTCTATTTGGAGAGAGCCTTATTGGGTTTAAGCAGACAAGTGAGAAGCGCACTACTTAAAAAACGGGTGTTGTCACCTGGAGGGAGGCGTCAAGTCAGATAATATACCTTATATAGATAGTTACTGAATATAGTTTCCCAGGTTTTGCACTTCTTCCCAACCCTTCTTCTCGAATATCTGTTTGGCACACCGTTCTGCTCCGGGATTTCCTTGTATGGCAATCAACCGTTGCGGGCGCGGTGGTGTAAGATCTCCTTTTACAGCTTTAGAAGTAAAGTCGGGCAGGGTGTCGAATAAAGTTTCAAGCGCATCCCTTTCCATTTTGTTCTCTCCGCAATCGAGCAGGTTTATTTCTTTGTTATTGTTAAGCGTAAGTTCGGTAAGCAGATTGTGGCGGCACTGTAATCCTATCAGTTCCTTATTATTGCTTAAGTCCAAAGCGGTAAGTTCATTCTCTGGGCATGCCAATATGTAAAGTTGGGTATTGGCACTGACGTCCAATGCGGATAACCCGCAATTCGTGCAATTAAGCTTTCTCAACAGGGGACAATGGCTAAGGTCCAGTTCGTCTATCGGATTGGTTATACAAACCAAATCGGAAAGGATTTCATTATGGCTTAAGTCGATATCTGTCAGTTGGGTTTGGATCAGTTGCAGGATCTCGAGTTCTGTTTGCCGGCTCAAATCTATAGAAGTGATAGGCGTTTGAGCAAGAATCAAACGTTCTATCAACGGATTGTTCGACAGGTTAAGGTCTTTGATGTTTGTTTCCGAACATTGTAAATAAGTTAACTGAGATTGTGTGTTGAGGTTTAAAGAGGCAAGCCGTTTACAATCGAGACATTCTAAATGCTTCAATGTGGAAACGCCTGATAGATTCAATTCGGTGAGCTTTGGACAGACAGCCGCTTTAAAAACACTCAATTTAGGACAATTAGTCACTGCAAACGAACGCAGATTGGAAAGGATAGTGATTTCTAACTTTTCTAAAGAGGGACAGGCGCTTACCGTCAGTTCGGAAGATAGTGTTCCCATAGCGTTTCCTATTATCAGTTCGCGGATAGGAGCCTTTTCTATTTTAATGGTGTATGTGCCGCTTTTCGCATATTGATGGAGGAAATCGGTGGTATGCTCTTCGCTGCTAACGGTTTCTCTTTTTCCGTCGCCCCAGTCAATCACTATGTTATTTCCTTTTACACACACATCTGTTATGAATTTACCATTTTCATCGGCGGTTACTTGAGTGGTAATTTCCAAAGCTTCTCCATCTGGAATGGGAGCAGGCATGGAATCATTGTCGCTATCGGAACAGGCGATAAACAGTGCTGTGAGTAAAGTCAAAGTAAGCTTTTGTAGTTTCATGGTGTAATTTAATTGTAATGAATAAACACTGCAAAGATATATATAAAGTTTCGTGGGGGGGGGTAGAAGAAAGAAATTATTTTTGTTTGACTTAACAATCTTTACAAGAATCAGCTTTGAGAAATAAAGGCTCATTCTTGTTTGGTAAGTTGCAGACATAAAAGGTCTTTTATATATACCATGGAGGCTTTTGCCTACACTCTGCACCTAATATCCAACGTCGGACCCAGGCCTTGCGTTTACATGGCCGGGCACTCGGCGATTACGTAAGAGAATATTTCATCAATAACAGGTCCGGTTTCATTAAGACGAGCCGGATGGGGAAGAACGCTCCATTGGGGCGGGGTTATTTAGGCAACCGCATGAACCAACGCCTCTAAAGAGTATCAAAAAAGAGCTTGTGCCTGTTAGGATACAAACTCTTTAAAGAACTTCTCGAATATGTTATTTCCACCAGTTGGTGTGTTCTTTTCCTCCGCTGTTGGCCCAATCTTTAAAATCCGGATATTTATCTCCGATCTTTTCCTGTTCATCCGGATATCGGAAGTTTAAGATACTTGCGTCGGCATCGGCATTGAAATGAATGGCAAACGGGAAGTTATCTTTAGCTGCATACCATTCGTGCTCACCAGTGTGTGGCCACAAATCACTTTTGCCTGTATTGTTCTCTCCTTTTGTTGCGAGATTATCGTAAGTGCTTAATGCATTCGGGTGAGAAGGTGGGTTGCCTATGCAATGGATTTCCATACTATAATCATTGCCAGAAGTATTATCTTTCGAATATTTCAGAAGGAAGGGGTTGAAATAAGTAGACAGATTTGGGAAAATGGGCGCTTCGGTGGCAGATTTCAGCATTAATGGAACGGTGACCGTATAAGTAATTTCTTTATTAGCTTGTGGGGTGTTCCAGAAATCTAGTGCTTGTGCATTGTGCTGTATTCCAAAACCATTTGTTTTCACATAATGCTGTAGATAAATTATATAATTGTTTTCGCTTTTCTTATGAATCTCGTAATCAAATTCGGCCCGGTCATCTCGTGTGATGGTGATTCCTCCTTTGGACTCATCAACAGTATTGTCGCCTAAGTTGATTTCATAAGCAAAACTGTTGTCGTAGTTAGCTCCGTAATGCTTCATTACGAAAGTATCTGTAAATCTAGGATTGGAATAAGTGGTGGTCACACTTGGTTCAGGTGTATTGTTATCTATTGTTGTGACACGGTCATAAGTTTTTTTCAAATCGTAGGTAATAACTAAATCATTCAAGTCATAATCTCCCATCGACGGCCAGTTGTCTTCGAATATCAGTAACCCTTTGTTTTGGGATTCCATTTGTTCGCCAGTGGTGACGATGGGTGGCAACTTCGTGGTTACTCCGTGTACTTTGAAGATAAGGTCGTTCATATCCTTATCTCCCCCACCTTCATAATCCCAATCATCCATTCCCACTAATATATGAATCTTATTGTCCGTAAATTTATAAGGAATAGTAGCGCAGCATCCGTAACAGTAACCATTGATTTTATCGAATTTCTTATTATTGAAAGGTGTTGAGAACATTGGGTATTTGGAGTTTTTATTATTGTAACAAACAAAACCTATTTTTGTGCCGGGACGCCATTGAGTGTCAAAAGTTCCGTCCTTTTTGATTGGCTTTAAGGTTACAGTCATACCAGAATAGATTCTGGCACTTATTCTATCATACTGCTCTGGAATGGCATTGAAGAAGATGAGGCCTTTAGGGAGATTGACTATCTCCTGAGCAGTAGGAGGTCTATTGCCGTCATAGCAATAGTAAGCCAATAAATTTGTTGCTCCGGTGTAACCTCCTACAAAAGTTATTTTTACGGCATCGAATTCCGCATCTTCTTCTACTACTAAATCTGTTGCAATATCATGTTGCAGATCATAGGTAGGAGTCTTACCTTCTTGGAATCCTAGTTTTTTTGTTACAGAGTAAAGATCCCTGTACATTTTAGCTTCATCAGACTGAATTTTGTATTTACCTCCTTTGGTGTCTTTAGCATTGTTTGGTGTTTCGGCCGGAACAAAAAGTAATCCATAAGAAGGCCATGCTCCTTTCTCATACCAAGTGCGACCTGTACGATTCTCGGTAAGTGTTAAGATGTTGAATTTGCTAAGCATTCCGTCCTCGATCGTCTCTCTGGTACTTTTATCCCTTAAACTCTTGATCTCTTTCGTATCATTATTTTCTTCTTCAACTCCCCAAATGTTATAGTCCTCGTTTATAATGACGGTACTTCCTGAAATTTCGCCTACTAGCATTTCACTAGGGTCGTAGGCATACAGGAATATTTTATCCAGTGTGGTAGGGAGGGTAAGCGTTCCGCTGTATGTTCCGTTTGTAGTGGTCGAAATCAGTGTAATAGGGGAAAGTCCTTCTTTCATAACAATAGAACCTGACTCTAATATTTCGAAAGGGTTTTCTATATAAACTTTGTATGTCACAGCTTCTGCTTTATCCAAGGTGAAGTCGAGAAACACGTTTACGGTACTTTTGAAATCGAAGAAATTCAAAATGCCCGAAACCTGAGGCGCATAATTTGGATCGTAATAATCTTTATCTTCGTTACATCCGGTAAATACGACCAATAATACTGTAAGCAGAATGCTGCTCCAATATGTTTTTCCTTCCAGTCTTACGCTTTTCATATGCTTTTTTTATTTAATTTATAATTCGATTTAATCTTGTTTAGTCCGCAGGGAACTTATCTAAGTGTTTATATAGTTTATCGCACATTTGATTCTTTTGATAAAGTCGTTACTGAGTTTGCCAACCGAACCTTTTTATTGTTCTTCTATTTTGTAAAAAAGTTCTTATGAGATAGTGCGTAGTTATCGCTGTTGTATTTCGAAACTCCTCCTTTATTTTGTCGCCTTTACATATCCGTCCTTTTCGGAGATTTGTTAGCTTTCCTTTACAGCATGTTTGATACACAATATCTTCTCCTTTGAAACAATACTTCTTCTTCCCTTACGTACTATGTCTTTGTACCCGTTACTGTATATTTTCTATAATAAATGATTGGTTAAAGGATATTTGTACATAATTGCCTTTATTTTTTTTCTTCATCTTCCTTATGTTAATTTTTTTGATTCTATATAAATTGTAAACTAATCCTATCATCCTGTCGGATATTGTATGTTATTTGAATAACTCCTAATGCCCACTGTTCCCGTATTCTCTAGCGGGTTGATGGAGTCGCGCTTTTTCAACCCGATGAGGTAGACAGCGCAACGTCCCAATGTAGAGCTATCTACCTTCTAACGTAGAGCTGTCTATCTCGGGACGTTGCGCTGTCTACGTCAATACAGAAATTTACTTCTTTCAATCGCTTTATAATAAGCGTTTTGGTTTATTCTATAAAAACTTGATTTAAACGTATTATCTTTTTCCAATAGGGGCGAAAAATCATAAAGCAATTGTCATACTAGTACATATCGCTTATAAGAATGTATTGTATAAACGAAGCGGGAACAAAGAGGCATGATAGATTAAATGGTAAATATTTTCTGTATTCTATTTACATACACAATTACCCTTATTCATACCATGAAGCAGAAATCCGATTCTGAATCGGAAGAATAAATATCAATCATCGGAATTATAAAAGAAAGACTTATTATAGATTTGTGGTAGTTTTGAGTTAAAAAAGCAAAATTAGTCACTAGGGTTATAACAATTGTTTTCAACTTTTTATACTTTTGCCTTAAAGAGGGTGAAATGGTAGAACTATCTAAATAATAGCGCAATAAAGTGCCTTTTGCTCGAATAAGTTCCCTGCGGACTTATCAAGATTAAGGAAATAATAAATGGATAGAATAATGAAAAAGGTGAATTGGAAAAAACAAAGCGTATGGGGATGGATCCTCTTGCTGACAGTAGGTATTTCTTCTTGTACGGATGAGAAGAACTACTATGATCCGAATTGGGAACGCCCGCATTGTGATTTTACATTTGATACGGAAGCGACAACTTCTCTTGATTTGGCTTATGAGAATATTGGATTCCCCACTTCTGTGTATTTTGAGCTGTATGACCGGATGCCGGTAGAGGTTTCGGGAACAATGTATGTGAAAAAAGAAGGCGTGTTGCCTTTGTTTACCGGTTATACGGATGTGGATGGAACTTTTAAGGGAAATGTGCCTTTACCGTCATATTTGGATAAAGTGTATATCTATACCTCGGCATTCTATGCGCAAACTTTGATAGAAACGACTGTGGGCAATGATGGACGTATAGTTGCAACTGATGCGGATATGGACACTAAAAACCAACGTGCGACTCGCGCAGGAAGTAGTTCTACAACATATAAATGTAAAGCAGTAACGGAAGATGGTTGGAAAACATGGTTAGGTGAATGGGATGAAAGTACAGGACGTATAGATGGATTTAAAGAACCGGCAACTACGGGAACGACCCAAAAAACGATATTATGGAGTGATGACTTCTCTAAATATGATTCTTATGATGATGACGACGAATTGCAGAAATTGTCCGGTTCAAAATCAGAATATAAAGGAGATTATACAATAAATGGCAGTGGTATTCGGGGTGATGATGGATGGATTAGATTTTTTTCGGTGAAAGAATCGCAGAGCGCAAATAGTATAACTTTACCGGATGTTATTAAATGGAGCGGTAATAAACGAACATTATATGTTAAGTTTAATGCTAAATCTGCAAGTGGAAATTCTGTTATAACAGTTTCTTCTACTAGTGGTACTGTAAATCAGGGATCTGAGATATCATTAACACAAAAGAGTTCTGGCCATACAATTATGATTACAGGTGTAAGTTCGGGAACAAAAATCACATTTAAAGGACCTCAAGGTAGCAATTGGACAAAAAAGTCTGGGAACAAATGGCAGGAATCAGCCAAATATAAAGATGCGATGATTGATAATATTGAAGTTTACTATGAAACAACTTCGACAGGCGGTGAACCTACATCCCATAATGGATACGCATTTACCGATGAAAGTAGTTCTCTTTATATTCCGAAGAGTGAAGCTGCAACGTTACTCACAGCGCATCAGAGCGTAATTAACATAAATCAAACTTGTCCACAAAAATATCGTGCGGCTACAGATATGTTGGTGAATGAAGACGCTAAAGTCGTTATTTCTTTATTGGGCGGTAACACATGCTGGAATAGTTCACTGGGTTATTATTATTATAAAGATGGCAATGCGCCTAAAGATCTTAGGGATGCGAATGTAATTATGTTATTCCCGAATACTCAAGACGGTTTGTATTCCGTATATCCGAATGAATCAAAGCGTACTCAAGGTGTGGTTCGGGGGACAAATGTACAGTTAAAATTCTATGGTGAAAATCCGTCTAAAGAAAATGAATCCGAAGTTTTTCCTAAAGGGTATCGTATTGGTTTTGTTCTGGCATGTAATACTTGGACAAATCGCCAAACAGAATGGCAATGTACGCAAGATCAAGCATATCGTGCAGCAACATCTTCCGGTCTGAGCGTGACAAATAATGGTAGCAAGTTTGGGGAACCGCGTACGGCCGTGTATCGTTATGGAGATTATGTAATGATTTCATTTGAGGATAACGATGACGATGAAAACTTTAGTGATGTGGTATTTACATTAAAAACCGATCCGATAAAGGCTATTACGGACATTGTGACAGTAGAAGATGTCGAGACTTATAGTGAATCTTACAAAGGGATATATGGCTTTGAGGATATATGGCCGATGCAGGGAGATTATGATATGAATGATTTGTTGGTGAAATGTACGCAAGGAACTACGTTTACACATTATGTGACAACTCAGACCTCAACAGGAACCGGCGGTCAGACTACAACCACTGTTACAAGCTCTGATGCGGAACTGACGGCAGAGTCATTTATTTTAAAGACATTCTCCAATCGTGCCGATTATACGGATGGTCTTGCTTGCATTTTGGATTTACCGCAAGAGTCCGCAATTCAAGCTATCAACTACTATAGAAAAACAAAAGGCGCAAGTGACTTTGAGGCATATAAACCGGCGTCTGAATGGAGTAAGGAGGATATCTATAATGGTCATGGTTCATTTGCTTATAATGGTTATGGATCGGGGCAATATAACATTATCAGATTAACAGGTAATGTAAAGGAAAGTATGGAGGCAGAATATAAAATAGAGATACTATACAATAAAGATTCTCATATAGACAAAAATACGCGTTCGGCTATTCGTCCTTTTATTTATATAGAGGCTGGGAAAGGTAGCTTGCAAGAGTATTACGAAGTGCATATACCATTGGAGGCTCCAACAAATAGAGTTTCGAAAACGTGGTGGTCTAAAAATGCGGATGCGTCTCGTCCTGCTAGTGTTATAGCGGATGGAAGTGGTAGGGGTGAATTCTATGTCCGAGCTAATGATCTAACGAACTATCTATATGGACCGTGGTATCCCTTTGCTATCTTTTTGGCAGGTGCTACGGAAACGGATCTTTCTCAATTGCTTAATCCGGATAATGAAACGGTTCCTATCAGTAAACTGTATCCGAATTATGAAAATTGGGTAAAATCGAACGGAACAAGTTATACTGACTGGTATAAAACAACTCAGAAGTAATCTATAAATAGGATTTTACAAACAAAAGTCTAAAGCGGTGGGGTATGCCTTGCCGTTTTAGACTTTTTTCTAATGTATAAAGGCTGTCTCAAAATAGGAACAAGAGATATCCTCTCTTGTTTGGATAACATTTAAACGTTTCATTAGGGGGCGACTGCACATGATGGAGCCGAGATGCGGGAAGATAGTTGTAACTTTATACGTCCCGAATCATAACATGATGGCATACAGAAGATGAAATGTAAATTTCCGCTTCCTTTTTCTTGATCTTTAGAGGATAATGGTTTACTTTGTTTTTGCTGATAATCCCATCTCTTCGGCCTTTTGCATCATAAAAGCATAGGCAGCTTCATGTTCGTTGGGAATCTCTCCATCGAGTATGGCATCTTTAATGGCACTCTTCAGAGTTCCGATTTCCCGACAAGGCTTTAAGTTGAATACGTCCATGATTTCTTCGCCGGTAACGGGTGGCTGAAAGTTGCGGATACGGTCTTTCTCTTCCAAATCTTTCAGCTTTTGGCGAACCAGTTTGAAGTTGTCGAGAAAGCGTTGTTTACGTACTTGATTCTTTGATGTGATGTCGGCTTCACACAACGTCATCAGGTCGTCAATGTCATCGCCGGCTTCGAAGAGAAGGCGGCGTACGGCTGAGTCGGTTACTACATCGTCGGCAATAATAATAGGACGCATGTGTAGCGTGACGAGCTTTTGCACGTATTTCATCTTCTCGTTCATCGGCAGTTTCATCTTCCGGAAGATGTCCGGAATCATCTTTTCACCGATAAAGTTGTGGTTATGGAAAGTCCAGCCGATACGTGGCTCCCAACGTTTGGTGCGGGGCTTGCCGATATCATGCAACAGGGCAGCCCAGCGTAGCCATAAATTGTCGGTGTGCTTGGCGATATTGTCTACCACTTCGAGAGTATGGTAAAAGTTGTCCTTATGGGCGCGACCGTTCATTACGTCCACTCCTTGCAAGGCGGCAAGTTCCGGAAAGATGAGCGGCAACAGCTCGCTACGGTCTAGCTCTACGAACCCTTTCGAAGGAACGGGCGAAAGCAGAATCTTGTTTAATTCATCGGCAATGCGCTCACGGGATATGATTTCAATACGATCTTTGTTGCGGCGCAAGGAGGCAAGTGTTTCTTCTTCTATATAGAAATTAAGCTGGGTGGCGAAACGGATACAACGCATCATGCGTAGCGGATCGTCGCTGAAAGTAATGTCCGGGTCAAGCGGTGTACGGATATTCCCTTGGCGGAGATCTTCCAGACCGTTGAACGGGTCGACCAATTCTCCGTACCGTTCTTTGTTCAGGCACACAGCCAGCGCATTAATGGTAAAGTCGCGGCGGTTCTGGTCGTCTTCCAAAGTCCCGTCTTCTACTATGGGTTTGCGGGAATTGTGTTGATAAGACTCTTTACGTGCCCCCACGAATTCCACTTCCGTTTGATGATATTTTACCTGAGCCGTGCCGAAGTTTCGGAATATGGAAATGTGAGCACCCTTTCCCAGTTTCTTGCCGAGCGCTTCGGCCATTCGGATACCGCTTCCTACTACTACCACATCGATGTCTTTTGACGGACGTTGCAGAAACAGGTCGCGTACGTAACCGCCTACTACATAACATTCCAATCCCAGTTCATCTGCGGTTTCCGATATTTGGTGGAAGATTTTGTCGGCGAAACATCTCTTCAAGTCCTCTTGTGTCAGCTCTATCATTCTCATACTACTTCGCTTAGGGAGTGCAAAGTTAGTGCAAGGGGAGGGGACTGCCAAATTAATTCCTTATTTTCCGGTTTGCGCGGGATATTATGCATGGATATTAAGGTACACTCATCGATTTATTGTGCTATTTGATGAGAAGGAACGAATAAAATTGTATTTTTGCCCGAGAACTTATATAGCAGGGATTTATGAAGAAGATAATTGGAGTAATATGCATGGCTTGCCTGTTAGGAGCCTGCGGGAACAGTGATGAAAAGAAAGCGGAGATCTTTTTGCAGAAAGCCGAGAGCGCTTGGCAGGCTGGCAATTTTAATGAAGCGAAACTTCAGATTGACAGTGTGAGGATACTTTATCCGAAAGCGTTTGAGGCGCGTAAGCAAGGGGTGAGAATTATGCAGAAGGTAGAACTGGACGAACAGCGGAAGGGGTTGGCTTATTTAGACAGCCTGTTACGCATAAAGCAGGATGAGTTTGAGGCGATGAAAGAGAATTACGTGTTCGAGAAAGACAGCATATACCAGGAGATAGGAAACTATTTCAGTTCGTCGCAGATTGTCGAGAAAAATATAAACCGGACATTTCTGCGTGCTCAGGTGGACGAAAAAGGAGTCATGACCCTGACCTCTATATATTGTGGCGCCGGTTTTATTCATCATACATCCGTGAAGGTAAGTTCCGGCGATACGTATGCCGAGACTCCGCCTTCGGCTGACATTTATGAAACAACTGATTTAGGTTGGAAGATTGAAAAGGCGGACTATCCTGCCGGAAAAGATGGCGGAGTGATTGGCTACATCGTTTTGAATAAAGACAATCCGATAAAAGTGGAATATAAGGGTGACCGCACTTATAAGATCGCTATGACTCCGGCCGACAGAAAGGCTATAGCGGATATTTATGCGCTGAAACAGGTACTTGCTTCCATCGAACAGATAAAAAAGGAACAGTTGGAGGCTAACAGGAAGATTGAGTTTATTACCCGGAAAATGAAGGAATCGGAAGAAAAGGACAAGCCGGTTTCCGAATGATTTCTGCCGGGGATGTATTAAAAAAAGGACAGAAGCATGAGTGATATACAAATCCCGATAGAGGAACATCCTTTGCAACCCTTCTTGCCGGAAGGGGCGCGTTTGCTGATGTTGGGAAGTTTTCCACCGCAGAAGAAACGTTGGTCGATGGAGTTTTACTATCCGAATTTTCAAAACGATATGTGGCGTATTCTAGGCTATCTCTTTTATGGGGATAAGGAACATTTTGTAGACAAGTCGCGTAAGGTTTTCAAGAAGGAAGAAATTGTGGCGTTTGCCGAAGGGCATGGTCTGGCTTTTTACGATACCGCTTCATCTATACGGCGTTTGCAGGACAATGCTTCGGATAAGTTCCTGGAAGTGGTGGAACCCACAGATGTGGAACTTCTTTTACGTCATCTGCCGCAATGCCGTGCGCTTTGTACCACGGGACAGAAAGCTACCGATACGATTTGCGCTTTGTTTGGAATATCCCAACCTGCTGTGGGTGGTTATACTTTATTTAATATAGGTGATAAGGAGATGCGCCTTTACCGGATGCCTTCTTCATCGAGGGCTTACCCGCTGGCGCTCGAAAAGAAAGCGGCTTTTTACCGGAATATGCTTCGGGAGCTGGGCATACTCGCCGGCTGAGGGCTCGAAACGGAATGTCCGCGTTCCTTCATGATTAAAAGAAAAAATGCGAAACATGAATAATAGGAAATATAAATCGTTAAATCTAATAAGTATGAGAACATTACAAACTACAATGGTAAAAGTGCTGGTGTGCGCTTTCGCCTTATGCTCGTTTTGGGCATGTACGGAAACTGAAAAAGAAGTGTATATGTTTACTTCCCACCGGGAACCGGCGTTGGACGGGTTGCATTTCTTGTATAGTTATGACGGTCTGCATTGGGATAGTCTGGCTGGCTCGTGGTTAAAGCCGGAGATAGGTAATAAGACGAAGTATTTAAATCATCGGACCAACCAGATGGCCGAGCCTAAATATTATCCGAATTCCATGATGCGTGACCCTTCTATCTTAAAAGGTCCCGACGGTACGTTTCACTTGGTGTGGACTATCAGTTGGAACGGCGAAAAGGGGTTTGGATACGCTTCTTCCAAAGATTTGATAAATTGGAGCGAGCAGCGTGAGATTCGGGTAATGGCCGATTCGCTGACAAATAATGTGTGGGCGCCGGAATTATTTTATGATGAGGAAAAAGGACAATATATGATTATTTGGTCATCGGCAATCCGTCCGGAACTTTATACGGCTGCCGATAGTTTGGGTTCGAATGGAAGTCATCGTACTTATTATACCACAACCAAAGATTTCCAGACTTTTGCGCCTACCAAACCTTATTACGACCCGGGATTCAATTCTATTGACGGATTTCTGGTGAAGCGCGGTCCAAAAGACTATGTTTATATAATAAAGGATAACCGTAAACCGGGATTCAGCGATTTGTTCTGCGTGTTTGGACAGTCACCCGAAGGTCCGTTCGCTAATCCTACTGAAAAGTTTGCTCCCACCTATTCCGAAGGCCCTTGCGCTGTGAAGCTGGGTGATGAGTGGGTTATATATTTCGATGTCTATCGTCAGGGAAGATACGGTGCTGTTTCAACCAAAGATTTCCAGACTTTTACGCCGATAGACGATAAGATTTCGATTCCTAAAGGACATAAGCACGGAACTATCTTCAAGGTAAAAGAATCGGTACTGAAGAAAATGAAAAAGGTGGAGGCTGAACGGCTGAATGCAGATAAAAGCAAGCAGTAGGTTGTGAAGCCGTTAACGGAAAACCGCTTCCTTTTACGTTGGTTTCCGGAGGTTCTTTTCGTTATATGGGTCGGCTCGTGAGGGAAGTTTTTGCCATATTCTAAGTTACGCCCCACAGCATTATTAGTTATGCAGATAACTAGGAATGCTGTGGGGCATAATTATAATGTTGAAGAAATCCTAACATACTTGCCGACGTACCGTAAAGCTTCTCCATCATACCTTATTATATAGCAGTGCACTGGTGGGCTGGCAAAAGTGATAAAAAGCAGAGAAGTTATTACAATCTTTTCAAGGCCAGCTTGATTACTTTTTCTACCGGAGCGGTCGGTTCTTCTTTTAAAATAGCCTGTACCACCTTCAGTGAAGGAGCGGATGGGAATCCCAGCATGGTGAGGGCAGCCACAGCTTCGTCTTGTATCTCGGAAACCTGCGGAGAAAACATTTCGCTGCCTGCACTGCTTCCGGTAATTTTGATTTTGTCTTTTAGGTCGACGATAATACGTTGGGCCGTTTTTAGTCCGATACCTTTTACGGTTTTCAGCAGTTTGTCGTTTCCGGTGCTGATAACCTCACAAAGTTCGTTGGGCGAAAGGGCGGAAAGAATCATACGTGCCGTGTTGCCTCCGATACCTGAAACCGAAATCAATAGCAGAAACAGTTCCCGTTCCCGTTTGTCGGCAAAGCCGTATAGAACATAAGCGTCTTCGCGGATGGCTTCGTACACATATAGTTTTGTACGGCTCAAATTTTGGATAGCCGAATAAGTATTCAACGATATATTCAAGCCATATCCTATTCCGTTACACTCCAGTATGGCTGTTGCCGGAGTGATTTCCGTAATGTCTCCTTTAATATATTCAATCATTTTATTCTTTAATTTGTTTATTTTGATACAAAGATAGTGGAAATGCTACGAAAGTCAAACTTGAGCGTTGTTATATAAAATAGCTTTTCTGCTTTTTATTGCGAATATGATGAATATTGTTTATTTTTGTACGCAAAAACAAGAAAATAGTAATTTAAAACCAATAAAAGGATGAAAAAGATTAGAGCAGCCATCGTAGGATATGGCAATATCGGTCATTACACATTGGAAGCCCTTCAAGTTGCTCCGGATTTTGAAATTGCCGGAGTGGTTCGCCGTAACGGTGCGGAAAACAAACCGGCCGAACTGATGGATTATCCGGTAGTAAAGAGTATCAAGGAACTTGAAAATGTGGATGTGGCTATATTGGCAACTCCTACCCGCAGTGTGGAGATGTATGCGAAAGAGTGCCTGGCATTAGGAATCAATACGGTGGACAGTTTCGATATCCACACAAAGATTGTGGAGTTGCGCCGTTCGTTGGATAAAGAAGCGAAAGCTCATAATGCCGTATCCATTATTTCGGCTGGATGGGATCCGGGAAGCGATTCCATTGTACGTGCATTGATGCAAAGTCTGGCTCCGAAAGGTCTCAGCTATACGAATTTCGGTCCGGGCATGAGTATGGGACATACCGTAGCGGTGAAGGCTATTGAGGGAGTGAAGGCTGCGTTGTCTATGACGATTCCCGTAGGTACGGGCATTCACCGACGTATGGTATATATAGAGGTGAAGGATGGTTATAAGTTCGAAGAGGTAGCTGCCGCCATTAAAGCTGATGCTTACTTTGCCAGCGATGAAACGCATGTGATGCAGGTGGATTCTGTGGATGACCTGAAAGATATGGGACATGGTGTGAACCTTACTCGTAAAGGCGTTTCCGGTAAAACACAAAACCAGTTACTTGAATTTAATATGAAGATTAATAATCCGGCTCTTACCGGTCAGGTGCTGGTTAATGTGGCCCGTGCTTCCATGAAACAGCGTCCGGGTTGCTATACGATGATAGAAATCCCTGTTATCGATATGCTCTGCGGCGACAGGGAAGACTTGATCGCTCATTTGGTTTGATGTATTGAATAAAGCATTCGGGAATGAATGCGTCTTTCTGATATTTGAACGCGGATTAACGCAGATGGGTGACGCCGGCGGAATTTTATGATGTTGTCGTCAATCTGCGTTAATCCGCATGTTTATAATTTTACTTTGTTTATTTCTGTTTTCAGATTTCTATTAAACTCCCTCCCCACATCATCTTCTCCCGCAATGTTTTGAAAAATATATGATTATATCGTTTGACTACTTTAATGCAGTAATCAGCCTTGGTAATGGTTAGACGGATACCCTCTTGATAGCTCTCACTTCGTCCGTCGATAGCTACTAAGAAATTATGGCTGCGGCTTTCTACTTCAAGTGTAATTTCCCAGTCGTCACGCACCACAATTGGACGTATATTGAGACTGTGCGGAGCTACCGGAGTAATGGCGATGGTATCGGCGTGCGGTACCATAATAGGCCCTCCCACGCTTAAGGAATAGGCCGTGGAACCGGTAGGTGTTGAAATTACCAGTCCGTCTGCCTGATAGGTAGTTAACAACGCTCCGTTGATGTGCGTATGGATGCTGATCATCGATGAGCTGTCGCGTTTTAATACGGCTATTTCATTGAGCGCGTACGGATAACCTCGCGCGGGAAGCCCATCATTATGTAAATGTAGTACACTGCGGTCTTCCACTTGATAATGACCGTTACAGATTTCATGAAATGTTTCTTTTATCTCTTCAGGAGAAATGTCTGCCAAAAAGCCGAGTCTGCCGGTGTTGATTCCCAATATGGGGATGTTCCGGTTGCCTACACGCATGGCCGACTTTAAGAAAGTGCCGTCACCACCCATACTGATAACCATGTCGGCATCGAAATCTCCTCCTTCGAAAATGCCGTGCGGAGGATATTTGCGGGTTAATTCTTCCGGTAAGAAGATATAAAATTCGCGGTCGATATAAAGTTCTGCTCCATAAGCATGGAGTGTTTCGAGCAATGTGGCGATATGTGCGGATTTCTTTGTTTGGTATGTGTTCCCGAATAAGGCGAATTTCATGAATCTACTCTGTTTACTTAATTAATTTTATAATTCTTTTCCTTGCAAAAAGGTAACCTTTACATAAAACCTATTATTTTTGCAAAAGATATATTGCAAATGTAGATAAAATCCACTGGATTTTACACCGTCAGGATATAAAAACTATTTTTTTATAGAGGAAAGATACACTTTTTAGATATAGATTATAAGAAAAGATGACAAAGTTAAGTGTAAATATTAATAAAATCGCCACTTTACGCAATGCGCGGGGTGGCGATAATCCGAATGTAGTAAAGGTTGCTTTAGACTGTGAAACGTTTGGAGCGGACGGAATTACGGTGCATCCTCGTCCCGATGAGCGCCATATACGTAGAAAAGACGTATTTGATTTAAGGGGCGTGTTGAAAACAGAATTCAATATAGAAGGATATCCCAGTAACGAATTTATCGATTTGGCATTGAAGGCTAAGCCGGCTCAAGTTACGCTGGTGCCTGATAAACCGGACCAGTTGACTTCGAATGCCGGTTGGGATACCAAGACCAATCTGGAATTTTTGTCGGAAGTGCTCGACACATTCAAGAAAGCCGGCATACGTACGTCTGTATTTGTAGAAACAGATTTGGAAATGCTGGATTATGCGGCTAAAGCCGGAACCGACAGAGTGGAACTGTATACCGAACCGTATGCCGCTATGTATGGAAAAAACCGGGAAGCGGCTATCGCTCCTTTTTTGACGGCGGCTAAGCATGCGCGGTCTTTAGGACTCGGCCTTAATGCCGGACATGATTTGAGTTTGGTGAATTTGGCCTATATGCATGAGAATATTCCTTGGCTGGATGAGGTGTCTATAGGGCATGCATTGATCTGTGACGCTCTTTATCTGGGATTGGAAAAAACAATAGAAGAATATAAAAACTGTCTTCACTAATGAACACGACATTATTATTGGCACAAGCAGTGCAGCATGCAGCTGAGGCCGTGGGAACGGAAAACCCCGTATTGACTCCCGTGGTTGCGGCGGAATCGGAAATGAATTTGTTGGATATGGCTATGAAAGGCGGGTGGATTATGTTGGTGCTTGCTTTGCTGTCAGTTATCTGTTTCTATATTTTCTTTGAGCGCTGGGCTGTTATCCGCAAGGCCGATAGGGATGATCCGTTATTTATGGAACGTATCCGGGACTATATACATAGCGGAGAGCTGAAATCAGCTATTAATTATTGCCGTGTGACCAATACTCCGGCAGCCCGTATGATTGAAAAAGGTATTACACGTATGGGACGACCGGCGGCAGATATTCAGGCTGCCATAGAAAATGCGGGGAATTTGGAAATTGCCAAAATGGAACGGCGGCTGCCTGTGATTGCAACTATTTCAGGAGGTGCGCCGATGATAGGATTCTTAGGTACGGTAACCGGTATGGTACAAGCTTTCTGGGAAATGGCGAATGCCGGTAATAATATTGATATTACACTATTATCGGGAGGTATTTATGAAGCCATGATTACAACCGTGGGAGGTTTGATTGTGGGTATTGCGGCTATGTTTGCTTATAACTATTTGGTAGCAAAGGTGGATGGAGTGGTACGTAATATGGAAGCTAGTACACTGGCTTTTATGGATTTGCTGAATGAACCTGTTCAAAAATAGAGTGGATGGCATTAAAACGAAGAACTAAAATATCGCCCAATTTCAGTATGGCATCCATGACGGATATCATTTTCTTGTTATTGATATTTTTCATGATAACTTCAACAATGGTTTCACCTAATGCAATTAAAGTGTTGCTTCCGCAGGGGAAACAGCAAACTTCGGCGAAACCCTTGACCCGGGTGATTATTGATAAGGATTTGAATTATTACGGGGCTTTCGGTAATCAGGACGAGATGCCTGTAGCGCTGGAAGAACTCCCTTCGTTCTTACAGGAATGTGCAACGAAAGAACCGGAAATGTATGTGGCATTGTATGCGGACGAAACCGTTCCGTATCGTGAGATTGTGAGGGTATTGAATATTGCGAACGAGAATCATTTTAAAATGGTGTTGGCTACCCGCCGCCCCGACAAAAATAAATGAGTAATAACAAGTTACAGGGAATTATCGGTACAGTATTGCTGCACGGAATCATATTGCTGATTTTATGTTTGGTGTTCCTCAGCAGGACAGAAACACAAGAAGAAAGCGGTGTGCCTGTAATGTTGGGAGAGACGGAAATATCGCAAGGAAATGCAGATCCTTATACGTTGACGGATGTGGACATCATGGAAGAGTCGGTTTTAGAACAACCGGTTCCTGACATTTCCGATCCGTACGCTTCGAATGAGAGTGTGATAACTCAGGAAGAGGAGGAAACGGTTGCCATGAAACCTGAAACTTCTGCTGATAAAAAGGAGGTGAAAAGACAACCTGTAAAAGAACAACTTAAGAAAGAGGTTGTTAAGCAAGAAACTCCTCAACCTGTAGAGAAAACGGAAGCTGAGAAAAAAGCGGAAGCTGAACGGGCGGCAGCCGAAGTCGCAGCGAAACGGATTGCCGGTGCTTTTGGCAAAGGTACTTCGATGGGAAGTAAGGGAAATGTAAATACAGGAAGCGGTTTGCAAGGTACACCGACGGGAAATGCTGCCGATGGGAAAATGACAGGAGCGGGAGGTTATGGTACTTTCGATTTGAACGGACGCTCTTTAGGAGAAGGCGGTTTGCCGAGACCTGTATACAATGTACAGGAAGAGGGAAGGGTTGTGATTACCATCACAGTGAATCCGGCCGGCCTGGTAATCGGAACAAGTATCAATAAGCGTACGAATACGGTGAATGCGGCTTTACGCAAAGCTGCGGAGGATGCGGCTAAAAAGGCTCGCTTTAATCGTGTGGACGGCGTGAATAACCAAACAGGAACCATAACGTATTATTTTAAACTGAGATAATCATGGGAAACATTTATTTATTTTTGGCAGATGGCTTCGAAGAGGTTGAAGCGTTGGGTACGGTGGACGTATTACGTCGTGCCGGATTACCGGTTAAAACTGTTTCAATTATTGACCAGTTAGAGGTGACCAGCTCGCATGGAGTGTCGGTTAAAGCGGATATGCTGTTTGACGAAGAGGCTTTGCGTGATGCGGAAATGTTGGTTCTTCCCGGTGGAATGCCGGGATCGTTGAATTTGAGCGAACACGAAGGACTGCGCCGAATAATACTCGCGTTCTCGGCTGCCGGCAAGCCTTTGGCTGCTATTTGTGCCGCACCGATGGTATATGGAAAGTTAGGGTTGCTGAAAGATAAAAAAGCTACTTGTTATCCGGGATTCGAAAAGTTTTTGGAGGGAGCCCAGTATACTGGTGCTTTGGTGGAGCACGATGGCAACTTTATAACAGGAAAAGGACCGGGTGCAACGTTTGAGTTTGCTTTGGCTATTGTGGCAAAGTTCTGCGGAAAGGATAAAGTGGCGGAACTGAAACAAGGTATGATTCTTGCATGAAGAAGTATGCGATTATAGTAGCGGGTGGAAAAGGATTACGTATGGGCTCGGATCTCCCGAAGCAGTTTTTGCCGATAGGTGGAATACCTGTTTTAATGCGGACTCTGGAGACCTTTCATCGTTATGACGGGGAAATGGAAATCATTTTAGTATTGCCTGTTGCCCAACAGGCTTATTGGAGGGATTTGTGCCATACGTATTCTTTTTCTGTTCCCCATACGATTGCTGACGGTGGCGAAACGCGTTTTCATTCGGTGAAAAACGGGTTGCAGCGGATAGATACGGAAGAGGAGGCTTTAGTGGCTGTCCATGATGGAGTGCGTCCGTTTGTAGCGCAAGAAGTTATCTCGGAATGTTTCCGGGAAGCTTTTGAAAAAGAAGCTGTCATTCCGGTTGTTGATATGGTGGAGACGGTACGTTTGTTAGCTGGTGAGCACAGCAAAACGGTTGATAGAAATGCCTACCGGCTGGTTCAAACTCCACAAGTGTTTCATCTTCGACTATTAAGGAAAGCATATTGTCAGGATTATATTCCCTCGTTTACTGATGATGCGTCGGTGGTGGAAGCACTAGGCAAAGAGGTGTTTTTAGTAAAAGGAAATCGTGAGAATATTAAAATAACCACTCCGTTCGATATAAAAGTAGCAAACGCTTTACTTTGATGTTTGATATTACTACACGCGATATAAAATACTTGCAGGGGGTAGGACCGCAAAGAGCTGCAATACTGAATAAAGAGCTGGGTATCTATTCATTGCATGACTTATTATATTATTTTCCCTATAAATATGTAGACAGAAGCCGCCTGTATTATATCCACGAGATAGACGGAAATATGCCTTATATCCAGTTGAAAGGAGAAATCTTGAGTTTCGAAACGATTGGTGAAGGCAGGCAACGGCGTTTGGTCGCCCATTTTAGCGATGGTACAGGAGTTATAGATTTGGTATGGTTTCAAGGCATTAAATATTTAACAGGACGTTATAAAGTTCATACTGAATATATCATATTCGGTAAGCCTACTATGTTTAACGGGAGGGTGAATGTAGCTCATCCGGATATAGATGTATCTTCCGAATTGGTGCTTTCTACCATGGGGCTTCAACCTTATTATAATACTACGGAGAAGATGAAACGCGGAATGTTGAATTCCCGTGCGTTAGAAAAATTGGCGGCTAATATGTTTTCTTTGTTAGTGGAACCACTTCCGGAAACATTGCCTTATTGGTTGGTGGAAAAATACCATTTGCTTACGTTGGATGAAGCTCTACGGAATATCCATTTTCCGAAGAATCCTGAATTATTGAGAAAAGCTCAGTATCGTTTAAAGTTTGAAGAACTTTTTTATGTTCAGTTGAATATTTTACGATATAGTAAGGATCGTCAACGTAAATTCCGGGGATTGATATTTGGGAAAGTAGGTGAGACGTTTAATATGTTTTATGAAAAGAATTTGCCTTTTGAACTGACAAATGCGCAAAAACGGGTTATTAAGGAAATTCGTAAGGACATGGGGAGTGGACGCCAGATGAATCGACTGTTGCAAGGGGATGTGGGAAGTGGAAAAACATTGGTGGCGTTGATGAGTATGCTGATAGCTATTGATAATGGTTATCAGGCATGTCTGATGGCTCCGACCGAGATTCTGGCCGGACAACATTATGAAACTATCTGTCGCTTACTGTTCGGATTGAATGTGCGTGTGGAACTTTTGACCGGTTCCGTAAAAGGAAAAAAGAGAGAAGAAATCTTGAAAGGATTACTTACAGGTGACGTGCATATTTTAATAGGAACACATGCCGTCTTGGAAGATACGGTCAATTTTTATTCGTTGGGAATGGTGGTGATCGACGAGCAGCATCGTTTTGGAGTAGCCCAACGAGCGAAATTGTGGAATAAAAATGTTTCTCCTCCTCATGTGCTGGTGATGACAGCTACCCCAATTCCGCGAACTTTAGCCATGACTCTTTATGGTGATTTGGATGTTTCGGTAATTGATGAATTGCCTCCCGGAAGAAAACCTGTACAGACTATACATCAATTTGATAACCGGAGAGTGTCACTGTATCAAGGTATACGGAAACAAATAGAGGAGGGGCGGCAGGTTTATATTGTTTATCCTTTGATTAAAGAAAGTGAGAAGATTGATATAAAAAATCTGGAGGAAGGATATGAACATATCTGTGAAGCGTTTCCGGGGTATAAGGTTAGCAAAGTGCATGGTAAAATGAAACCGGCAGAAAAAGAGGAGGAAATGCAACGCTTTGTAAATGGGGAAACTCAGATAATGGTTGCTACAACAGTGATAGAAGTAGGGGTAAATGTACCGAACGCTTCGGTGATGGTAATTGAAAATGCCGAACGCTTCGGATTATCGCAATTACACCAGCTTCGTGGCCGGGTAGGCCGTGGGGCAGATCAGTCCTACTGTATTCTGGTCACTACCTATAAACTGACGGAAGAAACTCGCAAACGTCTTGAAATTATGGTCCGTACCAATGATGGTTTCGAAATTGCGGAAGCTGATTTAAAGCTTAGGGGACCAGGTGATTTGGAAGGGACGCAACAAAGTGGTATTGCTTTAGATTTAAAAATTGCCGATATAGCTCGTGACGGACAGCTGCTTCAATATGTTAGGGAAGTTGCACAAAAAATAGTGGATGAAGATGTCGCAGGGGTAAAACCGGAGAATGAAATCCTTTGGAAACAACTCAAAGCATTACGCAAAACGAATGTTAATTGGGCTGCAATCTCCTGAAATCGTGTAAATATGTTCCATAACATATGTTCTTAGAAAACTCCTTTTATTAGAGAGCTTACGGTACTTCTTTACCTTATAAAAACGGGGATCGTTTGAAAAAATCGTTAATGAAATTCTCTTTTTTCATTTGGATTTTATAACTTTGAGCGATTTTTTAGAAAAAGAATACCATTTAAGTATCTCATAGGCATGCAAAAAACGTTAGTCATATTAAAACCTGGTACTTTACAACGAGGACTTGTGGGGGAAATTACCCGCCGCTTTGAACGCAAAGGATTACGTTTGGCAGGAATGAAGATGATGCAATTGACCGATGATATCTTGAGTGAACATTATGCACATTTAAGTGCAAAATCGTTTTTTCAGCGTGTGAAGGATTCAATGATGGCGGCTCCTGTGATAGTCTGTTGTTATGAGGGGGTGGATGCCGTTCAGACTGTACGTAATATGGCTGGTGTAACAAATGGCCGGTTGGCTTTGCCCGGAACTATTAGAGGTGATTACAGTATGAGTTTTCAAGAAAACATAGTTCATACATCTGATTCGCTGGAAAATGCGGAAATAGAACTGAAACGTTTTTTTAAACCTGAAGAGATATTTGATTATAAGCAAGCAGCATTTGATTTCTTATATGCAAATGATGAATATTGATAAAGAAAAAGAATAGATAATAATGATATTGAAATGTATTAGAACAATTGCGGTCGCAGCGTTGGCTTTCACGAGCTTGAGCTCCTTTGGACAAGATTTGATTGCTCGCCAAGCTCCCGTTGATAAAAAAATGCGTGCAATCGATTCTGTAGCATTGCAGCGTCAAATTAAGTTAGAACAATCACAATATCCGGCATACAGCCTTTATCCTAATTGGGATAATAGATATGTACATGCTTATGGGAAAGACGTTGTGATTCCCGATACGTTTCGTATAGACCTTACAGGCTTTTGTATGCCTACCGATAGCCGTAAAATTACTTCTAAATTTGGTCCTCGCCGCCGCCGTATGCATAATGGATTGGATCTCAAAGTTTATATTGGTGATACAATTCGTGCCGCATTCGATGGAAAAGTTCGTATAGTAAGGTACGAACGTCGCGGTTATGGGAAATACGTGGTAATTCGTCATGAAAACGGATTGGAAACAGTATATGGTCACTTGTCAAAACAATTGGTTGAGGAAAATCAATTAGTAAGGGCTGGCGAAGTGATTGGATTAGGCGGAAATACAGGCCGCTCAACCGGTTCGCATCTCCATTTTGAAACTCGTTTCTTAGGTCAAGCTATTAATCCTGCTTTAATGTTTGACTTCCCGAACCAGGATGTGGTGGCGGATTCTTGGGTGTATAGAAAGCGGGGAGCCTCTCGTTCTTTAGCGTCTAAAGGTGGTACTGTAAATAGTGGAAATGGAGATATCCGTTATTATAAGGTGCGTTCTGGAGATACACTTTCACGGATTGCGAAAACACAAGGGGTTACAATCGATCAGTTGTGTAGGTTGAATAGAATTACTCGTAAAACAATTCTTCGTCCGGGACAAGTTCTTAGATATTCGTAAAAATAATGCAATATAGTTGAAAGAGCCGCAAAGTTTTCTTTGTTGGCTCTTTTTTTCTTAACTTTGCGGCCAATCCGTTAAGAATATGAAAGATACTAACAAACAATTCGAATATATAATCTCTGTGTGCCGGGATCTTTTTGCTAAAAAGTTGCAAGATTATGGTGCGGCATGGCGTATTATGCGCCCTTCTTCTGTAACCGACCAAATATTTATTAAAGCAAATCGTATTCGTAGTATTGAGGTGAAAGGTGTTACTTTAGTAGACGAAGGGATTCGTCCTGAATTCATGGCAATAGTCAACTATGGAATTATTGGTCTGATTCAATTGGAACGCGGTTATTCCGAAGCGGATGATATGAGTGTGGAAGAGGCGTTGGAATATTATGACAAATATGCGAGGAAAGCTTTAGATTTGATGATTGCCAAGAATCATGATTATGATGAGGCTTGGCGGTTAATGCGGATTAGTTCGTATACCGATTTGATTTTAATGAAAATTTATCGGACTAAACAAATTGAGAGTCATGCCGGTCAGACTTTGGTTTCTGAAGGTATTGATGCCAATTATATGGATATGATTAATTATTCGGTTTTTGGATTGATAAAACTTGAGTTTGGAGAATAATTATATACATAGAATCAAGATTGTCTGGACAAACTTATGTAGGTTTGTTCTAGCGTTAGTTTTCATCTTTTCCGGATTTATTAAAGCGAATGATCCACAAGGAACCTATTATAAGATAGAAGATTATTTGCAGGCTTTCGGGTTGTTGGATTATACTCCCGAATTCCTACCTCTTTTCGGATCAATATTATTGGCTGTTGTTGAATTTACTTTAGGTGTATTTCTTTTTTTTGGAATACGCCGGAAGCTGACGACTATTTCTCTATTAGGGTTTATGTTATTCATGACTCCGTTTACTTTATATTTGGCTGTTATGAATCCCGTTTCTGATTGTGGTTGTTTTGGAGATGCTATTATTCTGACCAATTGGGAAACCTTCTGGAAAAATATCTTCTTTTTGATTGCTGCTATTTCAGTATTCAAATGGTCTGGTTTAATGATTCGTATCATCAGTAAAAAAAGCCAGTGGCTTATTTCTCTGTATACGTTACTTTACATCTCTGCCATTGCTTTGTATTGCGTCAGTTATTTGCCTATTTTCGATTTTCGTCCATATCATATCGGCGCAAATATTATAGAAAGTATGCGTATACCTCAAGGAGAAAAACCTTCGGTGTATGAGAGCCTGTTTGTTATGGAAAAGAATGGAGAACGGAAAGAATTTACATTAGAGAATTATCCTGATAGTACCTGGACTTTTATAGATACAAAGGTTATTTTGAAAGAAAAGGGATACGAGCCCCCTATTCATGATTTCTCTCTTTATTCGGCAGAAACGGGAGAGGATATAACAAAGCAAATTTTAACGGATAAGGGATATACTTTCTTATTGGTGGCAAACCGTTTGGATAAGGCTGATGATGGCTATATAGATTTAATTAATGAAATATATGATTATAGTGTGGAGAATGGCTATGCTTTTTATTGTCTTACCTCTTCGTTAAAAGAAGACATGGAGCAATGGCGCGAGCGAACTGGAGCCGAATATCCTTATTGTACGGCTGATGATATCACATTGAAAACCATCATTCGTTCAAACCCCGGATTAGTATTGATGAAAGATGCAACGATTATTAATAAATGGAGTTGCCGGAGTTTGCCTGATGAATATGATTTGTCGGACAGACTTGATAAACTGTCGTTGGCCCAAATGGAAACTCAAACATTACAGAATAAGATATTACTTGTGGTGGCTTGGTTTGCCATTCCTTTGTTTATATTCACTATGTTGGATAAAACGTTGATTGATCGATTGGAAAAAAGAAAATAGATTAACATTAATTTTAGAAGAAAATGAGAAAAAACATTGTAGCAGGAAACTGGAAGATGAACAAAAATCTTCAGGAAGGTATTGCTCTTGCAAAAGAATTGAACGAGATTTTAGCGGCTGATAAGCCTAATTGTGATGTAGTAATCTGCACTCCATTTATTCACTTGGCTTCTGTCACTCCGTTGGTAGATGCAAATCTTATAGGAGTGGGTGCAGAAAACTGTGCAGATAAAGTTTCGGGTGCATATACCGGTGAAGTTTCGGCTGAGATGGTAGCATCAACAGGTGCTAAATATGTGATCTTAGGTCACTCGGAACGTCGTGCTTATTATCATGAGACTCCGGAAATCTTGAAAGAAAAAGTAAAACTGGCTTTGGCTAACGGACTGACTCCGATTTTCTGTATTGGTGAAGTGTTGGAAGAACGTGAAGCGGGAAAACAGAATGAAGTAGTATATGCTCAATTAGCAGGTTCATTGTATGATCTTTCTGCTGAAGACTTCTCTAAAATTATTTTAGCTTACGAACCGGTTTGGGCAATTGGTACAGGGAAAACCGCGACAGCAGAACAAGCGCAGGAAATACATGCATATATCCGTTCTACTATTGCGGATAAGTATGGTAAAGAGGTAGCTGAAAACACTTCTATTTTATATGGCGGTAGCTGCAAGCCTTCTAATGCAAAAGAATTGTTTGCCAACAAGGATGTTGATGGCGGACTGATTGGTGGTGCTGCTTTGAAAGCTGCTGATTTCAAAGGAATTATTGACGCATTTAAATAGAAAAAATGACAGAGAGCGTTTCAAGAGCATACAGTCTGTGTGTTCTTGCGTTCTTTTTTAAAGAATCGTTCCTTATATTCTCCATATTTGATAAGAGGCGGTATAGGGAAATATAGAGCATTCTTGAGTTTATAAATAAATTGTTTAATGAAATGAAACATGTAGGAATTGTAATTCTTTTGCTGTTTTCCGTTACGGCTCTTTCTGCTCAAAATGATATGGTTAGCCATTTAAAGAAGCGGAAACCGGGTGAGGGAGTTGTTACGCTTTATCAAGATATTCGTCTGGAAAATTTATTAGGAAAACCTATTGAAGTACAGACAGCTGCGGAAGACGGAGAGAAGCAGACAATGAAAATGGCCGGTTTTCGTGTGCAGGTATATGCCGGTAATAATTCTCGGACAGCCCGTAATGAAGCGAATGCAATGGCATCGAAAGTAAAGGAACAATTCCCGGATATGGCTGTATATACCCATTTTGTAAATCCGAGATGGCTTTGCCGGGTAGGTGATTTCCGTAGTATAGAAGAAGCGGATGCTGTGATGCGTAAGTTGAAAGATACAGGCATGTTTAAAGAGGTATCGATAGTTCGTGGACAAATAAATATACCATACTGATATGATGCAGGGAGATGAGTTGGATGCGACCGGTTCTCATATAGAAGAACTGAAGGGGCATTATAAAGAGATATTGACTTTGTTGGGTGAAGATGTAGAGCGTGAAGGATTGCTGAAGACTCCGGAACGGGTAGCGAAAGCAATGGCGACTTTAACGCGGGGATATCGCATGGATCCGAAAGCAATTTTGAATTCTGCAAAGTTTAAAGAGGATTACAGTCAGATGGTTATAGTGAAGGACATTGATTTCTTTTCCTTGTGCGAGCATCACATGTTGCCGTTTTATGGGAAAGTACATGTCGCTTATATTCCGAATGGTTACATTACGGGGCTGAGTAAAATAGCCCGAGTAGTGGATATCTTTTCTCATCGGCTTCAGGTACAGGAGCGCATGACTTTGCAAATAAAGGAATGCATCCAGGAGACTTTGAATCCGTTAGGGGTGATGGTGGTCGTGGAAGCTCAGCACATGTGTATGCAGATGAGAGGAGTTGAGAAACAGAATGCTATTACCACTACCTCTGATTTTACCGGTGCATTTAATCGTTCCACTACGCGGGAAGAGTTTATGAACCTGATTCAGGGAGGAAAGTGATTAGATTGTCAGCGTACGGTCGCCGAGCCTTTTAGCCATTATTTTCTGTATTTCGGAAAGCTCTTTATATCGTTTCATGATAGCGGTATAACGAGCTTCGTTTTTACAGTTCTCCGGGTCCTGTAAAGCCATAAGTGTTTGTTTGCACTCTTCTTCCACGATGGCATATTTGAAATCGCCCATCAGCTGGGGGACTAATTCATAAAGCCGTTCTTCGTCACTGATGATCTTTTGATTTTTGGAATGATACTTGCTAAGCTGATACCGTTCGCTTATTAGTTCTATGGCGGCTTTACTCAAGACAGGATCGGGATGAGAGCGGAAAAAACGTTCTGCCTCAAAATGATTGTCATGAATATGTGCCAGCGTCTCAGAGAGTATTTTCCTGTGAAGCGGGTTATGAAACTGAAGCTCGTCGGTCTTTAAATCATTTGAAATGTACTCGGCTACCGTAATGGGTATATTGTCGGTCGTATGGCACATAATGCGTTCTCCGTAGCGGGTAAGTATGCGCATAATATATACCTCTATCGGGTAAAATTTCCTGCTCTCTTTGTTTTCTTGAGGAATATATGAAACATATTCTTCGGTAGGAAGTGGAATTCCCTCAGGAGAAATAGGACTTTCTATTCCTTGCTTTGCTTGTGGAGTATTCTGTTTGTCAGTTTGTTTCTCTTTTATTTTCTTAATTTCTGCAATAAGTAAACTCTCTTCTACTTGCAGCAACTGGCTGCATTCCCGTGTATACACGGAACGGACGATACCTTCGGGGATAACAGCGATACTTTTTACGATATCGGCTATCAGCTCGGCTCTTTTTATCGGGTCGTTTCCGGCTTCCGAAAGTAAGAGATTTGTTTTAAACCGTATAAAATCTACTTCATGAGAGTTGATGTAGGCTTGATAATCCGTAGCATTATGTTTGCGTGCGAAACTATCAGGGTCGTCTCCGTCTGGTAGCAATACTACCTTGATGTTCATACCTTCTTCCAGCAACATGTCAATGCCTCGTATGGAGGCTTTGATACCTGCCATATCTCCGTCATAGAGAACTGTGATGTTGTTGGTGAAACGGTGTATGAGCCGTATCTGTCCCGGAGTTAGGGAGGTTCCTGAAGAGGAGACTACATTTTCTATTCCCGACTGATGCATGGAAATGACATCGGTATACCCTTCTACCAGAAAACAACGATCCTGTTTAACAATAGCTTGTTTTGCAAAATAAATACCATATAGTTCGTTGCTTTTATGATAGATTTCGGATTCCGGAGAATTGACGTATTTAGCCGTCTTGGCGTCTGTTTTCAACACTCGGCCTCCAAAAGCTACAATCTTCCCCGACAGGGTATGGACCGGAAAAATGACACGTCCCCAGAAACGGTCGCGCAGGCTGCCATTTTCTTTTTCATAACAAAGTCCTGTCTTAGCCAGCAACTCTTTGTTGTATCCTTTGCTGATAGCTTCTTTAGCCAATGCATCAAATTGATCGGTACTATATCCCAATTGGAACTTTTTGATGATGTCATCTCTGAATCCCCGTTGGCGGAAATAAGCCATGCCGATGGTTTGCCCCTCTGTATGATGATAAAGTATGTCTTGGAAATAATTTTTGGCAAATTCATTAATAATGAACATACTTTCGCGCATGCTCTGTGCTTCTTTCTCTTCGTTAGTCAGTTCCCGTTCCTTTACCTCTATATTATATTTCTTTGCCAGATATTTTAGCGCTTCATAGTATGACATTTGTTCGTGTTCCATAATAAAATGGACTGCATTTCCTCCTTTTCCGCAGCTAAAGCACTTGCAAAGGCCTTTGGATGGAGATACGCTGAAAGAGGGAGTCTTTTCATTGTGGAACGGGCAAAGTCCCACATAATTCACTCCGCGTTTCCGCAAAGTGACAAATTCGGATACGACATCCACAATTTGTGCCGCATCTAGAATCTTATCTATGGTTGCCTGATCTATCATACCTGAACAATTTGAGTGCGAAAGTAGTAAAACTGTGCTGAACGAGCAAGCTATTTTCTTGCCTTCTCCGGATTTTAACTTGAATGCCCTCTGTCCGTTTCGTTGATTGGGCGGTTGTAAGCAGGTGCACGTCATCCTTTATACAGAAGAAAACAATCTTTGTAATGTTTTCCTATGAAAGGAGACGGCTGGTGGAAATTAATTCCCTAAGTCGTTCCGTTATGTTCGGGCAGTGTGAGAGCCGGTCGGATAAGAATCCTGTTTCCCAGGCTTCTTCTTGTTTATTCGGCATAACGAGGCTGTCATAACTCTTCTCCCGGCACATAAATGGGTTGTTGGAGCGAACCGATGTTTTTCAGTTTCCCTTTCTTTGTCAGTTCCGCAATACGGCGGCGGGCTGTAATGCTGGTGAGTCCGCACAGAAACTCTAAATCCTTTCTCCGCAGGACAGGATGGGTGCGGAAATACTCCGTGAGTTTGCCAATGATGGTTTCTTCCGTTATGGGAGTGGTCGGGCCTCCCAATTTCAGACATTTCACTTTGATGTTGCCGATATGTTTCTTCAGTTCGTTGTCCGAACGAAACGTTATTCCTTTCAGTCTAACCTTGGTAGTTTTGTGTTTGGTAGAGGCTGTGACACGTTCTGTGCACGTAAGCGTAGGGGAGAAGTATCCGATACCTTTAAGATGAACTTTTCTTCCCTCGGCCAGTTCTTTGCCCATGCAATGCGACAGAGCGTCGAGCACGGCTGAGACATCCGTTTCGGAAACCGTGCAGTAACGCTGGATTTGCCGGCGTAATTCGTTCGTGTCGGTAGCTCCGTTGTAATGGATACGGGGGTGTATAGCGGTTTCTTCCTCCCCGTCGTCTGGGTTGGAGTTCGGGTTTTTATACCAATCAAACAAGATAGACATCGTATGAATTCTTTTTTCTTAGGCGCTTTCTATAAAACTCCGCCTTGGTTATACATCGTGATAAACGTCTGTCTGACTGCTCGCGTTCTTTATTGCTTGTTGCTTGCTCACCTAAGTGAGGCGATTGAATCACAGGAATGACTAAAATCGCTCACTACTGTGATTCAATATATTCACTTTAGTGAGCAATTGACAGACAAATGCAAAGATAACTACTTTTATAGGTGGAACAAATTATTTACTCGCCTTTTTCTGAAAATGATAAGACATGCAGGTTACTTACGTATATCCTATAGAGGAGTATTCTCCTTCATGGTACTTTGGCCTAACGATATACGTTGCAATTGCATTCTTATTTTATGGTCCGGATGTATGAAAGTCTAATCTTGTTTATATTTTCATTGCTTTCCAGGGATTCTGCTGATGTGTCAATAAGAGGTCTGCTTTTTAAGAAAGGGGAATAATGAAAAGAAGGCGGTTGTCTTGCATAATTGAGCGCGTTCTTTGTTCCGGAAGAATCAGGGAAGAGTATTCGATGGAAGCGGGCTGCATTTCTCATAGTGGGAGGTCCTTTATATTAAGTAAGGTGTATGAATAAAGGAACATAGACGCTTATGTATTTTAATAAATAAATTTTATGTTCGTTAGTTGCTTGATTATTAATGATTTTTAGAATTAAGTAGAAAAAACTTCAAAAAAAGTCTTTAGAATATTTGGAGCGTATAGGGAAAAACGCCTATCTTTGCATCACTTTCGCTTGAAAAAACAAACGAAAGTAAGAATTAAAGCATCGGTCTTTGAAAGAATGAAGAAATAACAAACAGTAGTACAAGAGCGTGTATGGGTATCTTTGTCTGATCG
>CANPVZ010000004.1 GCA_947581855.1 uncultured Phocaeicola sp.
GGCTTCCAACGCCGCTTCACTCTGTATAGACATATTCCTTTTACTTATTACTCATTTTTATTCAGCCCTTTGATAATCTCGATACCCAATGCGTTTTCTATTTTACAAATGGTTTCCAGTGACATGTTCTTTTGCCCTTTCAGCATCTTGGATATATATTGCTGGGTGCAGTTCATTTTCTCGGCAAGCATCCGTTGCGTCATGCCGAGTTCAGACATCCGCCTTGACATAAGGACGGCAATAGCCTGTGAGTATTGCGCCCAATCCCTTTTATCTTGCCCGACCTTGACGTCTTGCGGTTCGGCTTCCAAAACTCCGCAAGGTATCTTGCATGTCACTGTATTCATTGAAACGATTGTATTGCTTTATTCAGTTGCAAAGGTAGCACAAATATTCGAAATTACACAACTCCCGGGTTGTTGTTTCGTAGAAAGAAACAAAATGCCATGCCTAAATCAAAGATTTAGGGAAGTAGAGACTTGTCGTCTCTCTATTCATAATGGTAATGAACTTCCATGTTGTTAATTCCTATGTTCTACCATAAGAACAATATTTCTCCATTTGTTTGTTGCCAATTTGTTACGCATGAATTATTTACCTATATATCGCTATTGATTATCAGAGCGTTATAATTTATACAAAATCAATGATGTTAAACAACACATCGAATGAATATGAATTGGGATCAGATTCCTGCTGTTATAACCCACAAAACATTATTAAACAACACATAACATGAAAAAGCAAATTCTTACTCTTTCATTCACATTATGCAGTTTCGCCGCATTGCAGGCACAAGTCGCCCAACCCTTTCAGGCAGGTTTCCCCTCGGAGCTTTCTATCGGACACACATGGAACCGTAGTCTGGTAAAGAAAGCCGGACAGGTTATCGGCGCACAACTAAATGAGCAAAAACAGACTAAGGTTATTTCCCCTAATCTTTCCGTCATCCAGCCGGGACAGAAGAATTATCTGCCTTTCTACGGAGAAAGCCCCTATCTGGTAGCGGAAACAGGAGTGGAAATGGTAAAAGGACTACAAAACAACGGGCAGCTAAAAGCCACACTCTGTATTACGCCGGAAGAAGCAAAAGCAACGTACGTTTCACCTTACAAACGGGTGCTGACAGAAGCAAAAGCGGAAGGAGGAATCCAAACGAATAAAGAGGGTTTCGACACCGCCACTGCAAATATTAAAAACCGGCTTGCCACTTCCTCAGCAAAGGGCATGCAGGAAACCGAGAGCCTGAAAGATTTCAAAAAAACAGCATTACAAGTAGCGCATGAATCTATTGTTCTATTAAAAAATGCCGGGAACACTCTCCCACTCGACACACTTACTGCGCAAACGATTGCTCTCTATGGGAACAAGGCTCTTACCGCACAGATGCTTCCCGCCCTGAAACAGAAGTTGGGAACGCAAAGCCGGGTATTCGTCTTGGCAGAAACGTTGGAGGAAATCAGCAAGGCGGATTTGATTATCGCATTAGTGGAAGATGAAATAAACGAACAGGCCCTGAAACCTATTCTGTCAGCCGGCAAGCCGGTAGTGCTGACATTATTCAACTCTCATCCCGTTTCTTTAAAAAATATCTCTTCTTATATACCTGCCATACTGGAAGCTTGGCATCCGGGAGAAGCAGGTCCCGAAGCCATCGCCAATGTACTGACAGGCGCCTACAATCCGGGTGGAAAATTAACCGTTGCCTTTCCGGAATATCCAATGGGACACGGACTAAGTTATACGACTTTCCGCTATACGGATTTAACCTTAGAACCTCAGCGCATTACAACAGAAGAGAGCGTCACGGTTCGTTTTAAAGTAACCAACACAGGTACCCGTGCCGGCGGTGAGGTAGTACAAGTATATCTGGTAGACGAGAACGCTTCCGTTCCTTTACTATCGCCCAAGTTAGAGGCTTATAAACGAACCAATATACAACCGGGACAGACTAAAGAAATAAAATTCACTATTCGCCGCCGCAACATGGAATTGCTTAACAGCGCAGGAGAATGGGTCATCGAACCGGGACGTTTTTATGTACAGGTAGGAGCTTCCTCCAATGACATTCGCCTGATCGGTGACTTCGAAGTCGTCCGATAATATAGTATTCTGAAAAGAAGAGTTTCGGTGAACTAATTTTGACTCTGATTAGTTTTGCAACATCCTCCATCTTTTTTCTTACCTTTGCCGCACGAAATTAATTTATCGGATTAAAATGAATAAAACTATTATTACTGTAGTAGGGAAAGATACGGTAGGCATCATTGCCAAAGTCTGCACTTACCTGGCAGAAAACAACGTGAACATTTTAGACATCTCACAGACCATTGTACAGAAGTATTTCAACATGATGATGATTGTAGACATCAGCCAGACAACCAAAGCCTTCGAAAAGATGGTAGACGAGTTGACTGAAATCGGAACAAGCCTCGGCGTACAGATTAAATGCCAACGCGAAGAGATTTTCGACAAAATGCACCGTATTTAAAAAGAACCACCACTTCCGCCGGCTTCGAAACCAACACAATGTTTGTAAAGAAAGGAAGCTTGCGAAACATAAACGAGAAAACCATCATGATTAATATTTCCGAAGTTATCGAAACCAACAAGATGATTGAGCAGGAGAATCTCGATGTGCGTACCATCACAATGGGAATCAACCTGTTAGACTGTGCCGACAGCGATCTCAATCGCCTATGCGAAAATATATACCGAAAAATTACTTCTTTAGCCAAAGATTTGGTAAAGACGGGTGAAGATATTTCTAAAGAATACGGAATCCCTATTGTAAACAAACGCATCTCCATCACTCCCATCTCGTTGGTCGGCGGTTCGGCTTGCCATACTCCCGATGATTATGTAAAGATAGCCCTCACGCTGGATCGCTGTGCCAAAGAATTAAACGTCAACTTTCTAGGTGGCTATTCGGCTATCGTATCAAAAGGAATGAGCCGGAGCGATGAACTGCTTATCCGTTCCATACCGGAAGCAATGGCCTGCACCGAGCGAATATGCAGTTCCGTGAACGTCGGTTCTACCAAGACCGGTATCAACATGGATGCCGTACGGCTCATGGGGGACATCATTCTGGAAACGGCAGAACATACCAAAGAACAGGACTCTTTGGGGTGCGCCAAATTGGTGGTACTTTGCAACACCCCCGATGATAACCCTTTCATGGCCGGCGCTTTTCACGGAGTGTCGGAGGAAGATGCCATCATCAATGTAGGTGTAAGCGGTCCGGGAGTAGTAAAATATGCGTTGGAACAGGTACGTGGAGAGAGTTTCGAAGTCCTCTGCGAAACCATAAAGAAAACAGCGTTTAAAATAACCCGTGTGGGACAATTGGTGGCGCAAGAAGCTTCGCGCCGATTGAATGTTCCTTTCGGCATTATTGATCTTTCCTTAGCGCCCACCCCTGCCGTAGGTGATTCCGTAGCCGATATCTTGCAAGAAATCGGAGTGGAACGTGCCGGAGCACCGGGCACGACGGCTGCATTGGCATTATTAAACGACCAGGTAAAAAAAGGAGGTGTAATGGCCTCTTCATACGTAGGAGGTTTGAGCGGAGCCTTCATTCCGGTCAGCGAAGACCAAGGCATGATAGATGCCGTGCTTTGCGGTGCACTAAGCATCGAGAAATTGGAAGCCATGACTTGCGTTTGTTCCGTAGGACTGGATATGATTGCCATTCCGGGCAGTACCCCAAGCACCACGATTGCGGGCATTATTGCCGACGAAGCGGCTATCGGTATGATTAACCAGAAAACAACTGCCGTCCGTATTATCCCCGTCATCGGAAAAGAGGTCGGTGAAATCATTGAATTAGGAGGTTTATTAGGCCGTGCGCCGATTATGCCCGTTAATACGTTTGGCTGTGCCAGCCTCGTCAACCGGACAGGACGGATACCGGCACCTATTCATAGCTTTAAGAATTAAACAGGCTATTCTGAATAAGAGGCATCTTTAAAAAAGGAACGCATCTTTAGCATTGGGTCGCATAACGACCTGATGCTTATCTGAAGAAAATGAAACTTAAATAGATGCTTCACACCTTACATCCGCCACTATCGGAACGATCCTTACTTAAGAAAATAAAGACATCCCATACCGGAAGCCATTGAACAATTGGAAATGAAACAGAACATCGGTATATGAAACTATTGATTATTGAAGACGAACACGAATTATCGAAGAGCATTGTAACGTATCTTAGTTCGGAGAAATATTTATGCGAGCAGGCTTTCACTTTCAGCGAGGCGATGGAGAAAATCGAGCTCTACGATTACGATTGCATCCTGCTGGACCTGATGTTGCCGGGAGGAAACGGGCTGGATATCCTGCGCGAAATAAAACGGCAGAACAATCCGGCGGGTGTTATCATCGTTTCGGCCAAAGATTCACTGGAAGACAAAGTCAACGGACTACGTACCGGAGCGGACGACTACTTGCCCAAACCTTTCCATCTGCCTGAATTAAGCATGCGTATCTATGCGCTGATAAGGCGAAAACAGTTTACCAGCGCCAACACGTTGGAAAGCAACGGTATCAGAATCGATTTATTAGGCCAATCGGTAAGCATTAACGCCACTCCTGTTGCACTTACCCATACGGAATACGAATTGCTGCTCTTCCTCATCGGAAATAAGAATAAAGTAGTTTCTAAAAGTGCCTTGGCAGAACATCTGAGCGGCGATATGGCAGATATGCTGGACAGTCACGATTTTGTGTATGCACACATTAAGAATCTGAAAGCTAAACTGACGGAAGCCGGTTGTAGAAACTGCATTAAAAATGTCTACGGAGCCGGATACAAATGGATAGAATAAATGGAACCCTGCAAAGCGACAGCATGAACAAAGAAAAGCATATACCAACCGATAAAAGCCCGGACCGTTTCTAATAAGAATTGCTTTTCAAAAAAGAGTCTTGCTTTTACAAACAAGCCGAATCAAAGATTATACATAAAAGAAACAGAGATGAAAAAAAGCAAGACCCATAAATATCTCACCAATAAGATCATCTTCATAAGCAATTAATTTCCAATATTATAAAGTAAACATTCTATTAACAGAAAAGCATGAAAAGCCTCCTCTACAAAAACATGATGCAGTTTATGGTCTGCACCTTCGTCATACTGATTCTTGCCGCACCAGTGTTTTACTGGCTTACCAAAAGTTTTTACGCTGAAGATATGATTGACATTGTCGAAGCCGTGCAACACAATGCGCCCCTCCCTGAACTTGATTTGGAAGAAGACATCATGCAAGGAATCATGATTCAGTACCTCCTTATCAGCGGAGTCCTGGGAATAGCCCTCATCCTTGTTAACAGCATGATTGCTAAACACCTGTGGAAACCTTTCGATGAAACACTCCAACAAATTGAAGATTTCCGGTTAGAAAACGGAGTCATTCCTCCACTCTCCGAAAGCCATATCGAAGAATTTACAAGGCTGAACATCGCATTGAACCGGTTAATGGAAAACAGTCTGAAGAGTTATCAGACACAAAAGGAATTTGCCGAAAACGCTTCTCATGAGCTTCAAACGCCATTAGCCGTATTCCAAAGCAAACTGGACCTCCTGCTTCAGCAACCGGATCTTACGCAGCAACATGCAACTATCATACAAGAGCTTTACAATGTATCAAACCGTCTCTCACGTTTGAATAAGAACCTTTTATTGCTCGCCAAAATTGATAATAAACAATACAATCAGCTAACATTCATTGATGTCATCACTACCTTGGAAGAAATACTTCCGCTCGTAGAAAACATCACGGATGACATTACATTCCACAAAGAATTTCATTGTACGGAACTAAAAGTACATGGCAACCAATCTCTTCTGGAGAGCCTTATCAACAACCTCATCATTAATGCCATAAGGCACAACATACCGAAAGGTGAGATTCTGATTTCAATCACTCCGAACCGGCTTACCGTATCAAATACTTCTTCGGAAGGAGCTTTGGACAAGCGTCTCTTGTTTAACCGGTTCTACCGCCCATCCGAAAAGATTAAAGGCAACGGGCTTGGGCTCTCCATAGCCAAAGCCATCTGTCACTATCACGGTTGGGACATCGACTATGAATATAAAGAGGGATTGCATATATTCAAAGTCGATTTTACATAATAAAATACTTTTCATAACGATATAAAATAATCGAATGGTCCTTTATCTTTGGCATGCGCTACCAAAGAATAATAAAAAGCATCAAATCAATTCTGTGTTCGGCTCGTTCCTTGAAGTGCATTAAAAAACATGGAGCTGTTCCAAAAATCAAAAGTGAATTAGCTAAAAGGACAGATTATCCCTAAATAAAAAGCGCCACTCTAACCTATAAGAATTAGGTGTAAAGTGGCGCTTTTGTCTATACTTGAGCCCTGACAGTTCTAAATTCAACTTTTAATCTAAACTCTCAGACTTTTTGAACGATCTCAATTGCCCAGTAATTAAAGCCGTAAAAAATCCATAGTGTACTAGATTGTTCCCGCAATAGTAAAAGTTGCAAGTATGACCGGTGTTACCATTACCATTGCATACGCTGAGTTCGTACCGTTCGCCATGTATTGATAAGTCGCTTTCAACACATTATCCTTTTTCACTTGATACAACAAATCCTTAGATTGCGAATTTTTCAATAGTAGTGATTAACGATTGAATCTCTACAACCCTACACAATTAAAATACTCCGTTTTATAAAGAGACTCTTTAACTCGCAACTTATTTTCAGATGTATCATAATACATGTTTTGAAATGCTATTTTCATTTCAGGGAATAAAAAACCATATATATCTATATCATAATTATCTGTTTCTACATATTTCCCCCAATTTCCACTATCACTAAAAACATAATAATTACCCTGCGTAAAATGAAATACTTTTATAGACAACCCTTCATTTAATTCCGACGGACAGAAATCCTTCCATTCACATTCCAATGGAATTTTTAATCTAATCGGATATTTCTCTTTCGTGTCCTCGACAATCAGTATATATTGGCTAAGATTATCATATAGCTTTAAACATTGGCGAAGAATGTTATATTCTTCTTCACTCAATACCGAAGCGGAAGTCAAAGCATATAGTTGAAAATTTTTATTAAAAACATTTTTAGGAAATGGATTGTCATTAAATACTTTCTTCTGAATGCTTTTCCAATGTTCTTTATACTCATCGTCTTGAATATAATATTCTTTTAATAGACGATTTGTCATATCGCGAGTTTCCGATAATGCTATTTTATCTAATATATTTCCCATTTCATTCTGTTATTCCTATTTTATATTTTATAGAACCCCTATTAATAAAAATCGTGGACATTCCATTTGAAGAGGCTTTATACAACTTTACTGTAGTTCCATCTGGCATTCGATATAAAGATTTACCTATTTTCCTTCCTCCTTTTGTAACTTATTTAAAAATTCTAGTTGCATTTCCTTTCACAAAACTTTGTGCAGCTCCCCTCCTTGTATATGAACTTACTGTTGATATCAAATATTCGACTATATATTTGGATTGCGTAGGACGAGATACTACAGATTTTACAATAGGCATTGCTTTTGAGAGAGTCTGACCACGGCCATTTTATTATATGCTTACCGCTTCCATTTAAATGTATATGACTATGATTCGATCCTTTTTTCCTTGAGGAGTAGCTGGGTCAATTCTCAATTTTTCTACGAACTTGCCATTTTCAATTACTCCACAACTGGGACTCTAATTAGGATTTATGCATATTTTATATCAACAACTATTGAAAAAAAAGAAAGTGTATTATTATTCCTTTCATGATAGTTCTTTATATAATCTCGTGCATGTTGAATACTTCTTTTCACATATTCAGATATCAATTCATTTTCTTGCCTATCATAATACCAGCTATCTCCCGTATATTCAAATTTACCATGACACATGATTAGAACATCTCCACCTAAAATAGGTATAGCTAATCTCTCTATTTCAGCAATAACAGCCAAAATATTTGTGTACGAAAATGCATATTCATCTGCACCTATGGCTTTCAATGATATTCCCTTTTCTAAAAATAAAGCCGATAATTCTTTTATAGTTTCCACATCTCTACAATTTTATGTTATTTGAAAAATCTATGATTTATTTCTCCATTTGGTTCCTTAATAAATTCAAAAAAGCCATCTCGCCCTTTATAGGTTCCCGGTATTTTTAATTTCATTCTCATAAATCCATCACCACCTTTTAACGGAAGAATTACTCCATTCTTTTCAAACGCTTTCACACTCTCTGGAAATCCATGAAGATCTTTAAGTCCCATTTGCTTTAATGCTTTACTCGAATACCAAGTTCCATCAAAAAAGATTGTGTTTTAGGAGTCTTAACAGAAAAACATCCACTATTTATCCCTACCGTAGCTCCCCTCCAACAATAACTCAGGATTGGTATACTGCCCCAAAGCGATACTTGCCTGCGCTACAAAATAATTGCCAATCGTGGGATTCAGCCAATAATTGACGGCATTCTTTCTTCCCCAAGCCGTATCTATACGATCCAAAAGGGATAGTTGCTCGGACGAAAGAGAAGACAAATAGGACTGAGTACCTTTAAACTCATCAGCCCACCAAGCATTCCAACCCGGGTCATTCAATATACCCGAAGAAGCCCAATACACATTCCCCTTGAATTCATTCAACCGTTCTTCCGGAACCACTACCACGTCATCGCTTCCATCGTCTGTACGGACTATCAACTCGCCATATTGATCATAGAAATCTGTGGCAAAGGAACCGGTCGGGTCAATAAAACGCACAGGACTTCCCAAACAATAACCGAATAAAGACTGCGAGTAGTACTCCTCCGCCAACGGATCCACCGTCGCCCACCTCGCGATGTCCGAAGCATACATCCGAGCACCGAAATCATACCGGTTCAGTCCGACAAACCCTGACGCTCCTTGCCGCTGAACAGGTAACGGTTGCCACTGCCACTCGCTGATGTTGCCATTGTAACAAGCCGATGTTCCGGCTTGCGGATTATTATAGCACAACCTCATTTTGAATGGCACGCTTTCCTTACTTGTCAACCAACCACGGATATTGTATTGCAAGTTCTCTTAAAGGATCATTTTGGAAGAGATACCTCCCTCACCATTCAATATTTTGCCTTTTTCAAAGCATCCTTTACGAGAACCTCGGAATATAAATTTTCCTTCCACAAATATTTGTGGGGGGGGGTGGTCATTTATTAAAGAACTAAGGGTTTGTAAAACGGCTTCCGCATAAGTTCTATTCTATATACAGAAGCGGTTGTAAAAGATTCACTTATCACATTTCCAAATTAGGAATATCCCCTATTATATGTCTGGCAATGATAACAAAGGAGAATAATCTACTTTCCAAATATCTAACTCATATAAACAATTCTGTTTATCTACATATAAAGTTGCTATCACAAGAACATTGTCTTTATCCAAGAATTGGTACTCACTAACTTGTTTCCCAAATTCCCTGTTCTCAGAATTTAATTGTGGATATAAAACAAGGCTTCCCATGCCACCATCATCCATATCGCTTACCAATAGTTCTGATTCCCAGTGTTCAGATAAACATATTGAATGATTTCCTATTAAATGTTTAATAAGACGTATTTCTTTCTCCGTAGGTTTCCTATTTGATTTCATGAATTCTTCCTATACTAATTTTTCCATTTGATAATTTATATGCTGTGTATTGCAACTTCTTCCCTTGCACTGTAACGACTCTATTTATATGTTCATTCGGTTTAATCTTAGAAGCTATTTTCTGCAAATCTCTTTTTACAATCTTTTGAACCAAGTTCCTGCTTAGCCCTAGCTACCTCTAATGCCGAAATGCCGTCCTATCTTTTGTATATCAAAAAACCTGCATAATCATAACCGGAACCTCCGTCCACATTCCGAACACCCAATTTCGTGCCATCCGCACTGTAGAGGTAAAAAGAGACACATTCACCGTTCCGTTTAACTTCTGACAGCAAATCTAAACAATTGTAACTGAATTCCAAACCTTTTCGAGTATCTTTTACCATATTGCCATTTGCACCGTAAGAGTACGTACCATTCGGTGTACCTCCGGGAAGATAGATAGAGACATTCAGAAAACAATAGAATGTCTATGGAAGATATTTCTCCCAAACGATATCAAAATAATTTGTTACTCTTAGCTTTTTATCTAAAGGCTTGCAGTTGTATTCCCAGTTGGTATCCCACTGTTTAACATATCTTGCTTGTCAGCCAACCACGAATGTTATACTGCATTTGTTCCGTCACGTTGTCACCGTAATGCTTCTTTATCAAACGGCCCACTGCATCATATTCATATGTTATGACAACCAGCGTTCCACCATTCAGTTTGTATGCGGTTATAAGCATATACCTCCGGTCTGCAATACAAAAAAGATAGACCTCCAGTATGGATTTTCATAGCTATAAGCCCCTCAAAACAAGATGATCAAGATCATCATACTATAACAAAGGACTTTATAGCTTTATCACTAATAAAAAGTCCTTTTATTATTTCCTAAAATCTAAATAAAAACATGCTCTCTTCTATTTATTATACACATGCTCGTCTATACATCGAATCGTTAATCCAATTCCCTCTCGACCTAATAAAAGAGAAGCTTCCGGTAAGAATTCCATATTACATTGCCCATCATAATGATACTCAACCTCTAACATCATATCCTCTTTCGTTATTCCAATCTGTTCTAATGCACAGCACTTTCCTACAAGCAGACTCTTTATATAAGTCTCGAAAAAAGAAGAGGACTCATCTTTACAAAACACCTTGGTATCATGATACCAATAGTGTTTATCAGTTCGAGTAAAACCGCTTTGCATGATTTCATTAATAAGTTTTACATTGCTGTTTGCATGCAACTTTATCCTTAAAGTAAATATATCAAAAGGTTCAAACATAATCGTTCTCATTTAATAACATGAAATACATAAAGTGATACCCGATTTCCCCACAAGTTCTAATTGTGATGGGGTGAAAAATATCTCACAAGCATCTTCATATTCATAGATTAACCAAAAAGAGATAGATTCTACGGAAACTCCTATTTCACTTAACTGCTCATATTTTCCATCCAATATAGAAATAAAATACGAGATGAAATCAACCGGGGCTTCGCTCTCTATAATATACCCCCATCTGATACTCTCTTCTTCTGGTGAAGAAACACCTAAGATTTCCTCTAATCTCTGCCAAGAATCGAGATGAACCAAATATATTCTTAATTCATATTGATACTTCATAATTATTATTTTAAAAAATCTGCTGCATTCAAACCTGTCTCCATGACTTTATTTCCATTACGTTGCTTTAGAAATATCTCTCCATCTTTCACTATTATATCTGGATTTGTTCCTATTTTTCCAATATTCTTTCTTATAACAGGTTCTTTAAGCAAATAAGCTTTAAGATTATGGAAAATATCTCTGCTTACATTCCCTCATCCCTTGATATAGACAAAACCTTTTTTCCCAACATCCGGTACTTTTAATATATTAGGAGCATAACCTATAATTTCCCCTTTCATATTTAATTTATAGGAAATTGGAACAGTATAGGGTTCCTTACCCTCACCTGTTAATGTTGCCGTAGTAGAATAGGTTCGACCATTTAAACCATACATTAGAGTATCCCACCAACCGGATAATTCCGGAAGTACCTTTCTGGGAGATTTTATGGAAACACCTACACAAGCATAGTCTCCATCAATCTTTGTAACATAGCTAAAATGATACATTCCAGTATTATCGTTATATACTAAATTATCTAATAGGTCTTTATCTTTAACATGTGTCCATGAAGAATAATCAAACGCATCAAACCAATTTTTTGTATCACTCTGTCCTTGAAGTGCATTAAAAAATATAGCAATCTGATAGGGATCACTGGTTGACCAATAATCCAGGCCGAAAGAATCGATGAAACCTATCGGATTATTTCCACAATAATGAAACAACGATTGCGAATAATAGTCCTCGCATAACGGGTCTACAGTTGACCATCTCGCGATATCCGAAGCATACATCCTCGCACCGAAATCATACCGGTTCAAGTCCGACATATCCTGCCTTTCCTTGCCGCTGAACTTGTAACGGTTTCCGTTGCTTGCATAGCCTGCATTCACGTGCCTGCTGCCAAACGGATAGTAATCATTCTGTTCCTGAATTGTTCTGGTTGCATCCACTATGGAACGAACGCTGCCCAAATGGTCGGTTAACGTGTAGTTCACACCATTCGCCTTTAGCTGCCCGCCTGCAAAATGCGCGGCTTCCAAAGTTGGAGTGTTATCCGTTACCGTATACACAAAGCTACCGTCGTAATCGTAACCGGTGTTACCATTACCATTGCGTACGCTGAGTTTCGTACCGTTCGCCATGTATTGATAAGTCGCTTTCAACTTTTACTTGATGCAACAAATTTAATACATTATAGCTGAATTCCAACCCTTTTCGGGTATCTTTTAGCTGATTCCCGTCCGAATCGTATTCATACGTGCCGTTGGGCATACTTCCAGGCAAGTAAATATCTTCCGGCAAAGAAGTTCGTACTGCTTCCTGAAGGCTTGACAATTGATTGCCCGTATAAGTGTACAGCAAGTTGTCTACTGGACTGCCGTTCCCCGTTCGTTGAAGTGTCAGGATGTTTCCGTTGCGGTCATAGCTCAGGCCTTTCTCCACATTGGCATTTACGGATGGGCTCCATGAGGTACCGTTCTTTTGGTATTGGGCTGTCTCTTTCAAACGGTTTATTCCATCGTACGTAAAGCCATACAGCTGCTCGGTATGCGTGCTACGGTTCTGCGCTTCGGTTGCCGTCCTGACTCAGCAATAAAGAGAAACTTCCGAAAGCACGCCAATGGTACTTTCGGAAGTTTTTTACCTATCACTGGGAACCGCTATTAATCCGTATCCAGTTACATCCAAAGCTTTGAAAGAAGCCCCTCATATCCCTATTAAAACGTTCTTTTTCGATTTGTCTTTTTAGTTTTAATACATTATTCTGACAATGTTGACTACAGTTTAAAATAAGCTATGTTGTCACAATGTTTGATAGGTAAAATCCTTAGTGATTAGTGATTTCCTTTTTCATATTTACAAGTCACCAAACCCAGATTTATCAAAACCCTGTATATAACCTCCTTAAAAACATTTTTCTTGATTTTCTTTTCTGGAACTTCTTGATTGGTACACTTTTTTATCAAAAAAGGTTTTAAATCTTCCTTTTTCCATCTTTTAATAATCCACTCAGCATCAAAAGATTCTTTTACACCGGATTTCACAATTTCTTTCAAAACTTTTAAACTTTTCTTCTCATCCAAAGGTAATGTATAAAGAGCCGCTTCTATCCGAATCACTGCATTCGGATGATTATGAAAACGTTCCAGCATGTAAACACTTTCATTACATTTCAAATAAGCTATTATTTTACCTATATTTTCTTGACATCTATTATAGGTTTTACTATCACCGTATTGATCTAAAGCTTCAGATCCTTTTTTTTCATAATATTCGAACAAAGCCAAAGCTCCATTCACATCATTAAAACGTCTCATTATCATCTATTTTTTATATATGTCTGTATACCATAATTATATTGATCTCTATAACTCTGAAGATGAAGCCATTCCCTTACTCTAAGTCCACCAAGTTTATCAGGCTTTGAGGAATAATGACCGGATATTTTTGCATGAACGGAACCCTTACCATGAGGTATCCTTACAATATTATCTGCATTATGAAGACTTCTAGATCCAAATTTGGCGACATTGGCAGGATTCTGTTCCACTATATGATGCCATGCCTTACCGGAACCAGCACTTCCATATACGTTCTTGAATTCAGCAAAAGATTTATAACCAGTAGGTACTGGACCAGCAAATATTGTAGCTCCCCCCAACAATAACTCAGGATTGGTATACTGCCCCAAAGCGATGCTTGCCTGTGCCACGAAATAATTACCCATCGTGGGATTCAGCCAATAATTGACGGCATTCTTTCTTCCCCAAGCCGTATCTATACGATCCAAAAGGGATAGTTGCTCGGACGAAAGAGAAGACAAATAGGACTGAGTACCTTTAAACTCATCAGCCCACCAAGCATTCCAACCCGGGTCATTCAATATACCCGAAGAAGCCCAATACACATTCCCCTTGAATTCATTCAACCTTTCTTCCGGAACCACTACGATTTCATTGCTTCCGTCATTTGTACTGACTATCAGTTCACCATATTGATCATAAAAATCTGTTGCAAAAGTACCAGTCGGATCAATAAAACGGATTGGACATCCCAAACAATAACCGAATATAGATTGCGAATAGTAATCCTCTGCTAACGGGTCTACAGTTGACCATCTCGCGATATCCGAAGCATACATCCGAGCACCAAAATCATACATATTCAAATCCAACAAATCCTGACGTTCCTTACCATTAAACGTGTAGCGGTTACCATTGCTTGCGTAACTTGTATTCACATGCTTGCTACCAAACGGATAGTAATCATTCTGCTCTTGAATGATCCCGCTCGAGTCCACTATCGCACGAATACTACCCAGATGGTCGGTCAGCGTATAGTGTACAGCATTCGTTTTTAATTCTCCGTCCGCGAAGTAAGCTGCCTCCAATACTGAAATACCGTCCTCTTTTTTATATATCAAAGAACCTACATAGTCATAACCGGAACCTCCGTCCACATTCCGAACACCCAATTTCGTGCCATCCGCACTGTAGAGATAAGAAGAGACACATTCACCGTTCCGTTTGACTTCTGACAACAAATCTAAACAATTATAGCTGAATTCCAAACCTTTTCGAGTATCTTTTATCATATTTCCGTTCGAATCGTATTCATACGTGCCATTCGGTACACCTCCGGGCAAGTAGACATCTTGCGGAAAAGCTCCTCGTACACTTTCTATGAGCGAAACCAAACGGTTACCCGTATAGTTGTACAATAAGTTATCCACCATTACTCCATTGGCAGTTCTTCTCATCGTTAAGATATTTCCATTCCTATCATAGGTTATATTTTTTTCTACGTAATCATTAGAGGACAAATCCCATGATGTACCGCTCTTTTGATAATGAGCTGTTTCTTTTAAACGGCTGACATGGTCATACCTAAAACCATACATTTGAGCTGCATCCATCCCTTGTTGCCACTGCCACTCGCTGATGTTGCCATTGTAACAAGCCGATGTTCCGGCTTGCGAATTATTATAGCACAACCTCATTTTGAATGGCGCACTTTCCTTACTTGTCAACCAACCACGGATATTGTAATCAAGAGTCTCCGTTGTGGTGTTGCCGTAGTGCTTAGTGACCAGTCGGCCAATTTCGTCATACTCGTAGGAAACAGTAGCCGATGTGCCTACACCGGGTGTTCCGCCGTTCAGCGTGCAGGTGGCCGCCAGCAAACGGTTCCGCTCATCGTAGGTGTTGACGGTTTCCAGCACATCCATGATATTAGCCGTCACTCCGTGCGTTTCCCGTTGTTTCAGCACATTGCCCACAAAATCATACGCCGTGTTAACCGTGCTCAGCATCCCGTGCTGGTTGTCGCTTACCGTCTGGATGGGACGGCATTTCTCATCGTAGTAGGTAGTGGCCGTCAGCCAAGTGTCCGTTCCCAGAATGCGGGTTTTGGTGGAAGTTACCAAACCCGTTACCAACGGATGATATTCAGAAGCATAGTCACTCACCGCCGTGAACGGATGCGGCGTTACATGCTCCGTAGCCTCATAACTGCCATATACCGTGAATTGAAAGGGTGTCTTCACACCGGCAGGCTGGTAATTTTCCACATTCCATGCTGCATCACTCAATTGCCGGAAAGTATAAGCTGTAGTCAACACCAGCTCGCCGTTTTCCACTATACGGCTGTTGTCATCGTACACCGAATAGCTCCACTTCTTGCTGTCGGCGGCACGCTGGTTGCCGTCCTGACTCAGCACCATTCGGTCGCGCTTGTCGTACACCATGTAGATGGGCTCACATCCCGGAAGACGCTTTACTGTCATTCTCCCTAAGCGGTCGTAATCGTAATAGTAAGCCAATTGGTACAGTACATCGGTATTGACGGTAGTACCTAACCGAAAACTGGCTTCCGGCGACAACACCCAACGGAGCTGATCCCGGTCATCGTATACATAATAGGTTTCCAATCGTTTGTCACCGTCAAGGGTTACAGTCAATACGATTTTATCCATATTGTCCGTGAAAGTTTCCACGCTATGGCCGTCTTCGTCGGTGGTAACGGTTTTTTCCAATTCTCCTGCATGGTAATACCCATCTAACGACAACGCCCCAGTAAACAATTCCACCTTATACAAACGTACTTCGTTTTCAGCATTGAGAAGATAGTCGGTAGTAACCCCTTTATCAGAAGTGTGCCAAGCTTTTCCAACTCCGGTTTGCTTAACTACCCGATCGAGAGGACTATTATCGTATTCCGTTTTTGTAAAAGCATATGCAGCATCGAAAGTTCCGTATATATCCCAATTACTTATAGCACAAGCATCCCTCACATAAGCCCCCCAATTCCCTTCTTTTTCATAGGGTAAATAGGTTCTCTCTATACGTCCCATCATCCCATATTCATAAGGAAACACCAAATCTCCAGTTCCGGAAGGAGACGCACCGATTTGCGTTTCCTGCATATTTCGTCCGAACCCATCTGTATAAGTGATATTTCGTACACAAAGAGTACTATCTGATAATGAAGTGGCTGAAATATATACTTTCTCCAATACGTAATTTCGGTCTTTATTGTATAAGTTTACATTTTGCCATTCAACCAGAACCTCTCCCATTTTAGAAGTTACCCCATTTATTCCAGTTCCTTCCATAGTATATAATCCGGGCAAAGTTATCTGAAAATCCAACGGGGCTCCCGTACCCTGCCTGCTCTCTATCAAGTTACCGTCACGATAAAGATAATAGACTACTCCCTGTTCCGAGCCCGCAAGCGTCAGTACGCCTGTATGCTTAGGTATTATAAACCTAGGAGCTGAAAGGCCAAACACATTAGGCGGAGCAACACTGCCAGGTTGAGTTATCAAATATATACGTATGGGAAGAGCAGACATCATAATACACTTACGGACGGTTCCCGTGCGATTACTTACTGCTTTAAACACGATATTACCCGCAGAAGCGTCTGCTGCATCTGGAATAATTTTCTCTATAGTGAGCCAATTACATTTTTTCTCCTGCAAATATGTATTCAGTTCATATTGAATACTATCCGGATTAGCTTGATAGATACGGTAACGATAAGTAAACAGTTCTCCATCTGCATTCACTTCTACTATATTGGGATTATCCGAATAAATCAAAGAAGGGCGAACATTTTGCCCTATTGCCATGATAGCAAAGAACAAAAGGCTGATGATAAAATATATTCGTTTCATAATTTTTGTCTTTTTAAGTTCGATTATTGATTAACGAGATTATTATATTCATATTCCTGTGTAATGTTACCATAAACGTCTTTTACACATATAATCCTCCCGCTTGCATCGTATTCATAAAGTTGCAAAACTCCGGTTTGATCGAAGCGCGCATGAATGGTGCCATCCGAGTTGTAGGAAGTAGCTTCATAATCCGTTCTTTCAGGAACAAGTAACCCATAATCCGTACCCGACGGCAGAGCTAATTTAATGGATTGAACTTGTGAATAAGAGGATAAATCAAGACGATACAAACTTAACAAAGAAGAAGAATCCGTAAAAGACAAAAGCTCTTGCTTCACTACACCCTGGTCACAAACAATCTGACAGGTCAACTTTCCATTATATCCTAATAGAACCGCTTCCCATTTTTCTTTATTAGGAAATTTAATGCACAGTTCATTTTCCCCCTGCCAATAGGCATATTCAAATAATTCAGGATTGACTATAGATGAGTTTCTAAACATTTGTATCCAATAAGTGAAAACCCTATCAGATAGCTTGAAATTAGCATCATCCGACACTACCGGTCCATATTGTACCATAAATTTATTTATATAATCAAACTGATTTTTCACACTGTCCAAAGTACAACGTATCTCTTCCATATTCACAGAGGGGTCGTGAGTAGCCAGTATTTCTATAAGCCGTATAATACGGGCATGCGCTTCTGTTCGGGTATACTCTAAAAATTCCACCCCATGTGCTTCCTTATCCATTTGTGTATAACCGTCCCAGAAACTTATTGCCATTTCAAACATATAACCGGCTTGCTTCAAGAGAGACATCGTTTTAGGGTTGTCCTTCAAATGAACCAGGTCAGATGCAGTCAACGATTCGGACGGGACATTTTCCGCTTTCAACACAGCCCGCTGTATAGCTTCGGAATATATGTAAGCCGTTTGACCAGAACGCTGACAGACATCTATCGGATAATATAAACTTTTTCCATATCTGTACTTTTGATGCAATGTTTGGGTATACACTGATGGAGCATAAGAAAAAACCTGATTATTTTCTTCATATTCCAATATCGATTCAGGACGATATGTGTATTGTTTCGACAATACAATTGTAGAATCCATATTTGTGGCCAAATAATCGTAACAGGAAATGGTTTCTTCCAAAAGATATCCGTTTTTCAAAATGGCTGTTTTCACCACGGGTGAAAGCACATTCATTTCTTTCATCTTTTTCCATATCTTTTCATCACCGCCATCCATACCGGCAATACTCTTCTGGAAAAGAATACGGTTCTCTCCGTTTCGATTCGTCAGCTTAATTTGGGTAGGCGCAGTCACGCCTCGATTTAAATCATTATAATCATATTCTGTCAGCCTATACGGAGTACCCTGTCCCAAATTGTAAAAGTCGCTTATACTGATACTATCTGTCACATGCCCTTCAAATATATATTCTTGCTGTTCTTTCAACAAAGTTGCCCCTCCGTAATACAAATCGTAAGACTTTCTTGGTATGGTAATAGTCGTACGGGGTAAAATATTGTAGAGATAAATATCTTCGTACGGACGCATCCTTTTTCCATACCCCAAATCAACATAAGGCATACTCATATACACTTTACTCAATTCATCGGCATTCATATAATACTCATAGCATTGTAATTGAGGGATCTGCTTTGTATAGCAAGCCAATGAATCCGAGGCTGCAAAGAATTCCTTATCTTGCGCTTGCACAAGTCCCATGAGAACTCCCTGATTCTCGAGGTCGGCATAATAGATGTTCTTCTTCAAACTTTTGATATTTCCGTTCTCGTCATACAATGCGGTAGCCAATGGAAGGGCATTCATCCAAAAAGCATAAGAAAATATATAAGAATTAACAACGTGAGGTGTATGGAACAGGTAGGATGTACTCCCTCTCCCAGAAAAATGTTCTATGACATGTTTGTAATACATGCCGTTATTACCGGTATTCAGAAATGCCACGCCTCTATTTTTGACTTTTGAAGTGAAAACCTTATCTGTAAAATCTGCATATCGGAGAGATTCGTGGTTATAATAGTCATCATATACCAACGTACCGGTTACGGGATAGATATATGAAATAGTATCGGGCGAAGTATCCGCTCCCGATTGCATCACAATAGAGGATAGCCTGATACCTCCGTAACGCAACTTTAATACTGTAGGATGATTATCGTAATTTACAGTTTTAAAAATATGGTTAGGTTCATAAGCCAAATGAATGGATCCTTTATCGGGAGTAGTAATGGTTTTCAATGATAAATGTGTGCAATTAACCGGATCGGTATCTAAAATAAACCTTTCCGATGCCGGAAAAGAATAGGCCGCAGCATATCCCCACGGATCGGCATAAAGAACTTTTCCTGAAAAACCACCTACGTAGTAGGAAAAGTTTATATCCCGGCTCATCACACTATCTTTATCGAAAAAAGAAACTTTCTCCAATGTATTACCTCCACCGAACAAAATCTGAGAAAAACGTTCTTTATCGGGATGGCTGTATAAATTTACCGCAGTCATTTTTAGCTCATCCAATGTTCCCCGATATAAAAATTCGACCTCCGAAGTAGGAGCGATAATCCGTTCCAAAATAGGAGACTGAATACGATAGTTCAAAAAGTTTCCTATTACTTTCTCAGAATTATATTCTACTTCATTCAAACAATCAAGTATCCTTTTCTTAGCATCAGCAAAACAGCCTACGGCGTACACAGCACCCATCCCCTGCTGAGATTTATAATAATTCTCCAACGTTTCCAATCCATAGATAAGGGAAGCTGATGCAAAACTGACTTTCTCGAAACTAGACAAAGTACCTAGGATACGACGATGTAGTTCGTACTCAGCCTTTTTCCATCGGTAAGCAGGATTATATACCCATCCATTAGCACAACTAAAAGAGGCATATTCTGTACTTCTCAAAATCTCTTCTGCATGATATTCAATATACTGAGCCGCATCCCTCAAATCTTGTTTAAAATCGCTTTCATACTTTCCGAAGTCAAAAGGGTACTCACGCATCGCACGCCCGTATTGATACTGAGAAACATACGAAAAAGCATATTCACTTTCGCATAAATAGGCCTGTTTATTATCTTCCAATTTTTCCGGCCTATACGAGAAACGGATCGCCTCTCCATTAAGGGGCTTTATTTCCGACAAGTACCACGATGAAACATATTCTTCGTTTAGGACACCATTTATCGTAATGGCATCCTCTTTACTCAGACCCCGAGTGTATTCTTTTTGCCGATAAGTATAACAATTCCCTGCTTCATCCGTAATAATCCAGCCATCTATCCGTTCATTCGGATTACCTGTCTGCTGCAAACACATTATCCTTACATTTGTTATTTCCAATGGTTCGGCATAAATGTGATCATCTCCATCTTTCCTTATAATAAAATTCACAGATCTGTTTCCAAATACAGCAGTAAATATATCACATTCACCGTCGCGTAAATGACGGTTCACTTTAATAGCATCTTTCGAAAGTGGAGTCGAGCTTGTCTCAGTCCATAGAAAACCATAGAGAGGTTTTTCGTCCGCTATACCGCCCCTCACGGTACGGGTCACCACACCACCGGTATTCAATGTCCAATTATAGCCAAGCAGACCTGGAAGGTCATCTTCCACTTTCACACCTTTTCCGACATAGTCCAACGAAATCGGCAGCTCATAGTCACCGGATTTTAGTGTGTACAACGGCACTTTATAATGGAATATGCCTGTGGCGTGATCCACTGTTACATTCTTGCTCTCCAGCAGGCCCTGTGCTTGCTGACTGGGAGCGAAATCTTGTGACTTTACCAAGTCGGCAAAGCACAGAAATATCATTAGCAATTGTATTATCTTATTCATAATTAATTCATTATCGGTTTATTTCAACGCAGCCTACAGGCATACCTAGGACGGGGCATGATGGGTCGCCGCCTCGTTCATGTCTGACTTTCTGCTGATTGGTTGTTTATTGATTTTTGTTTGGGAAAACCCTACATACCGATTGTGGGATTCCGATTAACGGATGAAAACGTTCTCTCCCCGATACGCTGTAAAAAGAGTTCCAATAAGGGCGTAACAAAGGGATTCCTTTTCCAGTAGGAACACTAGCCGGACAATGAGTCTTCCGTTTCGGTATCCGGAAAACTCTTAGGAACTACAGGTTCGTTATTGCATCCAACGGGAGGCCTCCGGTTATCTTTTCAAAAAACCGGAGGATGACCCGTCAGTCAAAATTCACTTTCTACATACACGAGCTGATGCCCAACGCGCCTGCCACTGTGGTGGCTACCGCGATAATTACCTTAATGATGATACCCCAAAGGCTTTTCTTCTTTTCTTCCATGGTTCTTTTCTTTTTTAAGTAAGGACAGAGCGGGGGCTATCGCGAATCACTCCCGACACTGTCCGTACACATACATTTTTTGAATTCTTTTTAACACAGGTTTATGCGGATTATCCTTCCTCTCTCGCTGATTACACGGATGATACAGACGGTTGTTTACCGAGAAGATATCAACCCACGTTATCCGCAAAACTGCGGGGAAGGGTCCGCTTCTTACTTTTCTCTTTCTCCCCCAAATTGCGCGGATGATGCAGATGTCTGTTACTGAAAGAAATCAATCTGCGTCAAGTTGCGGGAATTCTCGACAGGCCACGATAAGTGCGGTAAAGGCGTCCGGCAACTAGATGCCTTCTATACCTCCTCCACCCGGATTGTCCACATCCGGATTTTCCTCTTCGCCTGAGACAGCGCCTGTCTTACGGTCGAAACGCTTGCACTTGGCACCTGTCAACAATGAGCGGGTGGCTTTCGTACGGTCGGAATTCAGCGTGGAGGCGGAAGTGAAACGCATATACAGCTTGGCTTGTGAAGCCGATACGTCATCAGCGGTCTCAACGCCCTTTCCTTTCGCTATCATCGTGATGCGGAAATTGCCGAGTCCGTCAAGCGACACCGTTTCCGAGGCTTGCAAATGCTGCGTCATCACCGTCACCAAGTTGTCGATCGTATTTTTCACATCACCGGCGGAGAGCGAAGAATATCCAGCCACCTCTTTGGCTATCTGTTCGGTACCGACTTTCCCGGTCCGTACCACGCGGGGATAAAAGAGCTTTTTCTTATCTTTATTTTCCAAATTGCTTTGATAAGCTTCGTATAATATTGGCATAATTGTAATGTTTAATGGTTTCTTACAGTCTTTTTGTTTTATTTTTTCTCGCTATAACAGCGAACGATTTTCCGGCCGGAATAAGAAGTTTACATCTCTTTTCGTTCGTATTTCCATGTTCTTTCCACAAATAAGATTTTATATAGTAAACACTCCGATTTCGCCGGCGTTAAATCAGTCCGTTTATATATACTAATTTATTCGTTTCTTAAACACAATGCAAATATAGGGGGTATAAACGATACTCACAAGGGATTTTTCAATAGGCCGTTAAACAGCAAGGTACCACAATACAATTAACTATAAATCAATGAACTACATATCCAATTATTTCATTTTATTTGACATTTGTTTTTTCTTCTTTCATTTATCTTTCTGATTATCAGAAAGTAAACATATTGAATTTATTTTTTCATCATCAAAAGAGGAGAGATATACGGTTGATCCTGCAAGACTATAAGTTATGCAGACGACCGACGGAAAGAAGGTTGCCTGCACAATGTTATATTACCTTTGGGCGCTATAAGCTGAGCAGATAGCGACCTGGCAGTTTGATTTTACCGCCGCATCCGCGAAGCGTATAGAAGCCTTTCCACACGGGGTGACCAATGGCGCCGTAGTTGCTTTTGCGAATAATGGCATACTGTTCGTCGGGTGAAACGGAGTATTCGCGCAGGCTCTCCAGCAGACCTGCATAGTTACGTTTCACCCCGTCCAAAGGTGGCTCCAGACTGAGAATTTCGGACAGCGTCCACGTTTTGCGAACCCGTTTCTTTCCTTCCGGAGCGGACGAAGATGGCTTTTGCGGCAGACTCACCGCGTCCTTACAGGCGGCGGAAGATTCTCCCGTCAACTCCGTATGGTTCCCACTTTCAACAGAGGATGAAGAAGTCGGCGGTTGCGTGCTGTCTTTTGCAGGGTCCACCGCATCTCCACCAACCGTAAATATTTGAGAAACAGATTGTTGCACTCCATTCTTTAAACTATCGGCAGGCTTTCCGTCAACAGGAGAGAGAATTTTATCCTCGACTTCCTGCGGCGGAGTTTCCTTACAGTTGGCGCAACCGCCCACCGGTTCAGAAAGAAGAGACATCAAATCATTCTCCGCCGAAGAAATAGAAAGCGAAGGTTCCTCTCTTTTTTCCGTCCTCTCCTCTCCCTGGGAAGGGGGAGGATTAAGGAGGAGGTGATCTTTTTCTTTATTCTGTTTTGCTATGCTTTCCTTTTCTTTTCTTTGTGCGCTTTTTGCGGCGGTTTTACCCCTTTTGACGGGTATTCCGTCCGCCAACGGTTCCTTGTCACCGGGTTTAACAGCTTCATCATCAGCAAATAATGGCTGTTTCTCATTTTCCTCCTCTTCGACAAGCAGACTGAACTCCGGAAAAATCATTCGACCGGCAGCACGCTTTTTCACGAACAGATACTGACGTTGTATGGCAGCCGAAGTGAGAATACCACGCTCGGTATAGAGGCGCCTGTCGAACAGGCCAATCCGCACGGATGCCTCCACCACCCGAATTACCTGCTCGGCGGTAATGTTGTAGAAGGTGGCGGCAATGTCCTCGAAAGACTCCTTATCGATTTTCAAATAATATCCCTCGCCATCATAAAGATAGGAGTAAACGGCCAGCAGGATGCTGAGGGCATTGTCACCCTCCTGCTTCATGAGCCGGCGCACCGCACGATCTTGCATAAAGTGCGTATCCATCGGGAAATAATCCAGTCCTTTCTTACTTATTCTCGCCATAATCTTTCCGTTTTTCAGTGCCCGACTTCAGGTTCCCATTCTCTCTATCCGACTGATCGAGACGCGTCTCTTCTTCATCCAGTTCCTTGTCAATGCGCCGATCTTCCGCAGCGGCATTTTTCGCACGACGACGGGACTTACTAGCCAGTACAAAATTGCGCGCGCTGAGTATCAGCTTCATACGCGAGGCAGCATCGCTAGTGGTGGTGATAAGCGGACGCTGCACGTCGCGAAACGCCTGTTCCACACGTTGCCGGCTCCGTTGCGCGCGATAACGCACGGCAATGCCACGGCGACATTCCTTGCAATAGCGGTCCGGAATCTGCGCGACTCCTTTCAGGTAGAAAGCCTCCCACGGGAGACTCTTTCCACAGCCGGTGCACACTCTCCGCGCGGGAGTGGGACGAGCGTCCGCACGGTTCCTCACGGATGCGGCGGCAGCCTCTTCTTGATTGTTTAACACATTCTTTTTCATACTCTTACGGTTTTTGTCTTTTTTTGAATTCATACGATATATCTGTTTGTGGGGAACACGTTCCCCGGTTCATTCATGTTCTTCAAGAGCGACAAGAGGAGTGAATTTTCCCTTTTACGTTTCAACGTCAAAGCTTCTGAGAAGTGATGTTAAAGCTCCCGACGTTTGACGTCAAACCTCACAACGTTTGACGTCAAACCTCCAACGACACCCGAAGACAAACCTCCAACGACATCCGAAGGCAACCTCCAACGGCATCCAAAAGCAAACTCCAACAACATTCACTAACAACATCTTATGCCATGTTTGCCAAGTTGCAGGCTGAAAACATCCACAATATGTTTATCACACACTTTCTTATCTCACCTCTTTTTGCACTTATTTCGCTCCGTCTCCCTTTTTCTTTCGCCTCCAAATCAATAAAAGATAGTCAAATTGATGAAAAAATCGCCAATTCTACGCTTTTCCCCTTCCTTTCTTATGGTTTTCTCCTTTTTTATGCCTACTTTTGGAAGGTCTTCTCAGAGAGACATCGCAAAGATAGTTTTAAATATGTATACCTTGCAAATATTTTATGAGATAAATTTATAGACGACGATGGAAAATGTAATTAATGTAAAAGAAATTCTTGAACGGATAAAGAAGTTCAAAGGCTTCCGCACACAAGTGGAGGTGGCAAATTTCTTAGGGATATCCAAAGGTACTGTTTCGAACTGGCTCATACGGAACAGCATCGACTTTCCGCTTATTATAGCCAAACTTCCGGAGGTAGATCTGAACTGGTTGCTTACAGGAAAAGGCATGCCATGCCATAAGCCGAACTATTGCAACGACAGACTGGCCAGCGGAGAGGTACAGATGCTTTATAACCCTAAAACGCCCGAAGTTGTGGACGACCGAAGCGTCACTTTATACGACGTCACCGCAGCAGCCAACCTGAAAACACTTTTCGCAAACAAGAATCAATATGCGCTGGGAAAAATCGTGATTCCAAGTATTCCTGTCTGCGACGGAGCCATTTACGTAAGCGGAGACAGTATGTATCCCATCCTCAAATCGGGGGATATCATAGGATATAAGGAGATTTTCAATTTCAGCAACGTTATTTACGGGGAAATGTACATTGTAGCGTTCGATCTCGACGGGGATGAGTATCTGGCTGTAAAATATGTGAACCGATCGGAAATAGAGGGATGTATCAAACTAGTCAGCTACAACAATCACCACGACCCTATGGACATTCCGATGGACCACATCAGTACCATGGCTATCGTCAAGTTCATGATTAGAAAGAACATGATGATGTAGATTACCAAAAAGCAAATAGGATTTCAAGCCCAAGACAAGAAAGAGATGCCGCTTTCTTGTCCGCTTGGTGATAAAAAGCCAAGGGAGAAAAGAGTAAAGAAGGTATGAGGAAATAATGCCGCAATACGGAATTACCAAACAGATACCGCCTTTTTTACTCGTTTGACAGAAAACCGCTCCGGTGAAGGATCTATTTGATAAAGAAACAAGCTTAACGAAGAACTCGCTTGTAAGGGACTAGCTTTAACACAAAACAAGTCCAGCAGAAAACCGGTTCGGTGAAGGATCGATTCGATAGAGAAACAAATTCAACGAAGAACTAGCTTGCAAGAGACTGACTTTAACACAAAAAAAGTCTAGCAAGAAACCGGTTCGGTAAAGAATTAGTTCGATAGAGAAACAAGTTTAACGAAGAACTAGCTTGCAAGGGGGACTAGCTTTAACACAAAACAAGTCTAGCAAGAAACCGGTTCGGTGAAGGATCGATTCGATAGAGCAACAAGTTTAACGAAGAACTAGCTTGTAAGGGACTAGCTTTAACACGAAACAAGTCCAACAGGAAACCGGTTCGGTGAAGGATCGATTCGATAGAGAAACAAATTCAACGAAGAACCAACTTGTAAGGGACTAGCTTTAACACAAAACAATTCTAGCAAGAAACCGTTGCGGTGAAGAATTAGTTTGATAAAGAAACAAGCTTAACGAAGAACTAGCTTCTAAGGGACTAGCTTTAACACGAAACAAGTCCAGCAGAAAACCGGTTCGGTGAAGAATCGGTTCAGTGAGGAATCAAGTTTAGTGAGGAAGTAAAGCAAAACCATAATCCCCTACTATGTGAATTTCCTTTTCCGGAACGATTTTACGGAGGGTAGCAAGCTCCTTTAAAGGGAGTATTACAACCACTCCGTGCAACGTTCCCGAAAGCAGTTCTTCACGCATCACCCTACGTACATCTTTTTGCAGAAATACATCCATATTCTCTGCACGGTGAACCTCATACGTACAGTAACACGAAACCGCATGCTTTTTCGCTACATGCATCGCTTCCCGACACAAATTGCCGTATCCCCACTGGTCATTCAATTTCGACAGAGCAAAGCCGCCAACAAAAATAGCGCAAAATATACCGAAGGCCATTGCATGGACAGATTTGCTTAACGACTTCCAATAGTACAAATCGTAAAGCGCATTCGCTCCGCTCAACGTCAGCACTCCCGCTGCCGCATACAAAAAGTTGTCCGCCAAAAAGCAAGTAGATTTCTGGCCTCCCAAACAAACAAGAACCGGAACGGACAGACAAAAAGCCATAGCGGGTAAAGCTACGGACATGGCCAGCCAACGGTTCCACCTGAAACGGGACAGTTGCATGGCGGTAAGGTAGACAAAGAAAGGATAGACAGGAAGCAGATAGATCTCTATTTTAGAACTGACACACGATAGCACCACGAAAGTAACAACAAGCACGGTGAGAAAGAATTTTTGCAACTCCGAATGGAAGTGTCTCCGCCAAAGAGCCGTCGCAATCACTCCTATTATCAGTAACGACCAGGGCAACAACGAATACCAAATAGTGACGGCATAATAATAAAACGGTTCCCGATGGTGGAATGCATTCACCGCTCTGTCCACCGTTTGATGAAAAAGCAAATTGTCCAGATAATCGATTCCTCCTTCCATATACACGCAACCAAACCACAACAGGCATCCGCCCAACAGCACTCCCCATGTCTTCCATCCCCAATACCGCCCGAAAGAACGCACTCGATTCGTGAGCAGAAGAAAGAAGAAAGTGCTCAACAAAGGTATCAATAAAGCAACAGGGCCTTTACTGAATATTCCTAAGAAAATGTATACCGGAAACAGCCAAGCGTTAAGCCGTTGGTCGCCTTCTCCCTTAAGCATCCGGTAGAAAGTATATAAAGAAAGGATAATAAACATGCACATCAGCATGTCGGGACGCAAGAAAAGAGCTGCCCCGAGAAACAATCCGCAAGTAAGCATCATCCAGGTAGCTGTGGGGTGAAACTCCTTATAAATTTCCCCATCGGCCCAACGGTTCATGGTGCGAACCACCACCCAAGCCGGAAGCAGCGAAAAGAATGAGAGCAACCACATGGCATGCTTACCCAGCAGACTTTTGCTCAACATGATGAGCCAGAAATATAAAGGCGGTTTGTCTGCATAGGGAATTCCCTGGTTCGTAAAGGCAAAGAAAGTGCCATTCCGCAAAGCCTCGTCCGCAATACTCAAATAGCGTAACTCATTTCCGGGAGTGTAATCCCGGAATACTATCACCGGCAGCAATGCCAACAATGCAAACAGGTATATACAATTATTCTTCATATCTTTCTTCTAAAGAAAAAACAGCTTCTTTATTTACCGGTGTATAAATCGAATTTTAGTTGTAACGCTTCAACACAAACCATAGGCAATTTGTTTTTCGATACCCGATATATAACCTCCTTTTTCCGTTTCATCTCCATTCAGAGTAGGATGCGTCTTCCGGTCAGCGGCACATTGTTATCTGTATAGTTATTCCTCTTTTCCATCCGGCAGAAAAACAAAAGCCATCCTTAGCGGTTAGTATCTGATATACCTTCCTTTACAACCGAAATGTTTTTACAGCAACTAGCCATACATCAGATACGCCATTACGAATTGACAAACAGATATTTTTTATCCATAAACGTTTTTAGGGGCGCTAAAGTAAAAGAGGATTTTGTAATCTTTTTGAAGCGGAACGGTAAAATAGGTAACACAATCCGTAATTCATATACAACTTTACAAGCCGAAAGGTGTTATTTTTGCAATACATAGAAATATAAACAAAAGCATCGGGAAAGTATGCGTAAATCAAGGCATTATATGATTTGGATTACCTTAAGTATTGTTTTAGTGATCGCCATCACGGCATTCGGGTTCCTTAACGGGTCCTCGTTCGGCAGAATGCCGCGCGGAGAACGGAAAGCGCGCATTGAACGTTCGCCCCACTACAGAGACGGGGAATTCCGCAATTTGCATGAAACGGAGATGATGACTTCCAACAAAGGATTCGTTCAAAATCTGGTAGAGTTTCTTTTCCGTACGAAAGAAGGATTGCGTCCCGATACGGCTCTCCACGTCATCCGTACCGACTTGAAATCATTAGACCGGAATCAAGATATACTTGTGTGGTTCGGTCACTCGTCATACTTCATACAAACCGGCGGCAAGCGTATCCTGGTGGACCCCGTATTCTACAAAGCCGCTCCGGTCTCGTTCGTAAACAAACCTTTCGAGACCACTTACCAGTACACCCCGGAAGATATACCCGATCTGGATTATCTGATAATTACGCACGATCACTGGGACCATCTGGATTGCAAGACGGTAAAAGAGCTGAAAGATCGTACCCGCAAGGCGATTTGTCCGCTAGGTGTGGGAGAGCACCTCGAATATTGGGGATTCGACCCGCAACAATTAGTGGAACTCGATTGGAATGAACAGGCTGATTTAGACGACGGATTTACCGTTTACTGCTTGCCCGCCCGTCACTTTTCAGGACGCGGACTGAAGCGTAACCAAACTTTATGGGCTTCATTCCTGCTAGAAACTCCCGACCAAAAGATTTACATCGGCGGCGACAGCGGATATGATACCCACTATGCCGAAATAGGCAAGCGTTTTCCCGACATCGACTGGGCCATTATGGAAAACGGACAGTATAACGACGGCTGGCGATACATCCACCTGATGCCGGCATATATGGCGCGCGCCGCCAAAGATTTGAATGCAAAACACATCCTTACCGTCCATCATTCCAAGTATGCGTTATCGACTCATCCGTGGGACGAGCCTTTAAAAAACGCTCATATGCTCAAAGAGAGAGATTCGCTTCAGGTAGCCATACCCGAATTAGGTGAGGCGATAAACTTAAGGGAAGCAACTATCGACACAGCCGCACCGGAAAACAAGCTCTTGCAGCCGTGAGAAATAAAGGAGACTGCAACGGACCTCACAGTTATAAAAGCAACGCCGATAAACTTCACCTGAGAGTGAAAAGAATTATCAATCTCTAAACATCATAAACTATGACACGATTAGTATTCCTGTTGGCAACAGTCATCGGACTCTTACCAACTTCCGTTCAACCCATAAAAGCTCAAACTATGGAAAAAGAATCACCGAAACAAACCAGCGCATTTCCCGTAGGGGACAAACTACCGGAAATGTTCTCACCGTATTTCATCGGACAGGCTTATCTTGCTCCGCTCACCCACCGCACGGAGCTGAACTGCCCCATTTCAAATGTTACGTTCGAACCGGGTTGCCGTAACAATTGGCATAGCCACACCGGAGGACAAATTCTTATAGCCGTGGGAGGCAAAGGATTTTATCAGGCACGGGGCGAAAAAGCCCGTTTACTGCTGCCGGGCGATGTAGTAGAAATTCCGGCTGACGTGGAACATTGGCATGGCGCAGCTCCGGACAGTTGGTTTTCGCATCTGGCCATCGAATGTAATCCGAAAACCAACCGGAACACATGGCTCGAACCGGTAAACGACAAACAATATGCCGAAGCGACCTCAAACTCCGGCACTGCTTTCACGCATCTGTCGGACACTGCACGCCGTAACGGCAAACAAGTGTTCCCTGAACAATTTACCGAAATAGAGAGTACAGATCCGGAGCTTTATGAAATCTTCAGTAATTTTGCTCTCGATGAAGTACAGCAATATGGCAATCTGGACATGAAAACCCGCATGATGGTTACTCTGGCCTCCAACATCGCCTGCCAGGCAGAAACGCTGTACCGTCTTTCGCTTGAGGGAGCCTTGCGGGCAGGGGTGTCTCCCATCGAGATAAAAGAGATTCTATATCAAGCCGTACCCTACACAGGCATGGCAAAAACAGCCGATTTCATCGGGATAACAAATGAAATTCTGCGGCATCACGGCGTATCCCTGCCATTGGAGAAACAGTCTGTCACTTCACCCGAAACGCGTTTCGAAAAAGGATTGGCTTTACAAAAGTCCCTCTTCGGAGAACGGATTGATAAGATGCGCACATCGGCTCCCGAGAACCAGAAGCATATACAGCACTACCTTTCAGCAAACTGTTTCGGCGATTATCAAACCCGTACGGGACTGGATACGAGAACCCGTGAATTGCTGACCTTCTCCATGCTTATTTCGCTGGGTGGTTGCGAATCGCAAGTAAAAGGCCATATCCAAGGGAACGTAAACATAGGCAACAATAAAGAGACGCTGCTGACGGTAGTTACTCAATTGCTTCCTTACATTGGTTATCCGCGTTCGCTCAACGCCATTGCCTGTTTGAATGAAGTGATTCCCGAGTAATTATAATATAGGGAACAGGAAAAAAGCTCTAACCGCCCTGTAGCGCGGCCGGAGCTTTTTCTTTGCAATGTCCTCCGAGAAGTATTTTCCGCATTTAGCTGAGTTTCCAACTCCATTTCTTTACTCCATTTGCCATAGCAAAATCAAAAAGATAGTAACCGGAAAACATTCTTCTTCCTCTAAACGAAAAGAGGATTGCTCTATCCTATGGCATATAAACCGAAATTTATGCAAGTTTCTCTTATAAATGTTTTCCAATTGTTACATTTTTATTACCCTTTGGGAGATTCTGAAAATTATCATGTACTTTTGTCGGGGAAATTAAAAGCAGTATCATGATAAAAGCTCTATTCTTCGATATCGACGGGACACTTGTCAGCTTCCGGACACACGAAATCCCGGCATCAGCCATAGAGGCCATACGCATAGCCAGAACAAAAAATATAAAGATATTTATTTCTACGGGACGGCCCAAATCCATCATTAACAACCTGCATGCGCTGGAAGATACGGGACTGATAGACGGTTACATTACCATGAACGGAGCGTATTGTTTCACGGGCGACACGGTAATTTCCAAATCGCCAATACCTGCCGCAGACGTCTCTCATATGGCCAAGTTGTGCGAATCCTTGCGTTTTCCGTGTATTTTTGTGAACGAGCAGCAACTACAGGTATGCTATCCCGACGAGATGGTGAAAGAGATATTCCAGCTTTATCTAAATGTGTCTGCTGATGCCATGCCCTATGCCTCGACCGAGGAAGTAACGCAACGGGAAATCTTCCAAATGACGCCGTTTCTCACTGTGGAAGAAGAACAACAATACGCGGCTCTGTTTCCACATTGCGAATCGAACCGTTGGTATCCGGCCTTTACGGATCTGACCAAAGCTGGAACAACCAAACAAAAAGGTGTCGACGACATATGCCGTTATTTCGATATCGAAGTAGAGGAAACTATGAGTTTCGGCGATGGCGGCAACGACATAAGCATGTTGCGCCATACAGGTATCGGAGTAGCTATGGGCAATGCTAAAGAGCCCACCCGACAAGCAGCCGACTATGTCACCACCTCTGTCGACGATGACGGGGTGTGGAACGCTTTAAAACATTTCAAGGTAATTTAAATCACATTCTATTATCTATCAGTCAAATGGGAGTAAGTCACTTCTTTTAAAACAGTTTATGCATCTCTTCTTGCATGCAGTTGAAAAACGACTCTTTCAAAGAATGGTTTCCCGAGACTGTTACCTTATCTTTATAAAAGAAACCACTTCTTTTTTATCATACGGAAGAGGTTTTGAAATTTATCATATATTCTTTTACCGGAAACGGAAACAGTTCCGAACCCGCAGTCGAACTTGCCATTCAATGGAGATACCAAAGCGCGGTATTCTCTTTTAATTCCATTGCCCAACCTGAGAACCTCTTTTTTTTCCTACATATAGGCACGCACTCAGTTAATTAATGCAAAATGCATACATCTCATCTTTAACTTCACTTCTTCAAAGGGTTCTAACTAATAAACATTTGAAAAATAAATATAGAATAAAAAGGTGAACATTCGCATATTCCTTGGCATTCTAACCAATAAACATACAAAGAACTGATGACAGATGAAGATAAGATCCGTGAAGCTTGCGCTTCTAATCCGGAACAAGGATTTAAATTGCTGATGCACTATTTCCAACAGCCTGTTTACGGGTACATCCGCCGGATGGTAGTGGCACACGAGGACGCCGAAGATATCTTACAAGAAGTTTTTATACGCATCTTCCGTCATCTGGAACAGTTCAGGAAGGAAAGTTCGCTCAGTACATGGATTTACCGGATTGCAACAAACGAATCGCTTCGATTCTTGAATTCACGCAAAGAAAAGGCGGTTTCGGCAGATGAAGTACAGGAAGAACTGATGAACAAACTGATGGCTTCCGACTATGTGGACTACGATAATGCGATGGCGGTCAAGTTTCAGCAGGCCATTCTTACACTGCCCGAGAAACAGCGTATTGTATTCAACCTGCGCTATTATGATGAATTGGAATATGAGGCCATCAGCCGGATTACCGGTTCGAAAGTGGAAACATTGAAAGTGAACTTCCACTATGCAAAAGAAAAAATAAAAGAGTATATGATGAATAATTAGAAGAACAAGATGAAAAAGGATTTTAATTTCGAAGACATAGGGAAACGGACTCCTTACCTGACACCTGAAGGTTTTTTCCAACGGATGCAGGAAGAAGTGATGGAACGGACACTGAAAAAGAAAAGCAAAAAGGTGCTCCGCCTGAAACTTGCCTTTGCCGCTGTAATAGGTGCGGCAGCCATGCTGACCGGTATTCTATTCTTTTCTTCCCGCCAACTGAAAACGGAAAATCGGCCATCGGATTCATTTATTGTGGCTACCGGGAACGGCATTTCCTACTCCGATGCCATAGACCAATATGTAGAGAACATGTCTGACGAGGAACTGGCTGAATGGATCGAATTCTCAGAGAATGATATATTTATGAATCTTAATTAATCACCAAAAACAAATAAATTATGAAAGCAAGAAAGTTTTTTACAGTATGTATAGCTCTGCTAATAGGCAGTCAAGTAGCACTCTTTGCACAAGAGACGAAAAAGCCGGAACGCAAGCGTCCTACTCAGGAGCAGATGTTACAAATGCAGTGTAACCATATTATCAAAGCCCTGGCATTGGATGATGCCACTGCCGCCAAGTTTGCTCCCGTATACAAAAAATACATGGAAGCATTACGAAGCGTACGCAAAATGGGACAACCGGAAAAAGCGCAAAAAAAAGCTGGCGGTGACAATGTTGAAAAGGACAAGAACTTAAAAAACCGTCCTGTGCCGAAACCTCTTCCTACCGATGCAGAAGTGGAAGCAGCGATCAAAGCTCGTTTCGCACAAAGTCGGAAGATGCTGGATATCCGCGAACAGTACTATAATGAATTCCGTAAGTTCCTTTCTCCGAAACAAATACAGAAGATGTATAACATGGAGAAAAACAACGGTGACAAGTTCCGCAAGGAGATGAACAAACGCCAAGGCATGAAAAAGCATAATGGGAACAAACGTACCAGAAATGGAACAAAAACGATGGGTATGAAACAAAATCAATAACGGGCACGCAAAAAGCAGATCAGTTACTCCCGATAAGAAAGAAAAAATCGTAAACAGAAGATACATCCAGTTTGGATAATAGATGAAAAAGTAATCAACCTAAGAAAAAAATAAAACTCCAAACTCCAAGCTGTATATGCGAACAGCGATTTCTGCGGGTAACTGTCTCCAGCCTTCATAAAGAATAAAGAAGTAAATACCCATTATTACATGGTTCTTCTTTAGTTTAGTTTAAAAGCATAGCTATTTACCATTTACGCACTAGCAATTGAATATTTCAATTAAAAACATATTGCGTAACTTCCTTTTCGACTAAATTAAAGAAGAACCACTAAATCTGCAAAAATCACCTTATAAATCTCCTCCATTACCATACCTCACAGCTCCATACCGCCATGCTTCTCACGTTACAGGTTTACTCGAAGCCTCTCTACCATTCGTTTCACCGCTTCACATCTGTTATATTTCGTACCCTTATTCTTTCATTCTCCCTCCAAAGAAGTGCTCTTTAACAAGGTTCTCTATCACTTTTTAACCACTCTATTCGCTTATAAATTAAGCAGAATGATTATCTTTGCACATTCATTTGTAACGAATCATATCCAATGTCAGTAACAATAAGACGAGTTTCGACAAAACAAGAATTAAAGAAGTTCATACGTTTCAACTACTTTTTATATAAAAACAATCCGTATTCGGTTCCGGATTTGTACGATGACATGTTGAACACATTCAATGCTAAAAAGAATGCCGCATTCGAATTTTGTGAAGCGGAATATTTCCTTGCTTACAAAAACGGTAAATTAGTAGGGCGTGTGGCAGCTATCATCAACCACCGGGCTAACGATACATGGAATAAAAAAGAGGTCCGTTTCGGATGGATTGACTTTATCGACGATATAGAGGTTTCTAAAGCTCTGATACAAACTGTGGAAGAGTGGGGAAAAGCAAAAGGCATGGATACCATCCAAGGTCCGTTAGGCTTTACCGATATGGACGCCGAAGGGATGTTGACCGAAGGATTCGACCAGCTCAGCACCATGGCAAGCATTTACAATTATCCTTACTATCCGCAACATATGGAGAAACTGGGATTTGAAAAAGATGCCGATTGGGTCGAGTTCAAGATACAAGTGCCAACCACCGTACCCGACAAGATGCAGCGTATTGCCGATCTGATAAGTCGCAAATACAACCTGCATGTAAAGAAGTTGAAAGGGATGAAGGAAATCAACGAAAAGGGATACGGACAGAAGATATTCGCACTGATAAACGAATGTTATGCTCCGCTGTATGGTTACTCCAAAATGACGGAAGGACAAATTCGGCAATACATTAAAATGTACCTTCCTATTCTTGACTTACGGATGGTAACCCTTATCGAAGACGAGAACGAGGAATTGGTTGCGGTAGGCATCTCCATGCCATCGCTGTCTGTAGCGTTGCAAAAGGCAAAAGGAAAGATGCTTCCGTTCGGATGGTATCATTTGGCTAAAGCATTGTTTCTGAAGCGACCTAAAACACTGGATCTTTTGTTGGTAGGCGTCAAGCCCGAATACCAAAGTAAAGGAGTAAACGCATTGTTATTTGCCGACCTGATTCCCGTGTACACTCAGTTGGGATTCGAATGGGCCGAAAGTAACCCGGAACTGGAAACCAACAATAAAGTGCAGGCACAGTGGGAATATTTTGAAACGGTACAGCATAAACGCCGCAGGGCCTATAAGAAAATGATAAACTCAAGTTGTGCACATTGATATGAGAGAAGAGGTTGTCAGCCGATAGCCGGCATAAAAAGCAGAGAACCGTAGTTATCTAGGGAACGAACAATAGTTGGTTATGAAAATTCCAACACCTCTCTGCAACGTGATACCCCTTCCATAATCGAAATAAAGATTTGCAAGATGAAACAACTAATTAAAATGAAGGACAATGAATAAAGAAAGCTAATGCGGGAATACGGAAACAAAGTTTTCACTTACCGGGGCTTTCTAAATAGAACCTCATTATTCATTGGCCTATTCTTAATTCAACAAAAACCATGGAAGAAAACGAACTGCCATTACAACCAACTATAAGCTATACGGACGAAAATATTCGCCACCTGAGCGACATGGAGCATGTGCGTACACGTCCGGGTATGTATATCGGAAAATTAGGCGACGGAAGTCACGAAGAAGACGGTATCTACGTACTCCTGAAAGAAGTCATTGATAACAGTATCGATGAGTTCAAGATGCAGGCCGGTAAAAAGATCGAAATCAATGTGGAAGAAAATCTCCGTGTAAGCGTACGCGATTATGGCCGGGGCATCCCGCAAGGAAAATTGATTGAAGCCGTAAGCGTACTCAATACGGGAGGAAAATACGATAGCAAAGCTTTTAAAAAAAGCGTCGGACTAAACGGAGTAGGTGTAAAAGCCGTCAATGCTTTAAGCTCACATTTTACAGCACGGAGCTTCCGCGACGGTAAAGTACGCGAGGTGACTTTCGAGAAAGGTATCCTGATGCACGACAGCACTCGTCATACAGACGAAGAGAATGGAACTTATATCTTTTTCGAACCCGATAATATGTTGTTCGAGAACTATAGTTTCCACAGCGATTTTATCAATATTATGTTGCGCAATTACACTTACCTGAATACAGGGCTGACCATTTTATATAACGGGCAACGCATCGTCTCGCGCAACGGTCTGGTGGATTTGCTTAATGATACCATGACAGCCGATCCTATCTATCCGATTATCCACCTGAAAGGAGAAGACATTGAAATTGCTTTTACCCACACCGGACAATACGGAGAAGAATATCACTCGTTTGTCAACGGCCAGCACACTACTCAGGGCGGAACGCACCAAAGCGCGTTCAAAGAACATATCGCACGCACCATTAAGGAGTTCTCCAATAAAAATCTCGATTATGCCGATATTCGAAACGGTATGGTAGCTGCTATTGCTATCAATGTGGAAGAACCAATCTTCGAGAGTCAGACCAAAGTAAAGTTAGGTTCCACCAAAATGGCTCCCAATGGTCCGAATCTGAATAAGTTCGTAGCCGATTTTATCAAAACGGAGGTAGACAACTATCTGCATAAGAATACAGACATCGCCGAGATGATGCTGCAAAAGATACAAGAATCGGAAAAAGAACGCAAAGCAATAGCCGGCGTCACGAAACTGGCACGCGAACGGGCTAAAAAAGCCAATCTGCACAACCGCAAGTTACGCGACTGCCGCATCCACCTGAACGATACAAAAGGTAATAACTTGGAAGAGAGCAGTATTTTCATTACCGAGGGAGATTCCGCAAGCGGTTCCATTACAAAGAGCCGCGATGTGAACACACAAGCCGTATTCAGTCTTCGAGGTAAACCGCTGAACTCATATGGATTGACCAAGAAGGTGGTCTACGAGAACGAAGAATTCAATCTCCTGCAAGCCGCTCTCAACATTGAGGACGGACTGGATGGATTACGTTACAATAAAGTAATTGTAGCTACCGATGCCGATGTGGACGGCATGCATATCCGATTGCTGATGATTACTTTCTTCCTTCAGTTCTTCCCTGATCTTATTAAGAAAGGACACGTGTATATCCTGCAAACGCCTTTGTTCCGTGTGCGTAACCGCAAGAAGAAAATAAAAGGCGTCAAAAGCGAAAAAGGCGGTAGCAAAGATGATTACGAAACAATATACTGCTACACAGATGAGGAACGCGTGGCAGCAATCCAAAAATTAAGTCCCGATCCGGAAATCACACGATTCAAAGGTTTAGGAGAAATATCGCCCGATGAGTTCAAACATTTTATAGGGAAAGACATGCGTTTGGAACAAGTCACCCTACGCAAAACCGACGCCGTTAAAGAACTGCTTGAATTCTACATGGGCAAAAACACAATGGAACGACAAGGTTTTATCATCGACAATCTGGTGATTGAAGAAGACGTTGCCAACGATGTAGAGGAGGAAACAAAATGAAAAGAGCCATTTTCCCCGGAACGTTCGATCCGTTTACCATCGGACATTATTCCGTAGTAAAACGCGCGCTCACCTTTATGGATGAGCTGGTAATCGGTATCGGTATCAACGAGGGGAAACGTACCTGGTTCCCTACGGAGAAACGTATAGAAATGGTACGCCGACTATACGAGAATGACCCGCGCGTCCGTGTGGAAGCTTACAATGATCTTACTATCGATTTCGCCCAACGTATGAATGCACAATTCATAGTCCGCGGTATCCGTACAGTAAAAGATTTCGAATACGAAGAGACTATTGCCGACATTAACCGGCAACTTTCGGGTATCGAAACCATCTTATTGTTTACCGAGCCGGAACTGACAAGTGTAAGCTCCAGTACAGTACGGGAATTACTCAGTTTCGGCAAAGACATCAGCCGTTTCATTCCCAAAGGAATGATAGTAGACTAATGTTTAACCGGAAGTTTAAAATCTCTCTTTTTGTAGAGAGTTTTATTATAACGAAGAGTAAGAATAGGGAATGATAGCAGACGGATGGAGAAAACCGGAAGTGAAAGTTATTATTTAGCGGAAAGCTCAATTAAATGAAAGATTATGAATGGAGAAGCGAGATTTGTTGCATCTAATGGCTTTTGTATGGCATCGTGTTGAAGAGACCTTAAGATAAGAGAAATGATGGTTGTTAGGAGTTGATACCCTACTCTGCTTAGCAAAGATTCATCCTGCCAAAAACAAATTATAAGCTCATTACGAAAAAGAGCACTTCTCAGAGAAAAACGAATGATAATAGAAAACAAACAAATATATGAAAAAGATCTATCTACTTTTCGGCTTGTTAATAATCATAAGCCATGTGGGGATGCAGGCACAAAGCCAAAAGATGTCCCCGGCACGCAAATTGCAAATTGCCGAATTCGCCATTACTCATTTATATGTTGATACGGTAGACGAAAACAGGTTGGTTGAAACAGCCATTATCAAAATGCTGGAACAGCTTGACCCCCACTCTACATACGCCAATCCGGAAGAAGTAAAGAAGATGAACGAACCTTTGCAAGGAAACTTCGAAGGAATCGGCGTACAATTTAATATGGTGGAAGACACCCTATTGGTTATCCAACCGGTAGTAAACGGTCCTTCGGAAAAGGTCGGTATCCTGGCAGGCGACCGCATCATCACCGTAAACGACAGTGCCATTGCCGGAGTAAAAATGAAAACTGAAGAAATTATGCGTCGCCTGCGTGGCCCGAAAGGAAGCAAAGTCAATCTGGGAATCGTACGTCGGGGAATAAACGAACCGATAGATTTTCTGGTGACACGAGACAAAATTCCCGTTCACAGTATAGATGCTGCCCACATTATCCAAAACGGTATCGGTTATATCCGTATTAACAACTTCGGAGCTACGACCGTAAAGGAGTTTACCGACGCTTTAAAAGAACTCCAAAAACAAGGTATGAAAGATTTGATTCTCGACCTACAAGGGAATGGAGGAGGCTATTTAAACGCTGCTGTGGGATTGGCTAACGAATTTCTCGGTTCGAAAGAACTGATTGTTTATACGGAGGGAAGCCGTAGTCCGCGTAACTCCTTCTATGCGCAAGGTACAGGTAAATTCCAAAAAGGACGCCTCATCATATTAGTTGATTCGTATACTGCATCCGCATCCGAGATTGTTACCGGAGCCGTACAAGATTGGGACAGAGGTATAGTAGTAGGCCGACGCTCTTTCGGAAAAGGATTGGTACAACGTCCGGTAGATTTGCCCGACGGTTCCATGATACGTCTTACCATAGCACGCTATTATACGCCGACAGGCCGTTGCATACAGAAACCTTACGAAAGCATTGATAAATACAACGAAGACCTGATTAACCGATACAACAGCGGTGAGATGACAAATGCCGACAGTATCCATTTCCCCGATTCACTGAAATACCGCACAAAGAAACTCGAACGCGTTGTATACGGCGGCGGCGGTATCATGCCTGATTATTATGTTCCCGTGGATACTACCCGATACTCAAATTACCATCTGCAACTTTCTGCAAAAGGAGCTGTACTCAAAGCAACGTTAGGTTACGTAGACAAACATCGCAACGAACTGAAAAGCCAATACAAGAAATTTGAGGACTTCGACCGCAACTTTACTGTTCCTCAGGAACTTTCCGACGCCCTGATTGCAGCCGGAAAAGAAGCCGGAATAGCTTATAATGACGAAGAATACAAACGTTCGAAAGATTTTATGAATACTCAGTTAAAAGCGTTAATAGCCCGGGATATTTGGGACATGAACGAGTATTACCGTGTAATGAACCGAGAAAACGAGAGTGTACAGAAAGCATTGGAGCTCTTAAAGGATAAGAATTTCGAAGGATTGATGACAAAGAAAAAGGTGAATTAACTTGTAAAACATCCGCTTTGAAAGAAATGGAAATAGTAAAAGGTTCTTCGTTAATTTTATTTTCAACTAAATGACGAAGAACCTCATAAAACAGGAAGCAGAAAAGGGTATAAAAAACAAGAAGGCAAAGCAAGAAAAAGTAAGAAGAAGAAAAGAAAACAAGATACTGTGAAAGAGAGAAGATATACCGAAGAGCATTGCTTCATCCTCATAACTTCCCACTTAATAATGAATGATATAATTGGTACAGAGCCAATTTACAATCAGCATCAAATAAAAGAAATTGCATAAAATGAATCTATTAATGAACATCCTATGGCTACTACTCGGCGGTATATTTACCTGTATCGAGTACCTGATAGCCAGTTTGCTGATGATGATAACCATCATTGGCATCCCATTTGGCATACAAACCATGAAAATGAGTATGCTTGCCCTCATGCCTTTCGGAAAGAAAGTAGTGAGTTGTCCCGACTCCGGAGGCTGTTTGTCGTTAATCATGAATATTCTGTGGATATTACTGGGTGGCATATGGATTAGCCTTTCCCATTTAGGTTTCGGCATCCTATTATGTATCACCATTATCGGTATTCCGTTCGGCATTCAGCATTTCAAGCTTGCCGCACTGGCACTCACCCCGTTCGGAAAGCGCATTGTGGATGCCTCATACTAAAAAACATTGAACCCATAAAACCAAACAACATGATAAGTTATCAAACAGAAGGGGTAAAAATGCCCGCCATCAAAAAAAGAGAAAATAACGCATGGATCAAATCAGTCGCAGCATCCTATGGTAAAAAGGTCGGTGAAATCGCCTATATTTTCTGTTCTGACGAGAAAATACTAAAGGTAAACCAAGACTATCTACAACATGACTATTATACCGACATTATCACCTTCGATTACAGCGAAGAAAACATCATTAACGGAGACCTTTTTATCAGTCTCGACACAGTACGCACCAATGCCGAACAAGTGGGCGCCCCATATGATGAAGAATTGCATCGTGTCATCATCCACGGCATACTCCACCTCTGCGGTATAAACGATAAAGGTCCCGGAGAACGTGAAATTATGGAAGCCGCAGAAAACAAAGCTCTCCAAATGAGATAAACGTCCCACTCCTCCTTTTGAACAACAAACAAAACCAATATCACCCTCATAAAAACAAAACAACAAGAGCGAAGCCAATCAAACCCATTATACCAAAAAGAAAAAACTCCGCATAGCACCACAAGAAAGAGAATAGAGAAAAGCACATCACCCAACCATCAAAGAACAAAACAATAAGAACGAGCCAAATCAAATGCCTCATACTAAAGAAGAAGAGACTCCGGCCTTCAGTGGAGAAGCGTGAAGAATTTGCATTCTTTTTCCGTAAAGAACGTTACCTCGTTCAAGCAAAGGCGAAGCCGAGCGCGTTTGGTAACGTTTAGGAAAAAGAATGCAAATTCAGCTTCGGAACGGCAGCCGGCGCTTTTTCTTTTTGGTTCCGTTTTTCTTTTGTGCGCACAAAAGAAAAATGAACATCCCCTCACCCAAAGAAAAAATACCCGATAAAAACAGCGGCAACAATCCCCGCCAAATCGGCAAGCAAACCACATGGCACAGCATGCCGTGTCTTTTTAATGCCTACACTGCCAAAGTAGACCGCCAGAATATAAAAAGTAGTATCTGTAGAACCCTGAAAGATACAAGCCAACCGACCTATAAACGAATCAGCGCCATAAGTAGTCATGGCATCCACCATTAAACCACGCGCCCCGCTTCCGCTCAAAGGCTTCATTAAAGCAGTGGGCAACGCTCCTACAAAATCAGTATCGCCGCCACACCAAGCGACCAATTGTCCGACCCCTCCAATCATCATATCCATGGCACCGGAAGCCCGGAACACACCGATAGCCACCAGAATAGCCACCAGATACGGAATAATTCTGACTGCCGTCTGGAAACCTTCTTTAGCTCCCTCTATAAAAGCCTCATAAACATTTACCCGTTTACGAATGCCTGCCAGGATAAATCCAATGATAACCATGAACAGCAATATATTGGCTACCGAAGTTGACATGACATCCATTTGCGCACGCGACAATGAATTGAAAAACCAAATAATGCCCGCTACCGCCACACTCATCCCTCCCAACGTCAACAACAAAACTCTATTAAGCAAATTGATACGCTGATAGAAACTTACCGTCACGATGCCTGCCAAGGTAGAAAAGAATGTAGCCAGCAATATCGGCAGGAAGATATCGGTTGGCTGCGCAGCTCCCATTTGTGCACGATATACCATGATACTTATAGGAATCAACGTCAAACCGGAAGTATTAAGCACCAGAAACATAATCATCGGATTCGTTGCCGTATCTTTTCTCGTATTCAACTCCTGCAACTGCTCCATTGCTTTCAAACCCATCGGAGTGGCAGCATTGTCCAATCCCAGCATATTAGCGGCAATATTCATGAAAATAGTGCCCGTAACGGGATGACCTTTCGGAATATCGGGAAACAAACGGCAAAACACAGGGCTCAACAAACGGGCAAAAGCCGCTATGACACCTCCCTTCTCGCCTATCCGCATGATACCTAACCAGAGAGAAAGCACTCCGGTCAGTCCCAACGAAATGGTAAAAGCGGTTTCCGCCGAACTGAAGGTAGAATTCATAATGGCAGGAAACACTTCCGTATCTCCCATAAAAAGTAGCTTTACCAATGCTATCACAAAAGCAACCAGAAAGAAAGCAATCCAAATATAGTTCAGTACCATAATTCTCCGACTTTATCCATATTACACATTACAAATATTCCCTAAACAAGGGTAAAATAGATCATTCTGCAATAGAACCCGATTACATATTACAAGTATCCGCAAGCAAGGGCTAGTACAAATAATTCTATGCAACAGAACCCAATTACACGTTTTACAGTATCCCTCAGCAAAGACTAGTACAAATAACTCTATGCAACAGAACCCAATTACACGTTTTACAGTATCCCCCAGCAAGGACTAGAACAGGCAACTCTCTACAACCGGATACATATTACGCAACAAAAGTACATGATAAATTTCAGAATCTCACACTTGGTCAGAAAAATATAGCTGTTTCCTTTAACAGGAGAAACAGGAATTATTAAGTATCCCCAAGCAAGGGCCACAAGACAACTCTATACAATAGAACCCGATTACACATCTTACAGATTCCCCAGCAAGGGCCACAACAGACAACTCTATGCAACAGAACCCGATTACACATCTTACAGTATCCCTAAGCAGGGGCTAGAACAAACGAAATACCCTAACTTCCACTCTTACCGAACGTACAAAAAAATGTCCGCCTGCATCACGCAGCCGGACATCGATTAGTTTACACATTGAATTTTGTGAGAGAGATTCTTTATTTAGTTTATCCCTTACAAAGCATTTGACACCCATAATGAGGGGTCGATATGCTCGTAGCAAGAAGAAAGTTTTCTGTTTTTACCTTTCTCTATAATGACCGAAAGTTTTACTTCTCCTGTAGTACTTACGGATAAAGAATACATGCTATGCGTATTTTTATCATCAAACTTCAACACATAATTAATGTAATTCTGTTTCTTCACCGTTCGCACCGATGAGGTACGCTTTCCGGAATAAGAGTCGTGAACGGAAGATACCGAAGTTTGTGTATTCTTCAGATTCGGATTACGGTTCTTGGTGGCGCTGGTAGCCTTACTTTCTTCTTTTTCAAAAGCTCCTTCCAGCTTCCTGGCCATTCTCTCGTCTTTGAAAGAGAACGACTTTACTACCTGAATGATATCTTTTCCCTGAGGATCGCGCTTCACAACCGATGTAATATGAATATCATCCCGTTTCTCCAACTCGGCCACCAAATTGTCGATGCTCTTCTGAGCCATTCCTGTCGTACTTCCACAAAAGACTAACAGTAAACTACATATAACAACTAAAGTTCTTGGTTTCATAGATTTCCGTATTTAATATTTTCGTTTTATAATTTCCATATCGCATTCCTTTCACTTCAAGGCCTCCTGTATCGCTTTACGCATTTCTTCGTCAGACACAGCATCCACCAAACTCTTTTCGATATCCTCCTCATTCATTACACAAAGGGAGATTTCCTGGTCGGCCAGACATTTCTCCAGTCTATCCGCCTCATCCAATGTTTCCTGTATATAAGGCATAATCTTTTTTATGTCCGAAATCCGTTCGCCGTCAATCACCACATAACTCCCTTCATAACATTTCCATTCGGCAGACATCTCCTTGTATTTGTCCCATCCTATCCAAGCTAGTCCCAAAACAATCACTATACTGGCGGCTATCCCGGCGCTCCATACAATAAGAGGGATATGGAGTGTTTTTTTCTTCCTCCTTGCGAGAAACTCTTCGGGCGTACCGGGCATACCGGCTTCATACCAAGCAAACATCGGAATCTGCCCGCGCAGATGCTTCGGTACGTTTGCAGTCCGGAAGAACCGGTAAATTGCCTGCTCCTCTTCATGGGTGGTTTCTCCGTTCATAAAACGCCCCACCCACTCATCTATATTTCGTTTGGTTATTTTCATACTCGCCTACCTAGATTTTATAAATTGTTCCCTTATTTTCCTACGCGCCCTGGAAAGATTCGCCCTCACTGCAACTGCATTGCTATCCGTTATCCGAGCTATCTCCTCCACTTCCAACCCTTCGATATGTTTCATCCGTAACACCGCTTGTTGCAAATCGGGCAAAGTGTCCACCCAATGCAGAATCTCCTCTTCGTCTTCTTTCTCCATCATTCTCTGCTCTATGGTGGTTTCATCGGCAACCGTCAAATCGGACAAATTGTGTTCCATTTCTTTCCTGTCGCGAAGACTGTTGAAACACAAATGCTTCACTATTACCGAAGCCAACGCCTCTATCGAACGATATTCTTCCAAACGATTGCGCATAAACCAAAGTTTGAGCATCGTTTCCTGAACAATATCCTCGGCCTCATCCACGTTACCGGTATATCGGGTTGCCAAACCTAGCAACATCGGGCGCATACATTTTGCCTCTATTTCGAATTGGCGTGTTTCCATCTTCATTAGTATGACACAAAAATAAGGAAAACGTGACATGCGAAAGATAAAAAATATCTCAATTTCCTATTTCTTAAAAATGTTACTCCTCTTCTTCTTATTTTCCATATAAAATGTTGTCAGATGACGACAAAACCCATACTTTTGCCTCATAAAAGTGAAAAGTTTCTGATTAATTACTTAAAATGATGAGCAATACATACTATACCTTTGAATCATGGACTAAGGCCTTATCGTGTGTCTCGAAGGAAGATCAGAGATATGCGATATGTAAAGAGGTCTTGGATAATTTAAATATAAATAAGGTATATTTGGATCCGAAACTCTCTTTAACAAAGTTTTGTTCAATAGTCGGCACGAATATTGCTTTCTTACCTTAATTTTAACTTTCTTTCTCTTTCTATAAAAGGAATCCCTCCACGGCGGGCAAATAAGGTAGTGCCGAACCGGAATTTTCACGCCTCCCGTTATCTTCGGTGGTTTGTTATCTTCTCTTCAGGCCATACCCTACTTCTTCTCCTCTAAAACTGTGATTCTTTTCCTTTGACGCATTACATTTCTCCGGTTGTTGCCGAACATTTTCAACCTACATACTTTTATGTCGGTGGCCAGTTATAAGGAAATATTTACTTCAGTGAGGGTGTCTTTTTGCTTCAATTTCTCTGTTCTGTGTTGGACATGCTACAGAGTTTGCCTAACTAACGGAGTTATCCTCTCCAACATTATTAGTTAGCGAAGCGAGTTGAAGCGTGGTTTTCAAAGCGGTTAAGGTAGACAGCGCAACGTGCTGACGTAGATAGTTCAACGTCGCAACGCAGACAGATGCATCTCAGGACGTAGACAGCTCCACGTCAGGATGCGAATCGTAAGCTCCTGAATGCGGATAACAGCCCTCATTTTCCTATTCCTTATATATCTCGTCCGGAAACTTAAATATTTTAATGTCAACGCATTACAACTCTTTTCTTTTAATTGCTAAAAAGCTACTTTTGTAGTTGATGAAAACATGCATAGAGAGAGCATAGGGTGTAGTTAATCATATATTTAATTATATGTGCGTTGATTTGGATTGCTATCGGTCTCTCCATCCACAATGCAAACAAACACTATAAGAAAGAGAATGAAGAATTTTAAATAACAATTAGCATGAATATCAGAAGGAGTTTATTGGCAGGGATACTGGCAGTGAGTATTCTGCCTTTGTTCGCGCAAGAACAGGAGGAAAGTAAAGAAGTATTTGTACCGCACTGGTATATGCAAATACAAGGCGGAGCAGCTCATACGCTGGGCGAAATTAAATTCTCGAAGTTAACCTCTCCCGCAGCGGCCCTGAACGTTGGTTATCAGTTTAATCCCTTGTTCGGTTTGCGTATCGGCGCAAGCGGATGGCAGGCCAAAGGCGGTTGGGTTAGTCCGAACCAGGATTACCGGTTCAAATATCTGCAAGGAAACGCAGATGCGCTGTTAGATTTAAGCACCCTGTTTTGTAAATTCAATCCTCATCGCACCTTTAACGCTTATGCTTTTGCAGGAGTTGCCTTCAATCACGCTTATGACAATGGCGCAGAGGATCTTATATTGAAAGGCGACCACAAACTTGAATACCTTTGGACGGGAAGCAAGAACTCATTTGCCGGCCGGGGAGGCGTCGGCGCCAACATCCGGTTGAGCGACAGGGTAGCTCTCAACATCGAAGGTAACGCCAATGTATTAAGCGATAAATTCAATTCAAAGAAAGCCGGGAATTCCGACTGGCAATTCAACGCTTTAATAGGCCTCACCATCAAATTCGGCAAAGGATATCGCACGGTGGAACCTGTCTACGTAGCCCCTACTCCGGCAGAAGAGCCCACTCCGGCGGTCGCTCCCAAACGAGAAGAACCCCAACCCAAACAAGAAGTGGTGGAAAAGAAGAAAGAAGCCTATCGCTGCGATGTATTCTTCGACATCAACTCGGCGGTAATCCGTCCGGTGGAATCTGCCAAAATCGGAGATTTGGTTTTGTATATGCAAAGGAATCCGGAAACAAAGGTTTCCCTGACAGGATACGCCGATGCGGGAACCGGAAACAAGCGAATCAATCTGAACTTGTCTGAAGCACGTGCCAAGGCTGTAACAGAAGCTCTTTTGAAGGCAGGCATCGATCCATCACGAATTCTATCAGATTATAAAGGCGACAGTGTACAACCCTTCGCCGAGAACGACCAAAACCGCGTTACTATATGTATCGCTGACTAAAAATCATTACTTTTTCAGCTTTTGGCTATTTCCCTGCACTGTGTTTGGTACATCGTGCAGGGTTTTCTTTTTTTAGATGAAAGCAACACAAACAGTAAAACAGTACCGGCACTCCGGATATTCATGACTCACACAATGCGGGAAAAGCTACTATTTTGAATGGCGGAGACGGAGCAAACAGTTAAAATAAAAGCCCGTCATTTACGTAAACCGTTTAATGACGGGCTTTTGGTTAATCTCCCAAAGCTGTATCTTTTAAACAAAGCTTCCATTCGCCTAAATAACGTATAGGCTTAAACACCCATTTCGTCACCCTATCCTCCGACATCTGCACAGAGCATTTTATTTCATTATTCAAGGCCTCTTTAAACGTGAGGTGCTCTATCCGGTAACCAGAAACAGGAATACACCGGAGCGAAGCCATCACCTTTTGCAATTCCCCGTTACTCAAGAGGCGGGGTTCACTGCCTTTTTTCACGTTATAAAGCATACCTGCCGCATCTGCATATTCCTTTTTCAAGACATGCGACATATATGTTTCCACTAACTGGGTAGCCGCCACCGTGTCTGCGCGGGTAAGATACATGGAATTGTCCGTTTCCGGAACGTTCGTGCCGCTTTCTTTCTTCTCATTCCGGCACGAAGACAAAACAGACAATGCAATGCATAGCATTAAAAACGATTTCTTCATGATCAGTACTCTTTTTTATCCTAGAAAAAAAGTGCCCCGCAAAGTGGGGCACTTTTCAATTAACATTCTATATATGCTATAAAGTATGTTCTCGCCATATTACTGTTGAATAGTTCTCTTAACAGGAACAGTGATATCTACTTTCACTTTACCCCAAGCATAAGTGATGACTACCGGAACGCGGATATTGAAATCACCGATTACTTCGCCGCCATTCTTATAATTCAATGTACCCATTTCAGTCAGGCTGATGGTTTCAGCTCGATTATAGGTAATAGAAACGTTCGGTTTAAGCTCTTTCAGCGTCTTGGTAAAGTTACTTCCGCTCAAATCGGTAGTAATAGCGTCCGTATCGATTTCAATCTGTGATACACCATAATAGTTGAAGTAATTGTAACCGCTCGGGCTGAATTCGATATCACGCCAGTCTGTAAATTTCAGAACCTTGCTAACGTTGAGGTCAGAACCTGCGTCTTGTGCGTCAACCAAGTATTCAGAGCCTTTCTTATCAACATTGATCGGACGTAAGAACTTCACGTCGAATTCATTATTTTCCAAAGCGACTTCTTTTCCACACTCATTCTTAGCAACAATTTTGACTCTTCCGGTCAAGGTCTCGCCGTCTTTCAACTCACCATGACCTTTATAGTTCAATACGGCATAAGCGATGTCATTCTTCTGGTATTCTACCGTACTGCCATTAATAACGGCAACGTTCGCCTTTGTTGTTGTCTCAGTTCCGTTCTTTAACAATGTAGCAACCAAAGCTGTTCCATCCTCATTCACGCTCAGTCGGTAAACTTTTCCATCGTTTCCGTTTACATCTTTCACTGTCGGAACTATGAATTCAAACGTTTTCTCTAACTTATCGTCCTTATCGTCTTGGAAATCTGCATATACAGCATCTATACCGCTGACTTTAACTTTTCCGCCAACGAATACGTCTAACAGGTTGTTTTGATATTGACAATCCGTATCACTTGAATTTACAGGAACTTTTACATGTTGATGGATTTCATCATACTTCGCTGCATCGCCTTCTTTGTTTTCGGTTGCACTGTTATGGTCGAACCAGTTCTCATTGATACGAGTTTCTCCATTCTGAGCAACAATACCTTTAGGAGCAATATTACGCGGAGAGGGTTTCCATGTAAATGTTACATAAACATAAGTTCCGGCAATGTTTTTGTGAGCAAAACGAACATTTACGCTGATAGATTCATTCTTCAAGAATTCCTCATATGCCTCATTTGCAGTAATTACCCATTCCAAGACTTCAGTTTCGTGTGCTGCTATATCTTCGTTAGTCATGCTTACTTTACCAAGTTTCTTCACAACTTCTATAGCATCCTTGTCGGTAGTTGTAAATTGTTTAGCATTTTCATTGCTATTATCCAGCTTATAATTAGCTTCAAAATCTTCTTTAGAAACTTTCAGTTTAGCCAGAATCTTCTCTTCAACCTGATCCCAAGTCAGCATCTTCTTCAGCTCTGTTTCAGAACAATTAACTGTATATGCTTCCGTGAACATAAACGGATCGATAACAGTAATAGTAGGTTCTGTAGGAGTTTCACTAATTTTGAATTTAATATAGCCAACAGCTACGTTTTGGTTATTGATTGTATCTTTCAGTGTAACACGCACCAAAGGCATACGGCCGATGGTAGCACGGCTTTGTTCTGCACCAAACTCTTGTTGCTTGCCATCTTTGGTTATCTGAGGACGAACAATGGTAGTTCCCTCCTTCATTGCTGCATGAGCACTCTCAGAAGTTTTATTCTCACCTGCGAAATAACCTACAAAATCAAATGAATACTTAAATCCATCGTTTTTAACTTTGCCATCCGTTGCATCACCATCCCAATTTATGCATTCAGTTCCATTATCCATCTTATAATGAGCCTGAACATATTTAGCAATGTCAATGCCTTCGTCCTTGTTCCATGCAATCTCGAACAACGGATTGGCCTTAATAGCCTCCTCTGCTGTTTCGTACAAATGTTCTTTATGATCCATTGCAGTACTCTTGGCATTTGCCAGTTTAATGTCTGTTATGATCACTTTCTTCAATGCTGCATAGTCCGAAGTAACCGTTGTATCCTTATCGTTCTCACCACGAGTAACTGCTTGCAATGCCAATACAGTAACTTCCTTGTCGGAAAGGATATCTTTAATATCGGCATCTTCTATTTTTGCATTAACAGTCAATATGCCATCCGAGCTTACCGTACTCTTATAAATACTCGGTACAGGGGCAGCAGATTTCACATATTTCTTATTTTCAGCAATAAACTGCAAGTTCTCTTTTACTAACAATTCAGGATTTACCGATGATGGGTTCAAATGGTATTCTGCGGTCAATCCGGGAACTAGATTGGTAGCCAGTTCAGCCTTTAGCGGTGCGTCATCATGGCCATTTTTGTCTGCATTTACATCGTTTAGAGTCAGTGCATGATATTTAAACGTTGCAGCTTTCATTGCTTCAATTCCTTGATAGTAGAATTGAGGAACAAATACCATAGATTTCAACTTAGTGTCTGCAATCTTCAAGTTGGTAACTTTATCGCCGTATTTAACAATGTATCCAACTACCGCACCCGAGTTATCCAATACTTCTGTGATACTCAAATCGGGCACAGTGATTTCCGGAAGGGTAAGAGCCGTTGCCTTTCCATCATAATATACTGTTTTTCCATCTTCTCCCAAAGTTAACTTATTAACGTTGAAAGGTTCTGTTACAGTATTGTCATTCTCGTCGGTAAACTCATAAGAACCGGCAATGGCACCGGTTTGATCTTTCAATGTGATGGTTACCTTATTACCTTCCCGGCTTCCACTAAGCTTATAAGTAGTGTTCGTGTCGGTATCCGGAATGTTGTAAGTAACCGGAGTGCCGCTTGAAGGAGTTACTGTCAAGACACCGTTTGCAAAAGAAACTGCTTTTACATAAGCAAGGTTTCCGAAATCGGTTTTCAGATCGGAGAGGCTTTTTTCAACAGCATCCACACGACCATTCAGGCTATCGATGTCGTCATCGTAGTCTTTACAGCCGGTAAATGTAACTGTTGAGAACGCTAAGGCTCCGAACAGGATTGCATTTAAAAACTTTTTGTTCATAATAGATAAAACTTTAAATTTATAAATTTAAAAAATTAAGATTGATTGTTTGCTATCTCTTTGATATGGAAACGGTTTGAGTCTCCGCACAACTGTAGGCATATTCATTCGTTTCTTGTTCTTCTTTTCTATCGTTTCCGGAACCCGATTCCTTTGTTACATATTGAATGGGAGTAAGTCCCTCTATTTTCTTAAACGATGCATAAAAAGCACTTTTAGATGCAAAACCGCAAGCCGAAGGCAAACCGCGCATCTTTCCGGGAGTACCCAATAACAAAGATTTGGCATACTGAACTCTATACCAATTGATTAAGTATTTCAAATTGCATCCGAAACAACGGTTCACGGCATTCGACAGGTAAGTAGTATTCGTGCCGACTATTGCATAACCCTTATAACAGGTTATATAACAGCCGACTACGAGTTCGTTCTTTAACACGAGGGACGGAAAAGGTACCGTGAATTAAAAATCAAGAGGCAAATCGGGCAAACTATCAACTGCTTTCCGTTTCAGTTCATCTATCACATGTACATATTTTTCGGTATGCCGTATGGTGGAATGACCGGCCAGTTCGGAAGCCGTTTTTATGTTAGCCCCGTTTATCATGATATTGGTAATGAAGGAGTGTCGTCCGCAATGGAACGTAATATGTTTCGATAACCCGGAAGATTTCACCCACTTCCGCAACACACGCAACATATACGAATAAGAAGGTAACTGAAACACCCTACTGTTGGCAGGACCGGACTTCAGTTCCAAAAGCCTCAGGGCAGTATGGTTCAGCGTCAGATGTAATACGGCTTTCCGGGAGTGCTGCTTTACCTTGCTCTGCACCAAATGCAACATTTGGTGGGGCATATCCACCGACCGGTAGGTTAACTGGAAAATATCGCACCACCGAAGCCCTGTATTGCAGGCAAACAGAAACGCCCGCTTTATTTCACTGTTCGGACAAGGAGTGCGGGCTAACAGTACAATTTCGTCCATACTCAGAATATCTTTTGTAAACTCTTCACTTTGGGTAAGTTTCACTTTCGATGCAGGGTTCTTTATGATCATCTCCCTTTCCACACAGGTTTCCAAACACATTTTGAACTTTTTGAAATAACCTACGGGAGTAGAGCCATGCAACACCGTTGTGAGGTAATCGTAGAATTGCTGGCAGAAGAAACTTGTTATGTCGCTTAATAATAAAACTTGCACCTTCGAGAACGTATGCAGATGGCGCAACGAAGCCTTCGCTGTTTTAATGTCTTTTCCTTTATACCCGGCTATAAACCGGTCGAAAATCAAATAGAAATTATCATCCGCAGACTCTTCCTTCCCCGCCGGTTCCATCTGATAGTGCCCCGTTATCAGCTCCATTTCCTTACGAATCAGTATTTGGTGGGCCAACTCCATTTTCTCCCGGTTACGATATCTGGCGTCCGAAGATATAGGAGGTTCTAGGATTAACCGTAAATACTCTTTTTTTCGTTTTCCATTAAAGCAATAATCCAGGAAGAGAGATACTCTTCCTTTCCTCAAGTTCTTTTTTCCTAATGTTATTCCCATAATCATAATTTTAAAGATGAAACAATCTACCCTTTAAAATAAACATTCTCTTTATACAACGAGGTACTAACGAGGGACCAAAACAATAGTTTCTTGCTATTTTCGCTTGCTAAAGCCTAACTTTGTTATACCTTTGCTCTCTCTATACTGAAAAAGCAATGGAAGATAACTTTGACATACGTAGCCAACAACTTACAAGCAAAGAGCGTGACTTTGAAAACACGTTGCGTCCCTTAAAGTTCGAAGATTTCAGCGGACAAGAGAAGGTAGTAAGCAACCTGCGCGTTTTCGTGGAAGCGGCCCGCTTGCGTGGCGAACCTCTCGACCATACCTTATTGCACGGACCTCCGGGACTGGGTAAAACAACTCTCAGCAACATCATCGCTAACGAATTGGGTGTAGGATTCAAAATCACTTCAGGTCCGGTGCTGGATAAGCCCGGTGATTTAGCCGGAGTTCTGACTTCTCTGGAGACGAATGATGTGCTTTTTATTGACGAAATACACCGTCTGTCGCCTGTAGTGGAAGAATATCTTTATTCGGCCATGGAGGACTACCGAATCGATATCATGATCGACAAAGGCCCTTCGGCGCGAAGCATTCAAATAGACTTGAATCCGTTTACACTGGTAGGAGCCACTACCCGAAGCGGACTGCTTACTGCTCCGCTACGGGCACGTTTCGGTATCAATCTACACCTCGAATATTACGACAATGATGTGATTACTACTATTATACGTCGCTCCGCACGCATTTTGGATGTGCCCTGCGATGCACATGCTGCCGGCGAAATTGCATCCCGCAGCCGAGGTACGCCGCGTATCGCCAATGCTTTGTTACGCCGCGTACGCGACTTCGCCCAAGTAAAAGGATCGGGACGCATCGATACGGAAATCGCCCGTTATGCGCTGGAAGCATTAAACATCGACAAATATGGCCTCGATGAAATAGACAATAAGATCCTGTGTACTATTATCGACAAATTCAAAGGAGGTCCGGTGGGTCTGACAACAATTGCTACTGCTTTGGGAGAAGATGCCGGCACACTGGAAGAGGTGTATGAACCCTTCCTCATTAAAGAAGGTTTCATCAAGCGAACCCCAAGGGGAAGAGAAGTAACCGAGCTGGCCTATAAACATCTGGGACGTACTAAATACGATGCGATGCGTGATTTATTCGGCAGCTAAGGTGGAAAGAGAAAAAGAGGTTAAATAAACATCATAGGCGTTACTCACTAAAAATCCTTCGCAAAGCAATCGATTCTTTTATAAATTGAGGAAATAGGATGAAAGTCACTTACCGGCAGACTGAAAAAGAAAGCTTCGAAGGTAAGAAGGTAAGTAGTGAAGCAACAAAGAAGGTAAAGCCTTGATGACGATGGATTAACAAACAAGATGAAACAATAAAGAAAAACAAAGTACGCAAAACAGTGAAGCAATAAAGAAATAAGGGAATCAAAGGATTTCTTAGCTTATAAACAGGCTCAAGAGTCAAAGCCGAAGGATTTCCTTACGATTAATCAAAGGAACAAAAGAAATGCGTTAATTCGCATTACAATAAAACCATGGCAAACTTAAAATCTTTAGCAAAAGAAACGGCAATCTACGGATTCAGTAGCATTATAGGCCGATTCCTGAATTATTTGTTGGTACCGGTATATGCATCCGCCATGTCTGCCGCTTCGGGAGGATATGGGGTCATTACCGAAGTGTATGCATGGACAGCTTTATTAATGGTGATACTGACCTATGGAATGGAGACCACTTTTTTCCGGTTCGTAAACAAAGAGAGTGAGAATCCGGCACGGGTATATTCCACCGTATTGAAAATGGTTGGCGGCAGCTCTCTGCTCTTTGCACTTCTATGCACTATATTTATTCAACCCATAGCGGAAGCAACCGGTTATGCCGATCACCCTTGGTACATCGGAATGATGGTTTGGGTAGTAGCTATGGATGCTTTCCAATGTATCCCATTCGCTTATCTACGCTACAAGAAACGTGCCTTGCACTTTGCCGGATTAAAAATGCTGTTCATCATACTGAATATCACGCTGAACGTTATCTATTACATAGGCATGGGAGGAAATGACGTATTCTATGCGTTCCTATTCAACCTGATTTGCACCTCCGTCATCATGTTACTACTATTACCGCAACTACACTTTGCCGGCGGGTTCGACCCAGCTCTGGCTAAACGAATGCTACACTATTCGTACCCGATTATGATATTAGGCATAGCGGGTATACTGAATCAGGTAGCCGATAAAATCATTTTCCCCCACATCTATCCCGATGCGAAAGAAGCCCGGACCCAATTAGGCATTTACGGAGCGTGCAGCAAAATTGCAATGATTATGGCCATGCTTACACAGGCATTCAGGTATGCTTACGAACCGTTTGTCTTCGGAAAAAGTAAGGATAAAGATAGTAAGACTGTTTATGCGCAAGCTATGAAGTATTTTGTTATCTTTACTTTACTTGCCTTTCTTGCCGTGATGTTCTATCTGGATATTCTGAAATATATTCTTGCACCCGATTACTGGCCCGGCTTGAAAGTAGTGCCCATCGTGATGGTTGCTGAAATCTTTATGGGTGTATATTTTAATCTTTCTTTCTGGTACAAGCTGATTGACGAAACCAAATGGGGAGCTTACTTCTCCTTCGCCGGTTGTGCCGTACTCATAGCAATTAATGTAATTTTTGTACCGATATACAGCTATATGGCGTGTGCTTGGGCAGGATTTGCCGGCTATGGAGTGGCCATGCTGCTTTCTTACTTTGTCGGACAGAAGAAATATCCGATTAACTACGATTTATGGGGAATCGGGAAGTATATATTGCTAGCCGGAATATTATACATCATTGCAGAAGCATTGCCTTTCGACAGTTTATGGTTGTTATTGCCCTTACGGACATTGCTGTTGATGCTTTTTATAGGATATATTATTAAAAAGGATCTTCCTTTAAACCAAATACCTGTCATCAATCGTTTCATCAAAAAGACAGGAAGACAAATAAGGAAGTAAGGAAATACGAGTAGGTAAAGAAAGAGAAAAGTTAAAGGAGGAAAAGAGTTATAAAGTAAGAGGACAGGAAAGTTAAAGGAAAAAAGTATTATAAAGTAAGAGAACAGGAAAGTTAAAGGAAGAAAGGAGTTATAAAAATAAGAGAACAGGAGAGTTAAAGGAGGAAAGAAGTCAAGAAATAGAGAAGATGGAGGAAAGTACAAACAAATGGATTTCTCTACATCCTCTCCACCTTTAAAATACGATTTAAGATACTTGAATAAGACATAACTTTCTGCTTAATAAGATAAAACTTCTGAAAGTAAAGAAGATTAATAATAGTCCGAGTTCATTCTTTAACTTTATTTGTCGATGACAAATTAGAGATAGGTTATCTGTTATAAAGATGAAATAGCATATACATCTCAATTTATATACCGGTTGAATAAAGATACTTTTTTCTTTAAAGGAAAAGATACAGGAACTTTCCAATATATAGGATGACTTTAGATTCTCAAGCTAGTTAATAGAACGTAGTAACAGAAAAACATTTATAGAAGAAACTTAAATATAAACTTATATGAACGAACAATCTAAATACCCTTCTTTCATCAAGGCTTTCTTCAATGAATACTTTGATATGCGTAAAGATAAAGATGACGAAAAAATAATCATGGAATCGATACGCTATGGGGTGGAATTTCGGGGAGCAAACCTTTGGATCCTGATTTTTGCCATCTTTGTGGCTTCACTCGGACTGAACGTTAATTCAACGGCGGTCATCATTGGCGCCATGCTTATTTCACCGCTCATGGGACCTATTATCGGTATGGGACTCGCCGTGGGCATCAACGACTTTGAACTGCTGAAACGGTCCATAAAGAGTTTTGCCGTAGCAACAGTCATCAGTGTAGTAACAGCAACCATTTACTTCGCCCTTACCCCGCTCGATGAGGCACAGTCGGAGCTTCTGGCCCGCACCTCTCCTACCATCTATGATGTACTTATAGCGCTCTTCGGCGGTCTGGCAGGCATCGTGGCTCTTTCCACCAAAGACAAAGGGAACGTGTTGCCGGGCGTAGCCATTGCCACGGCCTTGATGCCGCCTCTATGTACGGCAGGATATGGTTTGGCCACGGGACAGTTAATCTACTTCCTGGGAGCTTTTTATCTGTATTTTATCAACAGTGTCTTCATCAGTCTTGCTACGTTCATAGGCACTCGTTTCCTGCATTTCAGCAAGAAGCAGTTCGTAGACAAAGCACGCGAAAAGAAAGTAAAGAATTCGATCATCGCTTTGGTAATCGTCACCATGTGTCCAGCCATTTATATGACGTATAATATTGTGCGGGCTACCATCTACACTAGCAGTGCCAACAGTTTCATCAATAATGTTCTCAACTTCCATAATACACAGGTTATTAGCAGAGAGATTGATTTCAAAGACAAAACCATACGCGTAGTGCTGGTGGGAAATGAAGTTCCGGAGAAACAAATAGCCCATGCCCGCGATTTACTGAAGAACTATAAATTGCAGAACTCACAATTGAGTGTGATACAGGGCGTAAACAGCGACAGTATTGATGTCACTACGCTACGTTCGCTCGTAATGGAGGACTTTTACAAAGATAATGTAGAACGCTCCGAACAACAGAAAGCAGAAATTGCACGGCTGAAAAACGAATTGCAACTGTATACCCGCTATAACACGTTGGACGACAATATCATCCCTGAACTCAAGGTATTGTATCCGCACGCCGAATCCATCTCGTTATCGTATGCTGTAGAAACCGAAGTCGGCACTCAAAAGAGAGACACGCTCACGCTGGCTTTCATGCGTTTTTCACCGCAGCCCAGAGCTAACGAACGGACAAAAATAACAGAATGGCTGAAAGCTCGTACAGGAGCAAAGAAGCTGAAACTGATTATTGAATAAAATATTGACGACAGGAATCGATGGAACAAACCTTTACTAAATTGCGTATTTTCTTCTTTGTAGCCATTCTGACGGGATTCTCCACTCTACAAGCGGACGAGGGAATGTGGATGCTCAACAACCTGAACAAACAGGCATATAAGCAAATGAAGAAGCTGGGATTGAAACTATCCCCGTCTGAACTTTACCATGACGGGAAACCCTCGCTGAAAGACGCTATCGTCAGTTTCGGAGGTTTCTGTTCCGGAGTAGTGGTGTCACCTAACGGTTTGATTTTCACCAACCACCACTGCGGGTTTGATGCCATCCAGCAACACAGCTCTACGAAACATAATTATCTGCACGATGGATTTGTATCGCAAACCTTAGAAGAAGAGCTTCCTAATCCCGACTTGTTTGTCAGTTTCCTAGTTCGCACGGAAGACGTTACCAAACAAGTGCACAGTGCCATCACCCCACAGATGAACGAAACGGAACGTCAGAACGCCATCGATTCCATCTCGTATATCTTAACCGAAAAAGCCGTAAAAGGCGACACGCTGTTACGGGCAGAGGTTTCTCCGTATTTCGAAGGAAATGAATTTTATCTGTCCGTTTACAAAGATTATTACGATGTGCGCCTAGTGTATGCGCCTCCTTCTTCGATAGGCAAGTTCGGAGGCGATACGGACAACTGGGTATGGCCCCGCCATACAGGAGATTTCTCCGTATTCCGCATCTATGCCGATAAGAATAACCGCCCGGCATCCTACTCGCCGGAAAATGTGCCTTACCACCCCGACTATTATGCACCTGTTTCCCTAAACGGTTACAGGGAAGGAGATTTCTGCATGACATTCGGTTATCCCGGCGAAACGGAACGATATATGTCTTCGTACGGGGTGGAAGAACGGATGCTGACGGATAATGCCGCCATGATAAAAATACGCGGCATCAAGCAGAAGATATGGAAAGAGGCAATGGAAAAGAGCGACTCGATACGCATTATGTATGCTGCGAAATATGCGGTAAGTTCCAACTATTGGAAAAACAGTATAGGAATGAACCAAAGCATACGCAATTTGGGGGTAATTAAGAAGAAACGCGAATTGGAAAACCGGATACAACAATGGATTAAAGAGAAACCTGCCGAACGGGGGCAATATGCTCATATGCTTACCGACTTGGAACTGGCCTACCGAAACCGCCGGAACATGCGCCATGCCGCAGCCTTTTTCAGCGAAAGCTTTGCCAACGCACCGGAACTGATTCTTCAGGCACTAGCGATCCTCAACCTGGATGTTTCTAACGAAAACCCCAATCTCGAGAAGGACTTCCGCAACATATTGGAAACTTATAACAATCTCGACCTTTCTATCGATAAAAAGGTGTTTTCTACCATGCTAAAAGCCTATAAAGAGGAAGTGCAAGACACGCTTTATCTGCCGGCCGGCTATAGAGTATTGAACGAACGTTTCCACAACGATTACGACGCTTATACCGAATATATCTACCATGAATCGAAACTAACCGGTCCGGAGGGACTGGCATTGGTACTGAAGCAGGACAGCACTTACAATCTTTTCGAAGACCCTGCTGTTAGCTTCACTTTGGATATGATTGTAAAATTCTACGAATTCAACGCAGAAATGAGCACTTCCACCGAAACAATCGACCGCAACGAACGCCTCCTCAACACGGCGTTGCGCGAGATGCAAACGGAGCGGAATTTCTATCCTGACGCGAACTCTACCATGCGGTTGAGTTACGGAATTGTGGGCGGTTATTCACCTTCGGAGAATCTACGCTACGATTACTTTACCACTACACAGGGTATTTTCGATAAAGTGAAAAGATACAAAGGAGACAGTGACTTCGATGTACAACCGGAGTTACTGGAAATGCTTTCCAGACGAGAATTCGGACGATATGCCGCACCGGACGGCGAGATGAATGTTTGCTTTATTTCAAACAACGATATCACCGGCGGGAACTCAGGTAGCGGCATGTTCAACGGGCGCGGCGAACTGATAGGGTTGGCGTTCGACGGCAATTGGGAAGCTATGAGCAGCGATTTGATTTACGAACCTAACCTACAACGATGTATTGGCGTAGACATCCGCTATATGCTTTATATGATGGAAAACTACGGCAAAGCCGACAGGCTGATTAAAGAGCTTTCTTTAGTAAAAGAATAAGGTTCTTCTTCAAAGAAATCGAAAAACAACATTCTTCAGTATTTATAGCTTTACAATAACAAAGCGCTTTTAAGCGAAAAGGTAAATCCGGCACTCTTTTAAAGCACATGAAAGAGGAGCCATCTTGACAGGGTTTCCCAAAAACTATCATTTAAAAGATTTCTTTCTCCACTACATGGAAAAAGGATGTCGGCAGCTTTAGCGTATTCACGCTGTTCTTCCAGAAGACCTTCTTAACTACATGGAAGAAGAACTAAAAATAACATCCAAAAGGCTGTCGGAAGAATTTGAATAACGATGAAAATCTCTTAATCCAAATCTCATGGCAATCACATATCGAACATAGTACCATGATTGAATAACGATGAAAATCCCTTAACCCAAGCCCGATGCAACCACATACCGGACATATAGTACCATGATTGAATAATAATAAAAATCCCTTTATCCGAGTCTGCTTCCACTACAAACTTGAATAAAGGGATTATCCTTTATAAGATATTCCAAAGGGAATTACTTCTTTCTCGGCTTACGCATTGCCCAACCTTCCTCACTGAAATCAGGCTCTTCATCACTGGAACCGCCTTTATCACCTCCCTTGAAGAATTGTTTCCAATCGTCGGTTTTAGGGCCTCGCGCCGCATACCCACGCTCTTCACGGCTGGGTTTGCCCGATTTGCTACCTTTATATGAATCTTTCGAACCACGGCTAGATGAATCTCTTCCGTTTTCTTTCGAAGAACTTCCTTTCCTACCGCCTCGGGAAGAGCCTGAGGTTTCGCTATAACCGCCTTTCGAACTTCCCCTACCGGACGAAGCCCCTCTGCTGCGCCTGCCGCTATCGTTCCCGCTTTCTTCGCCTGCTACTTCCACTACCACCTTCCGGTTGCCGACTTTGGAATTGTTCAAAGCCGAAACCACTTCGTGCGCCTGCTTTTCGGGCACTTCGAAGAAAGAATAGTTCTGCATCAGATCGATGCGGCCTATCTGCACTTTCTTGCCATGTATCTGACGGTTAATCAAATCAATCACCTGTGCCGCATAGAAGTTATCCGTCTTACCCATGTTGATGAACAGGCGGGTATAACCGGGCTCCGCCTTACGAGTGCGCTTTTCACGTTCGCCGCCACGTTCGCCGCGTTCTTTGCCCTTACGATCGCCACGCGCATCGGAAGGAACCTCTATCTCGGGAGCATTGCTGTAATATTCGAGAAAACGGTTGAACTCTCGGGATACCATTCGCTTGATGATGTCTTCCTTTTCGAGCCATTCGAGCTTACGGTACACATCGGGCAGGAAAGAAGCGATTTCTTCCTCGTTTACCTTTACCTTCTCTATCTCGTCTATCATTTTCAGCATCTGCTTTTCACAAATCTGCTTACCGGTAGGCATCTCGCCCGCCACAAATTTCTTGCCGATAATCTTCTCTATCTCACGCAGTTTACCTTTCTCGCGCAAGTTGATGATTGCGATAGAAGTTCCTGTTTTCCCGGCACGTCCCGTACGTCCGCTCCGATGAGTATAACTCTCGGTATCGTCGGGCAAACCGTAGTTGATGACATGCGTCAGGTCATCCACATCCAATCCGCGGGCTGCCACATCGGTAGCTACCAGCAACTGAAGATGGCGTTGGCGGAATTTCTGCATCACGAGGTCGCGCTGCGCCTGAGAGAGTTCACCGTGAAGCGAATCGGCATTATAACCGTCCTGAATCAGCTTATCGGCAATTTCCTGCGTTTCCTTACGGGTACGGCAGAAAATGATTCCGTAAATCTGCGGATAGTAATCGGCGATGCGTTTCAAAGCCAGATATTTATCTTTGGCGTGTACCATATAAAACACATGATTCACGTTCTTGCTTCCTTCGTTTTTAGTACCGATAACAATCTCCTTGGCATCATGGAGATACTTTTTGGAGATGCGCGCAATCTCCGGACTCATGGTAGCGGAGAAAAGCAATGTGTTACGATCTTGCGGCACATCGGCAAGGATGGCGTTGATGCTGTCGGTGAATCCCATATTCAGCATTTCGTCGGCTTCATCCATTACCACGTCTTTCACGGTGGCAAGACTTACGGTGCGCCGTTCCATCAAGTCGATGAGACGCCCCGGAGTAGCCACGATGATGTGCACCCCTTTCTTGAGGCTGCGTATCTGGCTTTCGATGGACGAACCGCCATACACGGGCAGCACCTTCAGGTCTTCTATGTATTTGGAATAATCGGTTAAATCTCCTGCAATCTGCAAACACAATTCCCGGGTGGGACAAAGAATCAGTGCCTGTGGCACTCTGTTACGTACGTCAATTTTCTGGATGAGCGGCAAACCAAATGCGGCTGTTTTTCCAGTTCCTGTTTGAGCCAGCGCTACTACATCATTTCCGTTTCCCAATAAATACGGTATCACTTCTTCCTGTACCGGCATGGGATTCTCGTATCCCATTTCTTTAATCGCTTTAAGTATTTCCTCGGAAACGCCTAACTCTTCAAATGTCTTCATTCAATATAAATTAATTCGGGCGCAAAGATACATATAAATCTTTGATTACTATGCGAATTGTTTCAACGAAATCAGCTTCTTTTATGAAGAAAAGCGAAGACGGGAAAACGGTATCGCTCTAAACGAAGATTTTTATCTGTTTTTTCACTGATAGATGTTTTTCAGATAGATAATTGTTTTTTTCATATTTTATCGTTTTATTTGTAAACAGTTAAGAATATCGTCTTATTTGTATTAATATAACTTAATTAACAAAAAAGCCGTATGAAACTCCTATCTTGCATCATCGTCGTTTTAGCCCACATAGTATCCGCCCAAGCCCAAATGGCAAACACGTCGCCCGACTCCATCCGTTTCGGAACATTCGATTGGAACCTGACGGAACAATATCATTTCGGCACGGATACCTTGAAGGCTTTATACGCCAAACCTTTATGGGGAGTGAAGCGTCTCAAAGCAAGGTTGATCGACGCGCAGACCTCCAAGCCTATCACAAAAAACATCTCCATCTGCTGTGCCCCGTGTGACGAAAGGGAAGCTTTCATCGAATGGAAAACAAATGCTCCGAATGGAGTCATCGACCAAGAAATCGCCTGTTTTGGAACGGACTCTTTCTATGTAAAAATCTTGTCAGATGGCTATTACGCCGTAGAGCTTGTAGTAAACGGCGCACATAGAAAAGGGGATGCCGTGGAACTCGGGATATTCCGGATGCAAGACTATATCACAGAAGCGAAAAAGATGTTAGAAGAGATGGCGGCAATGACACACAACGCAGAGACAGCCACGATAGTTCATCCATCGAAAAAGACCGATGTATGGAAACAAGGTGCATTGTACGGTTCCCTTCGCCTCCGGCTGACAGTAGAAGACGAAGCGGGCCGTCCTGTTCCACAAGCGCGAGTATATGTGGAATCTTGCCAGAAAAGGGATACCGATCATGTACAAGGCAAGGCATGCGACAAAAAAGGCCGCTACAACGAAACCTTTATCCGGCCGATAGCCGATATACACCTTCCGTTGGACAGTGTCTACCTTGTGGTGCGCCATCCTTACATGCAACCACTCAGGATGCTGCTAACCGAAAAGCATAAAAAAGGAATATTCCTTGCACCGGGGACACTCCGAATGAAGCGAAAACCGGCGTTGCTCCCTCCGGAAAAAATATAGAATTCGTCTCAGGGCTTACATACCTTTAAGAGAGATAAAAGAATGTTGTGCCATGCTCATCAGGTTACTGAAAGCAGTGTTTTCGGGAAAAAGGCTCCGACGTGGGGGGGGGGAGAGGAAAAATAAGTATCGGAAAAGAAGTGCACACCTCTCGAAAGGTTGCGAAACGGAAACATCGACGTTGCGCTGTGTACCTCCCAACGTAGACAGCTCAACGTGCCGACGTAGAGCGTTCTACCTCACGACGTAGAACCGTCAACGTCGGCGAAAGCACAGAGCACACATTATCTGAAATAAAATATCGATTTTTAGTAACAAACAGCATTTCTATGAAAGTATTCGCCCCTATACAGTTACAGTTCATCCTATTTCTTTTAGCAAGTCTTGCCCTGACAAAGCAAGTCCATGCCCAAGTCTATACCAAAGGATTGCTGTTAAAGGGACGGATACTCACCGTCGAAAGAACCGACTCTGCAAACATAGCTGCCGGTAAAGGAGACAGCATTTCTATTCCGCTAAGCAACGCTACCGTGCAATTGCTCTCTGTTCCCGACTCTGCATTTGCCGCCGGAGGCATCAGCGATAAGGAAGGCAAGTTTCAGTTGTTCTACACACGGAAAAGGCAAGGAGTGAACCACCTCCTGGTGAAAGTTTCATACCTGGGAATGGAAAGCTATCAACGCGAGCTACGCACTTCCCTGAAAGAGCAGGAAGCCGACTTGGGCGATATCACGCTCAGACCCAAAGCTATGACCCTGCAGGAAGCGCAAATTGTGGGTGAACTGAAAAAGATGTATATGAAGGGCGATACGCTGATCTACAATACCGACGCTTACGAAATGCCGCAGGGATCAGTACTGCTGGAGTTGGTGCGCCGTCTGCCGGGACTTTATTTCGATAACCACGGACATCTGATGTATCTCGATAAGCCCATCAGTGAGATACGTCTCAACGGTGAAGGCTTTTTCACACACGATCAGAACATTGCCTTAAAGAATGTGCCTGTGAAAGAGCTGGATCAGGTAAAGGTATACGAAACCGTGACCGAAGAGGACAAGCTGATGGGAAAACATCACAAGAAACAGGTGATGGATATGAAAACCAAAAAGAATGTGGATATGACGGTGCTTGCTAATCTGACAACCGGCGCAGCCAACCGCGACCGACGTTATTTATTGGATGGCGGTATCAACTATTTCAAGAAAAAAGGCCCGCAACTAGCTCTCAACGGCAACGCACTCAATCTGCCGGGTGGTTATAATCCCGACCAACCGGACCTGCCACCTACGCTTATCCAAGACAGCTCGAAAGAATGGATGCGCAAAAAGGTACAACTGAATTGGAAACAAAGCCTCAAAGGACTATCTATTAACGAAACCCTCACACACACTTATAGCAACCGGCAGAACGAAACGGCCACCTCGGCAGAAAGTTATCTCGCCTCGTCCAGTCTCTTCACGGAACAGCAAAACCGTAATAGCAGCCGCGAAACGGTTAATCGTTCACGAAGCATTCTGCTGAACCGGATAGGAAAGGCCTCGATGTTATTTATTGGAACCGTAAGCAATACACACCACCATAACGCTTCGCAAAACATCACCGCTTCGTTCAACCAGAACCCGTACGATTACAGCGACAACCCATTGGAAACGAGCGAAGAGCAACTTGCGTCTATTTATACCAACCGCATGCAGCAACAATCCCTCCAACGCTCACACCGGAAATCGGCCGGCGGCGGACTCAGTATCAATAAAATCACCTACGATAATACATGTCTGATTAACCTCAATGCTTCGTATTCGGAAAACGAAAACTCCAGCCTCATGCAGAGCCGTACCCGTTTCTTTCTGCTGGATTCCATTGCCAACCGCCACCAATATGTTTGTACCCCTGCCCAATCATTAGAGCTGAGCGCGGAATTCCGCTATGGCTTCCGCTTCCGGCAAATACATAATGTAGAGCTGACCTACGTACTGAAATACCTTAAAGACAAACAAAACCGCTCGGTATACGATTTGAACCGCCTGCCCGACGATACGGAATGGAACACCCTACCCTCTGATTATGCCTCCGCATTTGTCGACAGTATCAGCCGACAGGCCGACACCCGCAGCGTAAACCACGAACTGAAAGTAAATTACCAAGGAAAATTAAGTTCCCATCTGAATCTTACCGCCGAAGCCGGATTCCTGCCCAAGCATGTCCACGCCACTACAGTGGCTACCCGGAAAACCATTGCCGACATGGGCTATACATTCCTCAACTGGAACATAGCAACACAAATCGAATATAAAACAGGATTTTCCAACTATACCCTTTCGTACGACGGAAGTAGCCACGAACCTTCCGTCAGCGACCTGTTACCGATTACAAACGACGACGACCCGTTATTCCTTACTTCCGGCAATCCGGATCTGAAAGCTTCCATCCACCATAACTTGAAACTCTCCTACCGGAACAGCTTCGCATGGAACGCATCTCTATCCCTCCACTGGAAAGACCATGCCCTAGCCCCTAAAACGGTATACAATGAACTCACCGGAGCACGCAGCATCCGCCCTGCCAACATCGACGGCAATTGGAACACAAGTGCCCGAGTAGATTACAAAAACGCATGGAAAGACTTCACTCTACTTTGCAACGCAAATTACAACTACTCTAACGAAGCGCGTTATGTACAGAACATACAAGCCGGCGCCACCGATGAAAAGGGCATTATCCGCCAGCAAAAGGGCACACTGAAAGCCGACTTCCGCTATACGCCCAAGAAAATAGAGATAGGCATCGTGACGCAATGCGACTTGGCGCACACCCGTAACGAACTGGCCGATACACAACTCTTTACCAAAGACTATACCGTTACCGGAAGCCTTAGAGCCAACTTGCCCGCCGACCTCGAGCTGGACACTTCGTTCGCCTATCGTCTGCGCCGTGGCTACAACTTCACCTCCGCCAATCTGAACGAAGGAATTTGGAATGCCGGCATTCGTTATAAGTTCCTGAAGGAAAGAACCGCTTCTATCAAGGTAGAGTGCTTCGACTTGCTGAAGCAGCGGAAAAGTATCACCTATTCGGCTTCAGCTACCGGCAACAGCGAAACGCGCGTCAACTGCATCAGCCGTTATGTGTTGTTCACATTCAGTTACCGGTTTAATGTGTTCAATTAAACTATATAAACCCATCGAAACTAACCAACTCAGCCGAAAAGATACATTTATTCTTTGCCTCGCCGTCCTACTTTCCACCGCATGAAAGCACAAACGATGCAAGGTATCGGAAAAGCAGATATGACACATATCTATTATGAAACGGACGGGCCCGAATACCGTGGAACTTAAACCGGAAGATATTAACCTCATCGACTGGAACAATGCAAAAACCGATTCGTCCTATCAGGAAACTGACAGACAGTCAACCGTTATCCAAGCCGCAAAACACTTCGGTATGGAAGAAACAAGCCTCACAAACGGGAGGTTGTGGGGGCGTCTTACTCTATCGTCCGTATGTAGCCGCAAACTCTTCCGAAACGGAATTCCCTATATGTCGACAGGCATCCGCGGCAAAGTCCGTTCCGCAACGAATCAGATTATCCCAATCGGACTCGGAGAGTTCATCGAGATCGTCACGCCGGATACGGTATTTTAACAGACCGAACACAATGCCGGCATTGAAGTTATCGCCGGCGCCAACGGTACTTACCGCTTCAATCGGCTTTACAGGATATTCCTTACTCAACGTCCCGCTACGCAATGAAATATTCTCGCCACCCCGTGTACAGATAAAGCGAGGACAATAGAACGCTATCTTTCCCTTATATATCTCATCGGCGTCTTCGTAACCATACAAATTGCGGAAATCATCTACCGAACCACGGACAATATCAGCGTATTCAAGGTTCTCCAGAAGAGTGGAAGTCAGTTTAATGGCATCATTGCGATGCGTGCTGCGGAAATTAATATCATAGTAAAGTAAAGCTCCCCGCTGATGCGCATACTCGAGGAACTCAGCCACTTTAGGACGCAACACGGGGTTCAATGCAAAGTAAGAGCCGAACATCACCACATCATCACGGTTGATTTCGGGAAACTCTACATCCAGCCGCTGCGACGGATAGTCTTTATAGAAAAGGTAATCAGCATCGTTATGTTCGTTCAGAAAAGCCAACGACACAGGCGATTTTCCTTCCGGGAATACGTTTACATGATCGGTTATCACACCGTTTGCACGCATGAAACTGAGGATGGTATCCCCCACCCGGTCGTTACCCGTCTCACTGATGAAATCGACATTCACCCCCATCCTTCCCAACGAAATGATTCCGTTGAATACCGAACCTCCGGGAACTGCCGCAGTCGGTTGTTCGTTCTTGAACAATATATCCAGTATCGTTTCGCCGATACCTATTACTTTCCGTGCCATAATGAGTTTATTTATTTAAAAGATTTACAAGCTCGTCGAATGTAGAAGCCGCTTCCAGATAGTGGCTCATGGGATGACGTGCGAAATGGGCAGCCTCCAATCCGTCGAGAATGGAAAGCAACGCATCATAGTAACCGTTTATATTATAAAATATCACTTTCTTCGAATGATAACCGATGGCTCTTGAAGCCATCACATGGAAGACTTCGTCGAAAGTTCCTATTCCTCCGGGCAAAGCCACCAACACATCCGACTCGTTGAGGAGAGTATCTTTGCGGTCGCTCAGGTTACAAGTATGAAACGTTACGTCAAGAAGTTTGCTCACACGGCCGTTTTCCTCCAACTTGGTGGGTACTACGCCAAACACGCGTCCACCGTTTTCTTTTACAGCTTTCGCCAGACATTCCATCAAGCCCTGGTTGGAGCCTCCATATACAAGTGTTTTGCCTTGACGGCCCATCCATGCGCCTAATTCACGCGCCTTCTCAAAATAGATATCATCTATCTTATCGGAAGCAGAACAAAATACACCAATCTTTTCCACGTTGTCTTCTTCTTTAAGTTTAGATTGCTGTCTGGGAGTCAAACAGCAGGACAAATACAAAGTAACAAACTTTTCCGCAGGTTATCAAGCCGAGATACGGATAATTTACGCCTGCTTGCACCTTATCCGTCAGGCTCATTCCTTTCTATTCAAACAACAAAGTAGTCAACTGTTCTTCGGCAAACATTTCCCGAGCTATTTGTTGCAAAGGTTCGGAAGTCAAAGCCTCGATACGCCGGAACACCGCATCCTGACTTTCGTATTTATTGTAATGCAGGAATGTTTTTCCCATATCCAACGCCTGATTCTCGAAATTGTCGGAAGCGACGGCTATTTGACCGATAATCTGTTTTTGTGCCGCTTTCAACTGCGCAGGCGAAAGCGGCTGTTCGCACAACCGGCGTAACTCTTTCCGTACCAAACGAATGCAGGTATTCACATCCTTAGGATCGCAACCGAAGTAAACGCTAAAAGTTCCGGTATCGGTGTATGAAACCAAATTGCTTTCCACCGTATAAACCAGCCCTTTCCGTTCGCGCAACGATACATTCAGCCTGCTGTTCATTCCCGGTCCGCCCAACAGATTATTAAGTAAATATAGGCCCGTACGCCGTTCGTCAAAAGCAGGGTAACTGCGTGAGCCCAGCATAACATGCGCCTGATGCGTATCTTTCCGCCGCACGATTCGGCAAGGTTCATAAACAGGGAGTGAAAAACGTTGCTTATCCGTCTGCATAAACGGCATATCGGAAGTAGCGGCCTCCACTTCGCGCACTACCTTCTTGAAAGGGATATTGCCTTGTACGAAGAAAACCATATTTGTAGGACGGTAGTACTTCTGTACCCACCGCAGCGCATCTTCCGTCCGAAAACTTTTCAATCGTTCCGGATCGCCCAAAATGTTACGTCCCAACGGATGATTCTTGAACACGATTTCTTCAAACTCATCAAAGATCAGTTCGGAAGGCGTATCTTCATAACTTTGAATTTCATCGAGAATGACGTCCACCTCTTTCTCTATTTCATGAGGAGGAAAAGTGCTATGAAATACGATGTCCGTCATTAATTCTAACGCGCGGCTGAAATGTCCGGCAAGGAAAGTCGAATAAATCACAGTCTCCTCTTTATTGGTATAAGCATTCAAATCGCCGCCTACATGCTCCATCCGGTTCAGAATATGCCATGCACGACGTTTTTGCGTACCTTTAAAAATAAGATGTTCCACAAAATGCGCCAATCCCTGCTCATTGTCTGCCTCATCACGCGTTCCAGCATCGATAGCGTAACCGCAATAAACAACTTGTGTAGGCGACGGCGCATGGATAATGCGCAGGCCGTTGGCAAGTGTATGAATATTATATTGTATCATTATCTTTATTTAAGCCTGCAAAGTTACGAGTTTCCACGCAGATAACATAAAGCAGAAAGAGAAAGTTTATTTTCAACCGATAACCCGTTATGTGAAACGTTCCCATCTTCTTACCGGCTATGCTCCGTCCGGAACATCTTTCGGAAGTATCGGAAACCCTATTTATAACTGTTGTATTCACTCGCAACAGCAGCCGATTGCGATGAACGCATTCGTCACCTGAGGTTGTTTTGTTCGCTTCTACATACGGAAAAAGGGAAAATGTGTCAAAAACACATTCTTAGAAAAGATAGACTTTTAATCTGAGACCTGTCCCGGTAGCAATAAAAAGAGCCGTATCAAACTCTATTTTTGAGTGATGATAGGGCTCTTTTCTATTTGTTTGTTACTATCTGTAACTTTTCCATGTACTTTTAGTCTTGGCTTTACCTTTGCATCATCGGGTATTGATAACCCCAATGTTTATATCTGATGCAGCTTAAAAATGAAATTCATAGCTTTGACCCGGCAACACCCTTGTTTCTTAGGATAAGTCGGAAAAGGACCATCACACACCTGTAAATAGCAAGTTTTAATTCGCTAAAACCGGATTTCATCCCTTCCATTCCGATAATTGTCTCCAAAAGATTACATGGCAAATACGTTGAAACCGCCATCCACTACGGCTACCGTACCGGTCACGAACTTAGAAGCATCGCTTATCAAATACTGAATGGTTCCGCAAAGTTCTTCGGGACGGCCGAATCGTTTGAATGGAGTCTGACGAATAACATCGTTGCCACGCTGTGTGTAACTACCGTCCGGATTCGTCAATAACGTACGGTTTTGTTCTGTGAGGAAGAATCCCGGAGCTATCGCATTTACACGGATACCCTCGCCAAATTTGGAAGCCACCTCCGTAGCCATATAAGCCGTAAAGTTAGATATTCCGGCTTTCGCCGCAGCATATCCCACCACACGTGTCATCGGACGGAATGCCGCCATAGAAGAAAAGTTCACAATACAGCCTTCTTTCTGTTCCACCATCGGTTTCAAAAACACCTGGGTAGGAATCACCGTACCGGTCAGATTCAGGTTCAATACGGTTTGGAACTCTTCCGGTTTCAAATCGAAGATAGTTCCGGTAGGAGCTATCGTTGCGCCAGGCATGTTACCGCCTGCCGCATTCAGTAACGCATCCACACGGCCATAAGCGGCTAATACATCTTTCAGATTCTGCTCCACTACTGCCATATCCAACACATTAGTAGTAAGGAACATTGCTTCTCCACCCTCTTTCTTAATTTCTTCCACAATGGCGTTGCCGGCTTCCGCACGACGACCCAAAATAACAACTTTGGCTCCTTCTTTAGCCAGATATACTGCAATGGCTTTACCCAACACTCCGGTTCCACCGGTGATAACCACCACTTTGTCTTTCACACTGAATAAATTGTTCATATTACGTTATATGTTTAATGATTATACTTTATGCGGCGAATATACGTTTTTTCTTCTTAAAGAGGGAGGGCTTGCTTCACTTTTTTACCTAAGAAGGCATACACTAAAAGATATCAACGGTAAAGGAATCGGCCGTTCAATCATACCGGAGAAAATAGCGGCGCAATGTTTATGACGGAACCTTATGGAAGGGTAAAAAGGAATGGCAACTGTCACGAAGCACCAACAGACTCTCAGGCCCCATATTGAAAAGCAAATCCACAATACTCAGATTCGGCAGAAAGCCATGACGTTCTTCAAACACCTGGTAATAGGGCTTCGGAACAAAGGCTTCATCCTCCTTCCACGTATGCTTGGGATGAATACGCTCGCGGTAATCCATCTCCCCTTCATCAAAAATCTGCTTATAGTCCATAGTATGTTCCACGTGAGGTTGCATATCGATTAAACTGCATACCAAAGCACGCAACTCTTCGTTGAAATCGTACAAAAACGGATATTTCTTTTCATAGAAAGGACGGAAATCATCTTGATAGTATTCGAAAAAAGGACTGTTCCGATAAGCTGACTCTAAAGCCGTCCAATGCAAGTGCCGCCAATTACCATGATCCGATATCCGGATATCCTTCATCAGGCATTTCAGTGTTTCCGGTTTCTCTGTAGGAATAGAGAGAGTGAGCGGCCCGTCAGCCGCAGCAATGGTGCAACGGTTACGATAGGTTTGTTTCATATAGTGGTCATATTGCTCCACAAAAGCCCGCTCACACGCATACAGCTTTGTATAATACTGAATAGGAGCTAAATAGGCAGAACTCAAATAAATGTCCATTTCCCTATGTTTTATTTCAATATGTATTGTTATTACTTCGTTTAGGTTTTACGGGCCTTCTTAAAATTCCTGCTTGTGATATCTTTGTTACTCTCCCTATCGTACTCTACGAAAGAAGCGATCGAAGCGGTAGCCTTTAAAAAGTCCTTTTTCCGTATCCTTCGAAAACCATACCCACACTGCTTTTCCTATTATATGGTCTTTCGGAACAAAACCGAACAGGCGGGAATCGCATAAACTCATAGAGTTGTTGGAAGCCATCCAATAATAATCTTTCGTGAAAGTGTAACTTGCCGCCACATGCCCGTCTACCCACAAGGTGTCGCCTTTAATCTCCGCATTACGGCCCTCGTGCTGTACAATGGTGTTGCGCAACAATTTCGCATTCCAGGGATATACCCTCACCGAAAGTCCTTTGGCCGGTATCACAAACGGATGGACGCCTTCGGCCGTATCGGTTTGCAGGCCATGAAACGGTACCTCAACACCTAACTCCTGCTTTAACAGATAGATTTCATAATGGCTGAAGCTGCGCAGGTAATTCCCGGCATCGTATCCTACCAACTCATTACCCGAAATACCGTTTTTACGCATCGCATCCACTACCTTATCTTCTTTATCGCCGGGATAAGCGTAAATCAGTTTGCTATCGGGACTTAGTATTTCATCAGTGGTCCGGATAAGCTCGTTATTCAACATCAGCGTATCCCCCGGCAAACCCACGCAACGGTTGATAAACACTTCCCGACGGTCTATGGGTTCATCCAATGATTGGGGCAACGGATTATTAAACAATACAATTTCACCCATTCCAACGGGAGAATCATTCCAGCGATGCACACCGAATAAGGAGGTAAAAGGGACTCTGAAACCATAACTCCACTTATTTACAATCACCCTGTCGCCCTGATACAATGTGTTTTCCATTCCTGACGAAGGAATCGTACAGGATGTGAACGCCATTAGTTTCACCAGAAGCACTAATGCCGCAGCAATAACGAGTGTTTTTAGTAGTGAACGCATGATTCCGAACCGGAAGAACTATTTAATATTATCCACCCATTTGAAGAAGCGATTCCAACGAATCTTGCCGTCGAACCAGCCTCTGTCTTTATCCAACGAAAGCCATACTACAATAGGCTTGCCCACCACATGGTCTTCGGGGACAAATCCCCAGTAACGAGAGTCGGCCGAATTATGACGGTTATCGCCCATCATCCAATAATAGTCCATTTTAAACGTATACGTATCGGTCTGCTCACCGTTAATATAGATTTTACCATCTTTCACTTCGAGTTTGTTCCCTTCGTACACAGCAATCGGACGTTCATAAATAGGCAGATTATCCTCCGTCAGTTTAATGCTCTCTCCTTTTTTGGGAATCCATACCGGACCGTAATTGTCGCGTGTCCATCCGGTATACAAATTCAACGGATACAGCCCGTCGGGAGACGATTCATTGATGGTGATACTTTCCACAATATCTTTACGCGCCAGCAAAGCGTCGTGCGCCTTTTTAGTAAGCGGCATGGAGTAAAGCGTCTCTTCCCGATTGTGCGCAACGGCGTCTTCGTCGGTAATGCCCAGTTCACGCCGAAGCTCTTCGGGTATGGGTCTACGGGTTTTCACCGTATATGAATATTGCACGTTGTCCGGTTCTTTATTGGCTACTCCGTCCAGATAAACAATACGGTCTTTTATCTGCAACGTCTGTCCCGGCAATCCCACACAACGCTTCACATAATTCTCACGGCGGTCCACCGGACGACTGATAATCTTACCAAAATCCTCGGGATGCTCTACTATGTATTTCCGTCCTTCGTTATAATAGAAATCGAACACCATCTTCTGTTGCTCCCTACTCAAACTGTCCATTTGCGGTTTATTAGAATACATGGATTCTGCCAACTGATAGCACAACCCATAAAAATCCGCACTCTGATAAGCGGGATTGCTCACCACCGTATCTCCTGAAGGATAGTTGAACACAACAATATCGTTGAGCTTCACTTCGCCCAATCCCTTTACACGACGATACTTCCATTGTGGCCATTCGATATACGACTTGGTATTGAATATCGGCAATGTATGTTGTGTAAGAGGCATGGAAAGAGGAGTCTGCGGAATGCGCGGGCCATAACTCAACTTGCTTACAAACAGATAATCACCCGTAAGCAACGATTTCTCCAACGAGGAAGAGGGAATGGCATAATTCTGAAACGCATAGATATTGACGAAATATACGGCTACGATAGCAAAAACAATCGCATCGACCCAGCTCATCACCGTACGGATAGTAGGATTCTTTGTCTTTCTCCACCATGTCCAGGGAATCTTTTTGGTAATGTAAGCGTCGAATATGAATGGAACAACAACGAGCCCCAGCCAACTTTTAACCCATAACAGGAAAAGCAAGTAAAGCGCCAGCACGATACTAAATTTTATCCATTGGGATTTCCGCTTCTTCTCGAGCAGTTGAATCGCTTCTTCGAGCGAGATTTCGTTCGGATCGACATCTTTGGAAAGAACAATCCACTCATTGCCATAGCAAACAGCAGAACCGAACTGCCCTGTTTCCACCGTTACAGGTTTTCCTTTCCAATCGCCTAAAATATGAGGTTGTATATCTTTCATTACCCTGTTTTTTAGAAGTGAAGCAAATCATCCATTCCCAGAAAGCCCGTATGTTGAGCCGTATACTCAGCCGCCAGCACGGCACCCAGCGCAAAGCCTTTACGGTTTTTCGCATCGTGGGTAATCGTAATGCTGTCTGCTTCCGATTCGTAACGGATGGCATGGATACCGGTAACCTCCCCCTCACGCACGGAACTGATACAAAGCTCGTCGGACGCACATTCTTTCGTTCCCGACAACGTTCCGTCCGGCGCCAGCAACGTTCCTTTCACCCATTTGGTTTTCCGGTCGATATTGGCCAAGATACCTTCGGCCAAGGTGATGGCTGTACCGCTCGGCGCATCGAGTTTATGGATATGGTGCGTTTCCGTCATTTCCACATCGTAAGCCGGGAACCGGTTCATAATCTTTGCCAGATAGTTGTTCACAGCCGAAAATATAGCTACACCTAAACTGAAGTTCGACGACCAAAATAAGGTTTTGCCTTCCGCTTCACACATCCGTTTTATTTCCGAACCATGCTCCGTCATCCATCCCGTACTGCCCGAAACCACCTTTACTCCGGCTTCAAAGGCTTTTATATAATTCCGATATGCTACGGTCGGGGCTGTAAACTCAATAGCGACGTCTGCGCTCTTGAAAGCTTCCGACTGGAAATCTTCTTGATTATCTACATCAATAATGCTTACAATTTCGTGTCCGCGGCTCAAGGCTATACGTTCTATCTCCTTGCCCATCTTGCCATAACCAATCAATGCTATTTTCATGTTATATCCAATTAATTGATGCAAAGATAGGTTTTCTTCTCATAATTATTTAATTTTGCGCCATACATATAACCTCAATTAACATGGAACAACTCCTGCATTATGCATGGAAACACAAGATCTTCCCGTTAAAAGAGCTCCGGACAACACTCGGAGAGACCGTGGAGATTCTTGATGCCGGACTGCATAATACCAACGCAGGTCCCGACTTCTTCAACGCCAAAATCAAAATAGCCGGCACTTTATGGGTAGGAAACATTGAAATCCACTCGTTTTCATCGGATTGGTACAAGCATGGACATCACCACGATGCAGCCTACGATTCCGTGATTCTACATATTGCCGAAACAGTGGACACCGAAGTGATTCGTTCCAACGGCGAAACCATTCCTCAAATGCAGCTCGCCTGCCCCGAAACACTGAGAATGCATTACCATGAGCTTTGCCATGCCGACATCTACCCACCTTGCTACAAGATTATTCCCGAGTTGCCGCCCCTGTTGGCACATAGCTGGATGAATACGTTGCAAAGCGAGCGCTTGGAACAGAAAACCAAACAGGTGAACGAACGCCTGGAACGCTGCAACGGAAACTGGGAAGATGCTTTCTTCATCACTTTGGCACGCAATTTCGGATTCAGCCTCAACGGAGAGACCTTCGAACGTTGGGCCAACTTGATACCCTTGCGCGCCGTGGACAAGCATCGCGACAGCCTGTTTCAAATAGAAGCCATATTCTTCGGACAGGCGGGTTTCTTAGAAGAGGAAATTTGCGACGAGTATTACGAGAAACTTCAAAAGGAGTATCTTTATCTGGCACACAAGTTCGGTTTGCAACGCATGGATTCATCCCTATGGCGTTTCCTTCGATTACGGCCGGGTAACTTCCCGCATATCCGTATGGCTCAATTGGCATGGCTTTATTACCAGTCGCAAGGTTTGTTGTCGCAACTGCTCGAGTGCACCGCCATAGAACAGGCACGCGCCATCCTGTCGGCGGGAACATCGGAATATTGGGAAACGCATTATCGCTTCGGAGAGCCCTCTCCCAAACGTCGGAAAACGTTAAGCCAATCGTCCGTCGACCTGTTGCTTATCAATACGGTGAGCACGTTTCTGTTTGCTTACGGGCTGCATAAGAACGATGAAAAACTATGCCAACGCGCTATCCGTTTCCTGGAAACATTAAAACCGGAAAACAACTATATCACACGCATGTGGGACGATTGCGGACTCAAAGCCGAGAGTGCCGCCGACACACAGGCGCTGATTCAACTGAAAAAAGAGTATTGCGACCGGAAACGTTGCCTTTATTGCCGCTTCGGATACGAGTATTTGAAACGGAAATAAAAACAAGAAACCTCTTTATCCCCGCCAAGAAAAAAGAGGTTTCTCTGAATGGATAATCATCCAAAAACGAATAAATGATTGTTATCTTCAAACCAACAGAAGGAAAACAAAAATCACATCAATTTGAATAAGCCTTGCCTATATTCCTTTTAGCAATATCTTTCTCATCACGTTTCCTATCACGATTAAAAGTGGACGGACTTTATTCCTTGAGAAATCCAGATTCAACGGGTATCAAGTAAGCACAACCAGTTCCAACCGGATTAACAACCGCACACATATATTAACACACCTCCCCTCCCATCGTTTTCTGCCGATGGTAGTAAAGTATTGATTTCTAAAATATTATCATTCCCTATAAAAGTTGCAAGCAGATACCGGAAAACCAAGGATTCTGATTGAAAAGGAGAATGCTGATTCTAAGCAGGTTAGCTGTCTGACGTCTCTGAAATACTCGGTTGCGAACCAAACGAGAGTTCTCAACCACAACCCGTCTAAGAGACTTTCCACGAATACTCTTTTACATCCTTTAACCATCAAAGCATCTAAATCAGGAAATATCTGCTTTCCGTATACTCCATATCCCTGCTTTTTCCCGCTATTCAGCAGAAGTTTTATTGTTGCGCAGTAGAAGTATGACCGAAACGCAGCAGAAGTTGCCGTCACAATTCTACTGCGCAGGGTCTTTCATTCAGCAGAAATCGGACATCATCTTAAGAAAAAACGCCCCTGTCCACTCTTACTTTTTTACATTTGTTCATATTTCAATTCTTTGGAAACATTGCGCCTGGAGAATCGTTTCTCTTGAGATGGAAGCGGATTAAATTGTTTTCATTACCGCCATTCGTGTTAGAAAATGTAAATTCTTAGGAGAGGATTCCGCTTATTTATTAACATTCCGTTCAATATCCTATGGGTTATCGAGCGAACTCCTCTTCGCATGAAAACGGGATTATCCCAAAAGTATGAAAGTTTAGATTAAAACTTTCGATTTAGGACTCACCGAACTCAAGTATAAAGAAAAGCACCACTTTACACCTAATATTCATAGGCCCAAAGTGGTGCTTTTTATTTATTCAGTTACAATCTGTAACTTTAGCTAATTCAATTTTTACTTTTTGGACAGTCCTTTCTTTTAGGTTTCCCGCTTTATTATTTTATCCACTTTGCATCTTTGTTGCTTACCCATTCTGCAAAGGCCGGATATTTTGTATCGATAGATTCACGTTCTTTTGTCCACTCATAAGTTGTAGGAACAAGTATTTTTTGAGGAGCTTTACCACAATCGGCTTTTAAATAATACACCGCAGTCCCATCATTAACCAAAATCTGCACATCGGCATGATTCTTGGAAGACGAATTGGAAGACGGATTGGAAGACGGAAGAGGAAGACGGAATATAACCGGAGCTTTTGAAACACTGCCCGTATTTACCATAGTAGAAGAGCTTACCCCAAAGAGTTCGTGTACCTCTTTTTTCTCATCTTCCACCTGTATGTATAAAGGCATTGTACCACCTACGGCTTGTAAAGTAATAATAGTTACGTCCCGAAAGACAACATCAAATACGACGTCATTGAAATCAAAATCATCCGTATCTCCGAGGTCTTCGGCAATAATTCGATATGCTCCTTTATATATCCCCGGAGTGATTTTGATAATCCAGTCATTGTAATATCCATCCAACTTCACCTGCTGGTTCGCATTCTGGCCATTCGCCTGATAATCGAAGCCGACAAAATACATTCCTGCCACCGAAGGGTCTATCATATCACCCGGAATAATTACATAATCGTCGTAATCTTTACTATCCAATGAATTATGGTAACCAAATTTAGAAGTGCTTGAATTTACCATATATTGTATTCTGTCCGAATGATATAATTTTCTGTTATTCATATCCTTCGATTCGTCTGGGTCTAGAGCATAACATACATTACCATTCACAGAACACGTACCATTGTTGAAGTTATAGATATGCTCATTATTTTCTCCGCACGTCAAATAATCCATGTGTCCGTGACCGTTTCCTTCAACATAATTCTCGTTATCGCTTTCATTGACCGAACTTACCTGTTGCGCAAAAAAGTCGCTCCAATTTACGGCTATTCCCTCCGGCGTTTTGTGCTCTCTGAACCACTTGGATACCACCTGTATCTGAGCGTCGGTTAATGGATCGGGTACATTAACATAAGTACCCCATTCATTGGCATTCGCGTCTACTCCGCGCACAGCCTTTACACTACTTGCCGTTCCGAATCCCCAATCCTGGTCCGGGGCAATTTTGCCATACCGCTTTGTGAAAGCGAACTCATACTGTGCTTCTTTCTGCGCTACCGCACCATTCGGATCATAATAATCCTTTTCAGAGCTACATGCAACGAACAATGCCGCACTTGCAGCCAACATACCTGTTAATAAATTCTTTTTCATCTCTTAACTTCTCTAAGTTGTTACAATAGTCTTATAGCAGCCCATTGTAAATCAGTTTTCTTTCTATTCTTTTCGATTATTTTGCAAATATATAATATTAGTAAGAATATTTTTATTCATTCAGAACAAGTTTAACATTATTTCAACCACAAAAAGCAAATTATACGTTATGTTTTATTTTCTATATATTAAATTGTCAAAATCCAATTGAAACAAAAAGCCTTTACATCCCATTCTCAAAACCTCAAAAAACATCTTACATTTATCCTTTCTTCCCATCTATATTTGTCCATAAAAGCGTACCTTTGCCCCACGATGGAAAAATATATCTTTGAACTGAATATGAAGGTGCGCGACTACGAGTGCGACCTGCAGGGTATTGTGAACAATGCCAACTACCAACATTATTTGGAACATACCCGCCACGAGTTTCTTACCTCCGTGGGTATCAGTTTTGCCAAACTGCACGAACAGGGTGTAGACCCCGTTGTGGCGCGTATTAACATGGCGTTTAAGACGCCCTTAAAAAGCGGCGACGAATTCGTATCCAAACTATACCTGAAGAAAGAGGGCATCAAGTACGTGTTCTATCAGGATATTTTCCGTCTGCCGGATATGAAAGTCGTAATCAAATCAACTGTGGAGAGCGTATGCGTTGTCAACGGGCGATTAAGCGAAAGTGCCTTGTTCGACGAAACCTTTGCTCCCTACTTCCATGCATGACGAAGAACTTCTACATAGCCTTGCCCTAACCCGCATACCGGGACTGGGCCTCGCCGGCATGCGCAAACTGCTGCATGCATGCGGAAACGCAACCGACATATTCCGCCGCCGCAAAGAGTTGCCTGCACTGGTAACAGGCTCGGATAAACTGGTGGATGCACTGGACTGCCCGACAGCCTTCGAACGCGCACGGCACGAAATGGAGTTCATCCGGAGAAATCGGATAGACTGTTTCGGTTACAACGACCCGGAATATCCTTCCCGCCTGAGGGAGTGCAACGATGCCCCCACGTTGTTATTTTACAAAGGCAATACACCACTCAACCAACTGAAAGTAATCAATTTGGTAGGCACCCGCCATGCCACGGATTATGGGAAAGAGGTTTGCCGCACCTTTTTACGGGACTTGAGACAACTATGTCCCGAGGTGCTGGTAGTGAGCGGGCTGGCATACGGTATAGACATCCACGCACACCGCGCCGCACTGGAATACGGATTCGCTACCGTAGGCGTGCTGGCGCACGGGCTGGACCGCATCTATCCTTCCGCTCATCGGCAGACAGCGGTACAGATGCTGAAACAAGGCGGACTGCTTACCGAATTCATGAGCGGAACCAACCCCGACCGCCAGAACTTTGTGATGCGCAACCGCATCGTGGCAGGAATGTGCGATGCCACCATCGTGATAGAGTCTGCCGCAAAGGGCGGAGCATTGATTACCGCCGATTTAGCCGAAGGGTATCACCGCGATTGTTTCGCTTATCCGGGACGCAGCTACGACCCTTATTCACAAGGATGCAACGCCTTGATACGCGACAATCGTGCGGCGCTGATCCAATCGGCCGAAGAATTCGTAAAAGCCATGTGCTGGGACATGACAAGTTCCGCTCAGACACCCGTCCAACGACAACTCTTCCCCGATCTGACCGATGAAGAAGAAGCGCTTGTGCAAGTGCTGCAAGCCTCACCGGACGGACTACCGATAAATGAACTGGCTGTGGCGGCAGGACTTCCGGTGAACCAACTGAGTGCCTTACTTTTCGAAATGGAAATAAAGAGAGTGGCCCAAGCGCTTCCGGGAAACCGCTACAAAGTGTTGCTTTAAAAAGAACTTACATACTTTACCCCTGCTTGTTACACTTAGAAACAAGCATAGTGCTACGTATTGCGCCATCAGGCAACCTATTACGACAAGGCTCGGCACACACCAGCATACTTTCAAGGCAGAATCTCGTAAAGAACAAGGCACGGATTATCTTCGTCTTTGAGGGTAGAGGCCCAACGTTTGAGCTTACGGTCGGCCTATACGTAAAGCCCTTACAAAAAACGAAACAATAATACGCCTTCTAAATCGAACGGAATGTCAAATCCCGACACGGTACAACCTTCCCATAAGTTAATGTGAGTTAAGCCAAAAAGAAAATAAGAAGATATAATCCTATTTTTGTTGTTCAATTTAAAACGAACGGAATATGGATAATGTACTTACAGACAGTTTAGAGCAGGTTCTGACACAATATGGTTTAGGACAAGAGTCCATCAGTATTACCCAGCGTATTATATGGATCGTTTTTATCTTGTTTATTGCTTACTTAACCGATATTATCTGTCGTAAAGTCATCGTACCGGCTGTCAAGAAGGTGGTGACCAGTACTCGGATAACGTGGGACGATTATCTGTTCTCCGATAAAGTATTAAACAGTATTTGTCATATCATCCCTTCCATCGTTATCTATATCCTGCTCCCGTTTGCCTTCTACGATGTCCCTTCCTGGCTCTCGTTCTTGATGAAAATCAGCCAGGTATACATCATTGCCACTACTTTGAAGCTGATATGCGTATTCCTTTCCGCTCTCTATAATTTATCGAGCCAGCACAAACAATTGAAAGATCGTCCGTTGAAGGGCGTCTATCAAATGCTGAAAATTATTACTATATTTGTCGGAGTAATCGTTATCATCGGTGTATTAATCGACAAATCGCCCCTCACCCTGTTCGCCGGATTGGGAGCCGCCGCAACTATATTAATGTTGGTATTTAAAGATACCATTGTAGGGCTGGTAGCGGGAGTGCAACTCTCCGCCAACGATATGTTGCGCCCGGGCGACTGGATTACCATGACTAAATCGGGCGCCGACGGCATTGTTACCGAAGTAACCCTTACCACTATTAAAGTACGCAACTGGGACAATACCATCACTACCATACCGCCTTATACCTTGGTCAGCGACTCTTTCCAAAACTGGCGGGGCATGCAGGATAGCGACGGACGAAGGGTAAAACGTTCGCTTAATATCGATATGCGAAGCGTCAAATTCTGCACACCTGAAGATTTGAAGAACTTCGTAGCAAAAGGTTGGTTGAAGCCCGAAGAAGCAACGCCGCAAACAGTAAACTTAGGCGTCTTCCGCCAATTCTTAGAAAATTACCTCCGTCATCATACGCTTATCAACCATAAGATGACGCTGATGGTTCGTCAACTGCAACCTACTCCGCAAGGATTACCCATTGAGCTCTATTTCTTTTCATCCGATAAGAACTGGATTCCATACGAACATCTACAAGCCGACATCTTTGATTATGTACTGGCCATTCTCCCCGAATTCGGGCTGCAGATATTCCAAAACCCAAGCGGAAATGATTTCCAAAGTTTCTTATGTCAAACAAAAAAAGAATAAAATTTTGTTCGGCTAATCAGTTTGTCCGTTAGAGAACATTGTTATCCATACTTTAAATACAATTATACATATAGATACCGAACATGAACCTTACATTAACTAACAGCATAAACTCGTCTTATTAATTTACAAATAGATTTTATTCAGACTAGAAACATAGCATTTCCCAAATATTCGGTTGTAATTTCCTTACAAGTACTTCAATATAAAGCAACTCATTAGTGTCCCGTTAAATTTTGATATCCCTGTTTTTTCCGTTGAAGTGCAATCGCAAGATGTGAATATACAAGCGATATCCTTTATTATCTAACGAATATCATAGAGAGTATAAATTCAAATCCGTTTATTCAAAACATTTCTATAATCAACAGATTATTAATCATATACAGTAGTATGTGAATCTTTTAACAGGACAGCAGTGAAAGCAACTGTAGTTTCATTTAAAAACAAAGTTATCCCTCTCTATTTATTACAAAATGAAACAATATACATTAACAGAGGCTTTCACCGACATGTTTCCAGACTGCGTAGAATGACGTTATAAAGAACAATTTTACGATGGTGTAGAATAAGCAAAAAGGAGTATTATTACCGTAACATCTTCAAAGAATACTTTCCAAACATTTCTGCTGCTAAAAGTATTCCAAGCCTCCCAAGTACGACTTGTTCGTAGGTCATCGCTTCGACATGAGATGTCAATTTTAAGAACCAAAACGCTTCAAGCGGTTGCTCCGTAAAAAGAGTACACGAAAAAGCATATTAAAAGATTTAATCAATTTCCAACGGTCATAAATATAAAAAGAATCCTTCCGGCATCGCATACGCACGCCGGAAGGATTTCTCAATATAAAACAATCAAATGCGAGATAAACGTCAATCTTTCAGTTTTGCTTTGATGAACTCACGGTTCAGGCGAGCAATATTGCTGATGGATATACATTTAGGGCACTCCGCCTCGCAAGCACGGGTATTGGTACAGTTACCGAAGCCCAGTTCATCCATCTTGCTCAGCATGGCTTTAGCACGGCGTGCAGCCTCCACTTTACCTTGAGGCAACAGAGCCAACTGACTTACCTTTGCCGACACAAACAACATAGCCGAACCATTCTTACATGCTGCCACACAAGCGCCGCAACCGATACATGATGCTGCGTCCATCGCCTCGTCGGCATTTGGTTTCGGAATCAGGATATTATTAGCGTCTTCAGCCGAACCGGTACGCACACTAATATAACCCCCGGCTTGCATAATCTTATCATAAGCCGTACGGTCTACCATCAAATCCTTAATAACCGGGAATCCAGCCGAACGCCACGGCTCTACGGTAATCGTATCACCATCGTTGAAACGGCGCATATACAACTGACAGGTGGTTGCACCTGTAGCAGGTCCATGCGGGTATCCGTTAATGTAAAGTGAACACATACCGCAAATGCCTTCTCGGCAATCATGATCGAAAACTACCGGCTCTTTGCGCTCGCTGATGAGCTGCTCATTAAGGATGTCCAACATCTCCAAGAACGAAGTATCACCCGGAATATCTTTCATCTGGAATGTTTCGAAATGACCTTTCTCTTTAGGTCCGTTCTGACGCCAAACTTTCAGCGTGAAACTTATATTTTTATCCATTGTTTCTTAATTCTTTAATTGTTTAACTTACCGATTAGCTCTTATAGTTACGAGTCTGAACCTTGATAGCCTCATAATGAAGCGGTTCTTTAATAAGTACCGGAGCCTTCTCATCGCTACCTTGGTATTCCCAACAGCCAACATAGAAGAAATTCTCATCATCGCGTTTTGCTTCACCTTCTTCTGTTTGATATTCTTCACGGAAGTGTCCTCCACAGCTTTCGTTACGGCTCAACGCATCGTAAGCAATCAGCTCGCCCATAGTAATAAAGTCTTCCAGACGGATAGCCTTGTCAAGCTCTATATTCATACCCTCTTTACTACCGGGAATAAACAAATTCTTATTGAATTCTTCACGTATCTTCTTAATCTCCTCGAGACCCTTTTTCAAACCTTCGGCCGTACGTCCCATACCGACATACTCCCACATGATGTGTCCCAACTTTTTATGGATGGAATCAACAGACTCATTACCTTGAATACTCATCAGACGATCAATCTTATCGTTAACGGCTTTCTCTGCGGCTGCAAACTCGGGCAGATCAGTAGAAAAACGAGGCACGGTAATCTGGTCGGAGAGATAGTTCTGAATCGTGTAAGGAAGCACGAAATAACCGTCTGCCAAACCTTGCATCAAAGCCGAAGCTCCTAAACGATTGGCTCCATGATCGGAGAAGTTGCACTCGCCGATAGCAAACAAGCCTTTAATAGAAGTTTGCAGTTCATAATCTACCCAAATGCCACCCATCGTATAGTGAATAGCCGGGTAAATCATCATCGGGTTATAATATTTCACGCCATTGATTTCCTTAGCCAATTCACCCGGATTCACGTCCGTAATCTCTTCATACATGTCAAAGAGGTTGCCGTAACGCTGACGTACCACATCAATGCCCAAACGGCCAATAGCTTCGCTGAAATCGAGGAACACGGCCAAACCGGTATTATTCACGCCATAGCCCTTGTCGCAACGCTCTTTGGCGGCACGCGAAGCCACATCACGCGGAACGAGGTTTCCGAATGCCGGATAACGACGTTCCAAATAATAATCACGATCTTCTTCAGGAATATCGCTGCCCTTCTTGGTACCTGCCTGCAATGCCTTTGCATCTTCCAGTTTCTTCGGAACCCAAATACGACCATCATTACGCAATGATTCCGACATCAAAGTCAATTTAGACTGCTTGTCACCGTGAACCGGAATACAAGTAGGGTGAATCTGTACATAAGAAGGATTTGCGAAATAAGCTCCCTTACGATAACATTGCATAGCTGCCGAGCTATTGCAAGCCATAGCATTGGTAGAGAGGAAGTAAGCGTTACCGTAACCGCCGGTTGCTATAACCACAGCATGTGCGGCAAAACGCTCTAACTTACCGGTAATCAAATTCTTCGCAATAATACCACGAGCACGGCCTTCAATAATAACCAACTCTTCCATTTCGTAGCGGGTATAGAGTTTCACCGTACCGGCATTTACCTGACGGCTTAATGCGGAGTACGCACCTAACAGGAGCTGTTGTCCGGTTTGACCTTTCGCATAGAAAGTACGGCTTACCTGCGCACCGCCAAACGAACGGTTAGCCAACGTACCACCGTATTCGCGGGCAAAGGGAACCCCTTGCGCCACACATTGGTCAATAATGCTATTCGATACCTCTGCCAAACGATAAACGTTCGCTTCGCGGGCACGATAATCACCACCTTTTACCGTATCATAAAACAAACGGTAAACCGAATCACCGTCGTTTTGATAATTCTTTGCCGCATTGATACCACCCTGTGCGGCGATAGAGTGCGCACGACGCGGTGAATCTTGAATACAGAAATTGAACACTCTGAATCCCATTTCGCCTAACGAAGCGGCTGCCGAAGCACCGGCCAGACCGGTTCCGACAACGATAATATCCAGACGACGTTTATTGGCGGGGTTCACCAACTTTTGGTGAGCTTTATAATTGGTCCATTTCTCAGCCACAGGGCCTTCAGGAATTTTTGAATCTATAGTAGCCATAATTTTATTACAGTTTAAGTATTTACTATTTAACTAAACGCAGCTTGCACCGCAACAAAGCGATTTCAGATAGAAAACAACCACTACGGCTGCAAAGCCGAGTACAACGAGCGTAGTGTAGATATTGCCAATCAATTTCCAGCGTTCGAACCAGATTTTATTGCTCCATCCAAGCGTTTGAAGAGCGCTCCAGAATCCATGTGTAAGATGGAACCAAAGTGCAGCCAGCCAAATTAAATAGAGCACTACAAATATAGGGCACGAAAATGTTTGAACGATGTATCCATAGCCATCGGTAGCCTCCAAGCCACCCAAAGTAGGATTGCCAATAATTTCGGCAAACATCATTTTATACCAGAAGTTGGCAAGGTGTAAACCCAAACCGGCAGCCACCACAATACCTAGAACCAGCATGTTCTGTGAAGCCCATTCCACCGATTTCGGTTTAGCTTCTACAGCATATCGTTCCGTACCACGCGCTTTCCGGTTCATCATAGTCAACCAGAATGCATACACGATGTGAATAACTACCAAGGCTGCCAAAGCAGTCGTAGCAACCAACGCATACCAGTTGGCTCCGAGAAATTCACAGATCACGTTATACCCTTCCGCAGAAATTAATGCAACGAGGTTCATCGACATGTGAAATGTAAGAAATAGGACTAGGGCGATACCCGTAACGCTCATCACCACTTTCCTTCCAATAGATGAATTACTTAACCACATAAATGAATGAATTATTAATTATTTAATTGTTTGAATGATTTTCAAGCATTGGAACAGTCTTCCATTGGTTTGCAAAATTAAAGTAAATATACCGATGGGACAAACAATTATAGAAATAATTCTTTATTTAGAATGCATTTATATGCTCCAACAATTCATGGTGTTTCTGAGAACTTCTCGAAACACCCTACCAGACATTAATCGTTTTCTTTTGTCACTTTGTCAAAGTAGTGGAATGCAACGGGAAACTTGGCTTAAAGCATCGTTTTTTTGCAACTTATCGCAAACTAAATTCAAATTTCCGGACAAAGAGATTCTCTCTTTATAGTTTCTACCTGTTACAATAAAAACGAAAAAGCATTTGTATAGACCTAGCTCCCATACTGCGATATATTTAATTCAAGCTACTAAATAACCGATTCCAAGCTCTATATTATCAGATTATGATTAACTTTGCTTCCATATTCAACTTTATGTTTATTAAGAAGAGTCTGAATATATCTATCAAATTAAGTAAAAAAGTTATCGAGTATGACCGACACTCTTAAACAACAATTATTGGAATGGGCGGACGTTTATCATTGCGCTGCTTTCATCCAAAATGACCCGGTACAATTTCCGCACCGTTACACGCAAAAGCAGGACATTGAAATCAGCGGTCTTTTAACAGCCCTTATGAGTTTCGGTAACCGGAAACAAATTCTGAAGAAAGCTGATGAGCTTCACAAATTGATGGGCACTTCTCCTTATAAATATGTACAGTCATGCCAATGGAAAGAAAACTTTCGTCCAACGGATAAGAGCAGTTTTTACCGTATGCTTTCTCATGCAAACTTTCATTCATACTTCACCCGCCTATATGCCGCATATTCTAGTTTTGACAGTTTAGAAGACGCATTGCTGCCTTATCCAGGAAATCCGATGGAAAAACTTTGCACTTTCCTAGGAGTATCAAACCGAAGCCCGCAAAAGAAATTAAACATGTTTCTACGTTGGATGATACGTCAACATTCAGAGGTTGATTTCGGCATTTGGAATCATTTCGACAGCCGCGATTTGATTATTCCCCTGGATACTCATGTTTGCCGGGTAGCCTACACATTAGGACTTACGGATAGCACAACTTTCTCTTTGAACAACGCCCGCCGAATCACTGACGCTCTTACCGAAATTTTCCCCGACGACCCATGCTTAGGTGACTTTGCCCTATTTGGCAGCGGAGTAAATAGAACTGTTTAAGGCTGTTTTCCGCAGGTTAACAAAATAGCGTTAGGTACGTCATATACCATTGTTTGTTGTAAGCTGCATGTGGATAAGGATAAATCATTACGTTGTTTTCTATACGTTATGAAACAAACTGCGCAACATTAATAAGATAGAATATTAGCCGTCCACACATTTACTATGTGAGATCTTAAAAATAAAGGCATCAAAAAACACACCTGATAAAGAAAAGGGATCGAGACACTCCTTTAGAACAAAACATATGTTTTAATTCTATCACTATAAAAACATTTGTCCCGGAAAAGAATTTGAAGTCAGTCTTATTCAAATTTTGCTCTTTAAATATTCCTGTTCCCTATTTTGCTTAATTTACCCGCAATAGAAAAATCTTATTAACCCACTGTACTTAAATGAATTAAACCTTATTCAAGTACAATTATGGGCTTTTTCTTTGCCGTTTTTGAAATCATTCGGACAGATGACCGCAAATTTTAAAATCTAAAGTTACTTTCATTAATTTCTCGTTAAATCTTGAGGCCCCTATTTTTCTGTTGAAGTACAACAACAAAGTGTGAATATAAAAACGACATAATTTATTCCCTAACGAATCTCACAGAAAATATAAATTCAAATCCGTCTTATTCAAGACATGATTGTAATCAATAGATTATTAATTACAAAAAATAGCATGTGAATCTTTTAACGAGCCAGCAGGGAGTTACTTTTTTTAATGACATAGGAGAAGGAACTCCAAAAAGAAGTCCGAACGTAGAAATCCTAACATAGAAGTCCTAACGTAGAAAAAACAACCCAGCCATCCTTTGTATAGCGATTTTCTGTACACCGCTATGGCTTAAATCTTCTCTTTTCCGATATATTTTGCTACCAGACTATTTAGAACTACTTTGTATAAGAAAAAAGGATTCCGTACATAAACATATAGGATAACCTCCCTGTTAAAAAGTAATTTCACGAAAGTCTATCGGTTTTATTATATCGGATTCCCTATATTGTTTTCATGTTTCCATTATTCATTTCCTGCCCTTGCCAAAGTTCCCGCCTTGAAATCTTCTTACAGGAAAAACTTATACTCACTCTTTATTGTTCATTTCCCATTTATAAAGCTTCCAAAAAACATTAACCTTTCAATTATCCAATCATTCTGCAAAAATTCATACCTTTGCAAGTTGTTGATTAAGTGAACTTAGAGAATAAAGAAAATGGAATTCAAATACGATGTTATCGTGATTGGCGCCGGACATGCCGGATGCGAAGCAGCGGCAGCGGCAGCTAACTTAGGCTCAAAAACATGTCTCATTACCATGGACATGAACAAAATAGCACAAATGAGCTGTAATCCGGCTGTAGGCGGCATTGCCAAAGGACAAATTGTGAGGGAGATTGATGCCTTGGGCGGATACATGGGATTAATAACAGACAAAACAGCTATCCAATTCCGTATGCTAAACCGTTCCAAAGGACCGGCCATGTGGAGTCCGCGCGCTCAATGCGACCGCGGAAAGTTTATCTGGGCATGGCGTGAAATTCTGGAGAACATCCCTAATTTGCATATCTGGCAGGATCAGGTAAAAGAATTGATAGTAGAAAACGGCGAGGTAACCGGAGTCAGAACCTATCTGGACGTTACTTTTAAAGCAAAAACCGTAGTGCTGACCGCCGGTACTTTTTTAAACGGGCTTTTACATATCGGGCGGACACAGCTCCCGGGTGGACGAATAGCCGAACCGGCCTCCTATCATCTGACAGAATCTATTACACGTCATGGCATCGTTTCCGGTCGAATGAAAACAGGTACACCCGTACGCATTGACGGACGTAGTGTTCATTATGAGTTTATGGACACACAAGACGGTGAAGAAGATTTTCATCAATTCTCTTTCATTGGTGAAAAGAGACATTTAAAACAACTACAATGCTGGACATGCTTCACTAATGAGGAGGTTCATAAAGTATTGCGGGATGGATTACCTGATTCTCCCCTTTTCAACGGACAGATTCAGAGTATCGGTCCTCGTTACTGCCCCAGTATCGAAACTAAAATAGTTACCTTTCCGGATAAAGAACAACATCAACTTTTCCTCGAACCGGAAGGTGAAACTACACAAGAACTTTATCTGAATGGTTTTTCTTCTTCTTTGCCATTGAATATCCAAATCCAAGCGTTGAAAAAGATTCCAGCTTTCAAAGATTTGGTTATTTATCGCCCGGGATATGCCATTGAATACGATTATTTCGACCCGACACAATTAAAACACACGTTGGAATCGAAGATTATTAAAAATCTTTTCTTTGCGGGACAAGTGAATGGTACAACGGGCTACGAAGAAGCTGGAGGACAAGGATTGATAGCCGGAATAAACGCACATATCAATTGCTCAGGAGGCGATCCGTTTGTGCTGGGAAGAGACGAAGCTTATATTGGCGTACTTATTGATGATTTGGTAACCAAAGGTGTGGATGAGCCCTACCGTATGTTTACATCCAGGGCCGAATATAGAATATTATTACGACAAGACGATGCCGATATGCGTTTAACAGAGAAATCATATCTATTAGGTTTGGCGAAAGCTGATCGATATCAAATACTATGCAAGAAGCGGGAACAAATAAAACGAATTATTGATTTCACCGAAATGTTCTCTGTAAAGGCATCTCTTATTAACCCAGCTTTGGAAGCATTAGGAACAACTCCACTCCGACAAGGATGTAAATTAGTAGACCTTATTAATCGTCCACAAATCACGTTATCGAATATTTCGGAGTATATTACATCATTCAAACAACTATTAAATAGTATTGAGGAGAAAAAAGACGAAATTATTGAAGCGTCAGAAATACGTATCAAATACCAAGGCTATATTGATAGGGAAAGACAGATTGCAGAAAAGATGTCGCGTCTGGAAAATATTAAGATAAAAGGAAAATTTGATTACGACACTCTAAACTCGCTTTCAACAGAAGCTCGTCAGAAACTAAAGAAGATAGATCCGGAAACTTTGGCACAAGCCGGACGCATTCCGGGAATTTCCCCAAGCGACATCAATGTTCTCCTTGTTCTACTTCGAAAATAACGGCATGTTCCACGTGAAACAAAAACAATAATTAAAAAGAATAACTAATTCATTATGAGCAAAGAAAGTTTGATTACTAACCTAAGAACTATAAAGGATTTCCCCATACCGGGAATTCTGTTCTGGGACGTTACCACATTGTTTAAAAATGCAGAATGCCTTAGAGAGTTAGAAGATACGCTCTATGAGATGTACAAAGAAAAAGGAATTACTAAAGTAGTAGGTATCGAATCAAGAGGCTTCATTATGGGAGCGGCATTGGCTGTACGGTTAGGAGCAGGATTTGTAATGGCACGTAAACCGGGTAAGCTTCCAGCAGAAACAGTGGAAGAAACTTACGATAAAGAATATGGAAAAGATACCATACAAATACATCGTGACGCTATTGATGAAAACGATATTGTATTGTTACATGATGATCTGTTAGCTACCGGCGGAACTATGAACGCAGCCTATAAATTAGTAAAACGCTTTCATCCAAAAGCTGCATATGTTAACTTCATTATCGAACTAAAAGATTTAAAAGGGAGAGAAGTTTTTCCTCAAGAAGCAGAGGTACAAACCCTATTACAATTATAAAGTTTCTAAGAAACATCTGTATTACGCACAAAATATAGAAAAGAACGTTATAGGCTAAAGGGCTGTATCTTCTTTTAGCCTTGCAGAAGCTTCAAGGATAGAAGATTTGAATAATTAATTGTCCCTAAAACGAACAATAGAGTTGAAAAAGCAACGCCTACAAACAATTTGAAGGGATTCATGATCAGTAAGACTCATACTCGGATTACGGCATGAGATAGAATATAATTGAAATATGCTCAATCTCCGAGAGCTGGGTCTGTACAGTTAAAAGTGAAAAGAGAAGGACGTTTACAGAGGATGGAACAGAATAAAGGACTTAAAATAAGTGACTATTTAAAGAGTATTGTGCTAAATCTCCCCGATAGTCCCGGCGTTTACCAATATCTGAATGCCGAAGGGACTATTATATATGTGGGAAAGGCTAAAAACTTGAAACGAAGAGTCTATTCCTACTTCAGCAAAGAACATGAACCAGGAAAGACGCGTATATTAGTCAGCAAAATAGCCGATATACGCTATATAGTTGTCAACACGGAAGAAGACGCTCTTTTGCTGGAAAACAACCTGATTAAAAAGTACAAGCCACGATACAATGTCCTACTGAAGGATGACAAAACCTATCCTTCTATTTGTGTAAGCAACGAATATTTTCCACGCATATTTACTACACGCAGAATCATACGAAACGGTTCCACTTATTTCGGGCCATACAGCCATCTTCCTTCCATGTATGCTTTGCTCGACTTGATAAAGCGCCTGTATCCCCTACGAACCTGCAATCTGAATCTGACACCGGAGAATATCCGGAACGGTAAGTTTCATACTTGCCTGAAATACCATATAAAAAGTTGCAAAGGGCCATGCGTCGGCTTACAAACTCACGAGGAATACATGAAAAATATCGCCGAAATAAAGGAGATATTAAAAGGAAATACAAAAGAAATAAGTAAAAGTCTTCTGGAGGAAATGCAAACTTTAGCGGCGGACATGCGGTTCGAAGAAGCTCAGAAAATAAAGGAAAAATATGACCTGATTGAGATTTACAGAGCAAAAAGCGAAGTGGTAAGTTCGGTTCTACATAATATCGATGTGTTTTCTATTGCCGATGATGATCAGTCGGCGTTTATCAATTACCTGCACATCACCAACGGAAGCATCAACCAAGCTTTTACTTTCGAATACAAGAAACGCCTGAATGAAAGCAAAGAAGAACTTCTAGCATTGGGTATTGTAGAAATGAGAGAGCGTTACAACAGTTTCTCACGCGAGATAATCGTACCGTTCGAGATGAATATGGAACTGCAAGATGTAACTTTCACTATACCGCAAAGAGGGGAAAAGAAGAAACTGTTAGACCTCTCGTTGCTGAACGTAAAACAATATAAGGTAGATCGTTTAAAACAGGCAGAGAAACTGAATCCGGAACAAAAAAGCGTGCGGTTGATGAAAGAAATACAAAAAGAATTGCAACTCGAAAAAATGCCGATGCACATTGAATGTTTTGACAATTCTAACATCAGCGGAAGTGATGCCGTAGCCGCTTGCGTAGTATTCAAAAAAGCAAAACCATCCAAAAAAGACTATCGCAAATATAACATTAAAACAGTGATGGGACCGGATGATTACGCCTCGATGAAAGAAGTGGTTCGACGTCGTTACCAACGTGCTATTGATGAACAATCTCCCCTGCCCGACCTCATTATCACCGATGGAGGAAAAGGACAAATGGAAGTAGTACGGGAAGTGATTGAAGATGAGTTACACCTGAACATCCCTATTGCCGGATTGGCCAAGGATAATCGTCACCGCACTTCCGAACTTTTATTTGGCTTCCCTCCTCTCACCATCGGAATAAAGCAACAAAGTCCTCTGTTTAAGCTACTTGAACAGATACAGGATGAAGTGCACCGTTTTGCCATCACTTTCCATCGCGATAAGCGTAGCAAACGTCAAACAGCCTCTGAACTGGATGAGATAAAAGGCATCGGAGAAAAAACCAAAACATTATTACTCAAAGAGTTCAAAAGTGTAAAACGTATCAAAGAGGCTAATATGGAGAAATTAGCCCAAGTTATTGGACCGGCAAAAGCAAAAATGCTTAAAGAACACTGGAAAAATGAGACATTGCAAGAAAAAACATCACTTTAAAAAACAAACTATATATCCTTATCTAATCCACCTAAGGATTGAATAAAAAACCTCCTTTTTCAAAGGGAGCATAGGTAATAAATAGTATATCCAATTTATATTCCGACAGGCTGCGGAATGAATCTTATACGGCAACAATAGGTAAGAAGCAATACATCAAACTTTGTCATTACTATGGTTGAATGGATGTATGCGGATAGAGATATCTTCCTGTTATTTAGGGATTTTATTCAGAAACTGCATATCACTGGAATAGAAACGTCCAGTTTCCCTACAAATAAAAGAATATCAGGTTACAGGGCTATTATGGACATTGAAACACAAACCTTTAGACTTTTTACAAACAAAAGAATCGCAATTTCCAAGGGCATGGATACCAAAATACAAACTTTCAATTTTTCTACAAATAAAAGAACATCAGGTTACAGGGCTATGGGCACTGAAACAAAAAGTTTCAGCCTTCCTATAACTAAAAGTATAACATGTTGCAAGGGCAGGAAAGAGCTATTCAAGAAGTTAAAATAGAATTAGCCAAGATACAGGCTATAACTGAATAAATAAAAGTGTGACTTTGACCTATGAAAATTAGATGTAAAGTGACGTTTTTTCTATAATTGAACTCTATCAATTCTAAATTGAGCGTTTTAACCTAAACTTCCAAACTTTTTGAACTGCCCCTTTCCGAAAACAAAAGAATCGTAGGCGAGCGGATTAAAAATACAAAGATGCATACCGTCCATCTTCTTATCATTTAAGCAAAAATAACTATTTATCCACTTGCAATACAAACAATTACTCCAACAAAAGCAGATACTATCCAAACGGAAAAAGCAGCTATTCCCTTCATGATAAAAACAATATCCCCCCCTCCTCTATTTTTAACGCCAAGTTTTGCATCTTTCCTCTATAAAAAATCGTTTTTATATCCTGCCAGTGTAAAATCTCGTGGATTTTATCTACATTTGCGCATATCCAAAAAACATAAACAATTATGAGAGTTGTTATCCAACGAGTTAGCCATGCCTCCGTCACCATAGAAGGCAAGATAAAAGGAAGTATTAAAGAGGGCCTCATGATACTTGTAGGCATTGAAGATGCTGACAATGAAGAGGATATAGACTGGCTCTGCAAAAAAATAGTCAACCTGCGCATCTTTGATGATGATAATGGAGTTATGAACCGTTCTATTCTGGAAAGCGGAGGCAACATTTTGGTTATCAGTCAGTTTACACTACACGCATCTACAAAGAAAGGAAACCGCCCCTCCTACATTCGCGCTGCCAAACCGGAAATAGCGGTTCCTATTTACAACCGCTTTTGCAACGAGCTAAGCATTGCATTAGGCAAAACCGTAGAAACAGGAGAATTCGGTGCCGACATGAAAGTAGAACTTTTAAACAACGGTCCTGTTACCATATGTATGGACACCAAAAATAAAGAATAGTATGACACCTAAAGACCATCAAACCTCGTGCGAATCAACCTGTAATGCATCCGAACAGGAGCACATTACCCTGAAAGAAGCACAAAAAGCAGTAGACAACTGGATAAAAACGTATGGTGTACGCTATTTCAGCGAACTCACTAATATGGCTGTCCTTACCGAAGAAGTGGGAGAACTGGCACGCATCATGGCACGTACCTACGGCGACCAATCCTTTAAAGAGGGAGAGAAGCATGATATAGGAGACGAAATGGCGGACGTATTATGGGTACTTCTATGCCTTGCCAACCAAACAGGCGTAGACCTTACAGAGGCATTCCGGAAGAATCTTGAAAAGAAAACCAGTCGGGACAAGGAACGCCATAAAAACAATCCCAAACTGGCGGATTAAATAACAAAAACAAACTTAAATATAAATGAATATGGAACATCAAAATTATGAGCAAAAAGCTGAACAGGACAAATACAATGTAGCCCTGAGCAAATATGATACGCACCTCCGAGATGAGGACGTACAAGCAAAAGTTGCCGATTTCATCGCCAATAAAGTAGCCGGAAACGATACACTGGAGGTAAATAAGTTCCTCTTCAACTGTATCGACCTGACTACCCTGAAGACAACCGACAGCGAAGAAAGCGTGCTTCGCTTCACCGAGCGGGTAAACGATTTCGAAGATCAATTTCCCGATTTGAAGAATGTAGCGGCCATCTGCGTATATCCTAATTTTGCAGGTATCGTCAGCCAGTCTTTGGAAGTAGAGGAAGTAGGTATCGCCTGCGTTTCGGCCGGATTCCCCTCCTCACAAACCTTCATTGAGGTGAAGATAGCAGAAACAGCTATGGCACTCCACGAAGGCGCTACGGAAATAGATATCGTGATTTCAGTAGGCAAGTTTTTGAGTGGCGACTACGAAGGAATGTGCGATGAAATCGAAGAAATCAAAGAAGTATGCGGCAATAAGCACCTGAAAGTGATTCTTGAAACCGGTGCGCTGGGCACTGCCGAAAATATTAAAAAAGCTTCTATCCTCGCCATGTATTCGGGTGCGGATTTCATCAAGACTTCTACCGGCAAACAGGAACCTGCCGCCACACCGGAAGCCGCTTACGTGATGTGTCAGGCTATCAAAGAGTATTATCAGGAAACCGGCCGGAAAGTAGGATTTAAACCCGCCGGAGGTATCAACACCGTACACGATGCTGTAGTTTACTACACCATCGTGAAAGAAGTATTAGGTGAAGAATGGCTCACTAACGAATTATTCCGCCTTGGAACAAGTCGTTTGGCCAACTTGCTGCTAAGTGATATTTTAGGCAAAGAAACAAAGTTCTTCTAACCGGGCAGGCACTCATTTATTTTTACATCATTTTGCCCTACACAAACGCAACCCTCCATTGTGCACAAATCCACTTCTCATTTGTGCACAATGGAGGTTGTCGTTTGTGCACATTCGCACCTTGCGTTTGTGCACAAATTCGGAACGCCCGTCAGCAAAGGGTTTCCGAGGGACTAAATGTATAAAAGGAGCATTTTTCTTTTATGAAAAAAGAAGACAAGCAAACGAAACGTAATATTCTCTGCCAAGACAACCTATTCACAGAAGCCAAAGGAGGACTGTTCAAAAAGTAAAAATTGAATTAGCTAAAGTTACAGAGTGTAACTGAATAAATAAAGACTGCCACTTTTGACCTATGAAAATTAGGTGTAAAGTGGTGCTTTTTTCTATATTTGAGTCCTGGCAGTCTTAAACCGAAAGTTATAATCTAAACTATCAGACTTTTTGGATAACCTCTTCCTATAGCTGGTTAATATTAACCCGTCCAACTTTTTGGGATCACTTGACTTTCGGACACCCCCTTTAACTTTAATATTTTAAGGATATCCCCCAAGAGATTTTCATTTTTCTAAAAAGGTAAAATGAGTTGGAAGCTCTAACCGGATCCTACGGAATCTACTTGTTCCGCTCTATCACATACTCGATGTAAGCGGTAAGCGCCCTACGAACCGGTTCATTCCGCACTTCGGAAAGTAACAGCAGAGCGTCTTCCTTGTAACGCATCATCACGTCCTCGGCATATTCTATACCGCCATTCGCCTTTGTAAACTCGATTAAACGGGAAATTTCATCCGGTGTAGCCGTCAAGCTCTTCACTTTCGGAACTAAAGCAAGCATCTCCTCATCCTGTGTATGCAACAAAACATACAGTGCCGGCAAAGTTAATTTACCCTCCAGCATATCGTTTCCGGTCGGTTTGCCAATGGCCTCATCGTGGAAGAAATCAAAAATATCATCCTTAATCTGAAAGCACATACCTACTTTCTCACCAAACAAACGAAACTTCTCCACTTCCGTATCGGAAGCTTTTGCCGTCAATGCACCCAACTGTGCACAAGCAGCAAACAAAGCCGCAGTCTTTTTGCGAATTACCTCAAAGTAAACTCCTTCCGAAAGATCTTGATTATTGATATTAGACAATTGTAAGATCTCACCCTCCGAAAGCTCCATACCCAATTGGGCAATGACTTTTACCACCTCTATCTTATTTGTTAAAGCCGAATGCTGCAAAGCTGTAGAAAGCAGATAATCGCCGACAAGCACCGATATTTTGTTATTGAACGCTGCGTTTACAGACAATTGGCCTCTACGCTCATTACTTTCGTCCACCACATCGTCATGTACCAGACTGGCCGTATGCAACATTTCCAATGTAACTCCGGCATGATAAGTCGCTTGCGAAACCGAACCGAACTCTTTAGCTACCAACAATGTTAAAATAGGGCGCATCATTTTACCGTTGCGCCGGGTAATATAGTCAAGAACCGACTGTAAAAGAGGATTAGAAGTTTCGAGCGACTGATTGAAAAGCTCTCTCAGCTTTTTCAATTCGCTTTCTACCGGTCGTCTTATAATATCTAGCTTATCCATTATAGAAGAATTTCAAGTACAAAATTAATAATAAAACGTATAATAGCGTATTTTTTACTACTTTTACCAATAAATTTTAAGATTCAGCATGGAAAAACTATTTTTACTGGATGCCTACGCACTGATATACCGTGCCTATTATGCTTTTATAAAAGCACCGAGAATCAACTCAAAAGGCTTTAACACATCAGCTATTCTAGGGTTCGTCAACACTCTGGAAGATGTATTAAAAAAAGAAAACCCTACGCACATCGGTGTAGCATTCGATCCGGCCGGACCCACTTTCCGGCATGAGGCCTACGAGCAATACAAAGCACAACGCGAGGCCACTCCTGAAGCAATCAAACTCTCCGTACCGATTATTAAAGATATCATAAACGCCTACCATATACCTATATTAGAAGTGCCCGGTTACGAAGCGGACGATGTAATTGGAACACTGGCCCTACAAGCAGGCAAACAAGGCATCACCACTTACATGATGACTCCCGACAAAGATTATGGTCAGCTTGTAACCGACAACGTATTTATGTATCGCCCCAAATACGGCGATAAGGAATTCGATATTATGGGCGTGGAAGAAGTGAAGAAGAAATTCCAGATATCTTCCCCTTGTCAGGTTATCGACATGCTGGGACTGATGGGTGACAGTTCGGACAACATACCGGGTTGTCCGGGTGTGGGAGAGAAAACTGCGCAGAAACTTATCAACGAATATGGGAGCATTGAGAATTTGCTGGCGAACACCAGCCAGCTGAAAGGCGCACTCAAAACCAAAGTGGAAACCAATAAAGAAATGATCGAGTTCTCCAAGTTTCTTGCCACTATCAAAATTGATGTTCCCATCGAATTGAATATGGAAGAACTCAAAAGGGAAAAAGCAGATGAAGAAGCCTTGCGCAAAATCTTTGAAGAGCTTGAATTCAAAACACTCACTGAACGCATTTTCAAGAAAGAGAAAAAGCCAGCGCAAAGTGAACTTCCGAAAAACGATTTCCCTGACTTATTTGCAGCCGAATACCCGGAAGAAGAAAAATATTCGAATCTCGTTAAGCTAAACTCACTCCCTTACGACTATCAACTTATTGATACAGAAGAGAAAATAGCCGAATTAGTTCAAATATTATTGACAAAGGATTTTTTCAGTCTGGATACGGAAACAACTTCCATGAATCCGATAGACGCAGAACTGGTTGGAATGAGCTTTAGTTTTGCCGAAAACCAAGCTTTTTACGTTCCTGTACCCGCCGCACAAGAAGAAGCGCAAAAAATTGTTAACCAGTTCAAGAGTTTACTCGAAAACGAACACACGCTTAAAATAGGACAGAACATTAAATATGATATGCTGGTATTCCGCCGATACGGAGTGGAAGTAAAAGGTCCTCTCTTCGACACTATGATTGCTCACTATGTGTTGCAGCCGGAACTCCATCATGGTATGGACTACTTAGCGGAAATTTATCTGAAGTATGAGACTATCAAGATAGAAGAATTAATTGGTCCGAAAGGAAAAAACCAACGTAACATGCGCAACCTCTCTCCTGCCGAGGTTTACAAATATGCTTGCGAAGATGCGGATGTAACGCTGAAACTAAAAAATAGATTAGAAGAAGAACTGAGAAAAAACGATTGCGAAGAATTATTCTACCAAGTTGAAATGCCGCTTGTGCCTGTACTTACCTACATGGAGTGGAACGGTGTTCGCATAGATACCGAGGCTTTGAAACAAACTTCCGCACACTACACCGAACGCATGAACCAAATAGAACAGGAAATCTATGCGTTAGCAGGCGAATCGTTCAATATCGCTTCCCCTAAACAAGTAGGCGATATCCTCTTCGACAAGTTGAAAATTACCGATAAGGCAAAAAAGACTAAAAGTAAGGGACAATACATCACTTCGGAAGAGGTGCTGGAAAGCCTGCGTCATAAACACGAGATTGTTGGGAAAATTCTCGACTACCGAGGACTCCGGAAACTACTCAGTACCTATATCGATGCATTACCGGAACTGATCAATCCGCGCACACACAAGATACATACCTCGTTCAACCAAGCAGTGGCCGCTACAGGGCGACTCAGCTCCAGCAACCCGAACCTGCAAAATATTCCCATTCGCAACGAGGACGGAAAAGAGATACGAAAGGCCTTCATTCCTGACGACGGTTGTGAGTTCTTCTCGGCAGACTATTCGCAGATAGAACTACGTATTATGGCGCATTTAAGCGGCGACCACAACATGATTGAAGCGTTTCGTTCCGGTTATGACATTCACGCCGCTACGGCAGCTAAAGTCTTCAAGAAAAACATTCAAGATGTGACGCGCGCCGAACGAAACAAAGCAAAAACCGCTAATTTCGGTATCATCTACGGCATCTCTGTTTTTGGATTGGCAGAACGAATGGACGTAGACCGCAAGGAAGCTCGGGAACTGATAGAAGGATACTTTGAAACCTATCCGGATGTAAAGAAATATATGGATGAAAGTATCGAGTTGGCTCGCAAACAAGGCTATATCGAAACCATATTCAAACGCAAGCGTTTCCTTCCGGACATCAACTCACGTAACGCCGTAGTGCGCGGCTATGCGGAACGCAACGCCATCAACGCGCCCATACAAGGGAGCGCCGCAGATATTATCAAGGTAGCAATGGTACGGATATACCGAAGATTTATGCAAGAAGGCATCCGCTCGACCATGATTATCCAGGTGCACGATGAATTGAACTTCAACGTATGGCCCGAAGAAAAAGAGCGTGTGCAGCAAATTGTTATTGAGGAGATGGAACGCGCCTATGCCATGCAAGTCCCCCTGAAAGCCGATTGCGGCTGGGGAAAGAACTGGCTGGAAGCGCATTAAAAACAGCTTGAGCAAGAGCATGTTAACAACAATAGAGCTGGAGGAGAAATGCTTATCTAACGATGCATTACTCCGGAAAACCAGCTCCTGCAGAAAGAGGTAAAAAATAGGACGAAAAGAAGGAAGTGATTAAAAGAAATACAAAAAAGGGTAAACAGAACATTGTTTACTAAAATTTAGTGTTTTTGCCTATGAATATAAAATTAAAACAATCGCCTATGAATATTAACGCAGAATCATTGAACTAATGCTTAGTTTATTAAAAAGACATATATAAGAAGCGTAAGCTTTATTCCTTGTTATTCCGAAACTTCGACACTTTCTGAACATGTAACGAGAAATAAGGTAAAACGCTCACACATAGCGTGGGCTTTACCTTATTTGTTACATGTTAGGCAGTCGAAGGCCTTGGAATGGCAAACAAAGTTTTGTCCCACGTTTTTTATATCCATGCCTTTTTCTCTTGAAGAACAGTTTATCAATCTTCCTGCGGGGCACGGGAAACAATTTTCATACTATGGACAACACAATTGTAAAATGCAGGGCTGTTATAAGCATTGCAAACAGCCTCACCTGCTGCAACATCCGATGTCAGCCTCCTTCAATCTATGAACTGAAAGTCAAACCATTACGTCCAATCAAAGGTCCCGAAAAATATGTATATTACGGTTCGGACGGAACACAAGCATTCGAAAGAATATTTAATGATGCAGACTTATTCTCCGAGAGATTAGCCAAAGTTAGCAAACAGGAAAATAATATATGGAGAACTGTATTTATCAACGAGAAAGGAGAAACTGTTTTCGAAGCAACCAATCATCAATATGATTCCGGTTACAAGGATGTAACCGGCTTTTGGAACAGAATGGCATGGGCTAAAAAACAAAATGGAACTTACGTAGCCCTCAACACCTAAGGAAAAGAAGCTTTCCCGTTGGATGACAAACCTATGTCGATGTTTAACGAAGGCAAGACTTTCGTACAAACGGGCGAAAGGTTATATCATCAACTACTATGGTTCCATCTCTCCGATAGGAATATAAAAATATCATAATTATTAACCAATATAATAAGAATAATATGTTTTCATTTATAGAAGATTTGTGCAGATACGCTTGGGATGTATCTGCTCTATGTTATCGCAGCATCGCGTCTGTTATTGAAAATCAATGGATTATCGTAGGTATTGGCGTAGTGTCAATTGTCATCGCATTTATTATCGCACACCTCAACATAGATAAGGACGATCGTGAACCTTCAGTCTGTTTACCTACTGACGGACCGGGAATCATAGGTCTGTCACTCATGTTTATCGTACAATATTTCAATGACTTTCAGCCATGGGACGCCGTAGATGGTTTTGCCGGTCTTTTCGCATGGGGAGGCGCACTGTTTTTTCTGATTTGGATAGGTGGAATACTTTTCATCTTAGGTATATACGTATTCCTATTCTTCCGTTCCATATTTGAAGGGTTATGTGACAGTAACTTTTTATGGGAATTTAAATTCGGACTCAAATTTATGTTAACAAATTCCCTGCAACTGATATGTTCCTTTGTTCCGCTTCTTTTCGGCTTACTGTTAGTCAGTTCCGTTACCGGTCCCATTCTCGTTATTGTCTTCTTTATTGTCGCCTTACTTTGGCCTACAAGCAATAAAATAGGCGAATTTAAAGATCGGGATGGAAATTGGTGGGAAATCAGAAGAGGATAACCTATCAGTCACGCTTCCTGGCTGTGCCTATAATCGCCATAGCCGTAAAAGAAAAGATAGAATCATCCCCTTATATTACCCTTCCACAAAAAGAAAATACAGGCGATATAAGGGGATGATGATAAATGAAAGAACAATCCTTTTCCTCACATTCCGAAAATGCTATAAAAGGCATAATATTCAGTTTAAAGCACTACTTGTACAGCACTCGTTCTACCTCCGGTTTAAAACGCTAAATGTTTCTGCTCCGGCATACACTTCCGAGTCGGCTGCACCCGCATAAAACTCTCACTCGGAAGCGCCCCATTCAAGAAGGCACTTCGGGAAGAGAGAGCCATTTAGTTCAGCAATCCGGGGTTCGCTTCCGTAGCAACACGCGGAATACGCAATGTATAGCGCGCATCATCTTGTTGAAGCGTATAAGTGGTTCCCTCAATCACCTTATCGATACGCGGACGGGTAGTACGGCGCAAATCGAACCAGCGATGACCCTCGAAAGCCAGTTCACGGGCACGTTCTTCCAAGATCTCCGCTATCAAAGCTTCTTTATCCATCGCTTCTACAACAGTTGCTTTCCGTGCATAACCTTCCGGCGTATAACGCTTCTCCATCAGTTGCAGCAAGCGTTCGCGCGCCTCTTTCAGTTTATCCATACGAGCCGCCGCCTCGGCAGCGTTCAGGTAAAGTTCTCCGGTACGGAACGAACAACGATATTGCGAGGTAGCAAGTACCTTATTATTAGGACGGTTACCGTTCTCGTCTGCATCGCCATAGAATTTCGCCGGACGGAGATCTGTCGCCGCATCATATTTCTGTAAAAAGTCTGCCGCCGCATAAGAAACCTTATGGGTAGAGGTGCTATAAATGCGCTCATAAGCCGTTATCATTTCAGCCGACCGATATTGGTTAGGCAATTGGGCGTCCGCCTCATTGAAATCTTCCAAATCCGATTTCTGCGCCAACACCCGTTCGGCCGCCTCGTAGGCTTCCTGCCAACTTCCCATATACAGGCGGACACGTGATTCCAACGCATCTACCGATAACGTGGAAAAACGATAACGATACTTCTCCTCCCACTCCGTCACATTCATCACCCCACGTGCGCTCTCTATGTCAGCCAATACGGCTTCATAGATTTTGGCCACGGTGGTACGAACCGGAATCTTTTCCAGATCAATATCCCATTTCAGCGGAACGGCTTTTGTTTCCGGGGCACCTTCTTTCGTATAAGGTTCTCCATAAAGGTTAACTAATAGAAAGTGCATATAGGCACGCATCAAATAAGCCTCGCCTACCAGTTGATTAATATCGTTCTGGTTATCGCCCGTGATTTCACCTTTTTTGTCAATCACCGAATTCGCATAATAAATCGCTCTGTAATAATATTCCCAACCGAACGAAGCGGTGGCAACATCGTTGTTCACATCACTCCACGTTACAATGTTCTTATACACGTTCATATCCGTTTCATCAGCCACAAGAGCCACTTCATCGGTGCGCATCTCACACAAGGCGCGATCCGACATATCGTAATTATAAGCTGTTAGAAACAGTGAGCGGTACTCCTCCAGTGTATTGGGGATGACTTTCCCCACAGGCTGAAGGTCCAAATAACTATCGCATGAAGCCAACAGTCCGGCTCCCGTCACCAAGAGAGCCATATAGAGTTTCTTTATTCCATTCATACACTGCATCAATTAAAAGTTTAGACTTAAGTTAAACGTTACCGATTTAGGAACCGGCGTCATATACAAGTTACTTTGAGATTCCGGATCCATATAGTTGTGGTAACTCGAACCCCATACAAACAGGTTGCGTGCTTCCAAGGCTACACTTGCTCCGCTTATATTCAATTTGCGCAACCATTCCGAAGGGAAACGGTATCCCAAACGGAGATTCTGCAAACGCACATAGTTTAACGGCCTCACCCACATATCCAGTGAGTTATATACCTGCGCATGATCTAAATATAAATAGTAATCGGCCGGATAATAGTTTAGGTTCACCAAGGCTGGGAATTTGCCGGTCTTATTCTCCGGAGTCCAACGATCCAAAATATCCTTGTTTGTATTCCGTCCGGGATCATAATTGGTAATGCTGTACGAAGGAGATGTCTGTATATGCGCACCAAAATAATAAGCCAGATTCACATTCAATTCCCAATTCCGGTAATTAAAGGTATTCATAAGACCTCCTGTGTAGGGAGCGTCAGAAGTTCCCGCATAACTATAAAAATCCCGTTCTTCCGCAGCGGAAATATTCGCAGCAGTATACGTATTCATACCAAACTCATCAGGAGTCATGCCATACAGTTCTTCTCCTGTCACCACACTTCCGTCCTTCTTCACAAACTGGACGCGTCCTGTTTCTGGGTCTACTCCCTTGGTCTTCAAAACAAAGATGGCTCCTGCCGGATAACCCTCTCTGCCGGGAGTACGTTGGTCTTCCGGGATGTTCTCCTCCAGCACCTTGTTCTGGTTATAGGCAAAGTTGAAGTTGGTATACCACGAGAAATCTTTAGTAGTGATGTTGCGTGTCTGAAGATTGATCTCCACACCCTTATTCTCCATACTTGCCCAGTTAATGCTCATGCTTTCGAATCCGCTTTCGAGGGGAAGCATACGGGTTCCTATCAGATCCGTACCTTTTCGGTAGTAGTAATCCACGCTCAGATTTACTGCCTGATTCAACATGGCAAAGTCGAGTCCTACATTGTAAGAGGCTGTCTTCTCCCAACGCAACTTAGCATTAGGAGCCGAATCGATGGTGATGTTGCTCTCCGTATTGCCGGGCAAAATACTGATATTTCCATAAGTTCCCACCAAGAACGGGGAGGTATTCTTATCGATGTTACCTTGTAAACCATATGAAAAGCGCAAAGCCAGATTATCCATCCAGGAACGGGCACTGTTCAAGAATTGTTCATTGGAAGCGCGCCATAAGCCGCTGAACGAATAGATAGGCAACCAACGATATTTGTCGTCCACGCCGAAAAGGTCGGAACCGTCTGAACGGACGCTTGCCCCTACCACATACCGATTCATCAATGTATACGATCCGTTGGCATAAAACGAGGCAAAAGCATTCACCGTCTTGGTTTGCGAGCTTAGCGGATAGTCTTTGGCCTGATCCAAATCTTTAAAAACCAATGGAATAGTCGTCAACGTCTTCGGGTCGTATCCATAACCGGTAGATGAATGAGTATCATACCAATTCTTGCGAATTTCTGTACCGGCCATCACCTGCACATCATGTATCTCATTAAAGGTTTTCTTCCATTCTCCCTGCGCCTTCCACGTAAACTGCGAAGTAGTGGACTCGTTCACCTTATGCATACCTCCTGTGGAAGGGATCACATATTTATATTCACCACTCGCCTTGTCCCAATATCTACTGTTGAGGTACATATTACGCAGGGTAAAGGTATGCTGTCCCACATACTGGTCTTGCGAAGAATTGTCCCATTGCGCACCCAACTGTGTGGTAAACTTCAGTTGGTCATTCAAGCGCAGTTCGGCATCAAAAATCGCGTTCAGCGAGGTAATAGTCGTTTTATTATGGGTATTGTCCCGCTCTTCAAAGATATTAAAGCCGCGGTTCGGATCCGGATCACTGCTGGAAGAGATGTCATAATCATACACATAATTACCCTCCGCATCGTATGGACGGTAATACGGATTAGCCGTACGGGAATAGAAAATAGGATTGGAATAACCATACGTATCCGTTATAAAATTCCGGCTCTTCCGGCGGTTGGCAAAGATAGAAACTCCCACTTTAAAGAGTTTGTTTACCTGATAAGAGGTTTTGCTGGTTAAGTTGAAACGGTTGTTACTTACACCCGGCACATTACCGTTCTCCACCATATATCCCAACGAATTGTAATAGGTCACTTTCTCGCTTCCTCCTGAAATGCTTACGTTATATTCCTGTGTAAAGGCATCACGGAACAGGATGTCCCCCCAATCGGTGTTAATGGTTTTCAGCTTATTGATTTCGTTCTGCGCTTCAGTGGTCAGCCCGGCCCAACCTTGAGCACGATATGCATCAAACAAATTATATTTCCTCAACACATCAGCTACTCCGCCTTTCTCGTTGAATATTTGCATAGGCGAATAATAGGCTTCTCCATACGGTTCTTTCATCAACTGCAACTCCAGATTGATTTTCTCCTCCGCATTCATCAGGTTCAAACGGTCGGTATCTAAGTTCGGCGTATAAGTAAGCTTGGTATTGAAATTGATGACCGGCTTACCGGAACGTCCCTTCTTAGTGGTGATCACAATCACACCGTTGGCCGCACGGGCACCGTAGATGGCCGTAGCCGCCGCATCCTTCAAGATGGTAATGCTTTCGATGTCATTCGGGCTCAGACCGGCGATAGACGACTGCGCCATGTTCGTAATATCATTATCGTTATTGGGATCCAACGCAGGGATGTCCGTGCCTTCCAAAGGCATTCCGTCCAGCACCCAGAGCGGGTCTTGCGTTCCGTTGAGCGACGCCGTACCGCGAATACGGATACGGGCAGGCGAACCCGGCGCACCGGAAGTGCTGGTTACCGATACTCCGGCTACCTGTCCTGCCAAAGCTTGGTCGATACTCTTCACGCCACCTAACATGGCATCTGTAACTTCGACTTTGGAAACGGCTGCCGTCAATTTGCGGCGTTCCAGCTCCTGATAACCTGTTACCACCACATCGCCCAACGTATGGGATGAGACTTGTAACACGATGCGATAAGTATCTTTTCCTCTCTGCAAGGTTATAGTTTGTTCGTCATAACCTATGTAACTACATAGCAATTTCGTTACCTCTTCCGGTATGGAAAGCGTAAAGTTTCCATCCATATCGGTAATCGTACCCAATGTCGCCTGGTCGGAACCGATCTTTTTCAGCTCCTCGGCAGGCACATATACTGAAGCACCAATCAAAGGCTGGTCATCGTCTCCGGAGAGTACCACACCATTGATGGTACGGTTGCCGGCACTGGCCATCACCAGTGCATTGGCAAGCAAGCATACAATAATGCACAATTGTTTTCTCATTGAATAATAATCGAATTTAGTTGTTAATCATCCTCTTTCATTTCTCTCTATATCAAGGACAGTCCGCCACTAGGTTGGAAGACATCGTCACTTTATTCCTAACGCTGTATTAATACGCAGAATCATATCTTCGTAATGATATCTCGTTGCTGTATCAGAAGTACCTAAACGGCTTTGCAATAATCTCTTAATCCGCAACAACTCACCGCGTTTTACAGAAATGGCATCGGAAATACGGTTTAATTGCGAACCATAGAAATTCAGTACACGCGGCGCACCCATACGTTCTCCGGTACGGAGTGCACGCTGTTCGGCTTCATGGCAGCTACAGAACGGCACGGCCGTATCAAACAGGAAATGGTTATCCGTTATCTTCTTATTGATTTTCACCGCTTCCGGTTCGGCAGCAGCGGTCAATAACGCATCCAGAAAGTTCTTTTGCAACGAACGCTGCATCACATCGGGTGTTCCCCCACGTTCGGTTATTCCGAAAATACTCTTGTGTAATCTGTCCATCAGTTCCACTACCGTAAATGCTTTCTTTCCGTTCACAGACTCGTTCTCAAGCATACGCATCAAACGGTTGTTGCCCAATAAATCCCACAGAATATACGCCTGCGCATTCTTTAATATCTGGGTAGGAGCATTTTCTTGCATGCCGTTCGGCGTATCGCGCAAAAGATAGGTATACTGTCCTACTTCCGTATCAAACAGCCATGTGGGATAAGTCAACACCTCATCGAGCAAGAACTTCAACGCAGCTTGTTGCTTCTCTTTCTCCACAAAAGTATAAGTCTTTACTCCATCGCCCACGGTTGTATTTTCTATATAGATGCCACCAATGTTGGCCAGCACATGGTACAGATAGTTGTTCCATTGGTTGATAACCGCATAGTAAAGGCGCGAAGCCTCTTCGTAAGTCTGTCCCTTTTCGCTGGTTGTAGTCCACTGAATGATTTGCGGTACAATACGTTTCAAGTTTTCGATACCCAACTGGGAAGAGCGTACAGGGTCGTCGCCCAAATCTTCATTCTGAGCACGGGGATCTACTGCATCGCGTACGTCCTGTGCTTCGCTATATTTATAGAGACGGCCCGTATGCTTGCCTAAGAAGTCGGCTAACAGCTCCTTTTCTTCCTCAGGCGAGTTTTTGCCATACCAGCGGTAACCGTATTCGATAGCGAACATATCGTAAACCCCGATATGCGGAGAGAGTACCTTTACTCCATCCCCAGGTTGAGCAATATAATTAAAACGAGCATAGTCCATGATGGATGAGGCTGTAGATTTCATCTTGGAAGTAAACGCCTCGGAACGCAACGAGTCTGTAGGGAAAGCAGCCGAACCGCGCATGTTATGGCGCAATCCCAAAGAATGCCCCACTTCATGACAAGCAACAAAACGGATGGCATCGCCCATTAAAGAATCGGGCAACTGCACACCGCGCGCTTCCGGACATACTGCACCTGTCTGTACCGTAATCCATTCGCGCACCATGGAAAGTACGTTGTGCCACCACATGATGTCTGCTTCCAGAATCTCGCCCGAACGGGGATCGAGTACCGAGGGACCCATCGCATTCTTTTTTTCCGAAGCGGCATACGTAAGCACCGAATAGTTCACATCGTCCATATCAACCTGCATGCTGTCCGTCACCTCTATAGCACGGATGGCATTCTTGAAACCGGCCTTTTCGAAAGCCGCCTGCCAATCTTCAATGCCTTGTTTTATGTATTTGCGCCACGGGTATGGGGTGGAATTATCAATATAAAACACAATGGGTTTGACAGGCTCCACCAATTGCCCGTTTAAATAAGCTTCCCGCTCTTCAGGCTTCGGTTCCAGACGCCAACGGGTGATGTAGTGAGTCTTGTCCGCACGCTGCTGCGCATCGCTGAAACTCAGTAGTGAATTGGTGAAATAACCCACCTTCTGATTGCCGTAACGTCCCATCATAGGTTGTTCGGGCAACAATAATAGAGACGAACTGACTTCTACCGTCACGTATACGCTGGTAGTTCCTTCGGTTACCTTCGTTGTAAGTTCCGAAGTAGCCACTACATTGTTTGGGAAGGCCTTTACGGAAAGGATGCGCGAAAGGTTCTTTATGGCCGAAGTACCCAAATTGATATTGGTAAATACGTTATTGACGCTTGTCTCCGAACCGTCGTAAATATCATTCACCTTAATCACCAACGCCGTAGAGTCGGCATTGATCGCTTCGATTTTAAATGCGGTAATCAGTGGAGAAATGAAATTGTCCTCCACGGAACGACGGATGGCATCGGTTGCGGGTACTAACGGCAAAGGGCGTTTCTGGCGAAACATCACTTTTCCGGCCGCCTTATCCCATTCCACACTCACCATTTGATTTTCGTAGTTTACACCGCGATTCACACCCGCTTCGTTCAGTTCCGAAGGTACACGTTGCAGTTTGTTTACCACCAACATGTCGCGGCCTAACAATGACGTAGGAATCTCGAAATAATAATCACCTTTCTTCTGATATATGGTAAACATCCCCTTTTTAGCTTCGCTCCCTTCTACCAGTTTCTCATAATCGGTCTTTACCTTCTCTTCCTTCTCCTGTTTCTTCTTTTTCTTTTTAAACCAGCCCATGCTTTCGGTAGCAGGGACAGTTGCATTTGCTGCGATACATTCACCTCCTATCAACATACAGGCAATGACCGCCGCCATTACTTTACCATACCTTTTCATCAAGTTTCTAATAGATTTAATGATTTTATTAAAGTTGTGCCATTATAGAAATAGCCTGCAAATGTACAAACAATTGATTATAAAGAGGTCTTTGCCAGGCTTCTGATTATATATATAAAAGAATTATTAACTAGCATCCTGCCACTATTCTTTAGTTTTATTTGCAGTTTAGTCAAAATAGAGTGCATTTCCTCGAAGAAAACAAATAAGAGTCGAGCCGACTTTATATAAAATAAAGACAACGGAGACTTTTTCTTATGACACCGGTATATAAATGGAGATTTATATCTACTTTTGCGGAAATAAACGAATATAAACCTATCGATAAATACATTAAAGATGAAAACACATTTCGGATGGCTGATGCTCCTGTTGTTCCTGACCGGAAGCATGCTGGCACAAGAGAAGAAAACGGTTAAAGTGGCGTGCATAGGCAACAGTATCACGCAAGGCGTTGGAGTGAAGAATATGTTTCAAGACAGTTACCCCGGCATACTGGCTCAATGGCTGGGCAAGGGATATGATGTACGAAACTTCGGGTACAGCGGACGCACGATGTTGATGAACGGAGACCGCCCTTATATGAAAGAACAAAAATATCGGGATGCATTAGCTTTCCAGCCGGACATCGTTACCATCAAACTGGGTACAAACGATACGAAAGACATTAACTGGCCGGCCCACGGACATGAATTCGAACACGATATGCGTACTATGGTGGCCGCATTCCAGGCACTCCCCTCCCATCCTGCCATTTATCTGTGTTACCCGGTGCCGCCCACTAAGGTACAATGGACTATTAACGACAGCACCATCACCCAACATATTATTCCTATCATCGACAAGATAGCCAAGGATATGCAGGTAAAAGTAATCGACCTGCACACGCCGTTGCTTCCTTATCCCGAATGTTTCCCCGATTGTGTGCATCCCAACGAAGAAGGCGCTTTGCGCATCGCAACAGAGATTTATCGCTCTCTGACAGGTAAAGAACCGGAAGCATATGCTCCTAAACAACCGTTCCCCGGAAAACGTTCCACGTGGAAAGGTTTCGATAAATATACTTTTTATTTCCAAGGAAGACAAGCTATTGTAGTAGCGCCCAAAGAAGAAGGGAAAGTATCGGACAGCTCTTCTGCCAACTCCTACGCCAAAAACCGCGAATGGATATGGCGCCCGGCTTTCTTCGGCGCATTCGCCTCCGTCGATTCGGCGTTGCTGGAAAGGGGATTCCATGTAGTATACTACGACCTGACACATCTATACGGCAGCCCGCGGGCAGTGAAACTAGGCAATGACTTCTATAAAACGATGACAAAGTTCTACAAACTCAACAAAAAGGTAACGCTGGAAGGTTTCAGCCGCGGCGGTTACTTTGCATTGAACTGGGCTGCTACCTACCCTCAAAAAGTGGCTTGCCTATATGTAGACGCTCCCGTATGCAACATCGAGAGCTGGCCATCGCGCAAAGAGCCTCAGCTATGGAACGATTTCCTCACAGAATGGAACTTGACGGAAGCGGATATGGCAGATTTCAAAGGGAACCCGACAGATCGCACAGAGCCGGTTGCCAAAGCCGCTATCCCGGTGATAGCCGTTTGCGGCACAGCAGACAAAGTGGTTCCGTATGAAGAGAACTTTGCCGTATGGAAAGAACGGTTCGAACAATCGGGAGGAAAAGTGGAACTCATCCTGAAAGAGGGATACGGCCATCATCCGCACAGCTTGGAAAACCCTACTCCCATTGTAGATTTTATTATGAAACATACTTCTGCCGCAGAACGATAGAGTATACCAACCTAACCGGAGGCTCTGGAAAGAGCCACTTGCCGTTGCACGGATTTGTGCCAATACGGTGGCACACCTGTGACAGCAGGCGTGTCACAACTGTGACATACGTTAAGTCACAACTATGCCAATCAATATGTCACACCTGTGCCACAAGCGTGGCACAATGTGGCATATACAGGTAAGGCATTACCTTCCGCAAGAAGTCTCTTCGGTATAATAGTCGGCTACCACCCTACTAATGCGGATCTTATTGCAATAAGTACTCACTTTCACATGCTCGGGATGAGTCTGGTACGTACTTAAATCCGCCTCGTTTTCAAACGTCGACACCAATACGGCATCGTACGCCGCATCCGACTTGTTGACATTGATACCCACTTCCAAAGATTTTATTTGCGGAATCACACCTACCAACGCTTCCAGATGTTCTTTCATCCATTGCGCATTCTCCGCCTTACTTTTTCCTTCGGCAAACTCTTCGAGTTTCCACATTACAATATGTTTCAGCATATACAATTATGTTTTTAAATGGTTATTTCGGTCGGCAAAGATACGACAAAAACATTCTTCCTATCCATAACAAACTTATAAAGTCCGCCATACATCCGAAAAACGTTTGCCATCGACAAGAGACAAACAAATTCGATGCCTATCATTAAAGCACAAAGGAGGTGACGATACGGTTAAAGCGATGGAGTTTCTCAATCTTCATGATACCTTTCCTCTAAGAAAACAAACAGGATTCGGGAAAACGTTGTTAAAGATAGGAATGAACTAGACTTTTTCTTATAACATCGGCATATAAACCGCGATTTATATCTAAATTTGCCGAAAAAAGTAAATGAAGCAACATTTATTCTTCGATCTCGACGGCACCCTATCCGACCCTATGCTCGGCATCACCCACTCCGTGCAACATGCATTAAAAAAATATGGTATTACGGTAGACAATCTACAGCAACTTTGCCCTTTTATAGGGCCTCCTTTGCAAGATTCGTTTCAAGACTTCTACGGTTTCTCCAAAGAAGAAGCCGACCAGGCATGCGAATATTATAACGAGTATTTCCTTACAAAAGGACTTTATGAAAACACGCTCTACCCCGGCATGAAAGAATTTCTGCAACTGCAGGCCGACAAGGGAAAGACGCTTTATGTAGCCACCTCCAAACCCGAGCAACTGGCGAGACAAATACTGGAATATTTCGATATCGATTCTTATTTTCACTACATAGGTGGTGACACCATGCAACGCACCCGCTCGGCCAAAGCAAAGGTGATACGTTATATAATGGAGGCAAACGGTCTCACTGACCCCTCCGCCATCTTAATGATAGGCGACCGGAAACACGATATCATCGGAGCGAAAGAAGTGGGAATACAATCGGTAGGAGTACTTTACGGATACGGTGACCGCAAAGAGTTGACGCAAGCCGGCGCCGATTACATTGTAGAGGATTTGGAAGAGCTGGAAGCCCTGTTGGCCTAGATTTCATTTCAATATTTTGTTCAGACTCTCCCCTTGCTTTCTCACATCATAAAGCAGATAACGACATCAAAAGTTCGTTATATATAGCAAATTCCTAAACATCCGGAATCTCTCAAGCAAAGTTTTACATATTCGGCAAATATGCAAAAAGAGCCGCGCCTCACGGCGCAACTCTCTTTTTATAATCATAAAACCCGAAAAAATCTAATTAACATACCATCGTCATTCCAATGTGAAGATTTCATCATCCTGGAAATTGATAGTTCCTGCATTTTGATTCTGGTCGCTCCAGCCAATCGTTTGGCCCAACCATTCATTATTATCCAAAACAGTCTTATCCAATCCATTGATGTAATAATTACCCATCCATTTAAGATTTACTTGTTCTTTATTACTGTCTGCATCTACCGGATCCAGTGTTTTAGCAAAATAGAAATGCGCTTTATAGAAAGCAGAAATCGCCTGCAACTGAGTTTGGAATTCAGGACTGTCGAGATTAGCTCCCAATCCAGCACGCTGCTCTGCCAATGGGTCAGCATCACCAACATAATCTTTCACTGCCAAAATCCGAGTATCACGATGGGTACCATTCATAGGTGCAAGTCCCAATGCCGTACAAGTATTTACCGTACTTAGCTTCAACGGTTCTTCTTGTCCTCCGTCATAAAGTAACCAGCGCCACATATCCCACGAACGTTTTCCCTCGAAAGCCAATTCTATCTGGCGTTCACGTAAGCAAGCAGCTATAGCCTGATGCCGTTCGTTTATCGCACCTAATCCATAATTATTGGTAGAAGGAATGCCAACGCGAGCCCGAATCTCACCGATACATTTAATTGCCTCTGCTGAATTTCCTGTAGCCGCATAACATTCGGCCAAATTCAAAACTAATTCAGCAAAACGGTATTCATAAATAGTCGTGTTGCTAAGATCTAAATCATCTTCCGGAAACGCGGCGTTACTCATCTTACGCACGAAACAAAGACTATTTATCTTATTGTCATCACTGCCAGAAGTCGAGTATTCTTCCGGAGTCGGTTCTTTTGTAAACCACTGGTAAGCCCATACAACAGCGTCTGCATCCTCTTTGGTTCCCCATTTCACGCCGCTGAATCCAAATGTACGGTAAAAACGAGGATCCCGATTCAAGATAAAATCCATACTTCCGTTAGCTACTTTCACATCCTCTGTCGGTTGCGTACCATCCGCCATCGGAAAGAGGTCGATCATTCCCATAGGAACCGGCACACCGCCGTTTCCACCCTGAGAAGTCAGCCGAATGCCTTTTTCCCAACCGTTGTGTTTAGAATAACCTGTATCATCTTTAGAATGAAGCCTTACAATAAGCGCTTCCTTATTTGTGCTATAAGAGTTGTTATTTACTCCCATCATTTTCTCCCAGCCTGCCGCATCGGAACATTCACCTAACCCATATCCGGCATTCTCAGCCTCAGAACGAGCTTTCTTCGCTGCATCCAAAGCCAAAGCCCAACGTTGGTTCTGCGGATTGTCCCAATCTTTATTAAAGACCGGACTGGCGTATGTAAGTAAAACACGGCTTTTATATGCCAAGGCCGCAATGCGAGTCAAACGCCCATAATCCACTTTCGCATTTGGCCATCTGTCAGGCAATAAGCCCGCAGCGGCGTCCAAGTCCTTTACAATCTGCTCCATACATTTGGTAACAGACGAACGCGGATAACCGTTATCCGTAATTTCAGCATTAATAACTGTTGTTACAATGGGTACAGGACCATAGGTACGTACCAAATCGAATAACTGCATGGCACGCAGGAATAAAACTTGTCCTTTGGCATATCTTTTTTCCTCATCCGTTACATTCTTCAAACCATCTACCTCTTGCAACAACACATTACATTGGCGAATACGGGAATAGGAGTTATTGTTATCTTTCGTATCTAGTTTCGTACCAAAATAACCGCTCATAAAATTACCATTCAAATCGCTTATCGTACTAGCCTGCGTATTCTCGCCATCTAATTTAGATGAAACGCCCCAAGCTTCTTCGGTCAGATTACTGCGATTTTGCCATGACCCTATCAATGTAGCCCGCGGATCAGAGTAACCATAAAAATATCGGTCGTACAAACCGGACACATACCAGCTAAGGCGTGTGGGAGAATCGAAATCCTCGTATGAACCATAATTTGTCATGTCGAGGAATGAGTCACTACATCCTGACAAAGAGAAGCCTATGGCCAAAGCTCCCATATATACTAATTTTCTACTTTTTTTCATATTCTAACTGTTTTTAGAATGAAACATTTACACCTAACGACCACGTTCTTAAAGTTGGATAATCTATACTTCCGTTGTTGTACATATTACGATAATGATCCGGATAAGGGTTGTACAAATCCCATAAGTTGTTTCCGCTCAAGTTCAAACGAACACTCTGCATCTTCAACGGAGCAATCCATTTCTTAGGCAATGAATAAGCAATGGTCAAGTTACGTATGTAACAACGGAATGTCTCAATAGCCCAGAAATCGGAATCAGCTAAAGCGGAACCTCCAATTAAACGTTCTACACCCAGATTGGGGTATGCTCCATTCGGGTTCATCTCTTCATCATACATGTCTTTCCAGAACGAATCGGGAGACCATATCATATCTTTGCTACCGTTTTTCATATCCACACGATCGACAAACCGTACACCACCCCATGAAGTAGCGATATTCATTTTAAACGACAAGTTTTTCCAGCTACCTCCAAGACGAGTAGTAAAGCCTTGTGAATCCTTACGTCCGCAAAGACGCGCATAATCCTGGTTCTTGACAATCTGTCCGTTCGGAGCTTGTTGAACACCGTCCTTCATTTCTCCACCTAAATCCTGATAAGCCAACATACCGAGCTTCAAATCATTTTTATTCTTTCCAAAATATTTAGGATCAGTTCCAGCAGCCGTAGCATGTTCCGTCAGATAATTCCAATAGTTATCAATATCAGCCTGCGTACGAAGTATACCATCACCCTTAGAGGTTTCTTTCCATACTTTGAAACCATACTTGGCAAAAGTAGTAGGCATGCCTTCTTCCCATTCAGTAGAGCTCGGATAAGCGTTCTTTCTTAAACCAGGAACCCATTTCTTCACACGGCTATCGTTAATACCATAATCAAGACCTACGTTATATTTAAAATCACCAATCTGGTCACGCCATGTAAAAGAGATTTCGGCTCCATACGTATCTACCCGTCCCCAATTCTCTTCAGCATACTGTCCGCCTGCATAAATAGGAATACCCGGCTGACTAGCCATCTTTTGGTTCAAAATGTCATCATTCATATCATAATACAGATCCAAAGTAGCGCCTAAACGTCCGCCCAAGAAACGCATATCGAATCCGAGATTAAACTTATCCACCGTATCCCATTTCACATTTCGATTAGGAGAAGTATTCGGCAACAAACGCGTTACGCGATTACCTCCATTATCACCAAACGCCATACCTTCAAGTTTGGTACCATAGAATTGTTTCCATTTCCACGCTTTGATGTTGTCACGTCCCGTTCTTCCCCAAGAAGCACGAATCTTCATATATTCCATCCATGGCAATTTCTCTTTAAACCAATTTTCTTCCGATATAACCCAACCGGCAGAAATGCCAGGGAAGAAGCCCCAATAGTTTTCCGGAGCAAACTTGGTAGAAGCGTCAGAACGGAAAATGAACTGTAACATATAGCGATCCATGTAGCTGTAACTTATACGGCCCAAATAAGATAAAGAACCAGACTCACCTTTGTTAACAACCGTATTATCTGAACTCAAAGCCGGAGAACCGTCAGGCTTAACAATAGACGGCCCAGCTGTACCTAAAAAGGTGTCCGACATATCGGAGGCCAGATTCTCAAAAGCAACACGCCGTTCGGAATATTTCGATTCGCTGCGTTCAATAGCAAACATGGCAGCTATAGAATGATTGCCAAATGTACCATCATAGTTTACATACAAATTATACTGCTGGCTTTCCGACACTTGATCTAAATAATTCAGACGGGTATCTTTGTCAAAAACCTTTGTTGCAATATTCCCAATAGGCATATTGGTAGGAAGATGCTGATTCTCTTTCGGCTGTTTCTTCATATACGCCAGTTCATAAGGGAACGCAGCCTGCTCGTTCAAACTGGTTGCATGAGAAGAAGCATAGTTGGCACGTATCGTCAAACCTTTTAAAAACGGCACTTCATACGTTAACGAAATATTCGTATTCCAACTATTACGTTCATCATTATTAAATGAACCGTTATTTCTTAGAGCAAAGTAATTCCATGTATTGGGGCTGGATCTGTCAAATGAAGGATTTGCAAAGTAGTTGCCATAAGGACTGAGCCAATACTCTTCCATTTCTCCCGCTTCATTTTCCAATTCAATGCTCCACGGCATATAGTTCGGAATATGATGCAACACATTATAATCGGCTTTCTCACCGGCAGACCCACCGTAAGCGTTAAAACGCGCACCTTTTGTATAAATAGAATTCGACTTTCCTTCATTACCGGAAATAGAGGCTGACAACTTCACGTCGGTAGTCAATCTCACATCCACACCGGCACGGTACGTAAAACGCTTATAATCCTGTCCGCCCAAGTTGGCGCCTTGGTCCATGTAACTGGCACCTGCAAAGTAAGTAGCCCGTTCCGAACCACCGCTTACATTCAACGTATGAGTCTGGTTAAAAGCAGCTTTCCAGCCAGCTTCGTCCAACCAGTCATAATCCAGATTATCAAGTTCCAGAAGCTCTTCTTCACTAAACAACTTATTCACTTCCGAAGCCTTTGCTTTATTGGAACCAATCAAGAATGAATTATGGAAACGTCCGTAATCGGAACCTTTCAATACTTTCGAATGGCTAATGGCATCACTGATAGCAAATTTGCCGGAATAGCTGATACGCGGCACACCGCTTTTTCCACGTTTGGTCTTCACCAAGATAGCTCCATTCGCCGCACGCGAACCGTAAATGGCAGCACTGGCATCACGCAAAACGGTAATGCTCTCTACTTCCGACGGGTCGAGTAAGTTGAATTGTTCCATACTGGGTTGTCCGTTCGTACCCAACTGAATCACATCATCGATAATAATTAAGGGAATGTTGTCACCACCGTCTTTCGACAAACCGTTCATCGTTTTAGCCTGCCGGATATACACTTGGTTGTTCAATGCTCCACCGGGTCGGCTTGAACCCAGATCCACACTCAAACCGTTAATTTCGCCCTGTAAGGCTTCTGCCAAAGTAGTAACAGGCAAATCTTCCAGTTCCTTCGCAGAGATAGTAGCAACAGAACCGGTTACATTCTTCATCTTCTGGGTACCATACCCTACCACCACCACTTCATTCAACTTCTGGGTGTCTTCTAGCAACGTGATTTTTACAACGTTAGTTTTTGGAGTAACCTCTTGCGAAAGATACCCTATGTAAGAAATTGCTAACTTCTTACCCTCAGGTACATCAAGAGTAAAATTGCCATCAAAATCCGAGATAGTTCCCGTGGGACTTCCCACGATTTATAAATATCAGAGTCCTTAATTATTAATTAAAAGTGTTATCAAACAAAGATTGCGGATTTAAGTTTCTATTTAGCAAAAGAATAGCTATCTTTGCACCCCGAATTACATAGACATAACAAAGAAATACAAGATATTATGAGCTTACAATGTGGCATAGTCGGCCTGCCGAATGTGGGTAAATCGACGCTTTTTAACTGCCTGTCAAACGCTAAGGCACAGGCTGCCAACTTCCCTTTTTGCACGATTGAACCGAATGTAGGAGTCATCACCGTTCCCGACGAACGTTTAAATAAATTAGCCGAACTGGTTCACCCGGGGCGCATTGTACCTACTACCGTGGAGATTGTGGATATTGCCGGACTGGTGAAAGGGGCAAGCAAAGGCGAAGGCTTGGGTAACAAATTTTTGGCTAACATACGTGAGACAGACGCTATTTTACATGTGCTCCGTTGCTTCGATGATGATAACGTGACGCATGTGGACGGCAGTGTGGACCCGGTACGCGACAAGGAAATTATTGATACGGAACTTCAGTTGAAGGATTTGGAAACGATAGAAAGCCGTATCCAAAAGGTACAGAAACAAGCGCAAACGGGCGGCGACAAACAGGCAAAACTTACCTATGATGTGTTGGTAAAGTATAAAGAGGCATTGGAGCAAGGGAAATCGGCCCGCACGGTACAGTTCGAAAGCAAGGACGAGCAACGGGTGGCGAAAGAACTGTTTCTGCTGACCTCCAAACCGGTGCTTTATGTTTGTAATGTAGACGAGGCGAGCGCCGTAAGCGGCAATAAATATGTGGAGCAGGTGCGCGAAGCTATCAAGGAAGAGGGTGCGGACTTGCTGATTGTGGCGGCAAAGATTGAATCGGAAATTGCCGAATTCGAAACGTACGATGAACGGCAGATGTTCCTCTCCGAAATCGGCTTGGAGGAATCCGGGGTTAACCGCCTCATTAAAGCGGCTTATAAATTGCTGAATCTGGAAACATTTATCACTGCCGGCGAAATGGAAGTGAAGGCGTGGACCTATCAAAAAGGTTGGAAAGCTCCGCAATGTGCCGGCGTAATTCATACCGATTTTGAAAAAGGATTCATTCGCGCCGAAGTTATCAAATATGAAGATTACTTAAAATATGGTTCGGAAGCAGCCGTACGCGAGGCCGGAAAGCTTGGCGTGGAAGGAAAAGAGTATGTGGTACAGGACGGAGACATCATGCATTTCCGCTTCAATGTATAAAAAGAGCCTTAAAAAGTAACAATAAATACTAACTTAAGATGGATTCAATACTTTCTATACTATGGAACCCCGACGTGGACTTCTTCACGCTATTCGGCATCCATATCCGCTATTATTCCCTCTGCTGGATGATAGGGCTCGCTTTAGCCTACTTTATTGTACAACGGTTGTACAAGCAACAGAAAATAAAGCCGGAACTGTTTGATCCGTTATTTATTTACTGCTTCTTCGGTATACTTATCGGAGCACGTCTGGGGCATTGTTTGTTCTACGAACCGGAATATTATCTGACTCATCCGCTCGATATTATCTCTCCTTTCCGCCACACGGCAGCAGGATGGAGATTTACGGGGTATGAAGGATTGGCGAGCCACGGCGGCACCATCGGCCTGATTATTGCCTTGTGGCTCTACGTCCGCAAAACAAAAGTAAACATTGTACGGGTGCTGGACAATATTGCCATCGCCACACCGATTACGGCCTGTTTTATCCGCTTGGGAAATCTAATGAACTCGGAGATTGTGGGTAACCCTACTACTTTGCCTTGGGGGTTTATTTTCGCCCGCAACGGAGAGGACTTCGCCCGCCATCCGGCACAGTTATACGAGGCAATTGCTTATCTCGTCATCTTTATAGGAGGTTGGATGCTTTACAAAAAACATGCGGACAAAGTAGGTACGGGTTTCTTCTTCGGATACTGCCTGACCACTATCTTCACTTTCCGCTTCTTCGTGGAATTTGTAAAAGACGTACAAGTGGATTTTGAACACGGCATGATACTGAATATGGGCCAGTGGCTCAGCATCCCGTTCATCATTCTCGGCATAGCCTGTATGGTGGGCGGTAAATGGCTGCGTCGCATTTCCGATACCCGCACGGATAAGAAAAAATAAGAATTCCCAAACTAAACTGAAGCGCGGATTAACGCAAGGTATTCGTATAAACTGAAACGTATATCAATGCAGGTATACGTAAATTGAAATAACCTCCCGAGGAAACTTCGCTAAAGAGAATGTATCTATTTTTCAAATACGTCCATTCTCTCCTATTGCCGAAATATGCCTTTGAAACCCTTTGCTGGAAGGCGTTTCAGAATTGTGCACAAACGCAACCTTCATTTGTGCACAATTCCATTTGCCGTTTGTGCACAAATGAGATCGGGATTTGTGCACATTCGACCTTTGCGTTTGTGCACACTAAAAGGATGTAAATAAAATTGTACTGTAGAGGATGGAGTGTCACTTCTTCCATTTAGCAGAAGAGCGGAAATCCTTAGCATTTATAACGTGGTAACAACGAAGTGTTTTCAAATAAAAACGCAGACGAACATTCATTCCAACTCCATTGAAAAGAAACCCTAGTAGCATAGTTCCTCCGATAAGCTATTCTTTGGAAGCTTTCTTTTCATCTCCATAGAAGAAGATTCAATTTAGTTGCAGACTTCTGTTTCTAAATCTGCCTAGTTCATTAAATAAGCTTATCTGTGAGGTTATTATTCCTGTAAAAGCTTCAGGATGGAATCGTATGTTTCTAAAAGTAAGTGCGGGCTGCGGGCAATAGAACGTTTCCGCAAACCATATTCCGAAAAGAAGGAGGGATATTACTTCCCTCCTACTATCTTCTTGATATCATTGAGTTTATTCAAAGCCTCCAACGGGGTAAGGTTGTTCACATCCAGATGCAGAATCTCATCGCGTATCTGGCAAAGTACAGGATCGTCCAACTGGAAGAAACTCAGTTGCATGCCCTCCCGGCTCTCTATAATCTCCGCCGTAGGGCGGCTGCCGATGCCTTGTTGACGGTTCTCCTTTTCCAACTGTTTCAGAATATCATTGGCTCGCTTCACGATACTTTTCGGCATTCCCGCCATTTTGGCCACATGAATACCGAAGGAGTGCTCGCTCCCGCCCCGCTCCAGTTTACGCAGGAAGATGACTTTATTATCAATCTCTTTCACCGACACATTATAATTTTTAATGCGAGGGAAACTCTTTTCCATCTCATTCAGTTCGTGATAATGGGTAGCAAACAAAGTACGGGCTTTTGCTTTCGGATGTTCGTGAATATATTCCACAATAGCCCACGCGATGGAGATTCCATCGTAAGTGGAAGTTCCTCGTCCCAATTCGTCGAATAACACCAGACTGCGAGACGAGATATTATTCAGAATATCTGCCGCTTCATTCATTTCTACCATAAAAGTAGACTCTCCCACCGAGATATTGTCGCTGGCGCCCACTCGGGTGAAGATTTTGTCCACCAGGCCTATGCAGGCACTCTCAGCCGGAACAAAACTACCTATCTGGGCCAACAATGTTATCAATGCCGTTTGCCGCAACAAAGCAGATTTACCCGCCATATTGGGCCCGGTAATAATGATAATTTGCTGTTTTCCACTGTCAAGCATCACATCGTTGGCAATGTATTTCTCCCCCGGCGGAAGTTGTTTTTCAATCACCGGATGTCTTCCCTGACGGATATCTATTACCTCGCTATCTTCTATTACGGGACGTACATAGTTATTTTCCCGCGCCACATTGGCAAAAGAAAGCAGGCAATCGAGACGAGCTATCTGATTGGCATCGGTCTGTATCAACGGGATGAACTCCATCAATGAAGTAACCAATTCGGTATATAAGCGGTTTTCGAGCGTCAGAATCCGGTCTTCCGCTCCCAAAATCTTTTCCTCATACTCTTTCAGTTCCTGAGTAATATAACGCTCCACATTGGCCAGGGTCTGTTTACGGATCCATTCCGACGGAACTTTTTCTTTATGTGCATTCCGCACTTCGATATAGTAACCGAAAACATTGTTATAACCTATTTTCAAACTGGGAATATTCGTTTGTTCACTCTCCCGTTGTTGAATCTGTAACAGATAATCTTTACCTGAGAAAGCGATATGACGCAGTTCGTCCAATTCCGCGTTTACACCATCTCGAATCACTCCGCCTTTATTAAGCAACACCGGCGGGTCATTCTGTATCTCTTTGGCAATGCGTTCACGCACTTCCATACAGAGGTTCAGCTTCTCTCCTATCCTTCTCAGGCTCTCATTCTCCGCCTGCATGCAAATCTCTTTAATAGGTTCAATAGCCTGTAAGGCAACCTTTAGCTGTACCATTTCACGCGGTGAAATTCGTCCGACCGCCGCTTTGGAAACAATGCGCTCCAAGTCGCCAATCTGGTGCAACTGGTCTTCAATCACCCCTTTAAAATCGGGATCCCGAAAGAAGTAATCCACTACATCCAAACGTTCGTTAATCTGCTTTTCATCCCGTAAGGGAAAAACCATCCAGCGTTTCAGCAAGCGAGCCCCCATCGGACTAATGGTTTTGTCAATGACATCCAGCAAGCTAATGCCTTCGTTCATCATGCTGTCTATCAGTTCCAGGCTCCGCACGGTAAATTTGTCCAACCGCACGTAACGGTCTTCTTCAATGCGCGAAAGCGAAGTGATATGGCTTATTTGGGTATGTTGCGTAAGTTCGAGATATTGAAGAATAGCGCCTGCCGCCACAATACCGTTGCGAAGATGTTCCACTCCGAAACCTTTCAAATTCTTCGTTTCAAAATGCTTCAACAGTTTCTCCTTTGAAGAAGTTTCCGTAAACATCCAGTCTTCCAGTTCAAACGTAAAATATTTGCCTGTAAAGGTACGCTCGAACCATTCTTTCTTTCCTCTTTCAAAGAGTACCTCTTTCGGAGCAAAGTTATTAAGCAATTTATCCACATAATCGGCAGGACCCTCCGCCGTAAGAAACTCTCCGGTGGAGATATCAAGAAAAGATACTCCACATGTTCCCTTTCCGAAATAAATAGCGGCAAGAAAGTTATTTTCTTTGTAATTCAGCACATTATCGTTAATCGAGACACCGGGTGTCACCAGTTCGGTAATTCCACGCTTTACCAGTTTACGGGTACTTTTCGGGTCTTCCAACTGGTCGCAAATAGCGACGCGTTTTCCGGCGCGTACCAATTTAGGTAAATAGGTATCTAAAGCATGGTGAGGGAAACCGGCCATTTCAACCGTACGTCCTTGTTGTCCGTTAGCGCGTTTGGTTAGGGTAATGCCCAATATTTCAGATGCCACGATAGCATCTTCCGAATAGGTTTCATAAAAATCTCCGCAACGAAACAATAATACTGCATCCGGATGTTTACTTTTCAGTTCGAAATATTGCTTCATCATGGGGGTCAAAACCACTTCGTTTGCCATTGTCTGTCTTATTTTTAAATTAGTCGAATTAAAATATAACTAGGGAGTTATAGCTTTTTATGAGGGCAAAGATACGAAACTTTTTCATTTTTTACGAAGCGTCGTATAGGATAAAATGTGTACAGTAATTCCGGCCGCCAGCAAAACAAAAAGAAGACGCAGGACGATGTGCGACACGACAAAAGCCGCACAATAAAGCAGTGTCATCCATACTAAAGAGACCGAAATAATTTTTGCATGCAAGGGAATAGCACGGTTCTCACGGAAATTACGGATATAGCCTCCTAGCCGTTTCCGGCTTAACAGCCATTCGTACAGTCGGGGCGAACTGTTGAAATAGCAGGAAGCGGCCAACAAAAGGAATGGGGTAGTAGGGAGCAAAGGTAAAAATATGCCTACAATACCCAATGCTAAAGCTACACTTCCCACTGTGATCAATATATATTTTTTCATCCGTTCCGTTCTGTTTTTAATCGATATTCGCGTTCAGTTCCTGTCCGCAGTATTTACAGTATATCGCATTTTCTTCATGTCCTTTTTTCCCGCAATGAGGGCATACGCGCTTGTTTTTACGCTTATTCCCTTCGTCAATCATCGTTGCCGATACAATGCCTGTAGGCACTGCTATAATGGTATAGCCCAACAACATAACCACGGCGGAAAGGAAACGTCCCAAAGGAGTAATCGGAGTGATATCTCCGTAGCCTACCGTAGTCATTGTTACAATTGCCCAATAAATACTGTTGGGAATATTATTAAACGCCGAGTCGGGAACATTTCCTTCTACCATATACATAATGGTTCCGATAGCGGTAACCATAATTACCACGAAAAAGAAAAAAACCAATATTTTATTGAAACTCTGTTTCAGAGAGTGCAACAGCAGATTTCCTTCCGCAAGGAAAGAGAACAACTTGAATACACGGAAAATACGGATTAATCGGAAGGCGCGGATGACGAGGAAATAGCGTGAACCCGGGAAAAAGAATTCCAGGTAAACGGGCAGGGTAGCGAGTAAATCCACAATGCCGAAGAAACTGAAAATATACTCCTTCGGGCGGGGCGAACAATAAATACGCACCAAATATTCAAAGGTAAAAAAAGCGGTGAGCACATACTCCGTTATTTCAAGGCCCCACGCAAATTGAGGAGGCACAGAATGCAGACTTTCTATCACCACAATAAAAACACTAAAAGAAATGCAGCAAATTAAAGCCACATCAAAAGTCTTTCCCCAAAAGGTATCCGATTCGAAGATGATTTCGTATAATTTCTCCTTCAACTCTTTATTTGCCAAAAAGTTGCGGAAATAACCGATACCATTTTCCATCCAATTATATAACTTTTTCATCACTATATAAACTTTTTGTAGCGCAAAAGTAATAATTTATAAGAGTTTTAGTGGCATATTTGTTTGCAATCTAAAATATTAGCCCTATTTTTGCAGAGACTATATACTCGAAAACTTAAAAAACGGGCAAAAGACTCATGAAGAAATCTGTTATTATTTTATGCATTTTGTTATGCCTTGCTGATACTTTCTGTTTAGCTGCATCCCGCAACCCTCAAAAAGAACAACGTTATAAAGTGGCCGTATGCGACTGGATGATATTGAAACGCCAAAAAATAGGTTCCTTCCAATTGGCAAAAGAACTCAACTGCGATGGAGTGGAAATAGACATGGGAAGCCTTGGAAAACGCGAAATGTTCGACAATAAATTGCGTGATCCTCACTTCCAACAATTATTCAAAGAGAAATCTCAAGAATTCGACATTGAAATAGCTTCTCTCGCTATGTCGGGATTCTATGGACAGTCTCTTGTAGCGCGCGACAATTATATCGATTTGGTAAAAGACTGCCTGCTGAGCATGAAGGCTATGGGCGTAAAAGTCGCATTCCTTCCGTTAGGTGTGGCATGCAATTTGAATGTACACCCCGAGCTCCGGCCGGAAATAGTAAAACGATTAAAAGTGATAGGCGACATGGCTGCCAAGGAAGGGGTGGTGATAGGTATAGAAACTTCTCTCGATGCAAAAGGGGAGGTGGCTCTTCTGAAAGAGATCGATTCGGAGGGAATTAAAATATATTTCAAGTTCCAAAACCCGTTAGAAGCCGGACGCGACTTATACAAAGAGTTGAAGATATTAGGCAAAGACCGCATTTGCCAAATACACTGTACGGACACCGACGGAGTGAATCTTCCGGATAATGACCGAATCGACATGAAGAAGATAAAGAAAATACTCGATAAAATGAACTGGAGCGGATGGCTGGTAGTAGAACGCTCCAGAGATACATCCGACGTGCATAATATTAAAAAGAACTACGGAACCAACGTAAACTATTTAAAAAGCATCTTTCAGCAATAACTATATATAACATGAACGAAGCGACAGATCATATCGACAATGAGCTGTTTAGACGAATGAAGCAGGGAGACCGTGCTGCTTTTACATCTATCTACGAAAGATATAACAAAATGTTGTATCTCTTGGCATCACGTTATCTGCAAAACAGTTCGATGGCCGAAGATGCAGTGCAGCAGGTATTTACTCGTTTATGGGAATTCCATTCCGAGATCTATGTAGGCCTAAACGTGCGCAATTATCTGTTTACAATGATGAAAAACTATATACTCAATACGATCCGGAATGAAAACAACGCCATCGAAAAGAATTATCAAATAGCTTATTCCGAACCTTTTTATGAGGATACTCTAATCGAGAAAATCGAAGAAAAAGAATTAAAAGGCATTTTGAACAGGGCCATATCGCAGCTCCCCGAACAAAAAAGAATGATTTGTTTAATGAAAATGGAAGGGAAATTAACGAATCAAGAAATTGCCCAAAAGCTTAATCTATCGGCCAATACAGTAAAAACACATTATTTTCAAACCATAAAAATGTTGCGTTCCATATTATGCAACATGTTAACTATTGTTACAGCACTCATACTTTTTACATAGTTATGTGTCTATTAATATAGTTTAGGGTAGGTATTAGTGAATTTAAGATATGGGTAATAATGAAGATATAATATTAAAAGACGTGCTGAAAGGAACAACAAACACCACGGAGATGTCTGAAATCGTAAAATGGCTTGCCACAAATGAAGGGCAGGACTTTCTATCCAACGATATAGACGAATCCATCAAGTCGCTTCTGCAAGGGGACGACAGTTTGTTTGCGCCTATGGTTCCGGTTCCGTCCGAGAAGATACTCGCCCGCATCAACCACCGAATTCGTTTTCAAAAAGTGCTTCGTAGAGTACGGAACATCGCGGCGATCGTAATTCCCATTACCTTGCTGGCAGGATTCATTTTATATGCAAGTTCACACCGTTCGGCCGGTAAAGAGGAATATACGGAAATATATGTACCGAAAGGGGAACAAAAGAAAATTGCTTTCGAAGATGGGCCTCGGGCTTATCTGGGCTCCGATACAAAACTCCGATACCCGAAAAACTTTGCGTCTGAAGAAAGGAAAATATATTTGGAAGGAGAGGGATACTTTATGGTGGAAAAAAATCCCGACCATCCGTTCATTATAGAGATGAATGAAGCAGTAGTCAAAGTATTAGGCACTTCTTTCAATGTAGAAGCTTATCCGGAAAATAATAATATCACCGTGCAATTGGATGAAGGGAGCATTAAACTTACCTCTTCCAATCAAAAAGAATATTTGATGGTTCCGGGAGAAAAACTTACTTACAACCGCAAAAGCGGAGATTGCGTTATTACTCAAATAAATAATACTCCCTTATTAAAGATTTGGGAAAACCAGGCATTTTCATTCAATAATGCGCCCCTTCGTGAAGTATTGGAAACATTAGAGCATTGGTATGATGTTGAATTCCAGACAGAAGATCCTAACGTATGGAATTACTCTTACACATTCCAATCCGACAGAAGTTCTTTAAAAAATATCTTATCGGATATGGAAAAAGTGTCACCCGTAGTATTCCAATCCGAAGGAAAAGTAATAAAAATCTCTATGAAATAAAAAAAGTGTGTATCTTTACGCACTGAATGAGCACACGTTTACTTGATTTCAAGGGGAATGATCGTCCATACAAAATTCTTTTTGTATTATTAATGATCATAGCAAGTGTCGGTAACTTATCGGCGCAAAATATTACGCTGAATTTTCAAAAAGTGAAAATGAGCGAAGTAATGGAGGCCATTAGCGAACAGACCGGTTTGCAATTCGTCTATAGCCAGCCGATAGTCAATCCCAACCAAATAATCAGTATTCAAGTAGAGGAAGAAGAACTGGATTATGTATTGAAGACTCTTTGCGGAAGAGAATTGGATTACGAAATCAACGACGGAAAAATCTACCTTAAACCCCATACAGGGCGCGGCAATATGGAAGTATCCGGACAAATTACAGGTTCCAACGGCGAACCTATTATCGGAGCAAATATTCATATTGCGGGAAGTGAAAGCGGCACTATTTCCGATTTCGAGGGATATTATTCCATTGAAGTACCTCCCGACAAAAAGATTTCCGTTTCTTACATCGGATACATCACACAGACTATTACACCGAAGGATGAATTATTAAATATTACTTTGCAAGAAGATTACCAAACATTGAACGAAGTAGTAGTGGTGGGTTATGGTTCGCAAAAAATGATAAATATTACCGGTTCCGTATCGACTTTGACTGTCGATAATATCGATTATCTGCCGGTGTCCACCCTTGCCGAAGCGATGGAAGGACAGTTGAACGGGGTTAGCGTAGAGAAAGCGAACGATCGCCCCGGTACATTTCCAACCCTTAACATCCGCCATGCCAACCGATTGAATAATCTCTCAAGTGCCAACCTCGCCAACATTCCTTTAGTAGTTATCGATGATATGATTCAGCTCAGCCAAACCGGTTCGCCCACTTTGGAACAATTCAACCTGCTCGATTTGTCCGAGGTGGAAAGCATCACGGTTTTGCGTGACGCCAGTGCAGCCATTTACGGCTCGCGGGCTTCAGGCGGTGTGGTCTTAGTTAAAACCAAACGCGGCAAATTCGGCCGGCCCAAAGTCAGCTACTCCGGCAAATTAGCTTACAACGACGCCATCAGCCACAGCAAAGTGCTGACAGGAAGCGATTACGGACGTTTTGCCAATTCTTATACGGTAGGAGCCGGACTGGCAAATGGTCATTCCGATATGAAGAATCTATTCAGTGAGGACGAGATAAGACTGCTCGATAACTTAAATTATAACTGGTTAGACAAAGCGTGGAAGTATTCGTTGACACATAATCATTCGGTAAACGTAAGCGGCGGTACGGATAAAATTACTTATTTCGCCGGTGTCAGTTACTTCAATCAGGGCGCAAACTTGGGAGAAGTCGATTACAAACGTTTCACATATCGCACAGGTCTGGACATTTCCGTATTCTCCAATTTGAAGTTCTCCGCCTCCTTAGCCGGAAACACAGGTGATAAGGAAACGACCTTTGCCAATGGAGCACGTTTCAATGCATACGGCGGTCAGGCAAGTCGCGAAAGTGAATATAGGGTGTTGCATCATATGCCTCACCATGTTCCTTGGAGCGTTACGTTGACCGACCCACAGGGAATCCGGCAAGAATACTGGGTAGGACCCACTGCAAACACTTACCGGACTCCGTCGTGGAGCAATAGCAGCATCACCTCTTGGAACTACTTTGCCCAGCAACAAAACGGTTCTTACAGCATAGATGAAAACAACAGTTGGAACGCCAACTTTTCTTTAGTTTACAATATACCTTCTATAAAAGGATTATCATTGAAAGCTACGTATGCTACTACTCGCTCCAACAACGTCAATGAACAGGTGAGTCTGCCTTATAAACTGGCTTATCTGAAAAGTCCGAACCAGCAAGACAAGCATCTGGAAAGTGAATGGGAAGCAAAGACAAGTAATTATCAAATACGAGACTTTACTTCCAACTCTCAAATCCGTTTTTACGATCTGAATACTATCAGTACGCAGATAAACGCTTATATCAATTACGAACGCACCTTCGGTGCACACACTATCGAAGCTATGGGTTCGATAGAACGTGCCGAAATGTCGTACAGCTCCCGCCAATTGGTTTACGACGGACTGCCGGCGGATGCCGCCGATTTGTTCAGAAGGGTAGGGAATTCCGCACTCAGCAACTATCTGTCCACTTCCAACAGCGTAAGTACAAGGGGAGAAACCGGCGCTTTATCTTACTTGGGACGTATCAATTATAATTATGCCAATAAATATCTATTACAGTTTATTTTCCGTTCTGATGCTTCTACCAAATTCGCACCGGAAAACTATTGGGGCTTTTTCCCCGGAATATCGGCAGGATGGATTATGTCGGCCGAACCTTGGTTCAACAAGCAACTCGCATGGATAAACTATTTAAAGATACGGGCTTCGTGGGGACGGACGGGACGCGATAACGTAAATATGTGGCAATGGAAACAATTCTATAATGTTCGGAGCGACGGCGTGCAGTTTGGCCCTAATGGCGGACAAGCTTCGGGAGCTTTACAACCGGGAAGAACGCCGAACCCCAAACTGAAATGGGATACTACGGATAAATTCAACTTAGGACTCGACGTGCGCTTTTTCGATGAACGGCTTGATATCAAACTGGATTTTTATTACGATATCAATGACCGTATCCTGAATAAGAAAATGGCCGGACAAATAGGCATCCCTATTTATGCCGGAGGCGCTTATGCCGAAGAAAATTACGGGCGCATCGATACCTATGGCGCCGAACTCAGTGCTAACTGGCAAGATAAGATAGGACAATTGAACTATTACATAGGAGTAGACATCGGTCTGGATGGGAACCGTATAAAGAAATGGCCGGCCGATTTACGTTACAACCAATATCCCGCAAGCGGTGAATGGAGCGAGGGGATGTCGACGATCCTTCCCTCATGGGGATTTAAAGTATGGAAAGGTACTTCGAATGGAGACGGTATTTTACGCACCCGGGAGGATATCGACAACTATTGGGATTATCTGACGGAACACGCCCATGCTGCCGGCACTTCTCCGGCTTATTTCGGAAACGAGAAAGAAAATATCCGTTTGGGTATGTTGGCTTATCAGGATATTGGCGGCGAAATGGTAAACGGTGTTCAGCAAATAGCGAACGGACGCATTGAAAAAGAACAGGATTATACCCGGTTATGTAATAAAGACCGGAGCTACGGCTTCACTACCCGTTTAGGCGGACATTGGAAAAACTTGTCTTTCAATGCTGTTATCTTCACTTCGTGGAGTGGTATACGCTTTATCGACCGCATTGATATCAAAAGCGGAAACGGCAATATGCTATGGACTCCCGATTCGTATTGGAAGGATATGTTTGATCCGGAAACCAATCCCGGTGGAAAATATCCTAATGTAGGCACTAACCGCCAGATTGACGGATCTGTGATTTCACCTTCCGATTTCTGGACGATAAATACTTTACGCTGTTATGTAAAGAATCTTGGAATTTCTTATACTTTACCCAAACATTGGCTGTCGCCGGCACGAATAGAATCGGCCACCGTCAGTCTTTCGGGCAACAACTTGTGGGATTTCTACAATCCGTATCCCGACCACTACCGCAACATGTATGACAGTTCGTACAGCGATTATCCAACATTGCGCACTTGGTCATTCGGTATAAAACTAACTTTTTAATAAAACCGCCGTGTTATGAAAACCTTTTTTCACCATATCCGCATCTTCTTTTATTCGCTTCTTCTTTTGGGAGCATCCGCTTGCAGCGAATCTTTTTTAAAGGATATGGAAAACTATGGCTCTTACGGAAACGAAACGTTTAACTCCGAAACTATGGTAACCGATTACGTAAATACCTTATATGCACGCGCATTCCGCGGTTACACCATACCCGGCCAGACCCTGTTGGGGTTGTGGGTCGACCGTAACAATCTGACCACCGAAAGATGGGGAATGAGCGAATGGATAGACCCAACTGTAATTCATTATACTTCTGCCTTCGATGCCACCCACCTGATAAATTATTTCGGTTCTGCTTTGGGAACCAGTGCCGGTAACACTCCTTACACCCGCATTCGTAATGGAAATCTGCTCCTTGAAGAATTAAAGACTTCCACTATTTCGGAGACGGCCAAAAATTACGCACGGGGACAAGCACTTTGTTTGCGGGCCATGCAACTGTTCGATTTAGTTCGTACTTATGGATCTGTTCCTATCGTCACCAAAGTATTGAACGCTACCGTTGCCGGCAAAGATGAACGACTTCCGCGAGCCTCGGTTACCAAGTGTGTAGAACAAATCATCCGTGATTTGGACGAAGCAGCCTCTCTGCTACCCCTAGACTGGGCAGCTTCCGAATACGGACGTCTCACCAGTGGAGCTGCATTGGCTTTAAAAAGTCGCGTGTTACTTACCTATGCAAGTCCTATCTTCAACAGAGATTGGGACAATCCCGACAATAAACGATGGGAGCTCGCTCTTGAAGCGACATTAGCTGCACAGAATGCTCTCACTTCCAATGGATTGGATGGATGTAAGAATGCCAAAGAGTGGGCAAACATGCTGGTATCCAGCAACAACAGCTTTCACAAAGAAGCCATCATTGTAAAGTTGTTGACCGATGTACAAGGTAGCGATAACGAATACAATGGTTGGGAACGCGCTCTGCGTATGCCTTCACAAGAAGGTCTGAACGGATATGCAGCTCCTATAGAAATCATTGATGCTTTTCCTATGGCGGATGGAAAACGCCCGTCGGACAAAGTCAAGATAGCCAAAGGTTCCAAATCATTCTTCCTTGACAGAGACCCTCGTTTTTATCGGACTTTTGCATTCAACGGAGTGAAATGGGGATATAACGGCCATCCGGATGATGTCATATGGGGATACCGATGGCAAGCAAGCAAACTTGCATACGGTTACAGCGATCAAAACCAAATAGAAAGTCCGGCTTTTGTCCGTAAAATGAGTAGTATCGAAACGTCTCCTACTGAAAACTTTGCGTATTCAAGTACAGATATCTACGAAAACCGTTATGCAGAACTCATTCTGAACCTGGCCGAATGTTACGCCGCAACCGGTCATCCGGATGAAGCTGTAAAATGGTTGGGAGAGATACGCAAAAGGGTAGGGATACCTGCCGGAAAAGACGGAACTTATGGAATAGGCATGCTTACAGACCGCCACCAAGCCCTGGAAGCTTGTCTTTATGAACGCCAAATTGAATTGGCTTACGAAGGAAAACGTTTCTGGGATGTGTGGCGATGGTTACTTTATGATGGTGGGCAAGGAGAGGGGCTGAAGCTAAGCGATGTAAACACCTGTACGGCATTAGGTATCACTCCTTTAAATGGAACACATCGTACTTCTTTATATGTAGACGTGCTGCCGGGTAATTATATAATAGGAGAGAAAGATCCCCTATTATCAAAGCGTTCCGATATAATGGCCGATCCGGATGCAGAAAATTTTAAAGAACAACTAATTAAGCTACACCATTTTTGGGAAGAATATTTTTGTTATGGAAAACCCGACATTCCTGCCGACAGAGATAAAAACAACAATCCGGTAACCATTTTTTGGCACGCAAACTACTATATCCACGGACTGGGAAGTATCGTATTAAACAATAATTCCTGGTTGGGTCAAACCATCGGATGGAAAGACCAGAATGGAGTAGACGGCACTATTGGTTGGCAAGACGATGAAGAATTACAAATAGAATAGTCCATAACATTTATAAACTTATCTTCTCGGTTCAATGATAATGTTAAATTTTACATGTATAGTTATACCATATTATATATATAGTAACTATTAATTCCCCCTTTTAGTGTTAACAGCACTTATCCAACTTTATTTATATACAAAAAAACCTCCTTCTAAACCCCGAAATTCGCCCAAGATTATAAAAAAATGCGGTAAATAAAAAAATATTCGCATTTTCCATCACCCGTTTTGCCGTTTCATGTGTCTATTATTAGTGAATGTAACTAAAACATTTCTGTTTAACTTTAAATTTAATTAGTATGAGGCACAAGATCCTTCTTGTATTATTCGCTGTCATGACGATAATGGGAAGCGCCATAGCGCAAACCCGAAGCGTGACTGGCCAAGTAGTCGATGAAAACGGGGAACCCATCATCGGCGCCAACATCAAAATCGTGGGAAGTCCCACGGGTACTTATCAGCGTAAAGGGCTAATTTAAAATGAAATACAGATTATTTTGGTTACAAAAGAACTATTATAAGGCGAAAGCAAATTAAAAACATATATGTTTAACTTTAATAATTAATCTATGAGAAAAAAATCATTTATCATTCCTCTTAATGATAACTTGTTACGAAGAGGAAAGAATGGTGCTCTATGGTCATTTACTGTAGGTATACTGTTTTTGGCTTCTTGTAGCAAAGGTGCTGATTGCGATGAGTCATTCTCGAGTTCCGTCCAGAATGCCACGATGACTTCTCCAAAGTCTGAGTCTATCAGTTTCACTACGAAAATTAATTCAGATGGAAGCGAAAGTGTTCAAGTATCATGGCCTGTAGTTCATGGAGCCGGTGGTTATGAATATGAAGTCATTAATGTAACCGATCCTGATGAAATGGAGGTAACTGTCCCCAAAGACACAGTGGATGGAACTTCATTCTTGTTCGACAAAGCTGAAGACACTAACTTTGAAGTTCGCGTAAGATCATTGGGAAATCCTCGACAGAACAACAAAGAAGCTACAGAGGCCACTATAGTAAACTATTCTACTATTATTCCGGCAGTAATTGTTCCGCAAGGCCAAGATATGATTGCTTTTATTAACAGCAATTTAGGTGATGGGTCTACAGAACAAGCCTTTGAACTGGAAGCCGGCGGACAGTATGAACTGAATGAACCGCTCGATTTCGGTAATCGTCAAATCATCTTACGCGGTAACAAAAAGAACCGTCCGGTCATCACTTATGGAGAAAAAGGAGTGATTCGCACAGGTAATGGTTTGAAACTTAAATTCATTAATTTCGATTGTACAGCTCAGGCTAAACCTTTAAGAGGAGTTGTAGAATGTTCCGTAGAAGGAGAGGCTAGCTTGGAAGGTCCTAACTTCGGTTACCTCGATCAAGGTTATGTGTTGCAAAATCCAATAGTCATGCAAGAATGCTGGTTTAAGAATGTAAACTTCGGCTTATTCCATACCGGTACTACTGCTTGGATGGTAAGAGACGTACGGGTAATGGACTGTATCGTCCAACTTAAATGCGATGGAAAAGCATTTGGTGATGGTTCTGTGATCGGTTCTTGTAAAGCAGCAGATTATAAAAACGGAAGTCAAACTTGGACTTGTGGTATTAGGGATATTACTATTAAGAACAGTACATTCTACAACATCGTATCCAATAGCAAAAACCGTTTCTTCCGTTTCAATAACAAAGACTTGAAACGTTCATTCGGTGTTCAGGACGGTTCGGCTACCATTGAAAATTGTACTTTCATCAAGACCTTTGACGGCAAAGAGTTCGGTAACAATACCCCGAATACTAAAGAATATAAGATTTCGTTCAACGGCAACATTTGTTACGATGTATTCCGTTTGCAGAAATTTATTCAAGGAAATTGTACATTAACGGTAGACCAAACTAAAAATACCATTTACGGTATCACGAACTCCGTAGACGGCACAGACAAGTCTAAGTACGCAACAGAAGAAACTATCGCTTTTGAGCAAACCGACCTTACCAAAGAGCTTGATTTGACTCAGCCTAACGGTGGTTTAAATCTGAAACCCGTATCCGGCACTATTTCTACGACTATCGGTGATCCGCGTTGGCTCAACTAATTAAACTAATCATTAATATTAAGACTATTAATAATGAAACAACATAATATATTCAAGATGTGTTTGAGCATGTTACTTGCCCTGTTTATGGCAGTACCGGCTTTGGCTCAAACAACTTTTTCCGGTGTGGTTGTCGACGAAAACGAAGAACCGGTGATTGGCGCATCCGTTAAGGTAGCAGGAACCACAACGGGTACCATTACAGATCTGGATGGTAAGTTCAGCGTAAAAGTTCCTGCAGATGGCGTCGTTGAAATCTCTTTTATCGGATATATTACCCAAAAGATTACTAAGTTCACTCCCAATATGAAGATTGTCCTCAAAGAGGATACTCAGAATATGGAGGAGGTAGTCGTAGTAGGTTACGCCACACAGAAGAAAGCACACTTAACAGGTTCTGTAGCAACTATCCCGGTAGAAGACATTCAAGACCTCTCTGCCGGTGGTTTGGCAAGTATGTTAAGAGGATTGGTTCCGGGACTTAGCGTTAGCGGTGGACAAACCCGTCCGGGCGAAAACGCAAAAATTTATATCCGCGACACCAATTCATTGGATGAAGTAGGTTCCACAGCCCAAGAGCCTCTGTTTGTCATTGACGGATTCATTTACCCGAACGATGTAAAAGTAGGTAACATTCGTCAGAACTTGGGTGCTGAGGCATTCAACAACCTCGACCCTTCAACGGTAGAAAGTATTTCCGTATTGAAAGATGGTTCGGCTGCCGTGTATGGTGCCCGTGCAGCTAATGGTGTTATCTTGGTAACAACCAAGAAAGGTAAACTTGGCAAACCGATGATTTCATATAGCGGTAACTTTGGTTTTACCGATGAAGTGGCTCGCCCCGATATGTTGAGTACATATGATTACGGACGCATCTACAATGCAGTAGTAGCTGCCGATCCATACAAGATTAGCAATATGAACCTCCGTACGGAATTGTTCCAAGCTGATGAGTTGGAAGCGATGAAAAAACTCAATTACGATATGCTCGACAAATATTGGGAAACAGGAATCACCATGAAACATTCTGTAAATGTGAGCGGTGCTACTGAAAGAGCTAATTACTTTGCAAGCATCGGCTATTTTGAACAAGAGGGTAACTTAGGCCGCCTCGATTACGATCGTTGGAACTATCGCGCAGGCGTTGATTTAAAGATCAGCGACTGGGTAAAAGTCAACCTTGCCATATCAGGTGACTACGGTGAGAAAAACAAACCTTTAATCAAGATTGGCGGTAGTAATATTGAAAAAGATTACAATTTGATGCTGACTCGTCCGGGATATATTCCTGAATATGTAAACGGACTTCCTGTTATAGCCATGGGTCCTGCAAACGGAAATCCAAGCAACGACCAGTTGTATCATTTTGCCACATTACAAGAGAACGGAGACTACAGCGAAACCAAAAATCAAAATACCACCATCAATGGTAGTTTGAGCTACGATTTTGGCTGGAGTAAAATATTGAAAGGGTTGAATTTACGTTTCTCTTATTCTAAAACCATCAATACCGATAAAGGCAATGAATATGCAACCGATTTCACCGTTTACCAAATGTTGGAACGTAGCGGTAGCGGTAACCACCTCTATACTCCGGTAGACGGACAAGACTATGAGTCATTAATGGTAGAAAGCAATTTCAATCCTAAAAAGATTGCTAATGGTGACAGATCCTATTTGTCACGTAACACCGTCCGTACCGACAGTTACCAGATGAACTTTACGGCATCATATAACCGTGAATTCAAACAACATGCTGTAAGCGCTCTCTTCTCTATCGAAAAATCCGAAACCGAGAGTGAATATTTATATGCCAAGAGATATGACCCGTATCCATTTACTACAGGACAATATAATTCTGCTACCGGTGAAAACGATGCGAACTTTACCCGTTCCGAATCGGGAACGCTCTCTTACATCGGCCGTATCAATTATGCTTACGCCAACAAATATTTGTTAGAGGTATTGCTTCGTTCGGATGCGTCCACCAAGTTTGCTCCTAAAAACTACTGGGGAACATTCCCGTCTGCATCTGCGGGCTGGATCGTATCAGGCGAAAACTGGTTCCAAGAGAAAGTGAAAGGAATTGATTATTTGAAAATACGCGGATCATTCGGTTTGACCGGTCGTGACAATACCGCTCCATGGCAATGGATGCGTATCTTCAGCCAGGATGCTTATCGTGGTCCGATATTCGGTGAAACTTCTACGGGTAGCTCTTTGCCTCGTATTACTATCAACAAAAATAATTCTGCCGTAAACTCGGATGTCCATTGGGATAAATCGTATAAGGCAAACTTGGGTATTGATATGAATATACTTGATAACCGTTTAGCCATCACTTTCGATGCTTACCGTGAATGGAACCGTGACATGTTGATGAAAATAGCCCAAGATGTACCTTCGACCGTAGGAACTCAAAGTGCGGATGTCAATCTTGGTGAAATGGATAACTGGGGTTATGAATTAAGTTTAACTTGGAAAGACAAGATTGGTAAAGACTTCAAATACCGTATCAACTTGAACACCGGTTATTCTGACAACCGCGTATTAAATATGGACTTCAATAATGATTACACTTTCCGCCAAATCCGGTATAAAGGTCGTACCGATGTCGGTTCCTGGGGTATGCAATGCATCGGAATGTTCCGCAGTTTCCAGGATATCGAAGAGTATTTCGACCGCTATATGGTTACAGGTGAGGATGCTAACGGAAACAAAATTTACGGAAAATACCTGGGTAAGGATAAATCGGATATTCGTCCGGGTATGTTGATTTATAAAGACGTACGCGGCGCTAAACAAGAAGATGGCACATACGCAGGTCCTGATGGTATCGTTGACAAAGATAACGATGTAGTTCGTTTGTCAAACCGCAGCAATCCTTACGGTTTCACTGTAAACTTGGGCGCCGAATATAAAGCCTTTTCTATTTCTGCGCAAATCAGCACAAGTTGGGGTGGTTACAGCTTTATTCCGAGCAGTGCACGCAAATTCTTGTATAATAAAGAACTTTCTAATCTGCCTTCCATCTGGAATCCGGACAATATGTTCGTTTACCAGGATATCTACGATGCGGGAGGCAATCTGCTTATGGCGGAAAACCGCAACGGTAGCATGCCGAACCTTGCTTATGAAGACGTTAACGGAATGGATTCTTCGTTCTGGAGAGTAAGCGGTACTCGGGCTTCTCTCAACAACCTGACTTTGGCTTACAAACTTCCGTCGGAATTGCTGAAGAAAGTAGGTATCGCAAGTTGCCGTGTAAATGTAACCGGACAAAACTTGCTGAGCCTTTACAACCCATATCCGGACAACTTCATGGATCCGATGTGCGACTTCGGCAAATATCCTGTCTTAAGAAAGTTCACCGTAGGATTGAATGTTACATTCTAATGCAAGTATGTTAAATTTTAAATGAAAAGTAATAATGAAAAATAGCACAATAAAATTGTTAGGCATAGGATTGGTATCCTCACTTGCTTTTACAGCTTGTAGCGACCAGTTTCTGGAGGACAAAAAGAACTATGATAACGTAAACCCCGGCATCTACGACTATTATGAAGGTGCTTACGCACGTGTAAGTGATGCATACGGCTGGACATTACCTAACTGTAACAAGAATGCCGACTGGAAATACAACTCAACAGGTTTGGCAGATGACCAAGCAAAGAGCACAGAGGAATTTACCGGTTTCGGAGCTTTCGTAGATCCCAAAAAGAAACTAACAACACTTGATTCCCCCACCGTTCCCGATTATTACATGGGTGACGCATCGAACATTCAGAACTCTGTATACGGACGTATTCGTAACATCAACGAAATAATCGACGGAATCTCAAACAGCAAGTTGGAGGAAAATTATAAAAACGAATTTTTGGGCCAAGTCTATTTCTTGCGTGCCTGGTGTTATTATCAGTTGGTAAAATGGTACGGAGGCGTGCCTTTGGTAAAGACTATGATTGATCCTACTGAAGATGCGCATACACCCCGTTCTTCAGCCAAAGAATGTATCGAATTCATTTTGGATGATTTACAAAAATCAGCAGATATGTTGAGAGAAGCTACCGGAAACGGCGGTTGGAAATCAAGTAGTGATTGGGGCCGCATTACCACCGGTACTGCCTTGGCACTGAAAGGCCGCGTGTTGCTGTTGTGGGCAAGCCCGCTCTTCAACCGTGCTAACGACCAATCTCGTTGGGACAATGCCTACACGCAGATGAAAAATGATTTGCCGGCTATTCAAGCTTGCGGATACGGCTTGTACAATGAAGGAAATAATGTAAACGGATCCACTTATGCCAAGATATTTACTCAGGTAAAAAGTCCGGAGAACGTATTTGTAACCATCCGTAGCTCTATCGATCCGGATGAAAATGGTTACTATAACTTGTGGGAAGAATATATCCGCCCGAAAAACGCAGGCGGTAAAGGTAATATCGCTCCGTCACAAACAATGATCGACTTGTTTCCGATGAAAGACGGTAAAAGACCTTCTACTTATAAGGCTTATAACAAATTGCCGGCTTCAGACCATGCGTATGTAAATGCGTATCCGTTTATGGACCGCGATCCACGTTTCTATCGTACCTTTGCATTCCCCGGTTTCCGTTGGGCATACAATGGCGATCCGACTCAAAACGATCCCAAAAACCCATCGTACAACAGCGGTAAGAATTATGAATTGTGGAGTTATGTATGGTATGTGGAGGAAAACGCTGCAGGTAATCCGGAAAGCGGAGATTCATATGCCGCCGATAATTTGTTGAAGAACAATAGATCTGTATATTTGCGTAAACGCTCGGATGATGCAGATTTAGGTACTCCGTTATACGATTATAAGCCTATCTATAATTCCAGTGCAAGTGCATTCCGTTATTCAGGAGCTCCTTACATTGAACTTCGCTATGCAGAAGTTTTACTTAACTTTGCCGAAGCTGCTTGTATGGCAGGACATATGGACGAAGCCATTGAACAAATTAAGGCTGTGCGCATGCGTGCCGGCTACACAGGCGATTGCGGTTTGTCCGGAATCGGTAGCGATAAACCCACATGTATGTCGGCCATTCTCTACGAACGCCAGATTGAGTTCGCATACGAAGGAAAACGTTTCGATGACTTACGCCGTTGGATGTTGTTCGACGGTGGAGCAACACTGGTCGACGGTGCGCCTTCGTCATGGGCACCCACAGGCTGGGGAGGCAACACATGCACTTGGTTAGGCTTCACTCCACTAAACGGTCAGCGCCGTGAAAGTTTGGAATACCGCACAGCTGATAATTACGGCATCGGCGGAACTGGAACTAAGGAAGACGATGACCCACTTGTTAAAGCCGGTGTTGAACGTTGTGCTGCAGTTGACTTAACAAAAACAGACTTGGATACTCAATTGCAAACATTAAGAGATTGGTATGAGAACCACTTGGTATACAAGATGAAGAAAGGTGACGGCCGCGAAGAATCCGGTTCGGGTAACACTGATCTTTACATAGAGTTCTTACCGAGATACTACTTCTTAGGCTTAACGAAAGGAGCATTGGAGAAAGACAAGAAGATTCAGCAAACTATCGGATGGGATGACGCTGTAAAAGCAAAGGGTACATTTGATCCATTGGCTGAATAATCATAAACTTAATTCATTATTAAGTAAAAACGCATATTTTTTATTTTTTCGGGTTTTAAATTGTGGGAGGGCTGCGCCGGGAGGCGCGGCCCTTTCAGCTTTATCCGTTAAACGTAAGAAAATAGCGACCCTTATTCCCTTCATCATTTGCGCTGTTCCGGATAAGCGAAATAATTGTTTCCCCTATCTTTAACTTCTTGAATATAACTTCGATAGGTTATCCGGCAGATTGTTACTTTTGGACAACATTATATTGGGGTTGTCCAAAATTCCGATTAAAATGTTCAACTTAGAAAACCGTACACTTGTTACGTTCATTATATTTTTAATTTCTACTGTCACTACCACCACTCATGAAAAAGCTTTGTACACGAGGTTTCATAAAAAGAGTGATAGTAGTGACAGTAGAAATTAAAAATGCGGTACATGTAAGGTCTAAAATCCATTCTTCCTTATTGGCATTTCTCTTTCGCCTATAGACAAAGTGGGCCGCACCTCCCGGCGCAGCCCGCTCTTCTAATTTAAAAACCCGAAAAAATAAAAATATGCTGTTTAACTTACCATTCGTATATTAAGTTGTTTATTCAGCCAATGGATCGAATGTACCGGGAGCACCTCCTTTGGTATAGTCTTCCCACCCAATGGTTTGTTCCAAGCTCGGATTGTTTGTTTGAGCCGACTGAGTCAAACCAAGAATGTAATAGCGAGGTTCAAACTTAATGTACAACTGGGTATTGTTAGAATCATATCCGTCTCCTTTCTTTGTTTTTCTAACTAAATACTTGTCATAGAACTCTTTCAAGTTGGCCAATTGGTCAACCAAAGGTTGTTCTTTGATATTCTTCTCACTTAAGTCTACCGCGTAAGCGTCACGTTCTTCACGCGTCATTTCCGGTGTTTTTCCACCAATAATCTTATCAGGGTTACCCGCTTCACGTTCTGCCGGTACAGCGCTTGTGAATTCCCATGTACGGCCGCTTTTCCCGTCTGTATAGTTATATTCGTCTTTTAAACGAAACTCCATATTTTCACGGCGTTGGTCGTTAAACGGTTGTACGCCTAACCAAGTACAAGTGTTTCCTCCCCAGCCGGTCAACTGTTTGGCTCCGATGCTTGCGAAATTTGCACCACCGTCGAAAAGCAACCAGCGACGCATATCCTCAAAACGCTTTCCTTCGTAAGCAAACTCTATCTGACGCTCATAAAGAATTGCAGACATGCAAGCGGCCTGATCGCCTGATAGGTTTGCGGGCAGTCCATAATTGTTAGAAGCATCATAGCCTGCGCGTGCACGAATACGTTGCAGTTGTTCAACCGCCACATCCAAATGGTTCGTCATGCAGGCAGCTTCTGCCAAATTCAGCAAAACTTCAGCATAACGGATTTCCATAGTAGAAGTCTGACAACAACGGAAACCAATAGACTTACCCTCTGTATTGAAAATGTAATTAGGAGAAGCATTCACGTCCAAATCGTCAGAAAACTTACGGATGTACATGCCATGTGCCTTATCTAACAAGTTGTCCGCGCCATAAGCGTCCCCACTCGTTGGGTCGTCGTATTTAGCAGGGTCATTGTACCAGACATAATTCCAAAGAATATATTTTTCACCGTTATAGGGGTTACAGCTTTTGCCTGTATTCGGATCACCTTTGAATCTCCAATATTCGCCTGGGAATGCAAATGTACGATAGAAGCGTGGGTCACGGTCGGCAAATGGGAATTCCGGATCATAAGTATAGCTGGAAGCTTCCAATTTTCTGTATGAATTATAAGAGGCGGGTCGTTTTCCGTCTTTCATAGGGAAAAGATCTACAATCATAGCCGACGGAGTTTTACCGGTATTACCCAATGTATTAGCTGGACGCGCACCTTGTTCCCAAAGATTATTACGTTGATAATCAGGAGTTAAATCGGGTACATATTGATTATACAAACTTACCCATACACCTTCGGGATTACCAGCCAGATCCAAAAACATCTGAGCCCATCCCGAACCGTTCACTCCCGGATTGCTTTCGTGTCCCAATCCGTAACCGCAAGCATTGATAGCCGGCAACGCTTCTTCCGTCATGAATTTGTAAGCAGTAACCCAGCGGCTTTCATCGTTGGCGCGGTTAAAGAGCGGACTGGCCCATAGTAACAACACGCGTCCTTTCAGAGCCATAGCCGTTCCTGTGGTTACGCGTCCATAATTGCTTCCACTTAGCCATTGTCCGCTTCCGCTTTTCGCCTTCAACATCCGGGCGGCTCTGTCCAAATCTTCGCAAATGAAATCGATGCAGGCTTTTGTTGAGGAACGTGGCACGACAGACTCGGAACTTGCATTGAGAACTTCCGTGATAATAGGTACGCCTCCGTAGTAACGAACCAGATAATAATAACACCATGCACGAAGGAAATAGGCTTGTCCTAGGATTTCTTCTTTCTCGCTTTCAGAAAGCGCTCCATTTGTAACACCCTCAATCACATCATTAATATTACGGATACGTCCCCATGCGTTGGCATTCAGCCCATAAGGACTTGTTCCCTGGAAATATTCAGGCGGCTGAGTAGTACCCGTAACCGTATTCATCGGCTTTTGCGGATCCACGAAACAACCGAATCCAGAATACTCTTCGGTACTTTGCGAATGATCATCCTGTAATCCCATGCTCGGAAACTGCCACAAACGAGCACCTGACGCTCCTTGAATATTCGGATTACACCAATAGTACAGATCGTTTAAACGTCCGTTGGCACCGCTGTAGTAGTCGTAAATCTCAGTTGATGTGTTATCGTAGTTTTTCTTTTCCGTAAGAAAATCATCGCTACAAGAGCTCATTGATATCGCAAGCACAGCGGTAGCACTGAGAAAGATTTTTGAATTCATATATTTTTTCATCATCATTGTTTTTTAGAAAGTAAGATTAAGACCTATAGTAAACTTTCTCAAAGTAGGGTAACTTCCATAACCTGCCATTGGATCGATATAATTGTCCGGATATGGATTATAAAGGCTCAACAAATTCTGTCCCGTTACATTTATACGACATGATTGTACGCCAAGCTTATTGACAAGCTTATTAGGCACTTTATAAGCCAACGTAACGCGGTTTAGCGTAACACGCGTACCGTTGATACGCCAGAATGTAGAAGTCTTGCTGTTTACGTCGGCATAGCGCATGTTCGGCAAATCCGCATTGCGATTGGCGGCCATCAGCAGGTTGCCGGAAGCATCGTAAATATCCTCATAAACGAACATATTATCCGGATTCCAGAATGAAGGCATGTTAATGTATTCCAAGTTTTTCCAGCCGGAGTTCGATCCGTCGTTCGGCGTCAGGGATTTCGAATCAACAAAGCTATAGCCACCCCAACTTGCGTTAAGCTGTGCGGAAATAGAGAAGTCTTTGTATTCGGCACTCAAGTTGGTAGTGAAATGATAAGGATTGTTACGATGAGAGAGTTGTACCTTGTCGTCCGCCTCACTTACGATTCCATCGGGCCCTCCGTAAGTGCCATCCGCTTTTTTAGTACTACGGACATCTTTATAAATCAACATACCCGGACGCACTTGATCTTTGGTCATACCCATGTAAGAGGTAATATTGTATTTTTCGAAATATTCCTCGATATCCTGGAAGCTACGGAACATACCAATGCATTGTAATCCCCAAGTACCCATGTCAGTACGGCTGTTCTTATGAATCTTCAGATACATGTCGTTGCCGGTTTCCCAATCCATTAATAACACTTTATTGTCTGATAAGCCCGTTTGTAATTGTACTCTATATTTAAAATCCTTACCAATCCTGTCGCGCCAAGTTGCGGAAAGCTCCACACCGTAGCTATCCATTTTACCATAGTTTTGTGACGCGGAAGAGGTTCCCACTGTACTCGGAACAGAACCTGAGAAGGCTAACAACATATCTCTGTCCCATACGTAATAAGCATCGATATTAAATGCCAATCGATTATTCAATGTATTGAAGTCTAAACCGAAATTAGCTTTGTATGATTTATCCCAATGTACATCACGATTTACTGAAGCATTACCGTTAGGAATAGTTAAGTGACTGCCTGCGGGAGGATTTCCAGTTCCGATAATGGCACCTTTATCTCCTGCAACAGAGTAAACCGGCATCCATTGCCATGCAGCGATGTTGTCTCGACCAGTCAAACCGAATGAAGCGCGTACTTTCAAATAATCAACCCATTTGACTTTTTTCATCCATTCTTCCTCAGAGATAATCCAACCGGCGGAAGCCGACGGGAATGTACCCCAGTAGTTCTCCGGAGCAAATTTGGTAGAAGCGTCCGTACGAATCAGGAACTCTAACAGATAACGGTCGTTATAGGCATAATTGATACGCCCTACATATGACAATGTACCTGATTCACTACGCCCGAATGAGGAGCTTGTGATACCGCCGTCCGCTGAGTTGATACTGTTCGATTGTCCCGTTGAAAATTCATAAGGTTTAGTTCCCTGTCCATACAGATCCTCCGATTCACTCTCCGATTTTTCAATTGAGAACAAAGCGCTCACGCTATGTTTACCGAAATCGCGCGCATATGAGGCTGTAAAGTTAAGCTGATATTTATCCGCACGATTCATGGAACGACTAATATAGCCGCCATCCGTACCATTAGATACAGCCGCATTGTTATGACCTAACAAGAAATTAGATTCTGCATATAGCATATCTGCGTCAAAATCGTCTGTGGGAGTGTATAAATGGGCGCCACTACCTGCACGATTGGCCAAACGGTAGACATTGAATGATGTTCCGAATTCATTACTCTTCGACGTGGAAATGGATTTGGAATAGCTCAGTTTCAATTTCAATCCTTTCAGGATGTTACTCCATCCGAAGTCATATTCCAATGAACCGTTTATATATGTATTTTGAGTCATATTACGTTTATAATCGCTTGAATTCTGCAAATAACCGTAATTATAACATTGGTTTGTATTCAACTCATTGTTGGAGACACCATAATTGGCCATCGGTTTGCCATTTATTTCCTCGGGCACATATCCCGGATGGGTCAACAACATCATATAATCTTTATCGTTATTAGAGTTCTGCACTTTCATCAACGGAGTATTCTTCTTACCATAGTCACCCGATACTTGCATGGTTGCTTTCATCCATTTGCCAATCTTCAAATCTACACCGGCACGGAAATTCCAACGGTCGTAATCCAACTTACCGAGATTGCCTTCTTGATCGAAATACGAGATACTTGCAAAATAACTTGCTTTTTCGGTGGCGCCGCTCAAGTTTACGCTATGTTGCTGTGTGACGGCTGTTTTCCAATATTTGTCGAGCAAATCATAATTCAGGCTTCTCATGGCAGCCAACTCATCGGCTTGGAATAAATCGTAACGTGAATTTAAATCCGTTTCCGTAGGATCTGCCGCACGAACAGCATTCCACAAACGACCGTAGTTATAAGTATCTAACATTTTAGGAGTTGACACCGCGTCCGTAATACCAAAACTTCCGCTATACGAAATTTGTGGAGCACCTAACTTTCCCTTCTTAGTAGTTACCAAAATAACACCGTTTGCCGCACGTGCACCATAAACTGCCGCTGCCGCGTCTTTCAATACAGAAATGTTTTCGATGGAAGAAGCGTCCAAATTATTGAATGCCGTCGCGTCCAAAATAAATCCATCGATGACGAATAGGGGTTGTTGAGCCGAACTTCCGATAGCCGACATATTGTTGGCTCCACGGACATAGATGGTAGCATTCTCACCCGGGCGACTTTCACCACCGCTTACGCTTACACCGTTTACCATGCCACTTAATGCGCTGGCAATATTACCTGTAGGGATATCCTGAAGTTCTTTCATCGGAACCGATTCCACTGACCCGGTTAAATGGGCTTTCTTTTGTACGCCATATCCTACCACTACCACTTCTTCCAATTGTTGTGTATCCTCTTTTAAGACAATCCTCATATTGGGAGTGAACTTAGTAATCTTTTGGGTAATATATCCGATGAAAGAGACTTCTATGCTCTTTCCGGCAGGGATAGCCAAATTGAATTTACCATCAAAGTCGGTAATTGTACCGGTAGTAGTTCCTACTATCTTGATGGATGCGCCAATAACCGGTTCTCCGTTTTCATCAATCACGGTACCGGTATAAGTCTTTTGAGCAAAAGCCGGTACCGACATAACCAGTGCTAGCAGGATGCCCAAGCAGCATTTAAATATACTATGATGTTTCATTTGTTATAGTGTTGAATGAATGATTAATTTTATTATTTGAGCCACCGTGGATCGCCTACTGTACTTGAGATTGTACCGGTGGCCTTGAAATTCACGCCAAAGTTGGGTTGTGTAAAGTCGAGAGGTTGATCTATCGGACCTACAAATGCAGCATCTTCCTCTGTCGCATATTTTGTTTTATCCGTATTATCAACACTGTTTTTAATGCCCCAAATAGTATTGGTTGCCATATTAATGTTTTTCGTACAACCTCCCTGAATAAACTTTTGCAAACGCCATGTATCATAACAAATATTATTATTGAATGTAATTGTATAAGCGGCATTGCCAGGCGTATTATTTCCAAATTCCTTATTGTCATATACACGATAAAAGGTGTTGTCTGTAATGATGGCAGAACCTTCGGCCGTTGGAAATACGCGGTCAAGATCTTTATTATTAAAACGAATTAAACGATTCTTTCCATTCGATTGCAGATTATAGATTGTATTATTCTTCATAGTGATGTTTTTAATGCCACCATACCAAAATTGATTGCCGCTTGGAGCCTTAAATGCGTTTGAGTAACCGCAAATAACGGAACCATCTCCCCAGTGGGTACCATCATTGTCTAATTGTACGACACAATCGATAACACGTACGTCACCTACTCCCCATGAGCATGGGCCAACAGCAAAGAGACAACATTTGACGTTTTTAAAAGCACATCCTTGTATGATAATCGGATTTTGTGTGACATAACAATCCGCGAAATTATTACTTTTTCCACATATAATACCTTGGGCTTCCGCAGACAGACTCGCAGAGGGATTTGCGGATAACTCAACAACACCGTTTTTGTCGTTAATAGAGGTACAATCGAACAGAATGTTTTCAACGGTTAAACTTGTAGAAGTACGTATAACGCCATCTAACCCAACAGTTATTAATGGACGATTGGTTTCGTCACTCGTCAATGTAACCATAGATGAAGCAAAATCCAACTCTGTGTTAAGAATATAACTTCCACCGGCTTCCAATTCGAAAATATATTCCGGGTCGCCAAACTTATCCATGATCGATTTAATAGACGAAGCTATATCTCCACTTTCGATCTGTATGGGTTGCACGTATGTACTCAACGATGCAAATACAGCAGTTTCCGCATCCTTGTTATTTAGGCTCGTATTGCCGATAGCCCGAATACTTACTTCATAATGTTTGTCTCTTTCTCTAGGAAACGAAAAAGACACTCCATCCACTACATCATTATAGACTTCCTCAGGATTGGTAGGATCATTCACTATCTTTGCGATACACTCATAGCCACTCGCTCCTGACACAACGGGCCATGATACTTTTACGCTTTGTGTCCCATCCGCATTGAATACACGCGAGAAGCTAATATTCTCTTGCTTTGGAGATTCTAATTGCGAATTACTTACATCGCTTTTGAATAATTCGTTGTTTTCAAATCCTTGCTGACAAGAAGCCAAAAATAAAGCCCCTATGGCAAAAGACCATAAAACGCTTTTCTTTCCTCTTCCCCATCCATTAGGGCAAAAAGGAATCATTAGTGATTTTCTTTTCATAGATTGATTTTTTAAGTTAAACATATATGTTTACAATCGGTTTTTATGCAACTTTTATTCTGTAAAAGATGTATTCTTTTCATTTTAAATTAGCCCTTTACGCTGATAAGTACCCGTGGGACTTTTACAATTCATTTTAATTTTATAAAACCTCTTTATTATAAAATAGTGTAAAAATCATCTTATAAATCATAAAAGACTGTTAGGTGCTTATTACTTTCTCCCTTTTCGCGTGTCTATTAGCATATATTAATACAAAGAATCGACTATGAAAAAGAAGTATTTAATGGGTATAGCCATAGTCAGTATGTTGGGTTCGACTACTGCTTTTGCTCAATATCCGTCTGTTACTGCAGAAGCTGGTGCTGCATTTGCTAAAACAAAAGCAGAGTTTTACAGAAAATCAAATGAGGCATGGGAGAAAGCCCTACCTATTGTACTAAAAGAAGCTAAAGAAGGGCGACCATATATTCCTTGGGCTGCTCGTCCATATGATTTACCACAAGCTAGGATTCCGGCTTTTCCGGGAGCTGAAGGTGGTGGTATGTATAGCTTTGGAGGACGTGGAGGTAAAGTTATTACCGTTACAAACTTAAATGATAGTGGTCCAGGTTCATTCCGTGAAGCTTGTGAAACAGGTGGTGCACGTATCATCGTTTTTAATGTCTCAGGTATTATCAAACTGGAAACTCCTATCATAGTAAGAGCTCCGTATATTACTATTGCAGGACAAACGGCTCCAGGTGATGGTGTTTGTATTGCAGGAGAATCATTTTGGGTAGATACTCACGATGTGGTAGTTCGTCACATGCGCTTCCGTCGTGGTGAAACTAAAGTAACTCACCGTGACGATTCATTCGGCGGAAATCCTGTAGGTAATATTATGATCGACCATTGTTCTTGTACATGGGGATTGGATGAAAACATTTCATTCTACCGACACATGTATAATCCAAGCGAAGGACAATACGAAACAAAAGATCTGAAGCTCCCGACCGTAAATGTCACTATCCAAAATACTATTTCAGCTAAAGCATTGGATACTTATAACCATGCTTTCGGAAGTACATTAGGTGGTGAAAACTGTGCTTTCATGCGTAACCTTTGGGCAAGCAACTCCGGTCGTAACCCATCTATAGGATGGAACGGTATTTTCAACTTCGTTAATAATGTGGTATACAACTGGGTACACCGTTCATCAGATGGTGGCGATTATACAGCAATGTTTAATATGATAAACAATTACTATAAACCAGGACCTGCCACTCCGAAAGAAGAAAACATAAGTCACCGTATTCTCAAACCTGAAGCGGGTCGTAGCAAGTTAAACTATAAAGCATACGGACGTGTATATGCAAACGGTAATATTATGGAAGGCTTCCCCGAAATTACCAAAGACAACTGGGCTGGAGGAATTCAAGTCGAAGAACAACCTAATACCGAGGGTTATACTGAAAATATGCGTGTATACGAACCGTTTGCTATGCCTTATATCAATATTACTTCCGCAAACGACGCATACGATTATGTATTGAAAAACGTAGGTGCCAATATTCCTTGTCGTGATATAGTAGACGAACGTATTGTAGAAGAAGTTCGTACCAACCAACCTTATTACGAAAAGAAACTCCCGAAAGACGCATATGGAGATCTTACAGGATTAGCTACAAAATCAATGGGAGAAGACGGACAGTTTAAATATCGCCGTTTACCGAAAGACTCATATAAAATTGGAATTATTACGGATATTAGACAAATGGGAGGATATCCTGAATACAAAGGAACTCCTTACAAAGACTCCGATAAGGATGGTATGCCGGATGAATGGGAAATTGCCAATGGTTTAAATCCAAATGATCCAAGCGATGCAAACGCCGACTGTACAGGTGACGGATATACCAATATCGAAAAGTATATCAATGGTATCAGTACCAAAAATAAGATAGATTGGACTGATATGAGAAATAATTACGATACTTTAGCTGAAAAAGGAAAATTAATGTAACAAATTTTGATTGTGTTCATTTTAAGCAATAAAAGGAATTATCATTGTTTCAAAAGTATTGAGAGAAGTAAACACTTAGATGTTTATACATGGAATTCTTTCTTACTGAATGAATAACGATAGTTCAAATCAATCAAAAACAAAGATTGAAGCCTGTGGAATTAAAGTTTGAGTGTTTAGTAAACACTTGAACTTTAATTCTAAACAGACTTAACAAATAATACTTGTTTTATAACTTTCCATTGACAAAAACACATATAAGAATTAAAAATAAAATTTATTCATAACTGATTATTAAAAAGTTAATTACAATGAAATTAAAATACTCTTCTATACTCGTTTTACTCTTATTTGTTTCAACAGTGGCAAAAGCCGTTGACTTGAACAGTAAAAACAGAGATCCTAAATATGTAGAATCGATTGTAGCCCGTTCTCAAAAAATCGTTGATAAATTGGGCTTGACAGACAAAACGATAGCTAAAGAAGTTTGTACTATCATAGCAAATCGTTATTTTGAATTGAACGATATTTATGAAATACGGGATAATAAAGTAAAGCAAGTAAAAGAATCCGGAATAACGGGAATTGAAAAAGATAATGCGATTAAAGCAGCTAACAACGAAAAAGATGCCGCACTTTATCGTTCGCATTTTGCTTTTCCGGCATCTCTTTCACTTTATTTAAACGATAAACAAATAGAAGCAGTAAAAGACGGAATGACATATGGAGTGGTAAAAGTTACTTATGATGCCACTCTTGATATGATTCCTTCTTTAAAAGAAGATGAAAAAGCACAAATATATGCTTGGTTGGTAGAAGCACGTGAATTTGCCATGGATGCAGAAAATTCAAATAAAAAACATGAAGCATTTGGTAAATATAAAGGACGTATCAATAATTATCTTTCTAAACGAGGATATAATTTAACCAAAGAAAGAGAAGCTTGGTATAAACGTATCGAAGAAAAGAAAAATAAAAAATAATTTCGGATTCTTATATAGTTAGTCTTAACAAAACGGGCGGCTCTTTATTTTTAGAGTCGCCCGTTATTACTTTAATTTCAATATCTCCCAAAATTTCTACATCAAACCTCCGTTAGAGGAATGAGTTGTTGAGGCTATCATTACAGTTGCCACCAACACACTAATAACTAATGACATAATCTTTTTACCTTTACTATTACCTATTAAATACTTCCTTGCTGAAGTATTATTCTGTTATCCTTTGTAATATTTTCACTGCAAAAATACGTTCTCTTTTCAGAGTAACAAACAAAAGATATGTTTTTTAGCATAATTATATTATTTTCTTGACTTATATCAATTTATTCCGTTATCGAACACGAAATCTTTAATTTTAAAAATTAAAAGAATATGAATTCTAATAGGAAAAAGAAAAACAGCTCAAGTTAGTATAGATTTATACTCTTCAAAAAGGAAAAAAGAATCTCTGAATTCCGAATAAATCTCCATATCTCTGAGATTTTATAATTAATCGACAATAACCAAGATTTCTTTAAGAAGTGAAATGAATTTTTTCTACCAATATCATACAAACAAAATATAAAGTTATAAAAGAAGAAAATAGGTAACTTTCACTATCTTTGCAGACTGAAACTGAATGAACTAACAAAATAATCATATAAAACATATATCGCTATGGAATATAATTTCAGAGAGATTGAAAAGAAATGGCATCAACGGTGGGTAGAAAACAAAACTTACCAAGTAACAGAAGACGAATCCAAAAAGAAATTTTATGTATTAAATATGTTCCCATATCCTTCCGGAGCAGGTTTGCACGTAGGTCACCCGCTGGGATACATCGCTTCGGATATTTATGCACGCTACAAACGCCTGCAAGGCTATAATGTATTGAACCCTATGGGATATGACTCATATGGTCTGCCGGCTGAACAATATGCTATCCAAACCGGACAACATCCGGCTATTACCACCGTTAATAATATAAACCGTTATCGGGAACAATTAGATAAAATAGGTTTTTCATTCGATTGGAATCGTGAAATCCGCACTTGTGATTCCGAATACTACCACTGGACACAATGGGCATTCCAAAAAATGTTTAACAGTTATTACTGTAATCAGGAAAAAAAGGCACGTCCTATTGAAGAATTAATTGAGATTTTTTCCAAAAATGGTAATGAAGGATTGGATATTGCTTGTAGCGAAGAAATTTCGTTTACTGCTACGGAATGGAATGCCATGAATGAAAAGCAACAGCAAGAAATATTGATGAATTACCGTATTGCTTACTTGGGTGAAACTATGGTAAACTGGTGTCCACAATTAGGTACGGTACTCGCTAATGATGAGGTAGTTGACGGTGTATCGGAACGGGGAGGGTATCCTGTAATACAAAAGAAAATGCGTCAATGGTGCTTGCGTGTATCAGCCTATGCACAACGTCTGCTCGACGGATTGGATACCATTGAATGGACAGATTCATTAAAAGAAACACAACGTAACTGGATAGGACGTTCAGAAGGTACGGAAGTGCAATTCAAAATCAAAAAAGATGAAACTCGTGATAAAGCAGACAATCAAGAAGTAGAATTTACTATTTTTACCACCCGCGCAGATACTATGTTTGGTGTCACTTTCATGGTACTGGCTCCCGAAAGCGAACTAGTTTGGCAAGTAACCACTCCCGCACAAAAAGCTGAAGTAGAAGCTTATTTGGATGCCACTAAGAAACGTACAGAACGAGAACGTATTGCAGATCGCCGCGTAACGGGTGTATTTACTGGCGCATATGCCATTAATCCTATGACTGGAGAAGAAGTTCCGGTATGGATAAGCGATTATGTATTGGCCGGATATGGTACAGGTGCTATTATGGCTGTACCGGCACATGATAGTCGAGACTATGCTTTCGCCAAACATTTCGGGCTGGAAATTCGTCCGTTAATTGAAGGTTGTGATGTTTCGGAAGAAAGCTTTGATGCCAAAGAAGGTATTGTGAAAAATTCTCCATGCTTAACAAAGGAAGATGGAACTCCTATTCTTGATGAAAACGGCAACCTCAAAAAACCATATTGCGACCTAAACTTAAACGGACTGACAGTAAAAGAGGCTATCGCCGCTACCAAGAAATATGTAAAAGAACACAATTTGGGACGAGTAAAAGTAAACTTCCGTCTACGAGATGCTATCTTTTCACGCCAACGTTACTGGGGAGAACCCTTCCCTGTATATTATAAGGATAATATGCCCTATATGATTGATGAAACTTGCCTGCCATTGGAACTTCCGGAGGTGGACAAGTTCTTACCTACCGAAACGGGTGAACCTCCCTTAGGACATGCTACCAAATGGGCATGGGATACAGTAAACAAATGTGTAGTAGAGAATACCCAAATAGATAATCAAACCATTTTTCCGATAGAACTGAATACCATGCCGGGATTTGCCGGTTCGTCCGCTTACTATTTACGTTACATGGATCCACATAATCACAAAGCATTGGTTTCAGAAAAAGCCGATCGTTACTGGCAAAATGTAGACCTTTATGTAGGAGGTACGGAACACGCCACAGGACATTTGATTTACTCTCGTTTTTGGAATAAATTCCTATTCGACCTGAATATTAGCGTTAAAGAAGAACCCTTCCAAAAATTAGTTAACCAAGGAATGATTCAAGGACGAAGTAATTTCGTATATCGTTATTATTCCTGGAAAATGGAAGGTGAAACTAAGGAAGTAATACCTACAAACATATTTATTTCAAAAAGCATTGCTGATGGTATTTCTAAAGGAAAATACACATCCGAAGAATTGAGCAAACTATTCAAAGAATCTAATGTGAATATTCCTAACGAACTGCTTACGAACCAAGGAGTAAACGAAATTCATGTAGATGTGAATATGGTATCAAATGACATACTTGATATCGAAGCTTTTAAAAATTGGCGTCCGGAATACAATCATGCTGAATTTTTACTTGAAGACGGCAAATACATCTGCGGATGGGCAGTAGAGAAAATGAGTAAATCTATGTATAATGTAGTGAACCCTGATATGATTGTAGAAAAATACGGCGCTGATACACTACGTATGTACGAAATGTTTCTCGGTCCGGTAGAACAATCCAAACCTTGGGATACTAACGGTATCGACGGTGTACACCGTTTTCTCAAAAAACTTTGGGGCTTATTTTACAGTCGCACAGATGAATTCCTTCCAAAGAATGAAGAACCATCCAAAGAAGAATTGAAAGCCATCCATAAATTAATAAAGAAAGTAGGAGAAGATATCGAAAACTTCTCATACAACACTTCTGTCAGCGCTTTCATGATTTGTGTAAACGAACTTACACAACTAAAATGTAATAAACAACCTATTTTGGAGAAACTTGTCATTTTGTTAGCACCCTTCGCGCCTCATATCAGTGAAGAATTATGGGAAGCTTTAGGACACGACACCTCCGTATGCGATGCACAATGGCCGGTATTTAACGAAGAATATCTGAAAGAAGATATGATAAAATATACCATATCCTTTAATGGAAAAGCTCGCTTTACATTGGATTTCCCCGTCGATGTTGATAACGCTACCATTGAATCGATCGTGATGAACCACGAGATGTCACAAAAGTATATTGACGGACGAACTCCGAAAAAAGTAATTATTGTTCCAAAAAAGATTGTAAATATCGTATTATAAACCTATAACCTAACAAATAGAAAAATACGTCAATGAGCAAACTGGCTACTATGGATCTTTGGCGGGAATCCAAAGATTATATTATGATAACTTTCGGGTTAATTCTTTATTCATTGGGATGGACTTGCTTTTTACTGCCTTATCAGATTACAACAGGCGGTGTAACAGGTATTTCCGCTATCATTTACTATGCAACAGGCATCGAAATCCAAGTCTCGTACTTTTTCATCAATGCCGTCTTCCTGATATTCGCTTTAAAAATATTAGGATTCAAATTTTGCATCAAAACTATATATGCTGTGTTTGCCATGACGTTTTTCCTATGGTTGTTTCAGGAAATGATGAAAGACGATGTGGGTAAGTTCGTATTGCTTATAGGAGAGGGACAAGACTTTATGGGATGTGTATTAGGCTCCTGCATGTGTGGCATTGGCATAGCTGTTGTTTTTTTAAATAACGGCAGTACAGGTGGTACAGATATTATTGCCGCTATTGTCAACAAATATCGCGATGTAACGTTCGGACGAATGATTATGTATTGCGATATTATTATTATCTCTTCTTGTTACTTTATTTTCCACGACTGGCGTAGAGTAGTATTCGGATTCGCCACGCTTATTATCATGAGTTTTATTATGGACTATGTAATAAACAGTGCGCGGCAATCCGTACAATTTCTTATTTTCTCGAAAAAATATGACGAAATAGCCGAAGCAGTCACTCATAACTTACATCGTGGCGTCACTATTCTCGATGGAACAGGATGGTACAGTAAACAACCAGTTAAAGTTATTGTCATTCTTGCTAAACGAAGCCAGAGTGTTAATATTTTCCGTTTGGTAAAAGACATTGATCCTAACGCATTTGTTTCACAAAGCAATGTTGTAGGTGTGTACGGCGAAGGATTCGATAGAATTAAAGTAAAATAAATATGAAAAGCAAACTTGTATTCGCTACTAACAACGCACATAAATTAAAAGAAATATCCGCTATTCTCAGCAATAAAGTGGAAATACTCGGTCTGAAAGATATCTGTTGTAATGTAGATATTCCCGAAACAGCTGATACCTTAGAAGGTAATGCCTTATTAAAAGCACAATACATTCAACAGCATTACGGATTTGATTGCTTTGCAGATGATACAGGTCTGGAAGTAGAAGCCCTACATGGTGCACCGGGAGTCTATTCCGCCCGCTATGCCGGAGGCGAAGGACACGATTCGGAAGCTAATATGAAGCGGCTGTTAAAGGAACTAGAAGGAGAAGAAAATCGAAGAGCTCGTTTCCGTACGGTTATTGCCTTAATTCTAAATGGAGAAGTATATCAATTTGAAGGAACGGTTGAAGGAAACATTATCCGTAAAAAGCAAGGTACTTTCGGTTTTGGTTACGATCCTGTATTTGTACCTGAAGGTTATACTAAAACATTTGCCGAATTAGGAGAGGAAATAAAAAACCGTATTAGCCATCGTGCACGAGCCGTACAAAAATTAGCGGAATTTCTGAAATCAAGAACTTAAAAAAATAGAATCTTATAGATTTTATAAAGAAGTGACTATCCCCATCTTTATCTCATCATATATACGTACATTATACATATTAGGATGGAACGAAAGTTCGTTTTATAAAACATGAAATGAAATACTTAAATAATAAGGAAGTAAGAAAACTATCATATATAAACTATCAATAAATATCTTGTAAAATAAATATAACCTTATTATGAATAAAATATTTTTATATCTGATAATTTTCTTACTTCCTTTCGAAGTATTTTCACAAAGTATTACTGGAGATTGGTTCGGTATACTTACGTCTGAAAACAATAAATTACGAATCATCATACACATCACTCAGTCTGATTCAGGATATAAAGCTTCTATGGACAGTCCGGATCAAGGAGTTAAAGGAATTCCGGTATCAACCGTACAATATCAAACATCTCAACTTACAATAGAGATGGCAGCTATCGGTGCTAAATATATAGGAAAAATAATGAATGATACACTGTTGAAAGGAACCTTTGTACAAGGAAATTTCAGCATTCCATTGAAATTGTCAAAAAAAGAAATAGTACTTAACCGTCCACAAGAACCGATTCCTCCTTATCCTTATAAAACAATTGATGTTACCTTTCCTAATAAAGAAGCCGGTATTACACTGGCGGGAACCCTAACACTTCCTGCCACAAAAGGAAAACATCCGGCTGCCATATTGGTAAGCGGAAGTGGACCACAAAACCGAAACGAAGAGATTATGGGACATAAACCATTTCTCGTAATAGCCGATTATCTTACTCGTAATGGAATAGCTGTTTTACGATTCGATGATCGAGGAGTAGGAAAATCTGAAGGAAACTTCTCAACAGCCACGGAAAAAGATTTTTCTACCGATGTAGAAGCTGCATATAATTATTTAAAACAATACAAAAATATAGATAGAGACAAAATAGGAATTATCGGACATAGTGCAGGCGGATGGTGCGCTTTTATGCTAGCAGGAAGAAATAAGGAAATAAAATATGTTGTTTCATTAGCCGGCATGGCTGTACAAGGAGATAGTTTGATGTTGAAACAAGCTGAATCGATATATAAATCAAATGGTATGCCGGATAGCATCTGGCAAACTTTAGCTCCTAAATTACGTAAACGATATACACTTTTAAAACAAAATAAAAAACCGGAGATTTTAAGAAAAGAACTTTATTTAAATATTACAGAATCATTCTTTACCAAAGATTTAAATAACAATCAACTTAAAAAACAAATAAAGACTGAAATACAAACTATGACATCTCCTTGGTATCTTCATATGATGAAATATGACCCGGTACAAGATTTAAAGAAGATAACTTGTGCCGTATTGGCTCTTAACGGAGAAAAAGACATTCAAGTGGACGCCGATATAAATTTGTCCTCTATACAAACTACTATGCAAAACAATGGTAACTCAAATGTCACCATCAAAAAATACCCCTCACTAAATCACCTTTTCCAACATTGTAAGACAGGAAAAATCAGCGAATATGCTGATATAGAAGAGACCATCAGCCCCGAAGTATTACATGATATCGTGCAATGGATAAAAGTTACTATTGTTTCACACAAAAAATAACCTATTTATTATTTACATAACAACAAGGGTACAAGCAAGCCAGATAATCATAATGATTTCCTTGCTGTATCAACTTTGTTTCAAAACCGCATTGCGATGCATACAAGCTCAGTGTTTGAAAGTCAACATAAAGCCAGTCGAAAGAATCCCCTTTTACCTTTCTATATTGCATTTGGTAATCCAATTCTCCATAGTAATCTGCTGCTAAATCTACAAGAAAACTTCCATCCTCCTCTTCGAAAAGATAACACAAATCACTCGAATCCATCCATATTTTACCTCCCGGGCGAAGTAACTGTTTCATACGTTTGAAAAAAACAGGCAAATTCTCTAATTTGCCTACAATACCCGAACCATTCATCAACATAAGAATAGTATCAAAATTTTCCATAAACGTTTCGTCAAAAAGATTAATTTGACGAGCATTTCTTACACCACGTTGTTTCATCACTTCTACTGAAAGAGGAGAAATATCTATAGCACAAACCTCTTTACCCATCTCTTGTAACGCTAAAGCATGGCAACCACTTCCTGCTCCCACATCTAATATCCTTCCGGTAGCTTGTTGCAATGCAATTTGTTCTAACAAGGGCATTTCATTAAACGAACGGAACAATTGCTTTACCGGTATTTCATCTTCTTCGAATTGCGAAGAGTAGACACGCAGTTTTCCAGCAGTTCTGCCATAATGAAAATAATCAGCTATAGCAGTACCCATCGGATCCTTATCGGGAGTAAGAAGTAATGAACGTTTTAAATAATTCATATACAGAAAATTAACAACTCTATGAACAACTAACAAATATTGAATAAACGTAAATCTAAAATAGAAAGAACCATACTTGTCATAACTTAAATTCCGTATATAATAAACAACTTAACTTCTTATTATATACGGAATTAACTTTTGTATCAACAACCCTGTTCATATCTCATTAAATATAAATGCAACCAGTTTGTATCTTCCAAACAATATAGATATAAACAATTTATTTAAAGTCCAAGCTTAGCAGAAATCTCCAACATACGTCGGATAGGTTTTACAGCTTTCTCTGCTATTGCAGTATTTACCTCAATAACCGGATATTCATACTTCAAACAATTATAAAGCTTCTCCATAGTGTTAAGGCGCATAAAGTTACATTCGTTGCAAGCACACGTACTGTCTTCCGGAGGAGCTGGGATAAAGTTCTTTTCAGGACATTGCTTACGCATCTCATGCAGGATACCGCTCTCTGTTGCCACTATAAAGTCTTTCTTATCACTCTTTACGGCATACTTAAGAATGGCTGCCGTAGAACCTACCAAGTCGGCTAGCTTCACCACAGCTCCCTTACACTCGGGATGTACTAATACAGGAGCATCAGGATATTGCTTTTTCAATTCAACAATCTTTTCAACAGAGAATTGTTCATGTACATGGCATGCCCCGTCCCATAATAACATCTGCCGACCGGTAATGCTGTTGATATAATTACCTAGATTCCTGTCCGGACCAAAAATTATTTTCTCATCTTTGGGAAAACTTTCCACTATTTGCTTGGCATTGGTAGAAGTAACTACTACATCGGTTAGCGCTTTAACCGCTGCTGTAGTATTTACATACGAGATAACAGTATAATCGGGATGCGCTTTAACAAATTGTGCAAACTTATCGGCAGGACAACTGTCGGCAAGGGAACAACCAGCATTTAAGTCTGGAACTAATACTTTCTTATCAGGACAGATAATTTTTGCCGTTTCGCCCATAAAGTGTACACCGCAAAGTACCAACATGTCGGCATCCGTTTTAGCTGCCCATTGCGCCAATGCCAGACTATCGCCTACAAAGTCGGCAATATCCTGTATTTCACCCGGCTGGTAATAGTGCGCCAAAATAACGGCGTTCTTTTCCCTGCGTAACTTATTAATCTCTTCTTTCAGATTAAGCTCTTTGCTTACAGGTTCGTCCACAAACCCTTTATTAACCCATTCTTCTTTAATCATTATATTTATATTTTTCTTTAGTTCTAATTTTAAAAAAATCTATATTGATGATGATAGACGGTTAAAACTGTTTGTAAATAGAGTCCTTTTTTCTTGCTTTTTAAGTTATTAAACTCAAGTTTTAAATTATCTACTTGTTATCAACAGTCTTATTTGTTCTTTACTTATTGATAATGAAGTATCTTCTGCTTTATATTAACAACCTGTTGAAACCTTGCAAAGTTAAAAACTTTAATAGATATTCATTCAAAAAAGAGGCTAAAAAGATGTTGAAAGCCTGTAATAAACTTCGGCATTTAAAATTTGGAAAGTTGATTTCTATTTTGATATGGAGTTTCTTTCGGATTATGCAAATATAAATTATGAATTTCTTTCCACTACTTATTAGTGGCTTTTCAACACTTATCAACAGCGGGAAAGTGAATAAAATTATGTGTTTGATTATGTTGATACTCTAATTTTAGAACTTTGAATGAAGTTGAATTTGATATTATTTCCGTAAGTTTGCCGCATAATTCAATGAAAACAGCAATTTAGAGTAGTAAGAATAATGAGAAAACTTAAGATAACGGAACTCAATAGAATGAGTGTGGAAGAGTTTAAAGAATCGGATAAACTTCCTTTAATAGTGATATTGGATGATGTACGGAGCTTACATAATGTGGGTTCGGTATTCCGCAGTTCAGATGCTTTCAGAGTAGAAGCTATTTATTTATGTGGTATTACTGCAGTGCCCCCTCAGCCTGAAATACATAAAACGGCTTTGGGAGCGGAAGATACGGTAGATTGGAAATATTTTAAAGATACGTTGGAAGCTGTTTCTGAATTGAAAGAAAAAGGATATAAAGTATATTCCGTAGAACAGGTAGAGGGGAGTACGATGCTGAATAAGCTTGAGATAGATGAGAACAAAAAATATGCTGTGATTATGGGAAATGAAGTAAAAGGTGTGAAGCAGGAAGTAGTGAATGCTTCGGACGGTTGTATCGAAATTCCCCAGTTCGGTACGAAACATTCGTTAAACGTTTCTGTTACGGCAGGTATCGTTGTTTGGGAGTTTGCTCGGCTTTTAATGAAGCTGTAAAATAATATTTACGCACCGTAGCATTCTTAGTTATTCAAATAACTAAGAATGTTATAACGGCTGACATTATTGGTTACAAAATAGGTTTGACTATGTTTGGTTTTACCTGTTATTTTTCTCTTTTCATGGATTGAATTAGTAGATACTTATATGGGTTGTCTTGCTGAAATAATCCGTTACTTTTACAGTTGTCCGTTTTCTACTAAAGTGATGACCCTCTCGGTTATTCTGTCTTGTTTTTCCGGGTCATATTCTTTTTTTAAGCTGGCTCCGAAAAGCGCAGCAAATGTTTGATAAAATCCCGCTTTAAAAGGTCCCATAAAAGCTTTTACCAGTTCGTAAGAAGATTGGTTGCATTCTCTGTCTATTAATCGGATGAGGAGTTTTCCTTGTGAGAAAGTAAGCTTCTTCATCATGGGTGTATATTGTTCTTTTAACCCCTTTTCTACTCGTTTAATATGTTTGTTACGTTCTTTTTTATTTGGAAGAGTTTCCAAATATTCATACGTTTCAATGATGGTTTTATTTATCATTTTAGCAATGGGAAGAGTTTTTTTCACATCCCGTACTAATTTATTGTACCGTATTTGTTCTCGCTTGTTCTTGAAACGTAGTGGAGCGTAAACATAGACTGTTCGTAGCTTTACATATGGGATGGTATCTCCTTTATCTATACAAGCTTCTACTACCAGCCTATTTATAGTAGTGACAGGTTCTTGTGCTTTTATAGAGGAACTTCCTACTAATAACCACCCCACAATAAATACAATATGGAATATTCCTTTCATATCGACAAAAATAAACGAATAATTTCATAAACAATTGAATCATTTGGTGTTTACTTGGATGTTTAACGTATGTTTGCAATGAATCTTTCTCTTTTTGTATCTTCTGATTAGTTAATAAGAAAATTTACTTTCAGTACTTGTTTTTTAAACCAAAGAAAAACCAATTTAATTGAAATAATAAATATCAACTATCAAGATTTATGTTTATATTGCAGCGCATAATGGTAAATGATAGGCAATGAGAATATCTGAGGATGATAGTATGAAGTTAAAGGAACTTGTCTCTATGGCAAGAATGGGATGGTGGGAAGCTGATTTCACTGAACAAGTTTATTACTGTTCCGATTTTGTTGCAGATTTATTGGGCTTGGACGATGATAAAATATCGTTTAAAGATTTTCAGTATTTCATACACGAAGATTATCGGGAACGTGTATTGGCAGAATTCCAATCTTTTAAGATGATGGATATTTATGAACAGGTATTTCCTATCTATTCTAAGTATGGCGTTACGTGGGTAAGTACTAAGGTTGGTAAGAAAAGCGTAACAGAGAATGGAAACATTCGTGTATTGGGTATGTTTCAGTGTATTTCCCGCCAACGAATGAATGTGCAGAAAAAAACAGTGGATCGTTTGAACAGCCTCTTGTACCAGCTTAATGGAATTTCCCGTACTTTACTCGAATTTTTGCATTCTGACGATACTACTCAAGTCATTAATAAAATATTAGGCGATGTACTCTACCAATTTAATGGAGATTGCACCTATATTGTAAAGTATGATAAAGTAAATAGTTTACAGAGTTGTATGTATGAGATAGTTTCATCGAACACGGTATCTTATAAAACTTTATGGAATAACAAACCGTTGTGCACAGATGAATGGTGGACACGACAAATCCTCTCCGGTTCTTCCATTATAGCTCATACACCTGAAAAATTTCCTATAGAAGCGGCTCATATAAAGCAGAAAATGAAAGAAATGAATATTAAATCTTTAATGGCTGTTCCTTTGAATTCTAAAGATGGAGTGTGGGGATATATGGGAATTAATATAGGCAAAGAATATCGTGAATGGAGTAATGAAGATTATCAATGGTTCAATTCGTTAGCTAATATCATCAGCATTTGCATGGAATTGCACAGGTCCGAATTGGAAACGAATCTGGAAAGACAATATTTTCGTAGCATTTACCAAAATATTCCTGTTGGCATTGAAATGTATGATAAAGATGGTTATCTTATAGATGCTAACGAGAAAGATATGGAAATATTCGGAGTTGAAAACAAATCGGATATAGTGGGAGTGAATTTATTTGATAATCCGATAGTAAGAGATGATTGGCGGGTAAAGTTAAAGGAAGGAGAATCTTTGGATTATTCGTACAAATATGATTTCAATCGTTTAGGAGAATATTATCCTACTTCGAAAAAAGGAGTAATGGATATTACTTCAAAATCAATTCCGTTGTTCGATTCATCAGGAAAATTGATTAATACTCTTTTAACTAATATAGATAATACGGAGACTAACAAAGCTTATAGCAAGATACAGGAATTTCAAGAATTCTTCACTTTGGTAGGTGATTATGCTAAAGTGGGATATGCGCATTTCAATGCGATAACCCGTAATGGATATGCTATAAGTAGTTGGTATCGGAATGTGGGAGAAAAAGAAGGAACGCCGCTTACTGAAATAATCAAAGTGCATTCTCACTTTCATCCGGAAGATCGTCAGGTGATGTTAGACTTTTTTGATAAAGTATTGCGGAAAGAAGCGGTTCATTTGCGAAAAGATATCAGGATACTCCGTGAAGATGGCAACTATACGTGGACAAGAGTTAATGTATTGGTTAGGGATTTTAGGCCGGAAGAGGGAATGATAGATATGGTATGTATAAACTATGACATCACGGAACTTAAAGAAACTGAATTTAATTTGATAAAGGAAAAAGAACGGGCGGAAAATCTGGATCATTTGAAGTCTGCTTTTCTTGCCAATATGAGTCATGAAATTCGTACGCCTTTGAATGCAATTGTAGGATTTTCCCATTTGCTGATTGATGCGGAAGACAAGGAAGAACGTAAACAATATATATCGATTGTAGATGAAAACACAGAATTGCTGTTACAACTTATCTCCGATATTCTTGATATTTCTAAGATAGAATCCGGTATATTTGAATTTGTGAAAACAGATATAGACGTGAATCAATTGTGTAATGAAATTATTTGTTCTTTACGTATGAAAACTTCCAAGGAGGTAGAACTTTGTTTTACGGAACGTTTGCCCGAATGTCATCTTTGGACTGATAAAAACCGTTTGACACAAGTTATTTCCAATTTCATCAACAATGCTTTGAAGTTTACTTCTTCAGGAAGCATTTCGTTAGGGTATAATAAAATAGATAATAATTTGAAGTTTTATGTACGGGATACCGGAGTAGGTATTCCTGCCGATAAGTTGAAAAGCATTTTTGAACGTTTTATAAAGTTGAATAGTTTTGTTCATGGCACAGGTTTGGGATTATCTATATGTAAAAGTATCGTAGAACAAATGGGCGGAACTATTGGAGTGGAATCAAAAGAAGGAGAAGGTTCCTGTTTCTGGTTCTCCATTCCTTATACTTTACCACCCATGAATTCGTAAAATAGCTATTTTGTTTCGTTTGAAAGTATTATAAAATAAACAATATATCGAATAAGGTTTTAGGGCATTGGTTTTCAATAGCCGTGTTCCTTATTTGATATAAACTCTAATAGAATATCTTTCGAGCGAAACATTTTTTTTGAAATAATAGTGTATTTCTGTTTGGTATTTTCTACTTTTGTGGAAAATGACAATATAACTCCTATTTAGTGAATAAATATTTAGGTAGAGCAACTTTTAGCAGGATGTTAAGAGTGCTGTTAATAAGTTGTTTTACCGTTATTTATCCGGTGAACAACATATATGCCCAAATGATAAGTTGGGAACACTTTCTGGAACAAATCACCATCGGCGAAGAGAGCGAATATGCGGCGTGGGGTTACCTTTATGAAGAACTTTGCGAACTTCACGAACATCCTTTCAATATCAATACGATTACCAAAGAACAATTAGAACAGCTTCCTTTTTTAACAGCTGTGCAGGTGGAAAACATACTGGCTTATCTTTATTCATACGGTCCTATGCAGACATTAAGCGAATTTCAACTGATAGGAGAAATGGATTTCGAAACAAGGCAGATGCTTGCGTTTTTTGTGTATGTAGGTGAAGTGAAGAAAAAAAGCAAGAAACTTTCTTTGAAAAATATTCTTCGTTATGGGAAACATCAAGTGACGACCCGGCTGGATATCCCTTTGTACGAACGGGCAGGTTATAAAGAGTATAATGATAGTATCTTGCAACGCTATCCCAACCGCAAATATGCGGGCGATGCGTATTATCAATCTTTCCGCTATCAATTTCATTATGGAAACAAAGTGTTTGCAGGTATAGTAGCCGAAAAAGATCCCGGAGAACCTTTTTTTACCTCTGAAAAGAAAGGATACGATTTCTATTCGTTTTACTTTATGTTGAAAGATATCGGACATCTTAAAGCTTTGGTGATAGGTAATTATCGGCTGAGCTTTGGACAGGGATTGGTGATGAATACGGATTTTAGTTTAGGTAAGATGTCAGCCTCGTCTTCTATAGGAAGTCTGAATAAAGGCATACGGAAGCATTCTTCTACCAGTGAAGATAATTACTTTAGAGGATTGGCGGCAGCTTATCGGTTGGGTAAGTTTGTAATTACCGGCTTTTATTCGAATAAGAAACAGGATGCAACGTTGAAACAAGATTCTACAGTAATGATAGACCCGTTCATAACTTCGTTTAAAACGGATGGTTATCATCGTACGCCTTTAGAAATATCAAAGAAAAATAATACTTCTAATGAGTTGTTTGGTAGTAATTTAACTTATTCTGATAAAGGTTTCCATATAGGAATAACAGGTGTTTATAATGTTTTTAACAGGGTGTTGAAACCAAGTAATGAAGCGTATAAGAAATACGATCCACGAGGAAATGAATTTTATGCTTACGGAACGGATTACAGTTACTTTCATCACCGTTTTACCATTGCCGGAGAAACGGCTTATTGCAAAGGAGGGGGATTGGCTACTATGAATTCTTTTCAATTTCAGCTAACCCGCTATTATAAACTGATATTGATACAACGTTATTATTCAAAAGAATATAACGCTTTGTATGCCAATTCTTTTTCGGAGTCGAGCGGAGTACAGAACGAAAGCGGACTCTATGCAGGATTGGAGGCAACTCCACTAAGGCGGGTAAAAATAACCGGTTATTTCGATTTCTTTCGTTTTCCTTATTTGAAGTATCAGGCTTCCGTACCTTCTTCCCGCGGAGTAGACGGAGTGTTGCAAACGCTGTGGGAACCAAACAAGCGGATGTCATTTCTGTTGAAATACCGTTATAAGAATAAAGGTAAAGATTTTACGTTGAAAGATACTAAGAAAAAAGGAATTGATGTGGAAGTACAACAAAAGTTCCGTTTACAATGGCAATATCTTCCGTTAAATGAATTATTGTGTAAAACGACCTTCGATTATGCACAAGTAGATTTTATGAATGAGGATAGTGATTGCGGATATATGTTTACACAGAATGTAGCATACAAACCGACTTTTATTCCGGTCGGTTTCGATTTGGCAGCGTCGTATTTTCACACGGACAGTTATGCCAGCCGTTTGTATATGTACGAAAAAGGAATGCTTTATTCTTTTTCCTTTCCTTCATTCTACTATCAAGGGATGAGGCTTGCGGCTGTACTACGTTACGATATGAACAAGTGGTTCACACTGATTGCCAAATATGGACATACCTGTTATTTCGATCAAGCATCTATCGGCTCGTCCCAACAAAAGATTGAAGGAAATTTAAAACGGGATATACAGTTGCAGTTAAGAATAAAGTTTTGAAATAGGAAGAATTAAAGAAAAAGGAATAAAAGAAATGGAAAGTTATAAAAACATGGAGTTATAAAAGTAAAGAGTTACAGAAATAAATAGTTATAGAAATAAGAAGTTGTGAAGGTAAAGTCGTAAATTTTTCTTCAATTTAGTTGAAAAGCAGGATTCTTTGTTTGTTGATAATATACTTTAGCAACAGTGGTGTGTTTGAAATAAAAATGCATTATCTGATCTTTTTTTGAATAAATTAGAGTTTATATAGAATAAGGAACAGGACTATTGAAAACCAATGTCCTAAAACCTTATTCGATATATTGTTTATTGAAAATTGAAGAAAGAAAAGCGTAAAGGTTGCGATAAATATGTACTATACTAAATGAAAGATAGAAAAAGAAAGATTGGATAGCTATTAGAAAAAGCAATAAATTAAGTGAGTTTATATGATACGGCATGGTTACTTTCTATCTTTCCTCTATAAAAAATCGTTTTTATATCCGGCGGGTGTAAAATCTCGTGGATTTTATCTACATTTGTTGAATGATATAACAAATAGGTAATTTATATGTCAACAATTATTTATCCGTCACCCATCTTTGGGCCGGTACATAGTCGCCGTTTAGGTGTTTCATTAGGTATAAATCTTTTGCCTGCCGACGGCAAGCACTGTTCGTTCGATTGTATTTATTGTGAATGTGGTTTTAATGCCGACCATCGGGCGAAAAAGCCTTTTCCTACTCGTGAAGAGGTGAGAGAGGCATTGGAGACACGTTTGAAAGATATGCAGCAAAACGGTCCGAAACCTGATGTACTGACTTTTGCAGGAAATGGTGAACCTACCGCTCACCCCCAGTTTCCTGAAATCATAGACGATACCTTGGCTTTGCGCGACAACTATTTTCCCGACGCAAAGGTAAGCGTACTAAGTAATTCTGCTTTTATTCATCGTCCGGCAGTGTTTGCCGCTTTAAATAAAGTAGATAACAATATTCTAAAACTGGATACGGTGGATATCGATTATATTCGTTTAGTCGATCGTCCGGCAGGACATTATGATGTACAGAAGATTATTGAACTTTTGAAAGCGTTCAAGGGTAATCTGATTATACAGACTATGTTCTTAAAAGGTTTGTATAACGGACAAGATGTAGACAATACAGGCGACGAATATGTACTACCTTGGATTGAAGTGGTAAAGCAGATAGCTCCGCGGCAAGTAATGATTTACACGATAGACCGGGAAACGCCCGACCATGATTTGAAGAAAGCCACACCTGAGGAGCTCGACCGGATTGTTTCTTTATTGGAAGCGGCCGGATTGAAAGCTACGGCTTCTTATTGATAAACCAAATATTTGAGTTAACATTTAAAACAGATTATCTGGTGAAGATTGGTTTTGAAGCGGTGCTGACAGGTACAGAAATTCTTTTTATCCCGATATTTTATTGAACAAACCGGAGCTGAGTCTGGTTAGTAAGCAATATCTTTGACCAACTAAACTTAAAAGACAACCATTATGATAAACTTACGTCCTATTCGAACCGATGATGAACAATATGATTTTGTAGAAGAACTTTTTTTAACGGCTTTTCCGGAGGATGAGCGTCGCGATACGAATGCGCAACGTTATAATACGGATGAAAATCCACTTTTTTATTGTTGCCTTGTAGAAGAAGAAAATGAACCGGTTGGTTTCTTTACTTTTTGGGATTTCGACACCTTTTGCTACGGTGAACATTTAGCCATTGATCCGAAACGTCGCAATGGCGGTTACGGACAAAAAACAATTCGTGCATTATTGGCAAGGATAAACCGTCCGTTGGTATTGGAAGTGGAGCTGCCTGAAGACGAAATGAGCCGTCGTCGAATAGGTTTTTACGAACGTCAAGGGTTCACACTTTGGAAAGATACTCCTTATGTGCAACCCTCTTATCGTCCCGGTGGAAATTCATTGCCTATGTATTTGATGGCTACGGAAGGTCTGAATCCTGAAGAACATTTCGAGAAAGTGAAGCAGCGTATCTACAGGGAAGTTTATTTGGTAGAAGATGGAAAAATGAATGAATAATAAGAGTTATAATTCCACTTCATTTCGTAAAGCGTTAAAACCGATAGTATTGTCGAGGAGAAATCCTTTAATCTTTTAAACATCTAATTATCAATGTTTTGATATTCTTTCGTGACGTGCTGACGTAGACAGTTCTAGCTCCCGACGTAAACAGCGCAACGTTGTAAGCTAGAGCCGTCTACGTCGGCACGTGAGGTAATCTACGTGGTTAGCTTGTAAAGCTATTCTTATCTTGTTATACAATTTATTCTGTGACACTCTTTTTATCATCTCTTTTTCTATTTGCCTTTTTATTATTCGAGATGCAATAGGTATATGCATTTTCCGATGTTCTTCTATTTCTTTTTATAATATAGATGTTTACAGAATCCCTCGAATTTGTTAATAGAAGTCATTAAAACCCGTTTTTTTCAGTAATATATGTATATTTGCCTCATAAATTGTGAAGGATGAAGTACATAGGTATTATATTATTGTTTTTTACTTTCCTTTTGTTTGCCAAAGGTGAAGACTGTGGAACAAAGGTGAAAGAGGCGCAAAATACAAGTGTACTGTCTTTCGGACAAGAAACCGATCATTATACAGCGGAAAAAGGACTGCCTGTATTATACGGAATGGAACAAGATGCCGGCCGGTTTTTTTCTTCTTTCCGTTCCCATTGGATGCATGCTCAGCAAAGTATCATAGAACGTACTGTTTTAGGATTGAAGCGTATCATTTTGTTGGTTTCTTCTCGAGAAACTGTGCTGAAGCAGCAACAATATGTATTGTTTAATCATCGATTTTTTTATTCTCAAAAGCCTTGTAGCTTGTATTATGTGTATGCTATAAGGCACATTATTATTTAGAAGTTTAATAGTAGTGTTGTAGGAAAACCCCGGTTTGTGGAGTTTACGAAGAAGAAAGTTCTTTTTGTCCACATACTGGAGGTAAGTATATAACAGACTTTTATTTCTTTTGTCCATAGCGAAACAAGAATTCTTTTTCATTATGGGTGAAAAACAGCTTATAAATCTTACATTAAATTATTAAACTTCTTATTATGAATACAGAACATAAACAAGAGGAAGCTACCTTATTTGCTTCTTCACATCCGGATATCGCAAAGAAAATAAGTTATAAATCTGCCGTTTTGGCTTCCCTTTATTTGGAAGTCGGTGTAGTAATGTTGATTATATCCTATCTTTTGAACGAGGGATACAATACACTGAGTATGTTGAGCTTGGTAGCGGGAATTATACTTATCATACTAGGTTTGTATAAGATTTTTTTCCGTTCGAAGAGGGAAGTGTATTTACCTACAGGCAGTATGGTGGAGAAAAAGATTCTTTTCTTCGATTCAAAGCAATCTGCTTTATTGCGGGATTATATTAATAATGGAGAATTTCCATCGGTAGCGACAATTCAAAGTGTACCGAATGGCTGTGTGAAAATGGAAATACTGAAGACTTCGGACGGTAGCTTTGCCGGAGCTCAGTTGTTTGAATTTGAACCATATGTGTATTCTCCTGTTACCTCTATACATTATTATAAGGACGAAAAAGCTGACTCGTTGAGTAAGTTTGTTAAATCAATCAAGTCAAAAAGCGCATGAGTTTTTCAGCGGAAATAGTGTTATTAGTCGGAGCCGTTTTACTGTTCGTCAGTATTGTCGTCAGTAAAACGGGCTACCGTTTCGGTGTGCCTACCTTGCTTCTTTTCCTGTTGGTGGGCATGGTGTTCGGTAGCGACGGACTTGGTTTGCAGTTCCATAGTGCGGCAGAAGCCCAGATTATAGGCATGATATCATTGAGCATCATTCTTTTTTCAGGAGGAATGGATACGAAATATAAGGAGATCAAGCCTGTACTTTCACAAGGTGTATTGCTTTCGACATTGGGTGTACTGCTTACCACACTATTTACCGGAATGTTTATTTTTTGGGTATCTCATCTATCTTTTACTAATATTCATTTTACGCTGATTCTTTCTTTGTTGCTGGCAGCCACTATGTCTTCCACCGATTCGGCATCGGTATTCAATATACTCCGGTTGCAGAGGATGAACCTGAAATATCATCTTCGCCCTACCTTGGAACTGGAGAGCGGGAGCAACGATCCGATGGCTTATATGCTGACAATTGTACTGATACAGTTTATCCAGTCTGGCGGGATGTCGGTATGGGCTATTTTAAGTTCGTTTTTTGTTCAGTTCGTAGTGGGTGCGGTTTCTGGATATGTTTTAGGGAAGCTGGCTGTTTGGATGATTAATAAAATCAATCTGAACAATGCCTCGCTTTACCCTTTGTTATTGCTTAGTTTTGTATTTCTTATTTATACGGTAACGCACCAGCTTTATGGTAACGGTTATCTGGCTGTATACATTGCCGGTATTATCGTGGGGAATGCTAGAATTGTGAACCGCAAAGGAATTTCTGCGTTTCTGGATGGTATGACGTGGCTGTTTCAAATTATTATGTTCCTTGCGTTGGGCTTGTTGGTCAATCCTCACGAGATGCTGGGTGTGGCTTTGGTAGCTTCGCTTATCGGTTTATTTATGATTGTGCTGGCACGTCCGCTCAGTGTATTGATTTGTTTGTTGCCTTATAAATCTAAGCGTATCAATTTCCGTTCCCGTATGTTTATTTCGTGGGTAGGACTCCGTGGTGCGGTGCCTATCATCTTAGCTACTTATCCTGTGGTGGCAGGTATCGAGGGGGCTAACCAGATATTCAACATTGTGTTTTTCATCACCATCTTGTCGCTAATTATACAAGGAACATCTGTCTCGTGGGTAGCTAAGTTGCTTCATCTGGACGAACCGTTTCCCGAAACGGGTAATAGTTTCGGTATTGAGTTACCTGAGGAGACGAACAGTTCCTTACGTGATTTGGTGCTGACGAAAGAGATGCTGGCAAACGGTGACCGCCTGATGGATATGCATCTTCCGAAGGGGGTGCTGGTGATGATGATTCGGCGGGGTGAAGAATATATTGTTCCGGATGGAAGCGTACGTTTGCAAGTTGGTGATGTGTTGCTGATGATACGCAGTAAAGCGAAAAAAAAAGTAATATACTAAACAAGTATTAACTTATTTAATACACTATATTGTAGTAAAGTTCATTTTTTCAAAATTACACTTGTTGTATATAACAAATATTAATATTAACTATTCAGCTAAATAAAGTACCTTTGCAAAAAATTGATTAATAGAGAATTTAGTATGAGACTTTTATCTTACATATTAGCTCTGTGGGTAATGTTGTTGGCCACATCTCCTTGCTTTTTGGAAGATAAATGTTTGTTTAAATGTGTAAATGATATGCAAGAAGATGCATTTCCTAATGATGATGGAACTTCTTGTACTAATTGTTGTTCTCCTTTTTTGCATTGTAATACTTGCACAGGGTTTCTTGTACCGAAATTATATCATTCATCATTCGTTATAATGATTCAATTGAATGATAATCAATTTTTGTTTTATACAGAGAAACTGATATCTCTGTTTTTGTCAGATATTTGGCAACCACCTAAGTTTATGGATATTTAGTTATTCATTCGAAATATCACATATGGAGTGATATAATCTTAAATATTAAGTTTCTAACGGTGGAGATTATACTTCACTGTAGTTTTGGTATATATTTATTTGATATGAATAAGTATATAGCATTAAATTATCAATAATAAAAAATATGAATATGAAAATATTAATGCTGGCAATGTTTACATTAGTAGTGGAAAACGTAGTGGCGCAAAATATATTTAAAGCAATCATTAAAGATGAAAAAAGTAAAGAGGTATTGATTGGTGTGAATGCAGTTCTAGCACAAACGACTAAAGGGGCAAGTTCTGATGAGAATGGTGTAATTATTATATCAAATATCCCTAATGGAGTACAAAATATCACCTTCAGCTATTTGAATTATAAATCTAAAACAAAATCATTTTCGTTTCCTTTGTCTTTTACTGTGCCGATAGAAATTTTTTTGGAACAAGATGAAGAAATGCTAGAAGAAGTGATCATTTCATCAACCAGAGGTACACGAACGATTCAGAATATACCAACTAGAGTGGAATTTATTTCAAGTGAAGAACTTGGAGAAAAGGGAATTATGAAACCTGGAGATATTCGTATGTTATTAAACGAAAGTACAGGTATTATCACTCAACAAACATCTGCAACATCAGGAAATTCAGCTATTCGTATACAGGGTCTGGATGGTAGATATACTCAGATATTAAAAGATGGGTTTCCTATTTTTTCGGGTGCAGCGAGTGGACTGGGACTATTGCAAACTCCACCTCTTGATTTAAAACAGGTGGAAATTATTAAAGGTTCTACATCTACTTTATATGGTGGTGGTGCAATAGCAGGTTTAATTAATCTTATTTCAAAAACTCCTGAAGAAAAGAGGGAGTTGAGCCTACATCTTAATGGAACCTCCGGAAAAGGTATGGATGTAAGTGGGTTTTATGGACAACGCTTTAATAAGGTTGGTACTACAATTTTTGCTTCTTATAATAGGAACCGGGCTTATGATCCATCAGATATAGGTTTTACTGCAATACCTCAATTTGATAGATATGTCTTTAATCCTAAACTATTTCTATATTTCACAAAAAATACAGAGATGAGTGTAGGGCTTAACGCAATGTTGGAGAATCGTTTAGGGGGAGATATCAAGTACATAAAAGGAAAAAAAGATAAAACACACTCTTATTTCGAAAAGAATAAAACACAAAGACATTTAATTCAACTAACTTTTGAACACAGATTTAATGAAAAAGACAGGTTCAATTTTAAGAATAGCTTAACTTTCTTTAAAAGGAATATAGGTGTACCATATTATTCTTTTGAAGGTACTCAATTATCTACATTCAGCGAATTATCATATATACATACAAATCAAAGAACAGAATGGGTAGCTGGATTTAATGTGTGGACGGACAAGTTTAATGAAAAAAAACTAGCTGATTTTCAGTTAAGAAACTATAAACAGGCAATAATAGGAGCTTTTGTACAAAACAATTGGGAAGCGACAAAATGGTTTAATCTGGAAACTGGATTAAGAACGGATTATATTCCCAATTATGGAACAGCTATTCTTCCCCGTATTTCCGTCTATTTTAAAGTTACTGATAAATTTTCTTCTCGATTTGGAGGAGGGTTTGGCTATAAAGCCCCTACTATCTTTACTGAGGATAGTGAAAAACTTCAATACCAGAATGTATTACCGATTGACAGAGATAAAAATAAGCTTGAAAGAAGTTATGGATTGAATGTGGATTTCAATTATGTGACCTCGTTTTGTGAAGATAATATAACGTTTAGTGTTAATCAACTATTCTTTTATACTTATCTTAATAATACTCTATTGCTGCAATCAGAAGAAGGCGGATTATATAGACTTAACAATATAATTGGCTATACAGATACTAAAGGTGGAGAAACAAATGTAAAAATTGGATATAAAGATTTTCGTTTATATTTAGGCTATACATTTACTAACACAGAAACCAAAGAAGAAAGAGTAAAACAGGAAAATATATTGACGCCAAAGCATCGGCTAAACAGTATTTTAATGTATGAAGTAGAGGATGAGTGGAAAATCGGTTTAGAAGCATATTATTTTAGTTCACAAAAATTAAGTGATGGACTTAAAGGAAAACAGTATGTAATATGTGGGTTTATGATTGAAAAAATATGGGAGAAATTCTCTTTGTATGCTAATTTTGAAAACTTTACAGATAGAAGACAGACTCGGTTTGATACTATATATACAGGCAGTATATCTAATCCTATGTTTCGGGATATCTATGCTCCTCTTGATGGGTTTGTTATAAATGCAGGTGTAAAATGGAAATTTTAAGTATAAAATAAATTTAAGTAATTATGAAAAATATAGTAGTTTTAATCATTTTCGGAGTATTGGTGTTAATAAGTAGTTGTTCTTCTCGCCATATATGCAATCCTTATTCCAAAGTCAATTCTTGTCAAGGAAAGTACGTTAATAAATGCAATAAGATAAAATGTCGGATGTTGAAGTATGAAAAGACAACGTATGGCAAATCTTGCTGTGGTGGCAGCAAAGGAATGTAAAGTTTCAAGAGTAAAGACTTGCATATAATATAATTGCGTTGAATAAAGAAAACTTTTTTCTTTGGAAAATAAAAAGGGTGAAAACGATATTCTGCAACAATGGAATCAATTATGGAATGTTGATGAATAATACAAAGTATTCTTTAGATTTGTATTGTGAGCATAAATGGGAAAGCTTTTACTTTGGTAATTAATGAGAATAAACTAAAGAAGAAAGTGATCTATATAATACTTTGGATATTTTCTAAATATTACTAAGTTAAATGAAGAAGAAGAAATTCCCTTATTTTGTCTTTTCTTATCGGTTAAGAAAGCAAAATAAGGGAATTCCTGTATATTATAGTGCGATCGTTATCTCTTGTAAGATAATAATTCTGTTTTTATTTCTTGGTGTCCAGCTCTTTCAACAATTCCTCTACAGCTGTTTTCAACTGAGTGTCTTCTCCTTTGACAATGGTTTCCGGAGAATTAGCCACCTTGATGTCCGGTTCCAGTTGAGTGTTTTCCAGATAACTTCCGTCTGGTAATTGGTAGCCGATAACCGGAATACCGAACACGAGCGACGGATCTTGAAGGGTTTCCCAATTTACGCTGGTCATGGTTCCCGGTACGGGCATACCTACCAACTTGCCTATATTCGTGTGCCGGTAAACCCACGGAGTGCCGTGTGCATTGGAGTAATTCGCCTCGCAGGTCAACATAATGGAAGGTTTGTTCCAACGGCGGCTCGGCATGTCGCAGGCTTCACGTCCGCGTACCACTTGGGTAAAGTATTTCTTTCCGCTGAACAGTATCTCGATATCTTCGTGGAGGCGTCCGCCGCCATTGAAACGAGTATCGATAACGATTCCTTCACGATTATTGTATTTACCCAGTATATCAGAGTAAATGGTACGGAAGCTGCCGTCGTCCATCGAGGCGATGTGAACGTATCCTAAGCGGCCGTTCGACCACTTGTCCACGTCTTGCGCACGTTGTTTTACCCAGCGGCGATACAGGAGATATTCCATACCGCTGGTATTGTAAGGTTTCACCACTTCATCCCAACGTTCTTTGTTGCTCGGATTGTAGAAAGAAACTAGTACTTTCTGCGCGGTTTTACCGTTAAGCAGTATATTGTAGTCTGTTTCGGGAGTGATTTCTATTCCGTCGATTTTTTCGATGATAACTCCTGGGGCTGCTTTGGAGTGCTTATTATTGAACGGTCCCTTTTCAATGACTTCGGCAATACGCAATCCTTTTCCGGTATAATCCCAATCGAAGAATACACCTAAGTGGGCAGTGCTTTCACTTTGCAGACTGGGACGGTAGCTGGAACCTGTATGCGATACGTTGAGTTCGCCCAGCATTTCGCTCAGCATTTCGGAAAAATCATAATTATTGTTGATGTGCGGCAAAAACTTCCGGTAAACCTTAGTCATGGCTTCCCAATTCACTCCATGCAAGTTTTTCTCATAAAAACGTTTATTTATTTGAAGGCATACATGATTGAACATCGCTTCCCTTTCTTCCGAAGGGATCATTTTCATGTTACTAAAGACGCTTACCGGAGTACCCACACCGGACATACTGTTGATTTTCTTCATCATGTCGCCCAATAAGTAGATGTTTCCTTTTTGGTCTGTGTCGAAAGTACCGTTACCCATACCTTTTTGGGCCAATTGCGGAGCACGCTTTTTCACATCAAGCTTCCAGAGGTCGTAGCCGCTTTCAAAGCGTGAAAGATAAAACAGCGTATTGCCGTCTTGAGTGATGATGGCATCTCCCAGAGAAGAAGAGTTCGGAGTGAGGCGAACGATGCGATATTCGATGTTTTCCAATTCCACAACGATGTCTTTCGACTCTTTTTTATCACTGTTTTCTTTCTTTCCGTCTTTCTTGTCGTCCTTCTTTTTATCCTCTTTCTTTTTATTGTTTTGCTTTGCTTTTTCAGCCTCTTTCTTTTGTTCGGCTTCCAGTTCCTTTTGCAGTTCGTAATCTTCCTTGCTCATACGATATTTGTCATAAGCATCCTGATTTAGGAACACGAGCATTAAGTCGCCCATTGAACCCCACGATGCATGGTTGCGCATACCGTAGCGTTCTGTTTCAAATAGAATGGCCTTACCGTCCATAACGAAACGCGGATTGTTATTCATATATCCGCTATTGGTTAAGTTGGTGATAGGTTTTCCGCCTTCCGCGCTTACCAGACCGATGTCGTAATACGGGTCATGACGATTACCCACAAACTCCAACGTAAACCATTTGCCGTCCGGCGACCAGCGGTAGGAGAAATCCCCGTTTGTATCGAAATGTGCGGAACCGTCGGTAATCTGACGTACCTTTTTGGTCTTCAGATTAACTACCATCAGGCGACTCCGGTCTTCCACAAAAGCCAATTCCTTTCCGTCCGGCGAGAATTGCGGATTTGTCCGTTCTATTGTGGATGATGGCAGAAGCGCTTCTTCTTCAATCAACGTGGCGTTAGGGAAATTCAAGTCCTCCTTGCGGGAAATCTTGGCAGTATAAAGTTGCCAGAGTCCGTTTCGTTCGCTTGCATAGGCAAGTGTACGGTTATCGGCGCCAAAAGTCACGTATTTTTCTGTAGCTGCGGTGTTGGTAATTTGTTTAGTGGTGACGTATTCGGTAGAGGTTACAAAAACTTCACCGCGAACCACGAATGCAATCTGTTTGCCATCCGGCGAAACGGAAGCGTCGCTACTTCCACGGGTTACCTTCATCAGCATAGGTTGTTCTTCATCATCGCAGAGTAGTTTGATATTTACCTTGCGGGGAGATTTACCTTTAGGCATTAGATAGATTTCGCCATCGTAACTAAAGCATAAGGTTTCGTTTTTATCGATGGATAGAAAACGTACCGGGTGTGTTTTAAATGAGGTTACGGCTTTAACGCTTTTCGAATCGTTAGCAGGGAAAGCATACACATTCATACTTCCTTTACGTTCGCTCAAAAAGTATACCGTTTTTCCGTCCGCCGACAGTTTCGGATTGCGGTCTTCCCCTTTCCAATCGGTCAGTTGGGTATGTTTACCGTTTTGTGTATTGTACATCCATATATCTCGTGTGATAGAAGAGGTATGATGCTTGCGCCATTCATTTTCAAAACCTTTCTTGTCTTGATAAAGGAATGTTTTCCCGTCCGGTGCGTAACAAACCGCTTCGGCGGGAGTAGCCAACACTTGTTGTGTTCGTCCGCCTTTTACCGGAACTTTATAGAGTTCGTTCATGGCAGCGCTGGGGAAAAGTGCGCTGCTTGCAGGGTCTTGAATAGCAGCCGTAAACAACACATACTTCCCGTCGGGAGTAAATGTGGTCGGTTGTTCGCCTGCGGAGTGAGTGGTCAACCGTTGTGCTGCGCCTCCTTCGGAAGACATGACGAAAACATCGAAATTGCCGTTCCGGTCGCTTGCAAAAGCTATTTGTTTACTGTCGGGTGACCATACCGGAGAACATTCGTACGAGTCTTGGCTCGTCAGGCGGATAGCCGTACCTCCACCGGCAGTTACTTTGTAAAGGTCTCCTTTATAACAAAATACGATTTCTTTGCCGTCAGGCGATAATTGAACATCGCGCATCCATAGCGGAGATTGGGCAAACACACCCATTGCGGCAAAGCTGATAGCAATAGACGTAAGTAGTTTTTTCATTATTTCTTATACTGTTTAAATGTCTTGTAAGGTTGTTTAAAGTGTACAAATATAGATATTTATAGCCATATGTCTTGCAAAAAGTAACGTATTTTTAGATATAAGTCTTTACGAAAACTCTTTGCTGTAGCAATTTGGAGGGTTGATAGCTGAGATAGAAGCGTCATAATGTACTTCTTATTATAAATTGTTTTCTCTATTTCATTTTGTGAATATTGAATTAAGCCAATGGGGATAGGGTATAACCGTGGGTAGTGGATAGAGGTATTTCTGACTTACCAACCTGTGAAGTAACGTTTTGCATATATTCGCGTCATCTTGCATTCTGACGATGTCATCGGTTATAGGAAGGAGGAGGGGAATTAACGGTTATTTTCCCTTTCAAAAAGATTTTCCAATAGAAGTGCTGCTTTTAGGATGCAGATAAGAGTTGTTTGAATTTTTAACCGACGATATTTTTGCCTTCTTAGTAAAATACCCCTCTGAAACCCTTTATTGGAGGTCGTTTCAGAATTGTGCACAAACGCAACTTTCATTTGTGCACAATTCCACTTGCCGTTTGTGCACAAATGAGATCGGGATTTGTGCACATTCGACCTTTGCGTTTGTGCACACAAAAAGGATGTAAATAAAATTATACAGTGTTTAGCTGCTCTTCTCCATTTTAGTTGAAAAGTAAGGTTCTTTATGTTTATACTTTGCAACAGAGATACTTTTTAATGAAGAATGCATTCTCTAACTTGCTTTTTGACTTTAAAAAAGAGCCAATTCCGTTGACAACAATATGCCGAATTATTCAATAGAAGAGGTTGCAACTAGTTCTTTCGCCTTGGCAAGAGCCTCATTGATGTTGCTGCAAATATTCTCTTTACCCAGTAATTCGTAGAAACCCGACTTTTCGAGTACGGCATGAACCTTTTGATTGACACCCGAAAGTACAATAGTGATGTTCTCTTTTTGACTCATTGTACATAAATTGGTCAGGTTATGAATGCCGGTAGAATCGATAAAGGGAACTTTGCGCATACGTACAATACGCACTTTCGGACGGTCGCCCAGTTGTGACATGGTTTCTTCAAATTTAGTAGCGATACCAAAGAAATAAGGACCGTTAATTTCGTACACTTCCACACCTTTCGGAATAAATAAGTGCTCTTCGTGTACCTCGAGGTCGGATTCCTGATTAGGGTCAATTTCGTCTTTGATAACAGAAATTTCCGTAGTTTCCATTACACGACGCATAAACAATACGCAAGCAATTACCAATCCCACTTCAATGGCGATAGTCAAGTCGAAAATCACCGTCAGGAAAAAAGTTATCAGCAATACCGTTACATCCGATTTCGGATTCTTCAGCAACGCCTTGAAGGTGCGCCAACCGCTCATGTTGTAAGATACAATGACGAGTACTCCAGCCAGACAAGCCATAGGAATGTATTGTGCCAGAGGCATGAGAAACAAAAGAATCAATAATAATACTATGGCGTGTATGATTCCGGCCACAGGTGTTTTACCTCCGTTATTGATATTAGTCATGGTGCGGGCTATGGCTCCGGTTGCGGGTATTCCGCCAAAGAGGGGAGCAACGATATTGGCGGCGCCTTGCGCAATCAATTCAGTGTTCGAATCATGGCGGTCGCCAATCACGCCATCGGCAACCGTAGCCGAAAGAAGCGATTCGATAGCTCCCAATACTGCGATCGTAATCGCTACGGGAAATAAATTCTTGATAGCCTCCCAATTCAGCTCCGGTACTACGGCGTCAGGAAGTTGGGCTTGAATGGTAAACCGGTCTCCTATGGTATCGATACAAGTAATGCCTCCGTATATTTTTAGTAAATAAACGGCTATAGTAATCACGATAATAGCAATGAGCGATCCCGGTATCTTTTTCGAGAATTTGGGAGTGATGGCAATAATGAACACGCTGGCTATACTCACGAGGGTGTTCCACCAGTTTACCGTATCGAAATGGCGGAAATAGATCATCCATTTGCCGACAAAATCACCCGGTACCTTTTCGCCGCCGAAATTCAGTCCGAAAACATCTGCTATCTGTGTGGTGAAAATAGTGACGGCAATACCGCTCGTAAACCCTACAATAATAGGATAGGGAATAAATTTAATAACGGCTCCCAGCTTGAAGACTCCTAATAATATAAGGAGTACGCCTGCTATAAGTGTGGCTACCGTGAGTCCGCTGATTCCATATTGTTGAATGATGCCGTAAATAATCACAATAAATGCACCGGTAGGACCGCCTATCTGTACTTTGCTGCCTCCCAGCATAGAAATGATAAAACCTGCTACAATGGCCGTAATGATACCTTTTTCCGGCGATACGCCGGAAGCGATACCGAATGCAATAGCCAGTGGCAAAGCGACAATGCCCACGATGATGCCGGCCATTAAATCGGCCATAAATGTTGTTTGGTTATAATTCTTTAAAGCAGAAACTAACTTAGGTTTGAATTCGAACGCTTTCATTTGCATTTTTTTTGTCTTGAATATTTTGAGGATGCAAAATTAAATCCTTTTAAGAAAATCAACAAACCTTTTATATAATAAAACAATAAATCTTGAACATAAACCTTTCGAAAATGTTTCTATATCAAACATTCATTTATAAATAAAAACAAATATGGGTAAAAGTGTAAAAGGTACGCAAACCGAAAAAAATTTGTTGGCATCTTTTGCCGGTGAGTCGCAGGCACGGATGCGTTATACTTATTTTTCTGAAGTAGCGGCAAAAGAAGGCTACGAACAAATCTCTGCTATTTTTATGGAAACGGCGGAACAGGAACGCATGCATGCCAAACGCATGTTCCGTTTTCTCGAGGGAGGGATCCTCGAAATTCAGGCATCCTATCCGGCAGGTGTAATTAGTACTACTGCTGAGAATCTAAAACAAGCGGCAGCGGGAGAACATGAGGAGTGGTATGTAGATTATCCGAAGTTTGCCGATATTGCCGAACAAGAAGGGTTCCCCGACATTGCGAAAATGTATCGTAATATTTGTGTGGCGGAGCAAGGACATGAAGAGCGTTATCTAACTTTGTTAAAACATCTTGAGAACGGCGAAACCTTCAAAAAAGAAGAAGAAACCATCTGGATATGCCGGAAATGCGGTTACATTTATTATGGCGAGGAAGCTCCGAAAGTTTGTCCCGCTTGTTTGCACCCACAAGCATATTTTGAAGTGAAGCCCACCAATTACTAATTAAGTATAATAGTTCCCCTTGAAGCAAGGAGAATGCAGCCCTTTTTGAATTGAAAGATTCAAAAAGGGCTTTTCTTTTAAAGAAAATGCCAAAAAATAGATTTTTTCTTGCGGAAATGTTTGGAGGTATGAAAAAAATGTCTACCTTTGCATCCGCAATCGAGAGAGATTGATAAAGAAAAATTGGTGCGTTAGTTCAGTTGGTTAGAATACATGCCTGTCACGCATGGGGTCACGGGTTCGAGTCCCGTACGCACCGCGTATAACACTTATAATAAGGAAGTTTTATAAAAAGCACCCGGAAAAGTACCCGTTATTCACTTTTCCGG